>WQSX01000022.1 GCA_009787625.1 Oscillospiraceae bacterium
TTCTGCCACTCTCAAGGGTGGTCAATATTAGCAGAGGCGTTGATTGGTCGCGGAGACAGGGCGTTTGAATACTGGCGTGAAATCAGCCCTGCGTACATGAACGAGAAGGCCGAAATACGCAAGATGGAGCCATATGTCCACGGGCAGTTTATAGAGGGCGTCGACAGCCCGAACCCCGGCCGTGCGCATGTCCACTGGCTGACAGGGACAGCGTCCACAGTCATGGTAGCCATAGTCGAAGGGATTTTAGGACTAAAGCCCACGCCGGACGGAATTACAATAAACCCATCAATCCCAAGCGAGTGGGACAGCTTCAAAATGGTGAAAAACTTAAGGGGTAAAAAGCTAAACATCACAGTCTTAAACCCAAACGGCAACCAGAGCGGAGTAAAATCAGTGTCGGTAAACGGCAAAACCCTAGACGGCACATTCATCCCCGACAGCATACTCGGCAACGACAACGAGGTTACGATAACCATGTAGCATTGGATATAAATACAACCCCACTTGAATTTCGTCGCAACATAGTATAATATAGTGTTTAAAATTGAAAGCAAAAGCGAGGAACATTGTGGAGCGGTTTAAAAAACTACTGATGCGCATTGACATGACTGAGGGTACCCCTTGGAAAAAGCTGGCGATATTTGCTGTTCCCATGATCATAGGGAATATTTTTCAGCAACTTTACAGCATTTCGGACGCCATTATTTTGGGTAGATTCATAGGTGACTATGCTCTGGCGGCTATTGGCAGTTCTATGCCGCTGTTTTTTCTTATCATTGTAATAATGATGGGTGTTTCCATGGGTGTAAGCATCATGGTTTCGCAGTACTTTGGTGCGAAAGACCGTGATGGAATATCTTACACCGTGGGAAATGGTATAACACTTGTTGCTTTAATCGGCGTGGTTATGATGGCTGTTGGACCGTTTCTGTCACGGCCACTACTTGTCTTGCTAGGTACGCCGGTTGAAATACTTGACGACAGTGTTATGTATATGAATATTCTCCTCATTGGGATTTTGGGAATGGCATATTTTAACATACTATCAGGTGTTTTAAGAGGACTGGGAGACTCATTTTCTCCGCTTGTATATCTCATAGTATCAAACATTTTAAACATCGCATTTAACTTTTTATTTATAGCTGTGCTTGGCTGGGGTATGCCTTCTGTGGCAGTCGGTACCGTGCTTGCACAGGGACTGAGTAGTCTTTTGTGTTTAAGCCGGCTAATGAAAATGCAGGATACTTTTGACATGGGCCTTAAATATCTTCGCCCGAAGAAGGAATATGTCAAAAAAATAATGAAACTTGGGGTTCCGTCGGGAGTTTCACAGGGCATAATTGCCATTGGCATAATGATTGTTCAGCCTTTGGTGAATAGCTTTGGACCTATGGTTATTGCAACTAACGTAATTGTCATGCGAATAGATGGGCTCGTTATGATGCCCATATTTTCATTTAGTAATGCAATGACTATTTATACCGGACAAAATATGGGAGCAGGCAAAATCGACAGGATTTCAAAAGGAACTAAACAGGGCGCAATACTTGCGGTGACTGTCTGCGCAGCTTTAGTAGCTATTATCCTAATCTTTGGAAGATTCATTGCAGAAGCGTTTACAACCACCGAGGAGGTAATTGATTTAAGCCAGCAGTTGCTACGCATTCTGGCTCCCGGTTTTCTTGCCTTGACGCTTGCCATGGTGCTGTGGGGTACCATAAGGGGTGCGGGCGATGCCATATATCCGATGTGGGCGGCGATTATAAATACGATAGTAATACGTATCCCGTCTGCATACTTGTTCGTACACTTTTTGGGCAGACCTGAAGCGATAATGTTTTCGATGATAACTGCATGGACGGTCAACATGATTTTTTCTATAGTTGTTTATCGGATGGGGAAATGGAAAACAAAAGGCATTATAAATAATGCGAAGAATGATAGTTAGAAATGTGCGGCTAACCAAACTTCTTACGAAAAACAATCACGCCCACTATGCCAATTCCTACCGTGCCTACTACTACCCACAGCATTGTGCTATGATTTTCCTCACTCGCCCGCGGAGCACTCGTTACACCATCAGTGAAAACTTTAGGTTCTATTGATGGCGAAATATCGTCGTGTGATTTTATTTGAGGGTTTGCCAGTGTGGTGTGAGCCGGCAGTTGCAGTGGAGTTGGCTGTGGTGCAACCGTTTCCGACCCGCTTCCTGCCATTGTGAGCGAATTATTATTTTCTCTGCCATTGGGTGATGTTCCATCGGCACTTGAGGTTGCAGTCGGTGAGATTGCAAATTGAGCTGTTGAGCCGGGCGGCGTTGCAGTTTGTGATGACGAGCCTGGCAGGTTTGGCTGTGTTGTGCCCGGTGGTGACGTAGGTGTCGGAGACGGAGACAAAGGTAGCGGTAATGGCAGAGGCGAGGGTGATGGAGATGGCGTGGGAGTCACGGTCGCAGGTGGTATTGTAGCCGTAGGTGGCGTGGGAGTCCCAGTCGCAGGCGGTGTAGGTGTGGTCGTCTCGGGTGGAGTAGTAGTTTCGGGCGGAGTAGTAGTTTCGGGCGGTGTGGTAGTTTCGGGCGGAGTAGTAGTTTCAGGTGGTGGTGTAGGCGTCTCAGTTGCAGGTGGCGTTGCGAATGTCACTGTGACACTTGTATTTGCAGAAATGTTTGATATTGTGCAAGTGTTTCCTGTCCCTGTGCCGTCACCGCTCCACTCGACAGTTCTGCCTGTGTTCGGAGTTGCCGCCAAAGAGGCATTTGCACCCTCAAATACATTGACAGAGGCTATTGACACTCCGTTTATTGTGACACTTTCCGGCGATTGAGCCCCAACTATATTAACTGAAACAGAGTAGACGTTTACCGTGTTTGAGCTTGCTGACGCAGCAGACCGAGGATAGAACTCGAGTTTTTCGGTTGTCGCGGTCACTTGAACCGTATATGCTCCCACTGAGCTTCGCATTGCATCAGCCAGGCCGGAAACTAGCTCGCCGCCACTTGCAATTGACGTGTTTGTAAATGTCGGCACGGGAACTCCGTTTCTAAATAATGTGAAACTATAAGCAGCATCAGACGGGGTACTGCTTGCTATGAAGGATACTGCTCCCATGTTGCTTAACACTACATTTGTAGGTGTATCCATGGTAGATGATGCGGCAGATACCTCATTTCCTGCGACACCACTACTACTGTCGCCGCCGCCAAATCCAATATTTGCACCTACTATTGCAGGAGTTCCTGCTGAAGTGATTCCGGTTCCTCCCGATACAGTCAGTCCACCTGTGTTATTTATAATAATATTTGAAGCAATGCCAATCAGGCCGGAGCCGCCTTGGCCGCCGCTGCCGATACCGGCACCACCGCCGCCACCTCCCAAGCCCAGAAAAGGTCCTTGCGTGACATTGCCGCCTATAGCTGTGACATTTGCCGAGCCTGATATTCTGATAGTACCCGATGAGCCGCTGGTTGTTGTGTTGCCATAAGCCGCATTATTTGCACCTGCGCCGCCAATTCCTGCACCGCCTCCTGTGCCATTATCTACGGAGGCTGATGCGCCTTTGGCAACTATTGTGCCGCCTGTGATGGTTATATTTCCACCGCTTCCGTTAGGTGCTGATGTGTTGCCATCAACCGATCCGCCGCCGATGCCTGCACCACCGTGAGTGCCGCCTGTTGCGTTGACGACTCCGCCGCTGATTGTGATATTGCCGCCATCACCAAATGCGCCG
Source organism: Oscillospiraceae bacterium (assembly GCA_009787625.1). GTDB lineage: Bacteria > Bacillota > Clostridia > Oscillospirales > Oscillospiraceae > WRMH01. Next base: position 3,730 of record WQSX01000022.1, read on the forward strand.
CCGCCGATACCTGCTCCGTTGGTTGTGCCTGTTGACGTTACATTTGCGCTTCCTGAAATGTTTATCGTGCCACCACTGCTGTTATATCCGCCACCAATGCCTGCGCTCATGTTACCGCCGAATGCAGTTATGTTACCTGAAAGTATGTTGATAGTGCCGGAGGTGCCAACTGCGGCACCCACCGGAAAAGCACCACTGCCAATCCCTGCGCCCCCGTATGTACCGGAACCTGCACCAACAGCTCCGCCTGTTGCATTTAGCGTGCCTGAACCCATCATTGTCAGCACGGCATCACTTGGAACTTGAATACCCGCCATGTTGACACCACCGACAAAGGTGTTTGTTACTCCGTCTGCCAAAATAACAGTCGCCGTTGAACCACTGCCCAGAAGTAGTGGGCTTTGGTTTGTATTCAGCCCGTTTATTGTCGTGCCGTTGAGAGTTATCGTAACAGTTGCGCCGGAAGTGACGGCTAAACGATTTTGACTTACACTTTGCCCGACAATAGTTACATTTGCTCCGTCTTCGAGCAAAAATACATTGCCTGCAAAAGTCCAACCGTCACCGCTTGCGGTGCTTGTGCTTGATATATCAATAATTGACTCGCCGATTGAAAACGGGATTATAGCCCTCACTAATCCGGCTTTTGCGATTGAAGAGCTGTCAGTCAATTCATCGCTTATTTTTTCATCATCGGTGTCGTCCGATTGTACTTCATCGCTTTCACCCGGTGCTGAGTTATCGCTCTTTTCGTCAGCTTCCGTTCCCTCGTTTTTATCTGAGCTGCAACTCGGAGCCAAACATTCTTCACCTGAGCACTCATGCTCCACAGGCGCTTCGCAACTGCAATCACTCTCACAGCAGCTCTCGGGTGTCTCCGGGAGTACTGTTTGTGGTTCGTCGTCATATTGTGACTCTGTGTCTGCGCCGCCAATCACATCGGTTCCGGGTGAATCTTCTTCGGTTATTGCTTCGTTTACTACGGCAGAGCCCGTGGCTGTGTCAGATAAGTCCGGAGCGGCAAATGCCTGTATAAAATGCACGGCAATGATTGTAAGACAAAACAGCACTGCGACTATGCAGTGCCTGAGTCTATTGAAAGTTTTTTTAGACAAATTATCATATAAAATTTTCATAGTACCAATTATCCTTTCGAGACAAACACATCATCGAACTGAAATTCTTCTTACATGTTTTTTCTGCGACGGAGTAAAGTAGGTATCTATTGAATATTTTATCATTATAAATGCTAAATGAATGAATTAATTATCAACTATTTGTCAATAATTTATTTTCATGCATCGCTTTCATCAGGAACCCATATATCCGGTTCGCCGGTATCGAAAAGTATAGGATTTAGTTCTCTTTCAAGGTGTGACCGACACAATAAAGTCAAGGCCACGTTTACAAACAAAATGTTAGTGTGGTCTTGACTTTAGATTGGTGGAACTGGGGAGAATCGAACTCCCGTCCGAAAGCACTTAGACGCAAACTTCTCCGGGCGCAGACGGTTATTTTGGGTTACCCCGTTTTCCTCACCATAGCGCAAGCCGTCACGCGATTATGGGTCGGTAGCTTCATTGTTCATGGTGCGAGCAAAGCTTATCGCACTCACGTTCTCCACTAATCAACGCCCAAGCCGGGCTCGTGGACCTTCCCGGGAGGACGGGTAGCACTAAGCGGCTACCGGAACAGCGTAATCGTTGTTCTTTAATTTATAAAGTTTGCCTTTTTAGGAGTCGGCTTCTCCGCCCGCTATTTACGCATCCACACCCCCGTCGAAACCTGTACAGTCCCAAATAGGTGCATTGCACATAATCATTATATCGTATTTTTGCCGTTTTGTGTTAACTTTTTTGAAAAATTTAATTTTGCGCTACGCTTTATCATCTGTTCGTCCAAAAGTAGTATGAAAAAGCATGTTTTGGACGGGCGTGTAGCTGAAATTGCAAAAAAAGCTTGTATATTCGTCCAAAAGTGGTATAATAAGGTGTGTTTTGGACGGAGGTGTACCATGGGTATTATCGGGAGAATACGTGAGCAAGAGGAATTAAATAAGTATTTCAATTCCGGAAAGCCGGAATTTGTCGCAATAGTCGGTCGAAGACGTGTCGGTAAAACTTTCCTTGTAAGAGAGATGTTTTACCAAGATATGGCATTTTACTTTTCCGGTCTGGTAGGCAAGAATGTCTCAACCAACTATCAACTCAGCTTATTTGACAATACCATTGCTGAATATGGTGGAAATGCTGATAGTTCATCAAAAAACTGGGCTGATGCATTTCGAAAGCTCAAAAGACTGCTCGGTGAGCCACAAGAGCAGCGACAAGTAGTATTTATAGATGAACTGCCTTGGCTTGACAGTTATAAATCTGATTTTTTACCTGCATTGGATTTTTTCTGGAACACTTTTGCTTCAAGGCGCTCCGATATTATGCTGATTGTCTGTGGGTCATCAGCGGCTTGGATTGTCAAAAATTTGTTTGAAAATAAAGGCGGATTACATAATCGCATTACGGGGCGTATATGGTTAGCACCATTTACTCTGGCGGAAACCGAAGCATTTTTTGATAGCATCGGTGTTGTTATGAACAGGCAGCAGATGGCAGAAAGTCATATGGTTTTTGGCGGCATACCCTATTATCTAAATATGTTTGATAAAAAATTTGGACTAACTCAAAATATTGATAAATTACTATTTGCTTCAAATGCGCCACTGCGAAATGAGTTTAACGAAGTCTATAGCTCCCTTTTTCGTTCGTCAGAACGCCACATGAAAATAGTCCGAACATTGGCACAAACAAAATCCGGCAAGACACGCGACGAGATAATAGAAATTTCGGGAATTCCCGGCGGGGGCAATTTGACAAAAACACTAAACGAACTTGAACAATGCGGCTTCATCGAGCGCTATAACGACTTTACGAAACAAAAAAACAGTGCGTATTATCGACTTGTTGACCCATTTTCACTCTTTTGGCTAAAATATGTCAGTGAAAACCACTCAAAAGATGAGTATTATTGGACAAATTTGATTGACGATGGTGGACGCCGTGCTTGGAGTGGTCACGCATTTGAAATGCTCTGCCTGCGCCATCTGCCACAAATAAAACGAAAATTGGGAATCTCCGGTATTTCAACCGAAGCTTTTTCTTGGAAAAGTAAAAAGATGAAACCCGGAGCGCAGATAGATTTAATTATTTCACGTAAAGATGGTGTTTTGAATTTATGCGAAATGAAGTATTCCCTGCACCCGATAACTTTGTCAGCCAATGATGAAAAAAACTTGCAAAACAAGCGCATTGCCTTTTTAGTTGAAACTGCGACAAAAAAAGCTACACACATAACTCTGGTGTCAACTTACGGGTTGTCAGAAGCCGGATACAGAGCTTCCGTTCAGTCTGAAGTGACAATTGATGATTTGTTTTTTGACGGATGACTTGCGCATTGCTTTAACGAACTAACCAAGGTTTCACCACTTAAAAAACTAATTGCATTAACACAAATCTTCTGCTATAATGAAAACTAAAAGGTTCTAAAAAGTTCTAAAAGGTTCTAAAAAGTTCTAAAAGAAACTAAAAGGTTCTAAAAAGTTCTAAACGAAAGGGGATTGTATGATTACTCATTTAGCGAATCCATTCACTCCTACATTCGGAAGTATACCTATTCATATTGCAGGAAGAGATAATATCATACACGATATTATGGATGGATTAAACAACGGACCCGGCGATCCAAACAGAGCGACTATTTTTGTAGGGGCAAGAGGCACAGGCAAGACTGTTTTACTCGCGAAAATAGCCGAAGAAGCGTCTGCTAACGGTTGGATAAGTGTTGACGTAAATGCGTCTTCTGATATGCTTGACGAAATTTTAATCCAACTGAGAGACAACGCAAGTGAGCATCTTGCTCCCGAAACACTATCACACATATCTTCAATTAGTCTTGCAGGAGTCAGCGTTTCTCGAACAGTAAATCAGAGTGTGCGAAAAAGCACTTGGCGCTCTGAATTAACTTCAATATTAAAAGAACTAAACGAAAATAATGTTGGACTCTTATTAACTATTGACGAAGTAGATGTGAGGATTGATGAGTTAAAAACTGTTATAACAACATTTCAACATTTTGTCCGCGAACGCAGGGATATGGCCCTTGTGATGGCAGGTTTGCCGCCAAAGGTTTCAAGCTTGCTGCGTGACGATTCTATATCATTTCTCAGAAGAGCGTTTCAACATCACCTTGAGGCTGTCAATGAATCAGAAGTACAATTTTCACTAAAAAAGACGATAGAGCTTGCCGGACGTAAGATTGATTCGGATGCACTTGACATTGCCGCAAAAAGCACTAAAGGCTTTCCTTTCATGATTCAACTGGTCGGGTATCAAATTTGGCGGCAAAATACTCAGGAGGAATATATTTCTCTCGGAGATGTTGAGGCAGGAATTGCTTTAGCAGAGAAAGATCTTGAAAGAATGATTTTTGAGGCTACTTATCGAGAATTATCTGAACAAGACATAGCTTTTTTAGAAGCTATGCTCGAAGATGATGGTTACAGCACTGTTGCGAATGTTGCAACTCGTATGAATGTAACTTCAAAATATGCAGGTATGTATAGAAAACGCTTGATTGAACAAGGAATTATAAGCAGTAGCGGATATGGCAAAGTTGCGTTCGATTTACCAATGTTTCGGGAATACATACAGCGCAAAATGTTCACCGACGACAATATCGTCCATGGTATCTAATCTTTCCAGTCAGACCAGTTTTGCTTGTTTGGTGGCAAAACTCCATCATTGTCGGCATAATGTACCGCCAGACGGTAGCAATACAGCGAGCATTTGCACGATTTTACGCCACGATTTAAGATGTCCTTAGTATAGACCTCATTTGGATCTTGCCCTCTGAGGGATTCGATTGAGGGATATCCTGCGTTAATCATGTGCTCTGCCATTTTCTTACCGATACCGGGGATTTTCGTTAAATTTGTTTCACTATTCATGTTTTACAACGCCCCCATTTAACCAAATGCATGGATTTCATTTAAGCATTTGCATAATAATATCATAGAAGTTTAATTCAGTAAACACTTAAATAAACTTCTATGATACACTGTTTATAATATAACTCTGTTCAGGAAACTCTAAGTGAAGAATTAATACTTTCCAAAAGAGTCAGATGAGTCATCAAAGTCGTCCGGTTTGTCTTGCTGCTCATCTGCTTTCGAGCTGTTTGAGGGTATCGACAACATTCCGTTGTCTTGTTGGTCTTTAAGCCTGAATTGCGAAATCAGCCGTTCAAGTGTTGTGGATTGATCGTTCATATTGTGAGACACCGCTGCGCTCTGCTCTGCTGATGCGCTGGTTTGCTGCACTACATTTGCCACTTGGTCTATGCCTGTATTGATTTGTGCAATGCCGGTAGCTTGCTCTTCAGAATATCTGGCAATGTCCCCCACAAGCCGGCTGCTCTCGTCGATGCCTTCAACAATTTCGATAAGACTCGCAGAGGTCTCATCGGCAATCTTAGAGCCAAGTTCGGCTTTTGATACAGAATCTGCAATCAGGCTCTCGGTATCTTTTGCGGCCTCTGCACTCTTGGCTGCAAGGTTTCTGACCTCCTCAGCCACAACAGCAAACCCTTTACCGTGTTGCCCTGCTCTTGCAGCTTCGACTGCGGCGTTGAGGGCGAGTATGTTCGTCTGGAATGCAATATCATCAATGGATTTAATTACCTTACTGATATTTTTGCCGGACTCATTGATGTCCCTGACAGCCGCCATCATATCATCCATTTGACTGCTGCCTTTTTCTGCACTTGCTTTTATATTGCTTGCAAGCGATGCTGCTCTGCTTGCCATTTTTGCGTTATCTTCTGTTTTTTTTGCTATTTCGGAAATAGAGGCTGACAGTTGCTCAACTGATGTTGCCTGCGCTGTTGAAGATTGAGCGAGTGCTTGTGACCCATCCGCCATTTGCTTTGAGCCGGAAGCGACCCCATAAGTGACTGAGCTGACTTCACTGAACATGCGGTTTAGATTTCCCACCATTTCCGCGAGAGTTATAGATAATATATCTCTGTCGCTTCTAACATTGACATCAACTGCAAGATTACCGGATGCCACTTCGCCAAGGTCATCTTTTACTTCAATGAGCACATTGATGAGGTTTTGAAATGAACTAAACAAACTTCCAAGCTCGTCTTTACGAGCCATATATCCTTCCAAAATTCGCTCTTCTTCCGGAGAGGCGATAATGTCTCCATCTCGAGACATAACCTGCATAAACTCGCCCAGAACTTTCACAGGTTTGCTAATTTGACCGGCTATCAAAAGTACCAGAAGCATGACGACCGCCAATCCGGCAACACCTATTATAATCATAATAATCCGCTGGGATAAGATATTAGCCAGACCATACTCTGCGGAAACGCCAACAAAAAACATGGCATTGGGATTGCCGTCCGCTCCGGGCAATGGAAAATAGTAAGCTGTGTAGGGAAGCATGCCAAACACATTTAATTCGAGCGTGAGGTGCTCCCCGCGTCCAAGCACTGCATCAGATACATTTTGAGCAACAGTGGTACCTACCGCGCGGGCTCCGGTTTCAGGATGAATAAGGGTAGATGAAACAGACTCTCCGTCACGGTTAAAAACTGTGGCGTCAATGTCAAATGTGGCACCAAGCGCATCCAGAAAAGCATCTGTTTCCTCAACACCCCTGCCTATCACAAAGTTGACGACAATAGACCCGACAAGGGTATCACCATCTAAAATCGGGGAAGTTGATGTCATAACCATAGTGGCTGTAGGTGTGGGAGTGTAAAGCGTTATTGTCTGCCGGTTCAGTGCCGCTGCAACAGAGGGCACACCACTGATGTTGTCCCCGTAGGAATCCCTCATGTGAGAGCGTGCGAGGGCAATGCCATCAGCACTGCCTACAATAATTTCATCTATCCCAAAAAAGTCCTTTCTATTGACCGCATATTGCCAAATTGCATCTCTATCTCCGGCATGGATGAGGTTAATCAGTTCAGCACTGCCACCGAGCGCTGAGGCGGCAATGAGAGTTTTCTGCTCATAGGCGGCAAGATATGCCCGAACCGCTTGCGATGCCGCAGCTAATCTATCATCTTCATAGGAATCGACGAGATTTGCCGTGGTAATAGATACAAACACAACGATAAAAGTCATAAGTATTACCAGAATAATGCTGATTGGAATAACGATTTTGTTTCGTAGCTTCAAGTTTTTAAACATGGGTATATGCCTCCACTCTATAATTTATAAGAATTACCGCGCGAAGTATATGGCATCACACCGATGCTATCAATGTTAAACACTGTAGCCCTTGGCAATCACCATTCATTCTCAAAGTCTAATATATAGAATACACAGCATGAAGTTAAATGTCAATACTTAACCGTTTTAAATACGCTAATTTTGCTTATTTACTGATAAATTCTGCCATTTATCAGTATTATGCCATCATAAAAGTTTAACTAAGTAAACAGTGTAGTACAAAAATTGCACTACACTGTTTACTTAATTTTATCATTGTTTGGTATTGTCCGATTGTTTTCTTAATTGATGCGATTGTAAATCAGTCTTACTCCGGGGAGTTCCGGGCTGGATGCTGTAAAGTTGTTTTCTGTAAGTTCTATATCCCATTGTTCAAGGGAAGAGGGAATGTAGATTATGAGCTCACCTGTTTCATAGTCGGCTTCCCAATAGAAAACGTCGAAGTTTTCAGTAGTTCCTCTGAGTCCTGAACCATCGCTGAAAAATACATAATCCCAAGGGTGAATATTGCCAAATTCGTCTACCTGCGCCCATACTCCTAAGAGAATCGAGTAATCTTCGGGAGCTACATCTTCGACATATTCGGTGAACATATATGTAAACACCAATCCGGGCACTTGTAGGCTCTCTATAGCCAGAACGAATACGCCATCTTCCTCAACTACTACAAATGACCAGTGTTCAACTATAGCTTGGGTGGCTATGTCTAATGTGCTTTCGCTCATATCCCATTGAAACGGAACCATGCCCTGCCACTCAAATCCTCGAATGCCGGTGCCGTCTGCATGAAAGTTGTAGAGAAAACTATCGTCATCTGCCCATCTCCATGCGCCTATCAGAGACAAGTCGGCGTTGTTTTCTTCAGGCTCGGATGTTTCTTCAGGTGTCGGCTCCGGTGTAGGTGTTGGCTCCGGTGTTGCTTCCGGTGTGGGGGTTGCAGCAGGCGTAGGGGTGGCTTCAGGTTCGGAATCTCCACAAGCTGTGAGCCCCATTACAAGGAACACGCTGACGAGCGCGACAAGAAAAATTGTTGCTGTGTATCTTTTTGAATTCGGTTTTTGCATAAAGTTTAATCCTCTCATAGTTAAAAATTTTGAGCCGTAAAGCTCTTAACAATGAGAGTATATCATCAAAAATATGAGAAATTTTATATCGGTCACTTTTGCCTGAAAACTGACAGCGGTGTTTCAAAACGCACAAAAATGTTCGTTTTCTACACCTTATCGAAAATATATCCCTTATTTCGCACAGCGTAAATGTCGTAACCTATGGGTTCGATTTTTTGCCGAAAGCGTTTTACTGCGGCTTGTACGGCATTTTTGTCATTTCCCATTTGGCGTTGCCATATGCTTTCATAGATGAAACCGAATTCCATAATCTTTCCTTCGTTTTGCAGACACAGATAAAGTAGTTTAAAGTCTGTGTTTGTCAGCGTAAGCGGCTCATCGTTTACCTGTGCCTGTCCTGCAATCAAATCAAGTGTGAATGGCCCGTGTGAGAATTTAAGGTTATTGCGGCGTGAAAATTCCCATTGCATTGCAGCTTCAACGCGGGCGCAAAATTCGTCAATTTTATAGGGTTTTGTAATGTAGTCGTTGCCACCTGCACGCAGTCCGCTTATTATTTCTTCTTGTTCGGTAAGGCTGGTTAAAAACAGTACGGGGATATTGCATATTTTGCGTAGCTCAGGCAAAAAAGTAACTCCATCACCATCGGGCAACATTATGTCAAGCACTGCGATGTCAGGAGTTTGGCGGCAAAGCATAGCCCGTGCTTCGGCAAGGGTCTCTGCGCACAGCACCTCATGACCGCGCTCTTGTAAAATCCAGCGGTTTGCATCCAATATTTTTTTATTGTCTTCAACAAGCAAAACTACACCCATTATTCTGACAACTCCTCGACAGTCCCAAGGGAAAACGTAACCGAAGTTCCCAAGCCAAATTCAGATTCGATTGAAATTTCGCCACCATGTGCTTTAATTATGTCTTTGCAAAAACTTAACCCCAATCCTGAACCTTCGCCAAACCCGTGTTCAAATGCACGGGATTTACTTTCGGCGTTCATTCCACAGCCTGTGTCTGCAATAGAAATAATTACTTTGTCCTGTGCAGACATAGCAGAAATGTTGATGGTTCCGTTTTTTGTATATCTAATTGCATTATCGAGAATGTTCCAGAATACACGGGTGAGCTCACCCGAAACTGCCCACACCTGCGGCAAATCTTGCGGGAAATGCGAGTGGAGCTTCACACCCCGCTTTTTTGCTGTGGAGTCCAAGATGCTCACAAATTGTGCAACCATTTTTGGAATATCAACATAAGCTTTTGTTTCATTTGCCACTTTTTTCACAAACATATCAAGCGCATTGCTTGCCAGTGCCGCCAGACGGTGTGATTCGTCACTTATTGTGTCAAGTGCGGCAATTGCTTCATCCGTTACTTTGCCGCTCTTTATCTGCCGTACTGCCATTTCTGCGTAAACAGACATTACAGCAAGCGGGGTTCTCAGTTCGTGAGAAATAGTTGCCAAAATGTTTTCTTTAAATCGCTTTTCTCTTTCCAGTGCGTCAATTTTAGCAGCTACACGCTCTGCCTCTACCTCTTCACGAGCGGCAATGGCTTCGCGTAAGTCGTAGCCATAGCATACAATAATTTGCCTGTCCGGAAGCGAAACGCGGGTAAAAGTAAATTCAAAAGGCATTTCCTCGCCCAACACGTTCATGAGGGAAAATGCGGCTTTGCCATGACCGTGTTCGAGCACATGATTTAAAGTGGCATATATCATTTCAGTGGACTCTCTGCCGTCGGGCTGATACTCCGGCCTATCTACGAATGTCAAATCCATAACATCTTGTTTCGACTTAACGCCAAACACTGTAACAGCGCGTTCGTTGCAATCCATAAACCTAAGTTCGCCATCTTTATGCTCCCAAATTTCCACATAAAGCGGCGCTGAGTCCAACAAGGTTTTAACCATCATATCTACAGTCACAAGCTTCACCCCTAAACATAATACAACCATTTTACGAGCGAAATACAAAACTGTCAAGAATGTTCGTTTCGGTTGTGTCAGGATAGGGCTTATTGTGTTTTTTTGAAATAATGTTATTATATGGGAACAAGTATTGTCTTTGCTTGGCGGAGTGGGGCAAACAAAATACGGCATGGATTGTTGCGATTTTTTAAATCTTATCGCATATACTTTGTTTGAAAGGGGGGATTGACATGGATTGGCTTACACGTATGAAAGCTTCGCTTGTTTATATTGAAAACAACCTGACAGGCGAGATTGACCATGAGGAGCTTGCCAAAATCGCTTGTTGCTCATCATATAACTTTCGCAGGACATTTTCGTTTATTACAGATATTTCTCTATCTGAATATATTCGAAGAAGAAGGTTGACGTTGGCGGCGCTTGAGTTGCAGAGCGGCGATGCTAAAGTCATTGACCTTGCTGTGAAATATGGTTATGATTCACCGGTTTCTTTTTCTCGCGCTTTTCAAGCTTTGCACGGAGTCACACCAACAGATGCACGTCTTGATGGCGCAGCACTTAAAGCATATCCAAGGATTTCTTTCCAAATATCAATCAAAGGAGATACTGAAATGGATTATCGAATAGAGACAAAAGAAGGATTTCAAGTTTATGGCGTTGAGGAAATTTTCAATGAAGATGTTGGTTTGCCAAGCATAATGGGTACAGACACGAGTGATGCGGGGCATCGCAAGCCAAGCGATTTATGGGAAGATAGCCTTGAAAATGGGATGCATCAAAAGCTTGAAGATAGTGCGGGTGAGCTTCCGGCGTTTGTAGGCAGTGAGCTCAGCAAGGTTCACGCGGTGTGTGATTACAGGGAAACCGGGGAAGGCACTTTTCCATATATGCTTTGTGCTTTCAACACTCAAAGCAGCGATACCGGTGGGTTTACCATTGTGGATATTCCGGCACATACATGGGCAATTTTTCCTTCGGGAAATGTCAAGTGGGATGATTTTGGTGATACCATAGGCAACATGTATAAGCGCTTTTTTACAGAGTGGATTCCAACCTCCGAGTATGAGCAAGTAGGCAGTTTGGACATGGAACTCTACGGCGGAGACGATGAACATGGCTATGTAGAACTATGGTTTGCTGTGCAGAAAAAGTGATTTGTCTGGGTTTCCTATTGTCAAACCGGACGGGTTGAAGTATAATCTTTCAGGTTGATAGTAGTGCAAAAAGCACTTTGCAAGCTTTCTCGGTGGCTTGTTTTTATTAACTGAGGAGCTTCGTTTATGTATAGCAACCAAAAGGATGTGCGGCATAACTTAAAAATGTTTTTTATTGATGGGCTCTCGTTTATGCCGTCAATGGCACTCATTTCTATTACTGCGGTTATCCCGTCATTTCTAAATCAGCTTGGGGCATCGACTTTTCAGATTGCCCTTGCTACGTCTATGAGCTTTGTGTGCGTTTTGTTGGCACAGCCGTTTTTCGGCTTTGTTGCTTCACGTGCCGTTCTCATGCACAGAACGTTCAGTAAAATATTATTTTTTCAACGCTTTTTGTTTTTAGTTTTTGTTATGCTCATCCCTGTGTTTTCCGGATATAATACTGTTCTTGTCCATCTGTTTTTGGGATTTTGGGCTGTGTTTAACTTATTTGTAGGCTCCTATGCCGTTTTTTTCACACCTCTTGTTATTAGGCTTTTGCCGCCGGATAAGCGAGGTGGTTTTCGAGGAATCGGGCAAGCTATAGGTTCGCTTATCGGTGTCGGAATGTCTGCACTTATTCCTGTAATTTTAAGTAGTTTCGCTTTTCCCTACAATTATATGGTCATATACGCACTTGGCGCAGCTTTTATGTTTATCAATGTAGTAGCTTTTTACATGATGCGGGAAAACAAAGACGCAGAGCCCACGGAGCCAATGCGTCTGCTTGAATACATAAAGGGAATGCCGGGTGCCGTCAGGGAGAGCTCCACATTTCGGGCGATGATTTGTACCTGTGTATTTTTAGCCATTGCAAACGCACTCTTGGCGTTTTATACTCTTTTTGCACTACGTGTTTTTTATGCCACCGAGATGCACATTGCACTACTGACCGGGCTTGCCATATTTTCAACTGCTGTGACACAAATAGTGTTCGGTTATATTGTGGATAAATTCGGACCGAGAATAACAGCCCTTATGTGCGCCTTTTTCGTTGCCGCGGCAGGAATCACTGCGCTCAGTGCGGGCACGCTAAACGTGTTACTCGTGGCGTGGGTATTTGCCAACATTGCAAACGCGGGGTTTATGGTGACTGTGACACTTCTCTTGGGGATTGTCAGTCCCTCAACGAAAATGCCTTTATACGTCGGAGCTTTTAATACAATTACAGCGTTGCTGTCGGCTTTAATAATTCTTGTTTTGCCGCCTATTTTGGAAGGTTTAGGCTTTGTACCGTTGTTCTCAATTGTGACAGCATGTGGAGTTTTAAGTTTTACTTTTAATATGTTTCTTTTGCGTAAGCGTTTGGGGAGAAGGTTGTGAAATAAACTCACCACCGTTGTTGGCTAACTACTCAAAAAGCCAAGTCAGGTGGTGAGTTTGTTAAAAGGACTTACCGGGTAAACGCTGATTAAATTGCGTTATCAGTGTTTACCTGAAAGTTACGCTTGCTTCTAAGGGTACCAGTGCTACGTATGTTGTGCCGCGACCGAGGTTGAGCGGGGTGCCGTCCCTTAGTGTGTAGATAAATGGTGAGCTGTGATTAGGCCTTTCCCAGTTTATTGGGATTTGTCTGCCGCCGTGGACGAAGTAGCCTGTACCCGTGCCTGTGCCGTAAGTATTAGGCATTGTATCAACTTCACGCAGGCGGTTGGACTCTAAAGGCGGTACAGCGTCGTCAGGAGATGCCACTACACGAGTTCTGAGAATGATCAGATTGGCAAATTCTACTCGAGTGTTGTTATTTGCATCTACGAAATCACTGGTCGCTGTGCCATGAGCTTGCCTCATGTGGTAGACACCGCGTGCCGAATCAAAAGTAAACGAAGATGATTTAAATGATGAGAACACGATATTTACGTTACTTGCAGCGGCTCCACCCGCAGGTGTGGCGTTATCTGTAAAGGTGAGCCTGTTGTTAAAACCTGAATTATGTGAGAGTCTAAAGCCGTATGTGGGAAGCAACCTGCTCACAAGTGAACCCGTTGTAACAACACTGTGATAGTTATCAATTGTACGTCCGGGTATTCTTTCTCGATTTCTGGTAAACATCTGCCTGTGAGCTGCAGTACCTTCAACAGCGTTGACCCAGTCGATGCCGCGAGCCGGGATATGGTCACGAGCAAGAAAACTTCTTCCGGCACTGACCAAGATAGCGTCATAACTTTCGGCAATATTGGCTATATAATATCTCGCACTGCGGATACTGCCGACTTGCGGGATACTGTCGGGGTGGCTGAAAATGCCTATCATTCGGGTGACATTGCCTTCCAGTGGAACTTCATAAATTATATCAGCCGCCGAAACACCGTTTATGGGTAGCGTAGCCGCCGCAGGGGCATTGCCGAGTGAAACTGCAATAGGACGCCTGTTTATGAGGACTTCAGGCATGGGGCGGCCTGTGAGCCTGTTTGTGGCAAGTCTGTCAGTTAAGTGACCTGAAGCGGCAAATGTGTGGTTTACTCCGCCGATTGCCACCACGCCTGTTGCCATTGCACCGGAATCGCGCATGAAGTACCATAGTCCGCGATCATTTACCCAGCCCGTAGCCATTTGCCCGGAATCAACCATGTAATACCAATGGCTGCCGTCAAATGCCCAACCTTGTGCCCTGACACCGTTCGGGTGCAAAAAGTACCAACTTCCGCCGGAAAAATGCCAGCCCGTAGCCATAACACCGCTACTGCGCAGATAATACCAATGACTGCCGTCAAAAGTCCAGCCGGTAGCCATTGCGCCGGATGATCTAAGGAAAAACCAAGCACCATGGTATTGAACCCAACCGGTCTGCATCCAACCTGAACCGCTGAAATAGTACCAAGTGCCGTTTATCAGCTCCCAACCCGTAGAATAGCCGCCACCGGCACGTTGGAACCACCAACCGCCTGCACCTTGATGCCATGTGCCTGAAACAGAAGCAGAAGCAACAGGGGCAGTTATACCAAGCATGATGACGACAATAAGTGTAAAAGTTATTGCTTTGACAAGTTTCGATTTAAGCTTCATCTTAATGACCATTCCTTAACTATGTCCTAAGGCACAAAACGACTCCTGAAAGGAATTGTCATTTTGTGCATCATTTGCGGTTCCCCGTAGGGGGAGCAAATCGCACATTTTCAGTTAGTTTGAACTTTTCAAACTAGCTAATCTTCATTTGATTTTCCAGTGAGTTGACATAATACCATGGAAAAATAACAATGTCAAGAAAAAATGTAAATAAAATGAAACTTTTTGTAACTTATTTATTATAGCCTTATCTCCCAATCACTTTAAGGCGCAATTTTTTACCACCTCTGGTCACCTTTATGAGCCTATAGCGGACAGTACGCCTAATTTTAACGCGCACAGATTCTTTGCGCCTCTCCCTGTAATTTTTGGCAACGGCTGAGTATCTGTGAGCGGCATTGACAATTGCGCTATCCCAAGGGATATATACATTTTCTAAGGCGTTGTTGCCGATGCTTTTGAGTGAGGCTCTGTCGGATAGAATTTGTTCGATTTTATCAGCGACGCTACTTAAGTTACTATCAGTGACAAACCCTGTGACTCCATCAGTTATGGATTCCGCAGGTGCACTTTCGCTGAGCACAAGAGCGGGACAAGATGCCGCCGCGGCTTCTTGAACAACAAGCCCCTGAGTATCGTAAGTTGATAGAAACAAAAACAAATCAGCAATGCCGTAATAAGCCATAAGTTCACTGCGGTCGGAAATTCTTCCGGTAAATAACACACAGTCGGAAAGTCCATATTCCTTGGCGCTAGCCTTTATTTCATCAAGATCCTCGCCATCGCCGACAAAAATCATGCGAAATTTGATACCACGCTTACGAAGAAGCTCTAAAGCTTTGAGTTTCAGCGAAATTCCTTTATACCACATCATTCTGCCACAGTACAAAAGAACAGGCACGTCGTCAGGTAGCTTTAGCTTTTCCCTGAGACCAAGTTCAAGCGAGGAATCAGAAGAAACCGCAGTGACATCACTGCCATTGGGCATTACGACATAGTCACCCTTGTAGCCGCGGCTGACAAGATACTCGCCCGCCCCCCGGCTCACAGCCCAAACTTCGTCAGCCGCTTTGATGTTCATATAGGCGTAACGCTCTATTTCACGCCTGAGTGTGCGTGAAGAAACTGCTTGAGCAATATCATAGTGCCACTTGGTGTGTTGCGTGAAAACAATTGGAATATCCAAAATTCTACGGAGCTGCCGCGCCAAGAGCATAGAAGTGAATGGGCTGTGTGCGTGAATTACGTCAATATTCATCTTCTTGAGCTTGCGGGCAAGATAGGGGATAAAGGGGTGCCCTGCCCGATAATGCGAATAATGCACGGAAACGGAAGGAAATCCGTATACCTTAAATGGATAATCATATTTGAGCCCGGGAACTTTAGGTGTGACAACAATAATTTCACCATATCCGCCGTCGTGAAGCGCAGTAGCATACCCAAGGGCACACCGGCTAACGCCATCAATCATAGGCGGAAAAGAATCAGTAATAATAGCAATATTCATAAAATGACCTTACTTTCTGCGTTGATTGCCGCAGAGGTAGGGCAGTTTGCGGAGTCTTTTTGGGAGCCATCGGGATCTACACCGCTGTTCTCCCAAAAAGACTCCGCAAACCGCCCTACCTCTGCTTACCTTGTCTGATTCAGTATAACAGAATAAAATAACTTTGCAATTACAAGATAATGATATATAATACTATATTAACAGCAAATTATGAAAAAGGAGTTAATAATTAATGGCTAAAATTGAAGTATTCATCGACAACACATGCCCATATTGCGACAGGGGAATCCAGCATCTATTAGAAGTATTACCTGATTATCCCAAAGCAGAGATAGTCTGGCGGCCTGTAGAGGCGCATCCAAAGCACGAAGAGCCTGAGCACAGACCATGGAACAACTTGGCGGTCCAAGCGAGTTTATGCGTTAAAGACCAAGGTGCAAACGAAGTGGCATTTTTTCAAAGGCTCTATAAGGCTCACTTTGAGGAAAAAATCTCTGTTGAAGAAATAGCGGTTTTAGCAAAATGTGCGGGCGAAATAGGCGCAGACAGTGCAAAGGTAGAGGCTGCACTCAAAGATGGTACATACGAAAAGCAGATGTATGCCGCAAACGACTATGCCTATGAGGAAAAAGAAGTGTGGGCGGTTCCGACTTTCATAGCCGAAAAAGCCAGACTGGACGCAGTAGGCGGCATAGGCGTGATGAAAAACCAGGTTGAGGCACTGCTTGCTGAGGTTTGTAAATAGGTAAGAGTATAATTCACGAAGTCGGTCACTCTTTCGGGTGGCCGATTTTATCCAGCGAGGGACTAATAAATGAAGAAAATTACAACCATCACACTTTTAATAATCATGGTAATATATCTCAATATTACACTCACCGCTTGCGGTAATGAAATCGAGGATTCTGTCACTTATGAATCGGCACCGCCTGAGCTTATCGTTGCTGATGTATTTGAGCCTTTTCCTGAGTACTTTGAGATGTTACCGGGAATAGACAACTTAGTGCTTGTGGGGGATGTGATATATTTTACTTCCACAGCTAACTTCATTACTGCTGAATTTGAACATACCGGCTTTGTCTGGCGAAATACAATGATATTTACAGTAAATGCCGATGGGACAAATCTGACAGAGCTTATAAATTACGCATCGCAAATAATTGTGCCGCAGGAAGCTGACGGCGCAGAATTTACTATACTTGCGATGAGTGTAGATAGCGACGGCAATATTTGGGTCGCTGAAACCGCAGACTTCTTTGCATTTGATTTTCCAAGTGATATAACTGCTTGTGATGCCGACGATTGGCAGTTTTCGTATTTTCGCACACTTCTCGGCAGATACTCGGCTATTCGTAAGCTTGATAGCACCGGGTCGGAAATCCTTACTTTGGACATAGGCAGGTTTGATGCAGGGCAAGCTTTCAGTTCCATCACAGATTTTAGTGTAGATGGGGAAGGCAATTTATTTATTGCCACGGCTTCAGCTGTTCATGTAATGGATTCAGCCGGCAATGAATTGTTTCATTTAGATCTAAGCGACCATTTTTCTGAGAGGATAGTTAATCTCTATGCCGGCAGTGTTGCGTTTTTTAGACATTCGGGGCAGGGAATAAATATTCAGCAAATAGACACTGAACGCATGGCTTGGGGCGACAGCACCGCTCTGCCCTCAAATGCGCGTAATGCAGAGAGCGTTTTCCCCGGCAGCGGTGATTTCTCCATTTTATTCATTGATGGCCTTAATCTCTACGGCGCAGACAGGCAGACGGGAGATGCTGTGCGGCTCGTCAACCTGGTCGACGCATTCTCGCCGGACACCATTGAAAATGTATTATTATTGCCGGATGGACGTATCATGCTCACAAATGAATTTTGGGGTGTTGATGCAAGAGAGACCGATTTGCATATTCTTACAATTACTCCGCCTGCTGAAGCCACCGGTGTGGTTACTCTAAGAGTTGCTACTTTCTTTTCGGAAGGGCAGGCACTCCAAAATGCCGTGCGGGAGTTTAACAATAACAGTACCACGCACCGCATAGAAATAGCTGATTATGGTCGCTATGATTTTGGAGCGGACGGTTGGGCGTGGGGAGAGGGATTTAACAGGCTTGCTATGGATATCATCACGGGAAATGCGCCTGATATAATCGAAACCGTGTGGATACCTTTTAATCAATGGGCGGCCAGAGGGCTTTTTGTGGATTTAAACCCACTTTTAGATGCTGACTCTGAGCTAAACCGCAGTGACCTTAAAGACAATGTGTTTCGAAATACAGAAATCGGCGGCAATCTATATATGCTTTTTCCCGGATTTGGTATTTCAACCTTATACGGTCATCCATCGGTAGTCGGTGAAGATATGGGGTGGAACTGGGAAGAGTTTAATGCAGTCATTAATGCACATCCTCAGGCCGATATGCCGATAAATTTTTTATTTTTCATACACACCAGAGAAGAGTTTTTAAGTGATTGGCTGAATCGTTCAATGGGTAATTTTGTCGATTGGGAGAATGGCACTGCACATTTTTACAGGAGCGATTTTGCCGAGCTTCTTGAGTTCGCGCAAAACTTTTATGAGTCTCCTGATTTTGGGACCGTATCTACACCGGATCTGATTGCCGCCGGAAGGACGATTATGTCGGCAGGGAATATGTTTGCTTTTGATTCACTTCAGTGGGCACTTTGGAATTTTGGCGGTGAGGTTACTTTTAAGGGCTACCCGATGGATAATAGAAACGGCAACTTTCTATCACCAGTCGGAAGTCTTTCGATAACTACTCAGAGTGTAGATGAAGATGCTGCATGGGAGTTTGTCCGCATTTTTCTGACAGAGGATTTTCAGAGGGATAACTTTGAGTTCAACTTCCCAACAAACAGAGCGGTTTTTGAGTATAGGCTGGAGCAAGCAATGGCAGAAAACCGGGAGGAGAGGCTTGACGGGATTGTGATACCACCGCTTACAGAGTCGCAAACACAGCAGCTTTTGGATCTGATAGACTCTGCTTCCCTTAATCGGGGCGCTGATGGTTCTCTGCGTGACATAGTAATGGAGAGTGTGCTTGACTTCATAAATGGGCGTGCAAATGTAGAGGATACTGTAAGAATTGTACAGAGCAGGGCTTCGATCTTCATGGCAGAGCAGGCAGGGTGGTAAGCGGTAATTGCAGTGTATTTGGGATGTGCGAGGGCTAATCCTCATATGCCCAATATGGGCAATTTGCTCAGCTTTTCGTAGGGGCGATCGTCTCGGTCGCCCGCTTTTGCTGTTTGCACCAGCTAGCCCCTGTTCAAAAAAATTCACAAAAAAACTATTGACAACAAATTTGAAGTGTTGTATATTGTCAATAATGAGAATAGGAATGATTCTCAATACTAAATCATAAAAGGAGAACAATTATGTCATTGATTGGAAAAAAGGTTGGTTGTTTTACAACGCAGGCATTTGTAGATGGAAATTTTAAAGAGGTAACATGCGAGGATTTAAAGGGTAAGTGGTCAGTTTTTGTGTTTTATCCTGCGGATTTCACTTTCGTGTGTCCAACAGAACTTGGCGATTTAGCAGACAATTACGATGAGTTTCAGAAGATTGGCTGTGAAGTGTATGCAGTCTCAACAGACACGCATTTCACCCACAAAGCATGGCATGATGCCTCCGACACCATTAAAAAAATCAAGTACCCCATGCTTGCAGACCCAACACACAAAATCTCAGAAGATTTCGGTGTGCTGCTGGAAGATGAAGGCTTGGCTCTCCGAGGTTCATTCATCGTGAACCCTGAAGGCGAAATTGTAGCATATGAAGTGAATGCCTTGGGTATTGGCAGAAATTCAAACGAACTTTTGAGAAAAGTGCAGGCGGCTCAATTTGTAGCAGAGCACGGCGACAGGGTTTGTCCCGCCAAATGGGAGCCGGGCAGCGAAACCCTAAAACCGGGATTGGATTTAGTGGGGAAACTGTAAGGGTAATCAGGCAATTGCGAAAGTCTGAGTAACAAAACACCCGGCCCTGCGGGGCCACCCTCTTTACTAAAGAGGGCGGGGGTTAGAAATGAGTAATCTTTACCCTCTTTAGAAAAGAGGGTGCCGCCCGCAGGCGGCGGGTGTTTTGATAGAGCGGAGAAAATTACAAGGCTATTTGAGCTTAGCAATCGGTTAATACAAAGGAGCGAAATCATGTCGAATTATTTTGACGAAAAATCATCAGAGCAAATCAAACAAGTCATAGAGTGCTTGACGGGAGAAGTTTCAGTTCTTGCGGTTTTAGAGCGGGAGCACGAATTATCCGAGAAAATTCGCAAATTTTTAAATGCGTTTCACGAACTCACGGAAAGAGTCCCTATAGTTATTTTTGAAAAGGGTGAGAATTCCGATGCCGAAGAAAAAGTTGGTACAGATATCTATCCTGTGATTGCATTGATGCGAGGCGACGGTACATATTCAGGGGTCAGCTTCCACGGACTTCCCGTCGGACATGAACTTGAATCCTTTGTACTCGCTATCTATAATGTGGCAGGACCGGGTCAGCCGATTTCGGATGAAACGTCAAAAAGGATAAACAAAATAGACAAAACTGTCGATATTAAGATTGGAGTCAATCTTACATGTACGATGTGTCCGAACGTAGTTCAAACTTGCCAACATATTGCCGCTCTTAGTAGCAATGTAAGTGCGGCGATGATTGACTTGGGACGTTTTCCCGAAATGAGAAAACAGCACCGAATTATGAGTGTACCTGTTATAATAATTGATAACGAAAAGACGATTTTTGGTAATAAAAACATTGAAGAAGTGCTTGACATCTTAATGCAAACCGAGTAGATTATTTAGAAAACCAGAAAGGTGAAACATATGACCGGAGCGCAAAAAGCGATAATGCAAATTGTAAAGGAGCACCCACATCAGACCGCAGAACACATCTATACTGTGGCTAAAAAGTCCATGCCGAATATAGCTTTGGGTACTGTATATAGAAACCTTGGCAAGTTTGCAGACAGCAATATCATCCGCCGCATATCGCGCGGAGATTCTCCGGACTTGTTTGATCCAACAATTGCACCGCACGACCACATGATCTGCTCCACATGCGGCAGCGCCGAGGACATAGACTTACCGGGGCTTGAAGATTATATAAATGCACATGCAAAAAGGGAAATTGAGTCATTTGAGCTGTTAATCTATTATGTCTGCCCTAAGTGTGCGTGAGAAAGTAGATATACTTGAATTTTTGTAAAAAGTGTGCTAATGTTGCCATAGACGACAACATTAGCACACTTTTTCATCTTTAAAAGATGTTACCGGCGTTTACCGTAAACACATCACCGCAACTTAAATCTCCGAGGCGCGAGCGAGAGTAGCAATACCAGCCCGATGCCTATGTATGCCACAGTCACAACACCAATAATCGCCGCATAAGTGAAAAACTCAAACTGATTTTGGAAATTGATCCAAGCGACAACATAAATCGCAAAATTGATAATCTTGTAAACCGTACTCTTACCGGTTCCCGCCTCGTCATATGGCTGAATGACATAGTATAAAAACAAGTCATTAAACGCAAACAAAACTCCAATAGCCGTCAAGACTAAGAAGAAAACACTCGAATAAAGTAAGTCAAAGTACCCAAAAATGATACCAACAGCAAAAATAACACCCATAGACATCACAGTGGTAATGAGGAAGTTGAACCTCAAAATCTCTGTGATTCTTGCTTTAAATGAGGAAAAAATGTTTTCACGAGTTCGATAATATGAATAGTGGAGCATCTGAATATCGCAATTAGAAAACACGGAAGCCGTGACAATACGCCCCATTGAGGCAATATAAATAATGAAAAAGAAAATAGGCACATTTGCAAACAAACCGGACAAGAACTCATCTTCAAATCCCAGAAAATCACGAATTGAGTCGCCGATTGCAAAGGTTCCATCTACAAGACCTACAATGAGGACAGCGGCAATTATAGCTATGGGGGCTAAAGCTATTATCGCGCATCTAATGGAAAGTTTACGCCTGAAAAACTTGCTGTGCCTGTCGAAGAAAATGGCATTTAGGTAGGCAAAACCACTTTTGTGGCTAAACTTGCTCGAATCAAGATCCGCTTCGCTTACATTTTTTGCCCACTTCTGCGCACTTGCCATCTCAGCGGCCATCGCACCACTCTGCTGAGCCCCGGCGTGCTTGTTCATGTGGTCGATGTAAAACTTAATACTATCCCTAAGCACATTACGATAATTTTGATAACCCATAAGATAGAGCCAAGAGAGTACAGCCAGTCCCGCACAGACAAGCAAAACGAGAGGATTTGCAAAAATGGCTGAAATGTCGCTAAAAGCAACAAATAAAGGGATAAAAAGTGTTGCGATGGCAGCAGATAAAAACAGTGGAAGCAAAAGTGCTGCAACAATCACAAGAACTCCTGCAATGTTCGCATGAGCGCCTTGGCCGAAATGCATGCCATAACGTTTTGCCATTGCAAGGTTTGTGACCTCTCCAAGCAAGCGAAATGAAACCATAATCAAAAGCGCTGTGAGCACTCCCCAAACAGGGATGCCGGCAAGCAAAAAGGCAACCAAGAAGTATGGCGCATATAAGAGGACACGAGCGATAAGGTCTAAAAGCAGACGCGATTTTGCATACACGGTAGGGTCTGCATTTAGATAGTTTATCATGATATCATCATTTTTATAGTTGAGTCCCACGTCCGCAATTCTGGTTTGGGTGAAAAATCCGAGAGTAGTCACAATAATCCAAGTCAAGAGCGAATAGTGGATAACCCCGGACGCAGTAAATCCGGCAAAAAGATCATCCGGCAAAGAAAAGTTAAAAAGACCGCCGTTTAATGAAACAAAAAGTTGTGTAGCACCTACAGCAACAGCAATCCCCATAGTCAGAAGGTGGAGAAAACTACGTTTGGACGCAATAAACAATGCACCAAAAATAGAGAGAATAATTTTTAAAACATATTCGCCATGCAATGACGGCGGCAAAATCCTTTTGAGAATCGGCAAATTTCGAAGAAAGTAGATAAGCCGATTAGCCGCCATAGAAAACCGCACCCGCAGTGATAAAATTGTAATTTCAAACATTATAAATGGTAATTCCTTTCGTATTTATAAACAATCACAGAAATTGCTGTGTACTCCCGCAGATGATGAACAATTTGCGCTGATTTTTCGGGAGCCATCGGGATCTACACCGCTGTTCTCCCGAAAAACCAGCGCAAACTGCCCATCATCTGCTAGTCTGGTGAATTTTACGTTATTTTCTCCTCTGTGAGCATGGCAAGCACCTCGTTTTCAAACTCTTTATCATGGAGCTTAGATGAATCGAGCGTAGAAAGTGTGCCGTTATGTAAAACAACAATCTCATCACATAAATCCTGTGCAAGTTCCAAAATATGAGTAGAAAAGATGATTATATGGTCATTTTTCAGCGATTTAATCAGGTTTTTAATCTGCACCGCAACCACAACATCAAAAGCGGTGAGCGGTTCGTCCAGCAAAATGACATTCGGGCGCAAAATCAAAAACGCCAAAAGCTGTACCTTGGTCTGCATACCATGAGAATACTCTTTAATAAGTTTATGACTGTCAGCACGGTCAAAGTCAAGCAGAGCAAACGAAGCGTCAATATCAACAGGCCCTGAAATTTTATCGCGATTTATGTCAACAAAATACTTTATAAACTCATATCCTGTCATAAACTCAGGCAAATGCGGCTGTGTAAAAACAAAGCCAATATCATCAAGCGCAGTGGGGTGGCGTATTCCGTCAAATTCCATATAGCAGCTACCCTCGTCGAGCGGAATATTGTCCGCCAAACAGTTAAACATGGTAGTTTTACCGGCACCATTTCGCCCCAAAAGCCCATAAATTTTCCCCTTCTCAAAGGAATAAGAGGCTCCGGTCAAAACAGCCTTAGTGGCATAGCTCTTCTGTAAGTTTTCAACGTGTAATTTCATAAAAAAGTAATCCCCTTATGTATTAGATTCCCCAAAGGTAAGCAGGAGATTGGCTGTTTGTGGAGTTTTTTTGCGAGAACAGCGGTGTAGATCCCGATGGCTCGCAAAAAAGCGGAACAAATTGCCAATCACCGGCGAAGTTTAAGCGGCGAGCCTGAGAGCACAGCATATATCATATGCATCATGCAAAGCATGGAATAGTATCGATTGGACCCACGTTCTGCGAAGCGACTTCGTATTTCCTGAACGTCCTCAAAATCATCAAAGCAAAGCCCAATATACGACATTCCAACGGGCTTCTCTGTAGTTCCGCCATCAGGTCCGGCGATTCCGGTGACTGAAATACAGAGCCGACTCCCGGTTTTCTTTCGCACCCCACGAGCCATTTCCAATGCAGTCTCGGCACTGACAGCTCCAAATTTTTCGATGGTCGCACTGCTAACGCCAAGTTCTTCGATTTTAGAATTATTACTATAAGTGATAAAAGTTCTGTCAAAAACTGCTGAAATTCCCGGCACTCGGGTGAGATATTCGGAAAAGAGTCCACCTGTGCAGGACTCAGCGCAGGAGATGGATACATAATTCTCGATTAAGAGCCGCCCGACAACCTGATAAAGTTCCTCATCATCAACGCTGTAAATAAGCTCACCAATCCGCGAGCGGACAACCTCGACCATAGCATCAACAGCGGAGACAGCCTCGGCTTCGCTACCTCGCTTTGAGGCAACACGCAAAGCGCACTCACCCTCTTTGGCATAAGTGGCGAGGGTTGGATCGGTTTGAGCGTCAATGAGGTCTAAAAGCTCAGTTTCAAGCCAAGACTCACCCGCACCAAAAGTGCGAATCATACGATAAAAAATCCGACTATCCATGAACTTTTCGAGATAGGGGATAACCTTTTTCTCAAACATCGGTAAGAGTTCACGGGGAGGCCCCGGCATACAGATAATGATTTTGCCGTCATTTTCAAGCGCAAACCCCGGTGCTGTGCCCACTTCATTGTGAAAGACAGTGGCACGAGAGGGCAAATACGCCTGCTTGACGTTGTTCTCGGTCATTTCGCGCCCAATGCGCTTGAAAACGCCTTTGATATGCGAGAGCTCAGACTCGTCAAGAGCGAGCGTATCGCCCATGGCTTCGCAGACAACCTCTTTAGTCAAATCATCCTGCGTAGGCCCAAGCCCCCCGGTTGCAATGATTATGTCGCAATCCAAAAACGCTGAGCGAATAACATCGGCAAGCCGCCGAGGGTTATCGCCAACAGAATGATGATGCAAAACATCAAACCCCAGCGAATTTAACTGTTGCGACAAATAAACCGAGTTGGTATTAGTAATCTGCCCAAAAAGTAGTTCAGTGCCCACACTAAGAATCATAGAACGCATAAAAATGACCATTCCTTGTCAAAAGCTGAAATGATACTACCACAAGAAGCTGTATCTTGCAAGAGCGGTTGTGGTGCAATTTTCTGTCAAGACAAATGATAATCTAGTAAGAAAATTGCAATTTGACACGTAGGGGCGGCAGAATGCAATCTCTACTTCTCAAAGCGGTTTTTTCTGCCAGCTAAAGTTATGATGAATTATAGTCGATAATATAAAATATATTGTCTGTGTCGGTGAGTATCATAAAAATAATGGAGGATTTTAATGTGAACGTAAATGCGAACAACCCAAACTATGTACCAAGATATCAAACGTTGCCGGGTGGAGGAACCAACCTTAATAAGTTAGGTATGACGCAAGAAGAAATACTCACACGCAATTTCAAGCTCGAAATAGGCACACGAATGCGAGAGGCTCTGGTCCCCGGTGGCCCTGCCAAATCGCAGGAAGCAATCGCAGACCTAAAAAATGGTATCATACAAGAGCTTATGTCGCAGCACGAAGAAGGTTCGCTTTCGTTTAATATTCTTCAAAGAATGCTTGAGGGAGCACAAAATCATCCGTCTAATAATTCAAACACAAATTCACCTATAAGCGCAAGCTCACATTCAGACCAAGTGCAAATTAGCGCAAATGCCAATAGTGCAGACTCAGACCTTACTCTTAGGCAATCTATCATCAATAATGGACTTATGAATATACGCCGAGTGACAGTCGAAACGGAGAGCGGAAATGTAAATTTCGTAGTTACAGCGGATGGCATATGGAAAGAGAATGAAGATTTTTCATCAGAGTTGATAAACACTTCTCAAGGCTTTCCGGGGGTGCCGGAATCCACAATGCATGAACTTGAACACCTGAGCCGAATGCTCCAAAACACTCCTCCACAGCCATCAAGATCTAATATGGCTGTGAATCCATATCAGCCCGATAATTCATCAGCTAACGCAGGCAATGTTTCAGATAATGGGTCGCAAACACAGCCGCTTAGCTTGGAAGAGCGGCTTCGCCAATATGTGGATGCATTTGCCGCAGTCCGAAATGAGTATAGTGACCCGAATCAGAACTTGCAGTTTTCAGAATCCGCGTTTAGGCTACTGCTCAGCAATGCAACAGGTCTATCGGGGCAACTTGCAAGAATGAATCTTGGTGGAGCAAGTGCCGCAGATTTATCAAGTGAAACCATTGCACAAATGCGTGCTGATGCCCAAAATCAGATTGATGTATTTGGTGAAGCTTTTTTAAGCAATATTGCCGAGCATGGGTTTGATGAAGCGTTCAACATAGCTTGGGCTACAATAGGACACAGCGAGAATGGAGTTGCACCGACCGGCAACAGTGCAAACCCAAGAGAATATGAGCAACTTGTCAATAATGGAAATGAAGAAGGTTTTTCGTTCTCCAGCCAATCCAATCAAGCGTCGTCAACACAAAGTGTGACGGCTTCGGGGGAGAATTAGTGCCTTGATTGGGCTTTTTGCTCCGACCCCGCAGGTGATGGGCAGTTTGCTACACTTTTTGCGAGCCATCGGGATCTACACCGCTGTTCTCGCAAAAAAGCGTAACAAACCGCCCATCACCTGCTAACCTGTGTGTTTTTTACCACACCTACCTGCGTCCTGCGACAACGACGAACCGTTCGTCTGAGCTTTGGCGTGCGCTTGTTAGGCAGGTGGAGAGTGCCAGGAAGTGCTCAAACTCTCCGTGCCCGAAAAAATCCGAAACAGCGGAAGCGCTCTGAAAATCGAGCGAATAAATCTCATCCCAAACATCTGTGCTCCATGCAGAGATAATCTCATAAGTGAGAAGCTCACCTGTGGCGGTGATAATACGAATCTCGGTGTTACTGTCTAAAAAAGCCTTATCTTGAAACCACATCAGTGTGCTGAACATTGAATCATCACGCATATTATGTCCGTATAAAAAGGTGAGTGGCGTGTGAAA
The DNA here is from genome assembly GCA_009787625.1 of Oscillospiraceae bacterium. Classification (GTDB taxonomy): domain Bacteria; phylum Bacillota; class Clostridia; order Oscillospirales; family Oscillospiraceae; genus WRMH01. The sequence continues at coordinate 31,019 of WQSX01000022.1, forward strand.
ATCAGGCTCTGCACGAAAATCCATAAATACAGAACCTGCACGGTTTCTCTCGCAGAGGAAAGTTCTTCTTAAATAGAAACTGTTGTCACTGCCTTGGACAATGGGATAATCAACCAATGTGCCGAAAATCTCAATCCAGCCCACAAAATCAGGGTTGAGTTCAGCGAGACGCATCAAAGGTTCGAGTGAATCGACAGGCTTATCAAATGCATCGTCTTCCGCTGTGGCAGTAAGCTCTTCGGTAAACGCAGAGCCGTCATTAGGGAACATAGCGGCGACCTCGCGTAGCTCGGAGTATTCACTTCGAGCTACGCGTTCTTCACCAAGAATAGTGATGAGCTGATAAGAGGCAAACACTATGATGGCAAACCCTAAGACATAGAGTGCGGCGAAGATAAATCGTCTAATATTCATGTCGGCTATTTGCCTTTCTTAGAATATTTTTTGCGCAAGCTAATCACGGCAGGAGTGGCAACCAGTGCACCACCGGGACAGAGCAAGATAGCATACCAAATAATTGAACTATTATCTCCGGTCTGCGGAACTCTCGGATTTGGCTCCGGAGTCGGGCTTGGATTTTGTGGTGGATAGGGAGGTGGTTCTGTTGGTGGAGTCGGTACGGGTGTGTGTGGAGTTATAGGAGCCGGAAGCGGTCGCCACGGTATCGGATCAAGCGGGTCAATGCGTGGGATATTGATCGGTGGTGGTATTTTAGTGTAAACATTGGTAATCATAATAGTTACAGGACCTGCGGGGTTTGGGAAAACCATGCGGTGGAAAGGCAGTTCAGGTGAAGAGTGACTGAAAATATAATCGGGAATATTGGCGAAATGGTTCTCCCTGAAATGGAATCTGCCTATGGCGATGTCCTCAATTATTACGCCATCCGGATTCAGTAAATCCTCAAGTGAATAGACATGTTCGACAGCGAGTTGGTCAGTGACAGTCAGTTCAAAGTCTTGCAAATACTGTTTTAACAGATCTTCGGGTATAGGATTGCCAAAGGCATCTTGGAATTTTTTTATAACCCTCAAAGAGTTGGGCGGTCCGATAGGTTCATTTATAATAGTGATAAAATCCGGAATTTGAGCGATTCTGTCGGGTGAAATTCCAATCGCCGCCGCGGCTGAATTTATCTGAGCTTGGGTGATAGTCGGGTCTATCGTAAAGAATGTATAGCCGTCTTGGGTGAGCGTTTCAAAACCATCGGGTGGAATTCGCTCATGCAGTACGAACAGAAATTGTGCGGGTCGGGTAATTAGCAGTTCATGGTCGAACACGGCTATGCCATCATCATTTGTGAGGACATCGGAGAGCAGTCTCCCAAATCGCACATTTTGATTTAGTGCCGGGAGCGATACGGGGGGAAGTCCGCCCGCAGGACCGCTCATGTTGATGTTTGTGGCATAGAGGTCAAATGTGGCGTTTTTGATGTTATTTCCAACGGTGTCACGCTTAAATACCCTGACAACCTGGCGGCTTGCAACAGCTCCTGCGCCTGCATCGCCGACTTCCCAAGTCGTATCTGAAAGACCATCACTTTCACCCATCAGATTTAATGTGTTGCTTATAGTACCGGAGGCGCCCGGTGGCAACGTGACCAGTGCATCATAGACGATTTTGACAGGTTGGCGGTTTGGAATTACGAAAAATACAGTGTTTGCGGCATCTATGTTGTCAGGACTGCCGGAGTTCACGCTCCAGAGCTGTCTATTATTGAAGCCTTTGGGCATTTCCACGGTGAACCCACCGACCCAGGTGCCGTCAGCACCTTGTGCTCTTGTGAAAAACCTCACGGAATCCATATATAGATTGAGATTTTGAAGCACGTCAACTGCGAAAATTTCATCAGGACCTTGTGTGGGAGGTGAGCCTGCCCCTGCACCAAAGTCAATCGAACCATCGGGGTTGACGATAATCTCAAAGCGCACAAGCCCCGAACCGTCGGGAGTATTTACCATGCTCTTAGAAAGGCGATGTTCGTCATATGTCACGCTGTAGTCGTTGTCAAAAGTACATGCCCCCACAGCCCTTGAAATTGTTGCGGTGTTTGTCATATCCACCGATGGGATACCCGGTCCGAGCAGTGATGGGTCAACCATTTCAAGCTGATAGCGAATCTCAAACTTATGCCTTACGTTGAGCCAATCACTGGGTGGAGCGGAGCCTGTGCCTGTCCAACCGCCATCGGGTCGTGAACCTGAAAACTCCCGAAGCTGATTTAAGTTTGCTGTAAATGAGTTTGTGCCTAGAGTTACATCGCTCCCCCCAGGGAACGCATAGTAGCGATTAGTTTGTGTGTTAACCATGTAAAACGAACCCGCTACATATTTAAGTCTACTGTCAAAAACGTCTGAGAAAACGGGAGCAGGATTATCAGACGGCCGGAAAAACGGAGTATCAGAGTATGCGCCGTTTATTGTTGCGGTGTAGTTGAAAATCCAAGCCGCGTCGGCGGAAGGTGTGCCTTTTTTGAAAAGCGGCCAGTAGTCGTTCGTAGTATCGGCAGCTACTCTCATCTCAGGGTTGCCTATCTGCGGAGTTCCCGAACCGGATTGATTCATGAGATAGATGGTGTTTTGAAAATATGCAGATGGGTTAGCTTTAACTTCATCAATCTGTGCGTCGGGTATCCAAATTCTGTAGTTTAATGTGAGTTTTACTTGCTCTTCAAACGGCCAGTGGGAGCTTTGTGTCGCACTGATTGTATTGCCCGTAAAACCGAAGAACATTCTCCAAGCGTTTGTATAATAGGGAACGAAGTCGGTGTGAATAAGCGCATTCACAGGCGTGCCTCCCGCAGGATATGTGGCTGCACTGACCATGGCGGGGCCACCGGGAATCGGCATCGGAACATTGGGAACTCCGCTCCCACCGGGATTCCTGCCGAGCGTGTCATAGAGATAAAGTGGCATGAGATGAAGCCCGCCGGGTACTATCACCTCAACATGATAGTCAATCCAATACCGTTCGTTATTAGGGCCTAAAGGAATTGTGCCGGGTCGCTCTGCCCCGAGCGCAGGGTGACCGCAAAGTCCACCGCTGGTTTTGTTTAGGGTAGCAAGTCCTTGGTTTATGGTGATATCACTGCCACCACCGCCGACACCGTCGCCGTCGGGCTCAAAAAACTCTACTTCGTTTGTGAAGGTTTCGGGAGAAGGCGGCAAAGTTTGATTTGCAAATCGGGCAAAGTAGGAAATTTCGATTTTATAAACCGGACCGTATGTGCCGGGCACTGTAAGCGCAAAGTCCCAACCGACCGGTGCTGTTACAGGCGGTGTAGGTGGAGTGTCGGGCGCTCTCACAAATGATGAGGTGGGGTTTAGAGTAGCGGCTGTGCCGTCGAATGTTGGAGATGCAGTTAAATCATTGAAAAATCGTATGTTTATTTGTGCATTTGGTGGCAACACCAAGCCGTCACCGAGCATGTCAAATAATCTTCCGTTAACAAGATTAGGTGATTTTTCGCCACCGACAACAATCGACCACAAAATGCCTCTTTGTCCGCCGACATTTGCCTCGGAACCACTTTTGTGGATTTCAAAAGATTTGCCCACTTGGTCATCTACGTTGTCGCTCACAGGCGGCACAGGCATGATATTGACATTACCGTTTGCTGTTGCCCGGTTATTAACCGTGAAATTATAATTCCACAGGCTTGAGGCAATGCCCGAATTGTTTTCTATCAGCTTTTCAATATCAATGTGAAATCTAGCAGTTATGAACTCACCCGGCTCAAGAATAAGTCCGGTGAAAGTTGCCGTGAAAGATACAGTCGGAGTGTCGTTCCAAGTAACTGTCGGAACTATGCTTTCAGGAGGCAAGCTATTATTTCTCTGTACTTCAAATAGTGGCTGCGAAATAGCATTATCCGGGCCGGCAGGATTGGCTATGTTTGAGCCGTTTACAGTGATAGCGTCAGTGAATACTATATTACTTATATCCTGCCCCAGAGCAGTTATTGAAACCATATAGTAGATAGCACCCTCGGAACCAATACCACTTCCCGTGGCATCGGGTCTGTAGCTTGAAGTTTTATTTATGGTGAGCGAGCCGGTTGAGGGGATTGGTGGGGGTACTTCAACGATTTCGCCGCCACCGAAATCAAGATTGCCGCCCGAACCTGCCGTAAACTGCGCTGTAACATCGAGTACCAGTTCAACGTTTGAATAGTAGTCGATAAAGTTACTGCCGTCAGGAGTTGGATCACCGTCACTGTTAACATTCGCAAACCACACATGGAGCAGTGGTCCCGGAACGCCTGTAGCGTTAGTTGCGGATATTGTGTACCACCCGATTATAGCGTTTGTGCCGGGGAATCTAATCGGTGTTTGTGGGATTGCGTTTTGCATTACAAGGCTGTCCGGCATCTGATAGACAAGCACACTGCCATTAAGTCCTGCGACTGTGTTTGCGGAGTCAGTGGCGGGGGAGCCGTCATATGAAAGTTGTAAGCCCGTCGACGGATTTTCTGCAAAAGTTATTTCAATTTTGTAGTTGTTGCCGATGAGGGGAGGGTTTGAAGAGCCCAATAAATTGCCATCCGCATCGGAAATTTCGACACCGGTTACAAACTCTCTCAAATTCCAAGGCTCAGTTGCAGAACTGGCGGTGATGTTTGAGAGCATCGGTGAAACAGGGCTCAGTAGCTCAGAAAAAGCACCGATTACGGAGTGAGCGCCGGAGTTTGTTTCAAAACTCGGAATTTCGGGTGGTTTTTCAGGAAAGTCGGGAGCTGAGCCTTGGTCATTAGGAGGATTATTGTCGGTGGGAGAATCCTGTTCGGGTGATTGCTCACTCGAAGGGACTTCGCCCTGCGGAGTTTCACCCTGTGAGGGTGTATCTTGCTCAGTCCCGGTTTGTGGGACTTCAGTTTGCGGGGGGACGCCGGGTGCAGTTTCGCCTTGTGGCGGTGTTGATTGATCTTCTTCAGGCGCAGGGGGTTCTGTGGGAGTTTCATCTGTAGGCGGTGTTTCGCTTGGTTGAGTTTCGCTGCCGACAGCCTCTAAGTTGTCCTCAGCTTGTCCGGTCGCAATCATATAGGGTAAAGAGGATATTACGGTGAGCAACATAGCAATGACAAGAACTTTAGCAATCAGTTTTTTGAATTTTGAATGTTTCATAAAATGACAACCCCTCTCCTAAAAACACAGGCACAAAACAACGAGTAAAAAATGTCGTTTTGTGCGTCAACAAAAAAGCACAATTTATGCTGAAACATGGGTTTCGCGATGCGCTTTTATAGCTTGAAATTACCACAAGCCCCCATTGATGTCAATGGGGGCAAGAGAAGATTAATCAATAAGTTACACCTTAAACACAATCTGTCCACAAGTGGGGGGAGAGGGGGTAGCGGGCGCAAGACAGAGGACGGTGCGTGACAGGGGGGCGGTTCATCTGTCACACGAGCAGACAAAATATGCTTTTGCTAAAGGTTATGGTCATGTGACAGAGGAACCGTCCCCCTGTCACGCATCACTCCTCCAACATAAACGGATAGTTGACATCATGGGGGGGTACGAAGCTTTCTTTTACTGTTTTTAGGCTTATCCAACGGTATAGGTTGAGCGGGCTTCCTGCCTTATCATTTGTTCCCGAACCACGTGCGCCGCCGAATGGTTGTTGCCCGACCATTGCGCCTGTGGGCTTGTCATTTATATAGAAATTACCAGCAGAATTCATGAGAACCTTTTCCATGCTCGCAAGAACCTCACGGTCTTGTGAGAAGATAGCCCCTGTGAGTGCATACTTAGAGGAAGTGGCACATTCGGTCAAAGTTTTCTCAAATTCGTTGTCGGGATAGACGAACACAGTGAGCACGGGTCCGAACAGCTCGGTGTGCATTGTTTCATAATCCTTGTTATCGGTCAAAATAACAGTGGGTTCAATGAAGTATCCCTCACTGTCGTCATAACCGCCGCAGAGCACGTCAGCATCAGAAGCGGCGTTTGCGTTGTCAATGGCAGACTTAATGGTATTGAACGAATTTTTGTCTATGACAGCCGACATAAAGTTAGTAAAATCAGCGACATCTCCGACTTTTAATTTTTCAATTTCACTCAGTAGCATTGGCCTTAAAGTAGGCCACATAGACTCAGGAATGTAGGCGCGTGAGGCCGCAGAACATTTCTGCCCCTGATACTCATAAGCACCACGGACAAGAGCGCAACTGACGGCAGGCACATCAGCAGAAGCATGAGCAAAAACGTAGTTCTTACCGCCTGTTTCGCCGACGAGGCGGGGATAGGAGATATAGTCTTTGAGATGGTTGCCCACATGTTTCCAAACATCACTAAATACTTCAGTGGACCCTGTGAAGTGGAACCCCGCAAGGCGTATATCACTTACGACAACACGGCTGACATCAGCACCTGACGACGGCACAAAGTTTATGACACCCGCAGGTAATCCTGCTTCCATGAGAAGCTGCATTACATAGTAGTTGGAAAGCACCGCAGTTGTGGCAGGTTTCCACACAACTGTGTTGCCGACCATAGCGGGAGATGCAACCAGATTTAGCCCGATAGCAGTGAAGTTAAAAGGAGAGATGGCAAGAACGAACCCCTCAAGAGGTCGATAGACCAGGCGGTTCCAGACCCCTTTTATACTCTCAGGTTGCTCGCGATAGATTTGGTCTGCAAAATACACATTAAAGCGCAAAAAGTCGATAAGCTCACACGCCGAATCTATCTCAGCTTGATAGGCGACTTTGCTCTGATTGTTCATTGTGGCGGCGTTGAGCTTTGCACGGTATTTCGTGCTTGCAAGTTCAGCCGCTTTGAGGAAAATCGCCGCCCTATGCTCCCAAGGCATATCTTCCCACGACGCCTTTGCCGCCATCGAGGCTTCAACTGCGTCTTTAAGCTCTTTTTCGCCTGCAACAGAGCATTCAGCAAGCACATGACTGTGCTTGTGGGGCATAACAACCTTGATTTTCTTCTCTGTAAAAATCTCCTTACCGCCAATAATAAGCGGAATTTGGACAACTTCCTCGCGTTGCCTCCTAATCTCAGCCTTGAGCTTAGCACGCTCAGGACACCCCGGACGATACTCAAAAATAGGCTCATTCACAGGCAAAGGAACATTGTAATTACCAAAACTCATTGCAAAAACCAATCCTTTCAAACGATTTAGTTAGTTGAGACAGAGGAACCGTCCCCCTGACTCAGTGACAATAAAGATATTATCACAGTATATATCCACTTGCAAGGAGTATTATAATGGTGTAAAATGATTTTTGAAATTAGTATCTAAAAGAGGAAGGAAGTTGTCGTAATTCACGCAAAATAATATACGAATTATGATTAAAAAGATTAAATGGTAACATTATTAATTGCATTAATATACTTGGCATTCATAGCCTTAGGACTTGGGCAGGCAGAGTCACTTTTGGGTTCAGCGTGGCCGACAATGCATCTTCAAATAGGTGCACAGCTTGAAAATGCAGGCTTTATAACAATGATATTCGCCGCAGGCACAATAATTTCAAGCCTATTATCAGACCGAATAACAAGGCGCTTAGGAGCAGGAGTAACAACCGCAATAGGTGTGCTGGTACTCGCAACAGCCATATTCGGGGTGTCAACCGCAAACACATTTTGGGTAGTAATGCTGTGGGCAATCCCGCATGGTCTTGCCTCAGGCACAATAGATGCCGCACTCAACAACTACGTGGCTAGGCATTATAGTGGTCGTTACATGAGCTGGCTTCACTGTTTTTGGGGAGTTGGCGCAATAATAAGCCCATATATAATGGGCTACGCGTTGGCGGCAAGCCACGGTTGGCAACACGGTTATTTCACAGTGTCAATGGCACAGATTGCTATAGCGATAATAATTTTTGCGAGCTTGCCACTATGGCGAAAAAAGGGTGGGGGAGTACCACCTGCCGAAGAGCGCGGCAAAGCAATGCCACTGCGCCAAGTGCTGAAAATACGCGGTGTGAAGCTGACGATGCTGGCATTTTTTGCATATTGTGCGGCAGAGGCGACGACAATGCTGTGGGCAACCAGTTATCTCGTGTTTCAGCGAGGAATAGCCGAAGAGGTAGCGGCAAGGCATGCATCGCTGTTCTTTTGGGGAATAATGAGCGGGCGATTGCTCGGTGGATTTATCTCCGACAAAATAGGTGACCGCAATATGATAAGAGGCAGTATCGTGATTATGCTGACGGCAATAATAATGATAGCATTGCCTGTAGAGCCCGATATAGTCAGTCTGGCAGGGCTAGTTATATTCGGGCTAGGCTGTGCAACTGTATACCCTTCAATCATACATGCCACGCCGTCTAATTTCGGTGAAGAGAATTCAAGGGCAATAATAGGTGTGTTAATGGCAGCGGCCTATACCGGGTCAACGCTAATGCCGCCACTGTTGGGGCAAATAGCCAGATTTACCGGCATAGGCTTCTATCCAATATTTCTGCTGATATTTACGGCGCTGTTGCTTGTAATGTCGGAGTGGTTAAATCGAACTGTGGACAAAGGGAAGAACTTGGGGGAGACGTAAAGTAGAGGAACCATAATGCAGGTGTGGTGCTCCGCAGCGAGGGTACTAAAAATTATTAGTACCGCTCAGCCGCCTCTTTGCCACCAGTGCATATACATTTGTTTAGTTTTTTACTTTTCTTATACTGGTTTTTCTGATGTCGGTCGGGATACTAATAATTTTTAGTACCCTCGCCGCGGAGCACGGGAAGTCTATCCCATGTCGTGAGTACCGTAGGGTTAATCCCAAGCCTCGTCTCCGAGGCAAAAATGCAGTTCTTTTAGTCGAGCCTTTAAAACCTTGTAGTTTGGCAAAATTTGACCTACTATGGCCCAAAAACGCTCGGAGTGGTTCATCTCGGTCAAATGAGCGAGTTCATGAACGACAACGTAATCGATCAAATCGTCATCAGCCAAAACAATCCGCCAAGAAAAATTGAGGCTCTTTTTAGAGGAACAACTGCCCCAACGAGTTTTTGCGCTGTTGACCCGAACGGTGGACGGAGTGACTCCCATGATTGAAGAATAATACGAGACTCGCTCAATAATTAATTGCTTGGCGAGTGAGCGATAAATTTTGATGCAAGCCGCTTTGATTTCAACAGAATTTAAACCCGGCGGAATGTAAAATTTGCCATTTTCAAATCCGGTAAAATCAGCAAAACGATTTTCGATTGGAAACATTCTCCCACGGAAAGGGATACTGTCGCCATATTCAAACCTGGCACTTTCTCGATGTTTTGCTCTGTCGCTGAAGTAGAGAAGTTTATCCTCAATCCACTTCTCCTTAGATGAAACAAACCGATCAATAACATGCATAGGAGCTTTCAAAGGTGCCCGAACCTCAATGGAGCCATCACGGACATGAAGAGCGATAGTCTTGCGAACAGAGCGGGTTAGAGTGTAATTAACCATAATCTCACCTCCTGCAAAAATATCAACTTAGTCGGGGAAGCAATAAATAACTTTTTTCTTACTCCATAACACTGCCGTCGCTGTTTAATAGTGGCAGGTATTCAAGATATAAGATGTCGTCACGGAGTCGTGCGTCACCTTCGGCAAGCACAGCCATTTTGCCAACGATATTGCCTCCGGCTTTTTTGACTAGCTTTTCGACGGCACGTAAGGATTCACCTGTGCTGATTACATCATCGACGATGAGCACATTTTTGCCTTTCATAAGAGCCGCCTCGGAAGAATCGATGCAAAGTGTTTGCTGTTTAGCGGTTGTGATAGAGTGGAGTTCAACGGTAAAAACATCTTTCATGTAGAGTTTTGCGAGCTTGCGAGCGACGATGTAGGTTGACTCGCCATTTTGTTTTGCCATTTCGTGGACAAGAGGGATACCCTTAGCCTCTGCGGTGATGATAATATCATGCTCCGGAGCAATCTTCAAAAGGTCACGTGCCGCCGCAACGGTCATCTCCACATCACCAAACAGCACAAACGCCGCAATACTGATATTCTCATTAATAGGGCAAATGGTAAGGTTCCTCTCAAGCCCGGCAATTTTCATCGGAAAAAATTCTTTCATTTTCGGCACTCACTCCTTGTATCAATTTATTGTTGTCTGGACAAGCGTTATTCTAACACAATATTATAGCATATCAAGAGTAATGTTGTAAAAAAATAATGTACAACAAAAATACTTTTTGAAAAGTCCGTGGAAAGTAGGTAGCGATTTCACTTGTCATCGTGTTGATAATGGTGTATATTTGGTGCTATAAATCTGAAGGAGGCGTATTTATGAAATTTACGATGGTACACACTAATATTAACGTTATGGACATTCAAAAATCCCTGACGTTTTATGAAAAAGCACTGGGTATGAAAGTGGAAAGACGCAAGAAAGCTGGAGATGGTTCATTTGAGCTGGTTTACATTTCAGACGGCATATCTTCAAACACTCTGGAACTCACGTGGCTACGCGACAAGGAGACCCCATACGAGCTTGGTGATAACGAATCGCACATTGCATTTGTAACCGACGATTTTGATGCCGCATTCAAGCTGCACAAAGAGATGGGTTGTATCTGCTTTGAAAACGAGTCGATGGGAATATACTTCATAGAGGACCCGGACGGCTACTGGCTCGAAATATTGCCGGCAAAGTAATTATGAGGCGGTATAACCCGCCTCAATTGAAAGGTTGGTAATGCGGTTGAAAATTTCTATATCGCCGAGAGCAGAATTTACTATAGTACACGGGATGGCATATTTAACATAGACGTTGATGGAAATAATAAGCGGCAACTGAGTGATACTTTTGCATGGAGCGTTCGTGTGGTAGGTGAGTGGAATTCAGGATTTTCAAACTAATCGCCAATCCGTTCCTTAAACTTCCAAAAAGCGTAGAGAGGTAAGACTCGATTCGACATTTCATCCAAAGAGGTTAGAACAGACTTTTCCGGATTAAACTTCTTGCAATACTCTGTGATTGAGCGAGCGCGTTTTGCTGTGCCTGCCTTCACTTCGATTGGGATAATATACTTTTTATCATCTTGTACTATAAAGTCTACTTCCGCCTTTGCTGACCCTTCGGCGACCCAGTAGTATAAGTCTTTGTCTTTTAGTTTGCCATACATCATTTTTAATTCACAAGCTACGAAGTTTTCCGCCATCGCACCCTTGAATTCCTTATACGCAGGTGTATCTTCAAAAACTATGGAGGACGGCAAGTCCGCATGTCTCCGGAGTAATCCGATGTCACACATATATAACTTGAAAAAAGTGTGGTCTGCATAAGAAGAAATCGGATAATTAGGTTTTGCGATTTGCTCAACTTTATAGACCAGACCTGCGTTGATGAGCCATATGAGTGCATCCTCTAAGTCTTTTGCTCTCCAGCTCTTTTTTACTTGGCTGAAGATGAATTTGCGATTTTCTTTACCAAGTTGACTTGGGATGGACTGCCAGACAGCAGAGATTTTCGGATAGTCTTTTGTGTCGGCGTACTTCACGAAGTCTTTTTGGTAGCCGAGCAGTATCTCATCTTGCTTCTTCTCAGTTTCCTCAATATCTTTCGTGTCAATCCAAGTTTGCACAGCCTCCGGCATACCGCCGACGGCGTGGAAATCTCTATATTTTTCTATTAGCTCATTTCTAAAATTCTTCCAAATGCCATCTTCAAGAGAACTCCGCTGTAATTCACCTGCAAGCATCTCGTTTTGGGCGTACAAAAATTCGTAGAAACTCATGGGGTAGAGGGTTAAGAATTCAACCTTCCCAACAGGAAATGATGTTCCCTTTTTCATTGCGACACCGAGCAATGAACCGGCAGAAACAATGTGATATTCCGGTGAGTCCTCAAAAAAATACTTTAAGGAAGTGACAGCATTACCGCATTCTTGTATCTCATCGAAGATAATCAGAGTTTCCTGCGGTCTGATTGTTTTTCCGCGGGCAAGCCCTAAATCCTTGATAATTCGCTTCGGGTCTAAATCTTGCTCAAAGAAATCCTTGATTTTTGCATCTTTATCAAAGCGATAGTAGGCAACATCCTCATAATATCGCTTCCCGAACTCTTCGATCAAAAAAGTTTTACCGCATTGCCGCACACCCTGCACAACGAGTGGCTTCTTGTGTGGGTTATCCTTCCATGCGATTAGGTCTTGCATTAAAAGTCTTTCCATGACGCTCCCCCCCTTTGCAGTCATTATAACATGATATAGGGGAGTTGGCAACAAAATTACACTATAGTTTTCGCTCATTTTCTGCAAAATTATACTTTATTTGAATTGTGCAGGAGCGCGGCTGTGTTAAACTCGATCCATCTTTTTAATAAGCAAGCACGTGCTGAAATCGCAAGTGGTGATTTTGTCCGCCACGAAGATATAGATTGGGAATAATATAGTTCGGGGAAGAGATTCACGATTTTACAACTCAAATGTGTATTGCAAGTGTGAAAGCTTTTGTGATACACTTGCATCAAGCAAAGGCGTGGCGGTTAGCGTATTACTGAGCGAAAGCGAGGTGATGCCTGTGATTCAATTCACCTTTCATATCTTCGGATATTCCGTTTCGATACGGGTGATGAAACTCATAGGAAAGCGTAAAAGCCGCCCCCGCGAAGGATAACGGCTTTTACAAGTCAACCCAACGGGCTAACCACCCCGAAAGGAGGTTACGCCTTTGCCCATATTGTAGCATTTTATCTACCGGCTTGTCAATCAATTTTTAGTCATCAACCTCATCTAGTATGTGTCAAGTAAAAGTGGGTGAAAATAAATTGCGGGTAAAATTCAGTAAAAAAAGTTTTTAGGCACTAGATGAAAATGCTGACTGCGGTCATCTTTT
>WQSX01000023.1 GCA_009787625.1 Oscillospiraceae bacterium
GAAGAGAATAGGAGTATGGGAAATTGGCAGTTGTTCCTGCCTGAAGGAACCGAATTCAGCGATATAGCAAGTGTGAGAATTGAAGTTTTCTTTGATCAAGAAGTTATGGATGCTGCAGTACAAGCCGGTGAGGTAGAAGAAGCAGGTCTATTACATGCAATTTATGTAATAATACAGAGCAATGCAAGTGATTGGACGCAACTACAATCTCCCGGAACCGAAGATACAAGCGTGTACTTGACAGAAAACTTTGTAACTGAGGTAGAAGTAGATATAGTAGCACGCACAACATGGCTCGGCATTACTATAGTTACATGGAATGATTTTGTCCCGGGAGTGTCAGCTCTTGTGCACTTCCTTGATGGAGACGGAGGAGTTATTGTTCTGGTTTGCCCGGACTGTCTCGCTTCACCGTGTGAGTGTTAAAAGAAGCAAATCGGCCCGAAAACCAATCTGCTTCTTTTAAGAAGAAGAGGAGATTAATTAAGTTATGGCCGCGATTTAAGTCGTAGCAGGCGGCAAGCTTCTGATACTATCAGAAAGTGAATCTTTAAGCGTAAACTGTGAAATGAGCTGCTCAAGCATTGTGGACTGACTGCTCATTTCCTCCGATGCTGCGGCACTCTGCTCCGCTGTTGCGCTGTTTTGCTGTACTACGTTTGCCACTTGGTCTATGCCCGTGTTAATTTGTGTAATACCGGCAGTTTGCTCTTCGGAAGATTTCGCTATATCTCCTACCAACCGGCTGCTCTCACCGATACCTGCCACAATTTCACTAAGGCTTGCAGAAGTTTCACCGGCAATCTTAGAGCCAAGTTCGGCTTTTGTTATTGAATCTGCGATGAGGCTTTCTGTGTCCTTTGCCGCTTCCGCGCTCTTTGCCGCCAGATTTCTGACTTCTTCCGCAACAACCGCAAAACCCTTACCATGCTGACCCGCTCTTGCCGCCTCGACTGCTGCGTTGAGAGCGAGAATATTTGTCTGAAACGCTATATCGTCGATAGACTTTATTACCTTGCTGATGTTCTGGCTTGACTCATTGATGCCTTTGACTGCCGCCATCATATCGTCCATCTGACCGCTGCCTTTTTCTGCGGTGCTCTTTATGTTTGATGCAAGCGTTGCGGCACGGTCTGCCATTTCTGCGTTTTCTTTTGTTTTTAATGCTATTTCGGATATAGATGATGAAAGTTGCTGCACCGATGCCGCCTGCTCTGTTGAGCCTTGAGCAAGTGTCTGTGCCCCTTCGGCTATCTGCCTTGAGCCTGTTGATACCTGTGATGTGGAAGCTTGAATATCGCCGAACATGCGGTTTAGATTATCTACCATATCGTGGAGTGCTATATTCAGCAAATCCTTTTCACTGCGCACCTTGATCTCATTTGTGAGATTGCCGGCTGCAACCTCGTTGAGATCCCTGGATACTTCATTTAAGCTACGGACAACGTCGTGAAATGCAATAAACAATTCTCCGGTTTCATCACCTCTGGCTGAATTTTTCAAGAGTATCTCTTCTTCTTCCGCAGAAACAACAATGTCGCCTTCTTGCGAAACCATATTCATGAATTCACTAATAATTTTGATAGGTTTGCTTATGCCGGTAGCTATGCGCAGTATAATAACAACTGCTGCAACAAGCCCTACCACGCCTATAACTATCGCAATCATAATCACACTGTTTCTTTGTGCGTTAATCTCACTCAAAGGCAAAGCCATGAATACAACACCCAGCTCATCACCGTCAGGTGAGTAAAACGGCATGTAGAAAGCGCTGAATTGTTCACCAAACTGGGTAATAGTGGTTTGCAGTTCGTTTCTTTGCCTAAATACAATATCCAGTATTTCCGGATCTTCCATATATGTGCCGACAATGCTGTTGCCTTGCTCATCTGTCAAGGTAGATGAAGCTCGCACATACCTGCCCGTTGCCTCATCATAAACAAAAATTGTGAATTCAGCGTTATGCCTTTCTTTTAGTGCTTCAACTGCCTTTGGTGTATCAAGCGCATAGCCGATAACCGCAACGCCTATTATCTCGCCTTCGTGGAATATTGGCACTGATGAGCGAATAGGAATACGACGCTGACCTACAGGTGTATATGCCACGGAGATTACGCCTTCCAGAGCTTCGAGCAGTGAAACTGTGCGGAAGGCATCGCCGTAACGTTCAGGCTCGTCTGTGCGCGCAAGAACATATGTGTCTGCACCGGCGACAGTTATATAGGTTACACCGTAGTCAATCGCAAGCTGATTCCCGACGCGGAGTATTTCCTGTGTATCTGCTGTAAGCACGGCTTGCGGGAGACGCGGGTCATACGAAACCATGAGACCGACATCTATGACCATTTGGCGCGTGTCGTTAGTTATATGCCTGATGCTGTTGGAAACAGCTTCAAGACGGTCGTTTAGCAATGAGTCGTTAAAGGAGCTAAACTGTACAATGGTGACTATCAAAGTAGTCGCTAAAAGTGCAAAAACCAATATTACCGTCGGTAATATTATCTTGAGCCTCAACTTCATATTTTTCATACTTCTCAAACCTCCTTCATGTGGTTTACATTTTTAATAGCTTAGTTATCATTCGTATAATAAACGCTCTTGTTTGTATAATTCATATTACCGCAGTGCAACCAATACCGTCAAGGCAGACAGGACGGGTTTATTGCTGCTTTTTTATGCGAATTTAGAAAAAACTTCAGTACTTTTGTTTTCTCGTAGCAGGCGGCAAGCTTTCGATGCTATTAGAAATTGCGTTTTTAAGCTTGAACTGTGAAATGAGCTGCTCAAGCATTGTGGACTGACTGCTCATTTCCTCCGATGCTGCGGCACTCTGCTCCGCCGTTGCACTGTTTTGCTGTACTACGTTTGCCACTTGGTCTATGCCTGTGTTGATCTGTGTAATACCGGCAGTTTGTTCTTCGGAAGATTTGGCTATATCTCCTACCAACCGGCTGCTCTCACCGATACCTGCCACAATTTCATTCAGGCTTGCGGAAGTTTCATCGGCAATCTTAGAGCCAAGTTCGGCTTTTATTATTGAATCTGCGATGAGGCTTTCTGTGTCCTTCGCAGCTTCCGCGCTCTTTGCCGCCAGATTGCGTACTTCTTCCGCGACAACCGCAAAACCCTTACCATGCTGACCCGCTCTTGCCGCTTCGACTGCTGCGTTGAGAGCGAGAATGTTTGTCTGGAACGCTATGTCGTCGATAGACTTTATTACCTTGCTTATATTCTTGCTGGACTCATTGATGCCTTTGACTGCCGTCATCATATCGTTCATCTGACCGCTGCCTTTTTCCGCACTGTTTCTTATATCGTTTGCCAGCATCGCTGCTTTTTCCGCCATTTTTGCATTATCTTTTGTTTTTAATGCTATTTCGGATATAGATGATGAAAGTTGCTGCACCGATGCCGCCTGCTCTGTTGAGCCTTGAGCAAGTGTTTGTGAGCCGTCTGCAATTTGTTTTGAACCTGTGGCGACTTGTGCCGTCGAAACCTGAATTTCTTCGAACATACGATTTAGGTTTCCTACCATTTCATCAAGAGTTATAAACAATATGTCGTTATCGCCTCGCACTTTAATATCTCGCGCAAGGTTACCGGAAGCTACTTCTTTAAGATCATCATTGACCATATTTAAACTCACCATAAAATCATTAAATGAACT
The DNA here is from genome assembly GCA_009787625.1 of Oscillospiraceae bacterium. GTDB lineage: Bacteria > Bacillota > Clostridia > Oscillospirales > Oscillospiraceae > WRMH01. The sequence goes on from WQSX01000023.1 coordinate 3,668, forward strand.
AAACAAGTCACCAATTTCGTCTTTACGAGCCTTATGTTCAGATATGATTCTTTCTTCTTCCGCAGTGACGACAATGTCTCCCTCTCGAGCTGAAATCCGCATATATTCGCTGAGTACTTTTAAAGGCTTGCTGATCCTTCCTGAAATCATCAATACTATGAAAATGGCGGCAATAAGACCTGCAACACCGAAAATAATTAGAAACAAAGTCATACTGTTTACTGCGGCTACCGAGGCTTCCTCGTTAAATCCTGCGAAAAACATACCAACGGGGTTGCCGTCCCATCCGAGCAGCGGAAAATAATATGTGCTGTAATCTATGCCTTGCAGATTTGCTTCACCCATAAAGCTTTGGTTTTGCTCTAAAACAATTTCGGAAATATCTTCAGGAGCATATATGCCGACAGCTCTCTGCCCGTGCTCATCCAGGAGTGTTGTAGCAACTCTCTCATTGCCCGCAAAAATCGTAATCTCAGCATTTACCGATTCGGAAAACTGATCTACAAACTCATTTACAGACATGAATATATTGACAGACATTGTACCGATTACAGCACCATCGTCAAATATGGGCGAAAGAGCGGACATGCCCATAGCAAGTGCGGGTGTTGAAGAGAAGTTCAGCGAGCCTTGCCCGGCAAAACCGCCTTCGAAAATCGGAACACCTGCTACAGAGTCACCATATCTGGGTTCGTGAGTGCGTAACATGACATTTCGGTCTGCGCCGATGACGACAGCGGCGTCAAAATCCAAATCCGGTTTTAAAGAGTTCAGGTAGCTAACAAGTTCCACCCGACTTTCCTCCGCACCGCTTGCATTCCATTCGCGCAGAAGTTCTAAAACCACTTGATTTTGAGCAAGTGCTTGCGCCACTACCCGGTTTCTCTCGTGCTGGAGTTCAAGGTATGAGCGCGTAGTCCGTGCGGCTGTTTCAAGCCGCTGCTCACCCAGCTCGCCGGCAAGATTTGCTGCGCTTATAACCGAATACACAACAAGGACGGCTGCAAGAACCAGCAAAATAATCGCCACCGGAATGAGTATTTTGTTTTTGATACTGTTTAACATGGTCAAATCCTCCTCCCATACTTTTTGTACTTCTTCACGTCTTCTTCTGTAATTAGTTAATGGTAACGCACATAATTTTTTATGTAAAGGCAGACAGGACGGGTTTATTGCTGTTTTTTTATGCGAATTTAGAAAAATATAAACCCCTCAGCTAAAAACATTAGCGAGGAGTTGATATTTTGGGGTGGTACACCGAAGCCGTTTAAATTCGAACCGCATTGTTGCGGTTGGGGGTGGGTTTGGGGTTGTTGTTTGGTTTTGAGGGGTGGTTAGTGGCACCTTTTTCTACTGTAACCATTCAACTGATACAAACATACGCTGCTCTGAGTCAGCATTTGCAGAAACATATAAAATATCATGGTTCTTAGTAAAGTTATTTATGATTTCATCATTATTCATATCAGCCATTTTAGATATAAATATATCTAAGCTTTCCTTTTTGCTTTCCATTGCACGGTATGTGTTAGATGCTTGTATTGGTTTGAACCACTGCTTTTGCAGCAAAAAATTTGCTTTCGCATTAATTGGACCATATATGCTGTCCAAAAGCTCATGAGCTCCGCTTGTAAATGATTGACTATGTGACTCGCTATAAGAACTGAAAGCCTCCACCGCCTTTGTGGTGTCACCCATTTTCATTCGCACGGCAAACTCTGCTTTTTTCCCCTCAATCTTTAACTTGCTAGCAAAAATGCATACTTGAAAAGAATAAAATAACTCCTGCTCTTCGGCTTTTTCACTCAAATTTTGCATCTCTTTTGCTGCAGATAAACGCGACAAAAGTTTTCGTACTTTAATCTCTGTTATCGCACTCGTTTTATTCAATCGCTCAAGCCGTGAAAAGTACTCAATTAGTATACTATCTGCTTCACGAACTCCAGATTGTATTGCAATTATGTCAGTATCATCAACATATTGTTTGTCTGCGACTCCCTTTAGCACATTTTCAATGCTACTGAGTTTTCCGATATTTTTATCATGATGAAAACCGACAAGCTTATCGATACCACGCTCAATACCTTCCAGTTGTTTTGAAATATTGTGCATGTAGTATTGACCTGAAATCATGGCCATAGCTTGCATACCCGCAGCAACGATAGTAGCTGTATTTAAAGCAACACCCAAATTAGTTTCTTTAAATCCAGCGTGACTTACTATTTTTCCGTCACCCAACACAATAGAACCAATAGTTCCGTCTTTGTATTTCATTAACTCTGAAAGAGGTGCCGTGGCTGTGAAGAGACCATTAGGTGCAATTTTTGTGATTTTCTCAAGTGTGCTAATTTGACCCAATATAGGCATTATGCCCTGTACAAGTCCACCGCCGATGGCATTGCCTCGTACAGTTATCTCTTGATACTTCTTTTTTCTTAGGCTACTGCGTTTTTCAACATTAGATAGTATCAGCTTATCTCCGGAGCTGTTTTCAATCTCCATTTTATGCACAGTGCTCATTACATCGAGTGATGGGCTACTTTTACTAGTCAGAACACTTTCTATCTTATCTTCTTTGGTTTCTATACTCTCAATAGGGTTTTGACATAATTTATCTTGCTTTTTACGCTTAGCTATATGCACATAACCAACAAGTAAGCCCACAACTATAACAACAGTGATGCTGATAAACGCCAGCAATATTTCATCCATGATTTTTACTCCGTCAATTAATATTTCTAAATTACAACACCGCATCAACTACTCAGATATTGCAGTAAAAACGACCATGGAGCTCGCCCGCTTTCCCTAGGTCGCCGTGTCAAGTGCGGCGTTTACGCCGTTCATTTATGAATCGAAGACACTTGACACCACATCAAAGTTATACTTTTTATTGGCTGTTCGGCACACCGTGTCGAATGGTCATAGCTACTACCTTTTTACCTCATTAGCAACTTACAGCAACTTAAAATATGATTTCTTAAAAACAAAAAGCGCTCAATATCAATGGTTTCTATTTTCTTGGATATTATTAATGGAGCAAATCAGCAACTTAAATCACGCCCAAAACGGGATATAGCTCATATACTTCGGAGCAGCATTTGGGTCTACCGGCCTTACGAGATTATCTTCGATACATCTCTGAATAAGCCTTGAAATTCCTGCCTTTCCGGTATCTGTTAACCTAAAACGCTCCCGCAGCGTTGCATTCGTCATTGACCCACCCTCAACCTGCTTTAGGCACGCATGCATGTAACATGTCCACTTTTTGCTATTCATCGGAATGTTGCTAAACGGAGCATGTGGGAACATTGTCACTCTAGTGCTATTGGGAAACACATCAATTTTTGGCGTTGATAATTTAAACAACTCGCATTGATATGCAATTCTATCCCAGCCGACGCCGCGCTCTTCGCAAATATATGTTCTTCGTAACAGTGACGCAATTTCCTCGTTTCGTGATTTAGGTGAATCATTTATAAACAGATTTGCTTCAACAGCCGCGTAATCTTTTAGTTTTTTCTTGTAGCTGCCGATTCTAATGTAATCAATATTCTTAAATCTCACCGTTTTATATGACGCTGCATAAATAGTCAAAATAACAATCCGTTTTCCTTCAACATCAAGTCTATGAGCCGAAAAGTTCGCATTATCCGACAACAAATACCGCAGCCAGTTTTCTAACTCTTCATATCCCATTACTTACTGGTGACACTGATATGCTTATACCTGACGGACACAGAATCCCTCTTATGCATATCATAAACCACATAGCGTGGTTATTCAATAATGTTTTTTACAATCTCAGCGAGTTTCCACGTATCAATGCTATGTATATCTTTACCCCACGAAATACGAATCGAAGATTCAGCAACCTCATTTGTAACTCCCATAGCTTCAAGAACATGGCTATATCTGTACTCTTTTGAGGTACAAGCTGACCCATTTGCTAAAGAAAAATACGGGCGAGCAGCAATCATCAATGCTTCGGAATTTACACCGAGAAAAGAAATATTTAGAGTGTTTCCAATGCAAACATCGACATCGCCGTTAATAACGTAGTTAAGTTTCGTCTCATTAAGCGCCCTTAAAACAGATTCTTTTATAGCCGAATTATGTTTATTCCAATCGTGATGATGAAATAATGCGAGTTCGGCTGCCTTTCCAAATCCAGCAATGAGAGAAACTGGCAGTGTTCCGGAGCGAATATTGCTCTCTTGCCCCCCACCGAACGAGTGCGGAGCAATGGGGGGGGGGATGTGGTTTTTACGTCGAAGAACAAGGATTCCTACTCCTTGAGGACCATACATTTTATGTGCTGTGGCTGAAAGAAAATCATATTGTGCATTTTGTAAATCATCTACTAATTTCCCACACGACTGCGCCGCATCCACATGGATGAACACATTTTTTGACCGACAGTAATCTCCTATTTGCTTAATAGGTTGAATAGCTCCTGTCTCGTTGTTGACGTGTTGAATTGACACAAGAAGTGTTTTTTCGGAGACTTTTGATATTAGCTCATCACAATCAATAACACCGTTTGGTTTTGGTAAAATATACTCTGAGGTAAAGCCCTGCATTTCTAATTGTCGGAATGATTCAAGTATTGCTTTATGCTCAATCGCTGTAGTTATAACATGCGTTCTTCCATTTTTTTTGCCCCATTCAGCTAAACCAAGAATCGCGGTGTTTGAACTTTCAGTAGCACCGCTTGTAAAAACAAGCTCAGATGAATCAACTTTCAGCAAGTTCGCAAGTGAAGTTCGTGCTGATTCAACAATATCTCTTGCCTTTGCACCATGCAAATGAGTTCGACTATCAGCATTCCCTACAGAGTCGCTATAGACAGACATCATATACTGAAAAACATCTTTATCCAATGGGGTCGAAGCATTGTAATCGAGATATTGTGGCATGGTTATCTCCTTATTTTCTCTGAAGCTCGCAAAATTAACTCATCTATGTTTCTTATATAATTTGTGGCAGAAAGATAAGAAATTCCTCGGTGTAGATGTAACCTAAACTGTTGCTGAAGTGTTTCCCTTTCTGTGTTTAGCCCATCGTGAATACATCTCTGCTTGATAAGTGCTGTATAGATTTCTTGATATTCTCCACCAAAAACCATCCATGACATTTCAAGATTACTGTCAGCCGCAACACCCTCTGGTGCCGGCATCGTAGGTTCACTCAAAGAAAAGCACAAAGCCCAACGACAAAGGACATTCCAATTTGCTATCCCTGTTTTTGATTTCAAACGGATAAGTCTCTCTTTGTCTTTTTGGGATAGTTTTATCTGCTTGATAATCATTAAAAATAACCCTCCTTAATAGAAGTAGACTTTGTAGTTTCATCATAATGCAGTAGATATTTTGCTGCAATAAACCTGTCAAGCCGTTCCTCTAACCCATTTACAATTTCCGCATCTGTTGAGAAGATGATTACTTGCTTTCCTGCATTTGGAACATAGTTTTCAGCAAATAATTCTCTGTGCATTGAGTCTAGCCTTGCGAGAGGTGTGTCAATAATCATAGGGAATTCCAAGTCAGTATACTCAACAATCCCCCAAACAATGGCTGTTGAAAGCAATTGCTGTTCACCAGCAGATAACTGGTTTCTGCTGAATGGCTTACCTGAATCATCATATAGCTCCATCGATAAGGTATTAGGATTGAAAAGGATATTACCTATTAATTTTCTTTTCCCAACAATTGCATGGAATTTCTCAGTTACTTTTTTTGATAATTTTTCTGTTTTCATTTGCTGAAGTTTTTGACTATACTGCTCTAAAATACATTTTGCCATCAGCGAGTATTTTGCTAACCTAGCTGAACTATCATTTATTGCATATTGCGCTAGCCGATCAGTAGTTAATCTGTCCAACGAAAGAATAGTATTATTAAGAGCTTGTTCTTTAGATGCAATATCCTTCTCATACAGTTCAATTTGTATTTGATTTTTTGCCATGTCCCTATTCAAAGATTTCATTTCAGTTATTAGTTTTTTCAACTTTTTCTCATCAATTTCTACCGAAAGGTAATTATCCGACTCTTGAAGTTGTTCGTGCAACTCATTTTTCCTTGCAATTACTGACTCTATGTTTCTAAATTCATTCATTGATAATGAACTGCAAAGCTGCATCAACCGTTCTCTTCCTGCCGGAGAGATGGACAGTGTATTGTCGGTAATTTCATTTAATAAAGTCTGGCGACTTTCCTTCATTCGCTCAAACCTATGAAGTAATAACTCTGGTACATCAATTCCCTCAATTACGTGCTCAACCCCTTCAATTTCATGATTGAGAATCTCACAATCTCGCTCTAGCATAGCAGTATCATTCGCACAGTTTAGTAAGTCCATCACCATCAACAAAGGTGCTGCACCGGAAAGTTTTTCATGTAAGTCTGACTGTACGACTCTTAACTCCTTTTCGACATTTATTCTCTTTTGTAAAGTCGTCTCTTGCTTGCCAAATATTGCTCCGCCACTTGATAGAAATCGTGTTTCGCAGGTCTGTAACCGTTTTTCTTTTTTTTCGTTCTCGTTACGTAGCAAGGCAGTCTTGTGCTGAATTATGTTCAGTTCAGCTTGAAGGGAATCTTTTTGACCTTGTAAATGCTTAACTTCAGCATCATTTGCTTCTATTTCTTTAGTTATTTTGTTCTTATTGATTATTAATGTTAGGTCTTCCTCTAGTTGTTCGACTACATTGACGCCCAATAAAACTTTGATAGCCTGCGTTAATTTTTCCTCGGTTGAATCAGCAACTAACTCTGCAACCTTTTCTCCATCGAACAAGAAAAAACGCGATATTCCAATTGGCATCAAATTCTCCATTTGGTTATCCCAATCATCTGTAAATATCCTATCGAAATTACCGTTAATGGATACACTAAGTTCTTCTCTTATGCCTGTGCTACACTCTTGCCAACACCTTAGTACAGAAAGTTCTACTATTGTCGAGTCTATTTCCGCTGAAAATATAACTCCGATTGAAGTTTCGAGAGTAGAATCATTTCTGTTAATATATTTGCTTAGATATTTGTTGTATGCTAATTTGTTTTTTGACAAGGCATGTGAGCGTTTCCCATAAAGGCAGAGTAGGATAGCTTCAAGCACAGTAGTTTTACCAAAACCATTATAGCCACCTAGTAGGACAATTGGCTTATTATCAGTAATGGGCGTGAAATCAATTTCATGAAACCCGGCGTATACTCCGAAGTTCATTAGTAAAAGCTTCTTAATCTTCAATATTATTCCCCCACCCTTTCACTAGAACCATCTGTCCAATCTCCCAAAACCTCCTGCATAGTGTCATCCTGTCGATTTTTTACAGTTCGTGCATGATTCAAGGCATCGTTTTCATTTTTATAGTAATTTGCCTTAACAATTTCTGTAAGTTTTTTTATTACACCACTTCTATATCTGCTGGCTATTCCTTTGCGCGCTATTTCGAGTAACGACGCGGTCATACTGAATAAACGTTCTTCGTCACCGTACACTTCATCACACACTTCTTTTAAAAGACCATATTCAGCTAGTGAAAACGGCGTAGTATTTTTTTTGATTTCCAGCTTTTGTCCTGTGACGTCTGTAAAAATGTATGGTAGTGAATCGTCAAACTCATACTTTTCCTCAAGCCAAATTCGACGTATTTCCAATAACTCATCATCTGTTATCAATCTATAGTCTTTGAACCAATCGGGTCCGTTATTTTGTATAAAGATTTCCATCTCTAAAAGACGACGCAACCATTGTTCCCGGATTTCTTTCTTGTAAGGTCCATGAACAAGTCTGTCGTTGTAAAGTTTGATATTACCGGACAATCGAGTGAATTCACGACGCATTCTATCTGTTTCATGGTCGCCAAAATCATCGCGAAACTGAAGCAACGGAAGCATCCATGCCTTCTCATCGTCATTTTGTATCATAGCCGCCATTGATTTGTCTTTTTCAACCAAGGTGCATACCCAACATCCAAAGCGACTATTCCCACAACTTGGAGTATCAGTAGAGCGCACAAGCGGGCATTCGCCATCGCAAGTTGCTCCCCGGTACATAGATAACAACTCTTCGTTGGAATGTCCCCAAGGATTCTTATATTGCAGCAGGTATTGCCATACATCATCATCAAGCCAGTTCTTTATTGGAGTATACGACAGTTCATTTTGCATATTTCCTTTGGAAGTAAGAAACTCTCTGACTTCATATTTTTCATGTTCTGTCATTGTCTTCTTTCGGTTAGCGCTCTCTGCTTTTCTTGTTCCAAGAACAAGTATAACCTCTCCAAAAGCGGATATCATATTTTGCACAAAGACATTTGTGGGTTTAATTTTTAAGCGATCAGTACACCATCTGAAGTTCTTGCGTGGATAAGGATAGCCCTTGCCGATAAGATATACCCAAAAGGTCTCCTTAACATCGGGAAATAGTATGTGCGATTCAAACGGCATATTCTCAATATCTGCCATTTCTTGCAGATGTCTATGGGATTGCCTAACCCACTGGGAGACAATAGGAGATTCAACAAGTGTATCATTCGTAATTACATTTATTTTCTTTGTGCGTTGCCCTATAGGCAACTCTTTTATAGCATTCCACACCAATTGCAAAACCGCAGTACTGTCCTTGCCACCGGAATATCCAACTACCCAAGGGATTTGGTCTTCTAAATATATCCGCTTAATATTATTAATTACCACTTGAATGTCTTTTTTTGCTAACATATAGACTCCTCACCCATCTTTTTAAGGATAAAATTTGCCAGTGGTTCTACGCTTACTGCTGCGCCATTCACTCGATTACCATGCACTATAATCCCCTGCAAATCGACATTGTCTTTTCGTAGATTAATGCCGTGAAGGTCTTTTAACTTTTTTACTGCATCATCCCCATATTTTTTATACAAAACTCGACCGACTTTTCCGAGTGCTTTTATAAAGACTGCGTGTGCCGTCACGTATGATTGTCGATAATCGCCAGCTGATATTTCTTCGGCTATAACTTTTCTCCACTCAGAAATATTTTCATATGCCGTTGAATAAAATACTATTACAATCGTCTGCAGCTTAGTTTCGCTGATTTCTAAATTTCGTGTAAATTCTTCAATGGACGAGTAGACTCCACTTAATGTATAGATGTTCTTAGAGCGATTTGATATTGTAGTTTTTTCCAGCTCAATTCTCCCTTCAAAGCCTTTAACATTTGCTATGACATCACGTACCATCATTGAGAAGTTTTCCCTGGTGTCAAAAAGTATACTCAAAGACTTTGTTGGGCGGATTGCATGTTTGTTTAAATCAGTAAAAATTTGCTGAGCCTGTTTAACTCCTTCAGCTTTATAGAAGACAATTACAACATGTTCATTTCTCAGTTCGGGCTTTAATTCAAGCGCTTTTACAAGTGCTTCTCTGCGATGTTGTCCGTCGTTAATGATGACTTTTGCGCTTGCATCAATTATTAGTACTCCAGACTGAGATGATTTTTCTGTAGGTGAGAACTCATACTTACCATCTATAGAAGCAGTTAATGCTGAAAATGTATAATTCCCACTCAGCACATAATCACGCATTTCCGGGATGCGTGATTTGTTCAGAACTCTTTGCGTTTTCATGGTCGGCGGCAACGAGGGATCTTCAAATTTGAAGAGACTCACAAGAAACTCAACAGGACACATAGCTGTGTAATATTGCTTGTCTGATTGCATTCCTGATATAGCAGGTATTCTAATATCGACATTCATTGACAATAGTGCAAACCACCTTGTTTGGAAGTTTAGGTTTATCACCTTGGAAGTATTATATTAAACTTCCAAGGTGATGTCAAGGCTAAAACCATAAATTCTCTACACTACCCCCAATATCACTCAGCAAGTATTTCACTTAAGGATTGTTTCTGAAAGCAGTCTGAAAACTTTGCTTTAGTTTTTGACTAAGTTGGTTTTGATTTTCTTCACTGAAATAGTCTTCTATGAACTCACTATAGCTCTGTTCGATGTTTTCTCTTGACGTTTTATCGTTCTCTTTGTACCCTGTCAGCACTCTGTATGAATCTAGTACTTTAATGTGATCAATAAAAATCTTAATGTGTTTTGGAACGGTTCCACCTCGTTTTGCATACCACTCATTAATGTATGCTATTTTTTTGACTATATCATCATGCCCTAAATCTTCATTAAGTTCCCTCGGAAGAATGATATAATTATATGCAAGTCTTTTATATGTGTTAAGATTACCACTAATAATAAAATCAAAATCAGTTTGAGCTCGCCATTTTACCTTTCTTCTCCTATTATTCGGAATAATGAAATGTTCTAAAGTAAAACCTGCATCTCTCGTGTACTTTTTTGTAAGCCAATTCTGTCCCGCTTCATAAAAGTCAATAATCGAGTATATAAACTCCAAAGTGGTAGACTTAAAATTATATTTAAACTCAAAGGTCTGCAATAAGTCATTGCGCATTTGTTTTGCTTTTCTATCTATTTCCGGGATTGGATTTCTACCTTTTAATGCATCCATTATAGAGATGTTAATATCGCCCTTGGATTTTCTACCGCCTCTAAGCACAAACAACGTAGAGTAAACATATAAATTTGTAAATACCTTTTTTAATATGCCATGGGTTAGAGCAGCACCAAAATCATTTTTGTACAAAGCATGAATCAGTGCAAAAAACGGAAGTTTTTGATAAAGAATATGCTCAATGTCGAGCATCTCAATTGCCATTAGTTTTAGAGAAATATGGTCATTTGTGTTCCTACGAGCGTGGGAGTCAGGACAAATATCAACAAAGCGATATTCATCTTTGCCTATAGATTCTCTGAACTGTATAATTTTTTCTCCATAGTCAATCATCTCTTTGAGTAGATTTTCCGTCTCATCAATTGTCTTACCGTCTAAAATGTGGATACCATATGGAGATAAGTTTTCAGGCAAGCTTTTGTCACGGTGCGCTAAAAGATAATGATATAAATATTGACTTAAGTCTTTGTATCCGAATCTCCCAAATTGCGCACTACATTTCTTTAGACTTATCCAATGCTGGCGAAGTTCTTTATGGAGAGCATCGTTAGTAAAATTTGCAAAACAGTGACCCTTAAAAATATCCTCACACTCCAGTAGTTGTGATTTTTCGTTTATATCAAGAAAAACTTGCTCAATTGGCAGCGTTTCAGTGTTAGTTTCATTAACCATAACAAGGATTTCGCAATCACGCATCTTGTTTTGAAAAGTACGTAGCGTGTTATTACCCTTCATTTTTGCTAAATCATTGTAAACATTCTCATAGGCAGATTCGAACTTCGCTTTCTGGAAATATATGTCATTAGAATCTGTAATGCATAGATTTATTTGCCCATTATCGATGTTCATATAATCCCCTACCGAGTCATTACTGAGTACAAAGGTATTGTTTAGCTGCATGAGGTCAAGTATATGCTGCTGTTCTCTTTGGTGCCCACTATACAGATTATGCATAGCCATAAATATTAAGAAGCAAGTTGTGATGCGTTGCTGTCCATCCACAATTTCATAAGCATTATCTCCCTCATCCAAAATAATAATACCCAGAAATTTTGCGTGATTAGCTATGTCTCGAACGAGACACTGAATTTTCGGTTCATCCCACTTAAACTCACGCTGATACATAGGAATGCGTAGATGCCTTTTGTCGTGGGCAAAATTGTCTCCACCTGTAGCACCGCTTCTGCTAAGTGAGAAAAACTCACTCAATTTCACAACAAACGATTTCATTCATCTCCCTCCAAATCACCTTCGTCGATTTCAAAATCATCAATGTCAAAGTCCTCTAACACTAAACCATTTGCACACTCAGTCATATATTTGTTGAGTATATCGATATTCTCCAAGGGGTCATCTGTTATTTTTTGCGCTAGCTGCGTTACACCGTAGTTAGCAAACTTAGTCAAGAACCCCATTTGGTTAAAATTTTCAAGTTCTCCTACCCTGGTATCATCGTTAAACGCCAGTTCCATACGAGAATCTTCCTGAATATCCACGTTCTCAGATGTTATAATTGCTGACTTAAAAAGCAAATCCAACACTTGGCTATTTTGATGTAACATAGCACTATTAATCTCAAATTTTTCATCCGGATAGTGCATAGTCTCCAATGATTCGAGCTGCTTGTCAGCAAATATACCAATCGCTACTGAGATAACATAAACTCCGTAAAATGTGTCAATGATCGGCTTAAGCTTGTCGATTGCTTCAACCCACTCATCACCTCTGAGAATAATATTAGAACCTATTCGCATATATGCACTTCCTCCACTTTTGAAACATTACTGTACTCATTACTTGAGATGTTGTAAATTTTACCTAATTTACTTGTGTGAAATAACGGGTTCAAGTCGTCCTTTGAAAACAAAATGATTTGCGGCGCATAATCCGGGATGGAATTAATGACACTTTGTCTGTTAATAGGGTCAAGTTTTGAAAAAGGTCCGTCCAAAACGAGCGGAAACTCTTTTTGCGGCATATTAAGATCTTCGTTAATCATCTGGAATATGCCGCCGATGTAAGCAAAAGTAACCACGGCAAACTGCCCTTCTGACTTGTACTCATCTCCAAAGTTATCAAAAACACGCAATAAGAAATCTTCTGACATTTCCACATTCCTCTTGGTCGTGAGCATTTTTTCGAGGAGTGTTTTGATAGTAGTACACAGCTTCCTACTGTATTCTCTCGCAAGGTCAACAAGATCCTCGTCGAAGTGTCGTTTAACGGATTGCATTATTTCAATTTTTTGCTGTATAGCGGCGTTACTACTGTTATTTTCTACAATAGCCTCAAACTCTTTTTTCAACTTAGTTAGGTGTAACTTTTGTCTTGTTAATTTATCGCTGAACCTATTAAGCTCATCATCAATGTTTATGTTTTCATTCTCCAAAGCACTTCGTTTATTCACAAGTATTCCATCATCAACGATACTTTTCAGTTCCTCGTCTATGATACGTATTTTCTCTTCTATATCATGCTGTTGCCGTTTTAAATCCAACACATTCCTTATGTGTATCGAAAGATCATAGCGTGTTGCAGTAGTTAATGCTTTAGCTTCGTGTGTAAAAATATCATACACTCGTTTATAGGAGACTGGTGGTAAAAGGTCAAGATAATGCGAAAGACGTTTTTTAGCATCTTCATCAAGCAACTGACCACATATACACGTTCCATCTCCACTGAGAATAGCGTTAATCAACGGTCTCTCGATACCCGGAATCAAAGTTTCGGCATCTAGTTTATGCTTAAGCACCTTCTTTGCGAACATTACACTCTGAGAAACAAGAATTTTTGGATAGTGCAGAACTAGCTTTTCTCCGAAAGTTTGTAACTCCTTATCAATTTGCATTACAATTGAATTGGCAGCATCCCTGAGTGTCTTTCTGAGGTTATTATATTCTTTACCCGTCTTCGCACCTCCGATAGTTTCTGATATCTCCTTTATGTCTTGCAGATTAGTGCTCCTGGCGGTTTTGCGCGTTTCGATGTTTGCTTCTGTTTCTTCTTTATGCTCAATTGCATTTTCAATATTTACTTTTAACGCACTGATGTCAGGTTGATTGCCTTTGCCAGTTTTGCTTAAATATAATTTCCCAATAACAGATGTTTTTATATCTGATGAGCCAATATGCCTTGATGCTTTCTCATAAAGATTTAAGTTAAAAATGGAATATAAAGCCTTTTTCAGTTTTTTTGATGAGTCCTGCCCTTTTTCCATCAAGTCGGTAATCATTCGTTCACCATCAAAGAAAAAATATGCAGACAAACCGGACGGTAATATCTGCTCAACAAATGCACCAATATCGCCCGGTACTCGTTCCCAACCATAATCCTCAGTCTTACAACTCAGTGTTATTTTCTTATTTATGTTTTTTGACGATGACAGCTTTTTTTGATATAGCCATTCACGACGCATTATATATAGCTTTTCTTCATGCTCAAATTCAATTTCACCAATAACAGAGAATGTAGAATCGATTGATTGTTCATACTCATATTCTAGGTTGTAAAGTTTGTCGCTAGAGCTTTTATTAAATGAAGTTGTACTATAAAATATCCACTGGAATAGCTGATGAAGGGTTGTCTTTCCCGCCCCATTACCACCATATATGATGTTGACTTTTCCATCTGTAGAAAAACATATATCGCCACGTTCCTTGAAGGTACGAAAATTTTCGTATCCAATACGCTTAATTTTCATTATTTATTACCACCTTTTCAAGCTCAGCTATAATCGCATCAACTATCCGTCTGCGAATTTCATAACTTTCTACATCAGTAGGTTCCACACATTCCTGTTCAATTGAGATGATTTTACTGACTAATTCCCTAATAATTGCATCGTTACTCATCAAGTTCCTCCACATCTGGTGATATTTCTCCGATTATCTGTTCAAATGTTATCTCATATGCAGACAATTTTGTTTTCATATCTTCTAAAAGTTCATCTGCATTGGTAGATAACCTTGCATATTCATAGAATCTCCTAAATTCTAATAACGCAATTCGCGGTGTTGCGCTTGAAGGAAGAACGATTACATCATAAATTTTTGCCGATTCCTTTCCGCTATGCTTTCTAAGTATGCGACCTCTTCTCTGCACAAACTCTCTTAAGCTATCATTACTTGATAATATAAGTGCAGATTTGATGGACGGTATATTCACTCCTTCATCTAAACACCGAATGGCTGCTAGGGCAGTTACCTCACCACTGTTAAATCGGTCTATTATATCCATCCGCTTGACCATATTTTCAGTTGCAGTAAACTGGGCAGGGCGGTATCCGTGAGCATCCAAATGTCTCTTGACAAACTGAATATGTCTTAGTTCATTCCCTTCGTCATCGAACAGCCGACCATCACCGCAATAGCAAATAAAATGGTCTCGTTCCAGCACTTCATCCAATATGGAATCTATCAGCATTATTTTTTCTTCAGCCATCGAAATAATTCTGAGCTGCCGCCTCCGCAACTTTATGAATTCGTCAAAATTAACTAATATTCCTCTTGCATTAAAACAAGCAGCTATACGCCCTACGATTGATGTAAAATCATCTTCCTCTTGCTTAGTTGCATTTACATAGATGGGGTAGTATGAATACGGAATAAGATACCCATTATTGATAGCAAATTCTATCGGCAAGTTGTAAACACTTCCACCAAACCAATCCATTAGCTCATCACCAAGTGCAGTATTTATTCCTGTATAAGGGGTTGCACTCAAACCTAAGAGATAATCATACTTAGTTAAAAGCCAGTCTGGGCGTGCTACAAATCGATGGGCTTCATCCACAATCAGTAAACGCTTTCTTGAGGAAGTCGACAGAACGTCCTCAAACCGCTCTTTATTAAATGACATAATCGTTGAGATGATAACTATTCGATTATCCGGATAGTGTCGAGAACGAATAACTTCTTCTTTAATTTCTTTTTCCCATGCTGCATTTTCGGAAGATACCTTAATTATCCTTGCTTCTGAAAATACTTTTTTGACATCTTCATACCACTGCTGTACTAAATGCTTATATGGGACACAGATAACTACAATGGTTTTTTCGTGCTGTTGCAATTTCTCTGCCGCATAAATCGCTGTCCATGTTTTGCCTGTTCCCGTTGCCATAACAAAGAATCCCTTGTAGCCATTTTCTTCCCATGCATTAATCGCATCTTCTTGATAGTTGCGAAGAACAATGGGCTTTTGTGCGCGAGTTGCTTTCCGCCTAGAAATAGCCTGCAAAATACATTTTTCTAAAGCTTCTTTAAAGTCGTATATGTCTACAAATTGGTTCGTGTTATTCCATAATGAATCAAACTCATTAACCTCATCATCAACTGTTGCAGACTCATTATCGACCCAACTTCGGGCAATGCGCACTTTTTCATAGTTTTGTACATATCCATTCGCTGTGTCATTTGATGATCCGAAAAAAGCAAGGCTATTTCCACCAGAGTCTTCTATAATCCCAAACTTATCGTGATATATGCCAAGTCCTTTTGTTACGGCAACTTTCACATCCATAACTCCACTTGACACTAGTTCAGACAGGATATCTAAGTTTGAATCATCAAGTTTCTCCGCTTCCTCTTCGAAAGCAAAAACAAAAGAGTTCTCTATAATATTATGCCTCTTTTCATATCCAAACCTTATCGCCTCAATATCTACATCACTCAAGCGTTGGCTTGTTATTAACTGAATTTTGCCCCCATTTCTAACAAGAGAAACTATTCCATCAAGAATTACCGCAATTACGGTAGAAGAGAAAAATCCAGCACTTCGCCTGTACCATTTCGCTACTTTCAAGCTTGGCTTAATAAGCGATTCTGCAATAGTATCATCGCCATAGCTTACATAACTTTTATTAAGCTTCAAATCTTGCAAGTTAGGCATTCAGTTCCCTGCTTTCAAAAATTTAGCGTTGCCAGCACACTTAGCATAATTGTCAAATTGCACATAAATTATATATTATTTCGTGAGATTTTTCAACAAAATTTTGTTTTGCTTATTTTGCGATAAAATTGTAGCGAAATCCAGTGAGAAAACAATTCTACGCTTAATCATCTCAGCATCCTTGATTTCGCCCCGTAGACTGTAGTATTGCCCTAAGAGATTAACACGCTCAGCAACAAGAGCTATCTGCTCTTTCCGCCACTTTGCAGAAGGCATTTCCATTCTTCCATTCAAAACATTCTTAGAATAGTTTCGAGCTTCTGTGTATGCCTGCAACTCGGACTTGTATTTTTCTGCATATGAAGTTTTATCTTTCCCACTGAGTAGTAGCCTCTTCCCAGCCTTTAGAAAACGTAACAACATCCGACATTGACGGAGCGGTATGCTCAATCGGGAACGAATATAATTCATCTTTCAGTTTCCGAGAGCGGGCTTTTAGTTGTCGAAGCTCATTATTTATCCCATTTATTTTTTTATTCCTGTCCCCGCGCTCAGTGCGGATTCCACGTTTTTCCATTTGATGAGCCTCTTGCCCTAAATGAATTGTCGGGATTTGCTCTTTGCCCTGACGTTTATAACTCCTATGGGTAATGCCGTCATACTCATTAGTAATTTTCATTCCTGCACGATAAGCAGCGGCGGCAACCGCTGACTTACCTTTTCCACGGCTTATGATTTTAATGCTGATGTGACAGATAGCCATTAATCGCCCCCTTTCAAAATAATGATACTTACCATTATTTCACTTAAAAAGATGAATGCCTACAAGAATTAACAGGGGCTCTCGACCACCCCGAACACCATCACAATCACACCTATCTTAACTACGACTCAAAACTTGAGTCCGCACCGTTGGTCGGAAACGCCCTTATGCAAAATAACTTTTTTTGCATAAGGGCGTAAAAATATAGTTTCACTAAAGCAGTTACATGAAACTGACACAGCAAGCTGTGGATGCGCTGATTGATAAAGTTTACGTCTATCCCGAAAAGCGTGTAGAAATTGCTTGGAAAACGCCGGATAAATAAGTGGCGACGAGCAACCTAAGATTGATAGCATCAATGCATCCCTAAATTTTCCTTTTTAATAGGTATTATCAGATACAAAACAAGAAAAGCCTAGTAATAGCAAGTCAGGCCCTTACCAAAATTATTTTTTGAACTAAACCGCTAACGCGGTGAAAGCGAAGCCAATAGATTTGTTGCAAAGCAAATAGCGTATGAAAAACTAAACATCTCCTTTAGAATAGATATGCGGTCTATCCACCGCAAATCAATATAGAGGAGATATTTAGCTATGACAGAAAAACAAGCACTTGAAAAAATGTGGGAAGACATCAAACTCCGAGGACTTTCAGAAAGCACTTTTAGGAACTACACACGCAATGTTAAAAAGTTTTTCAAGTTCTGTAATCGCCCTATTGAAGACTTGGATGAAAATGATGTTAGACAATTTCTCAGACACCTAATCGACAGAAAACTTGCAACGAAAACAGTTAATCAGCATGGTGCTGCCATAAGGTTCTTTTTTGCGGTCAGCTTAAATCGCCACATGAATTATATGCAAATCCCACACATGAAAGTAGCGAAAAAATTACCGGAAGTGCTGACGAGAAACGAAGTATGTATGCTGATAGATGCCTGTGATAACTTAAAGCATAGGGCAATGCTTTTGTTAGCTTACGGGTCAGGGCTTAGAACAGGGGAAATAGAAAAGCTGCGGGTTCGAGATATCGACTCGGAAAAAATGCGGATATTCGTGTGCGGAATAAAAAACAAACGTGACCGTTATACTGTTTTGTCTCAAACAACACTTGAAGCCTTGCGTGATTATTGGAGCACTTACCGCCCAAACCATTCTGAAGGCTGGTTGTTTCCGGGTTTTAGAAATGTAGGGCATATTACCAGAGCCGCAATATCACTCGCTTTCATAAACTGCGTTGAAAAGACGAACATCACAAAAGCCGTGACCCCTCATTCTTTGCGACATGCTTTTGCGACACATCTGCTGGAAGATGGTGCAGAAATTTTAAAAATCAAGGAATTGCTCGGACACTCCAGCATAAATACCACCTTGATATACCTTCACTTAGTTAATGCAACAGTGGGAGTCACGAGTCCTGCCGATAAAATGGTAGCAGCAGATGGCTGAAGTTCAGGATGTTTTCAAACAATTCGGGGCAGAGTTCCTTAGTGGCCACGTTCTATCTCCGTCTCAATACAAAGCGTTCCTCGCTATAAAATCTTGCCGAACGGCTGTTCTGGGTGCTCATGTTGACTCTTGCAACGAATGCGGATTTGAGAAAATATCGTATAACTCATGCCGCAACAGGCATTGCCCGAAACGCCAAACCCTCACTAAGGAGCAGTGGGTGGAAAAACAAAATCAATATCTGTTGAACACGAGATATTTTCATCTGGTATTCACACTGCCGGACGGGCTTAACTCTGTCATGCTGCAAAACCAAGAACAGGCATATGGTTTGTTCTTCAAGGCGGTATCGGAAACCCTGTTCGAACTTTGTGCGGACAAAAAGTATCTCGGCGCAACTCCCGGCGTAACAACGGTCTTGCATACTTGGGGGCAGAATTTGATGTATCATCCACACATCCATTGCATCGTCACAGGCGGTGGCTTGACCAAAGAAAGTAATTGGAATAATTCTCGAAAAAATTTCTTTCTGCCTGTTAAAGTGCTGTCTCGAAAATTTAAAGGAAAGTTTCTCTTTCTTCTCAAACAAGCCAGATTGCCTTTCAATTCTACGCTGTACCGGAACGAATGGGTCGTTTACTGCAAACCACCGTTCAAGAGCGCTTCAAAGGTTATCGAATATCTTGGGAGGTATACGCACAGGGTAGCTATCTCAAACTATCGAATTTTGTCACTGAAGGACGGGAAGGTTACGTTTTCTTTGAGGGATTACCGTGACAACAATAAAAAGAAAACTATGATCATTATGGCTACTGAGTTCATCCGAAGATTCATGCTCCACATCCTGCCGTCAGGTTTTCGTAAAATTAGGCACTATGGCATCCTTGCTTCACGCAACAAAAACAAGAAGATTTCTCTGTGCAGAAAACTCACTATGACAAAGTTCAAAACGACAATCTGCGCAACATCCGCCGAAAGACTGCAAAAACTGTTTGGTGCGGATTTCGACCTCTGTCCCTGTTGCGGTATTGGTCATATGGCGAGGGGTTCGCCGCAATACAAAGCAACTGCATAAATCTTTCAAAGTGCCTCTTAATTGGGGAGGGGGGAATTGTGCTTGTACTTCTGATATTTTATCATCCCTACCGCTTTTTGTCGGTTTTTTTCTTGAATCCCTGCGCTGTTCATAGTTTTTAGATAAAAGCGTAAGTATATTATGCCCATAGATAAGCCCGCCGCATCGCCATCCGCAGTTCAGTTCAAACGAACTATAAAAAGCCCCCTGTAGCCTATACAGGGGGCTAGTCAAGCCCGGGCTTTCGATAATTCGCTTAAATTTAGCTTTTGCTTGACATTTTCGTGGTACACCGAATCCGTTTAAATCCGAACCACATTGTTGCGGTTGGGGATGGATTTGGGGTTGTTGTTGGGTTTTGATGGGTGGGTGCTTCGGGTGGCTCGCCTGCAACGCCACAGCGTTATGCAAATCTCGCCGTGTCAAGTGCGCCGCAAGGCAAGGCGTTCATTTATGAAATCAAAGTCACTTGGCACCTCCCCTTGAGTATAATTGCGAATGGCTGAACGGCGCGGTGCGACGTTTAGCCTTAGTGCCTATAACCCTTCCGACTCAGCAGGTTCATTCCCCATTTTCCTCCTGCTCCAAAAGGTATTTCACTTCATTAACCAACTCATCCTTGTTAGGGATGTAGTAAGTGTAATTCGATGCAAAGACCTGATTTGAAAGCCCGCCTAAAGCATATTCAGCTACTATTTCTTTGCTAGTCCGGCAAAGTATTATTCCTATCGGTGGGTTGTCATTTTCGTCGTTCACCTCTGTCTTGAAGTAATTGAGATAGGCGTTCATCTGTCCTGCGTGTTCTATTTTGAGTTCTTCACGCTTTAAGTCAATCAACACATACGCTTGAAGTATCTTGTTGTAAAAGACCATATCGACATAATGATGTGTGTTTCCAATGGTTACACGCACTTGCGAACCTACATACATAAAGCCCCTGCCAAGCTCCAACAAGAAATCCTCAAGATGCCTAATTAGCTTTCCCTCAAGCGCTCTTTCAGGTATAGATTTCTTTTCTCGAACGCCAAGAAATTCAAAGACATATGGCTGCCGCAGAATGTCCTCTGGCTTTTCTAACACCGCACCTTGCTGTGCCAAAGAGAGAACTTTTTCCTTGTTTGAATTACCGTCAGATAGCAGGAGCCTTTCAAACAAAGAAGTGTTTATTTGTCGTTTCAATTCTTCAACAGACCAGCGGGAGTTCCCGCATTCTTGTTCGTAAAATGAACGAGCATCCGCATCTTCAACGCCTTTAAGCTCGATGTAATGTGACCATGATAATTTTCCAGACAGCATTTGGAATTTTGGGTATACTGTATAGAAGTCACGCATATTATATAGATTGCTGCGAGAGTAGCCTTTGCCAAGTTCCGTGGACAGTCGCTTGGAAAGCTCCGCTAAGACACGTCTGCCATATTGGGCTTTAAGTTCACCATCCTGTCCATGCTCCACAATGGATTTACCAATGTGCCAATAGGCTTCAAGCATAGTTTTGTTTACATCTCTTGCGACGCGAATTCTAGCCGCTTCCATTATTTCTATGATTTCATTTATCCAATTATCCATTGCATTATATCCCATGCAGTTTTACCTCGCTTTCATGGGTAATTCCAATATTCCAGATGCCGTCTGGAATATTGGAAACAGCGTTCACAAGCTAAGCCCTCCTAGCAAATCTAAATTACTCTACTCAACTCCGTCTAAGCCAATCTGATTACTGCGATATACTTTCATTGTAGGTAGTTCTGATTTTACCACACTGCCGCTGATTTTACTACCATAAGTTTCGCAATTCACAATTATTCAGTTTGATGGATGGTAATAAAATAAAACGGATACAACGGTGTGTCCAAAGACAAAAAACAAGTCCCTTGAAACCCTAGAATTCCAAGGGACTTGCGTGGTACACCGAAGCCTTTTAAATCCGAACCGGATTATTGCGGTTGGGGATGGGTTTGGGGTTGTTGTTTGGTTTTGATGGGTGGTTTATTTTGCGATTTTGGCGAGTTGCTTCGGATGGCTCGCCTGTTTCGCAAATCTTGTCTCGTCAAGGGCGGCACAAGCCGTTCATTTTACCCTTGCACGACACACCCAAAGTATAATTTTCTGTGGCTGTTCGGCACTCCGTGTCGAATAGCCTTAGTTACTACCTTTTTACCTCATTAGCAACTCACCTGCAACTTATAATCACCCCCAAAACGGGATATAATTCATATACTTCGGACGGTTTTTGCATATAGAGGTCCAAATCGCTCATTTGGAGAAGCGAGGATTACTCACTGCTTTCGATTGCATTATGAAGTAAGGAATTTCATTAACTATAGCCTCGACCGTTGATTCTTCAGCAACGTTTAAGCCACTTCACAAGTCACGCAAATGACTATATCCTCATAGCTCGTTAAGAAACACTTCTTATCTCATAAAAAACGAGAGATCTATCGCCAATTGGATTTTTATTGATATCCGAGCAAAACGAGTAACTCCATTCTAAGAACAAGCTTTGCCCCTCAATCAATAAGTTTTTATATTTCATTTTTACTCTGTTTGAATATTTTAGCAACTCAGATATTTCAGAACTTTCCAGAAAATCTTCGTTTCCGAACAACTCAGTCACTGAATTATAGTCCGAAATAACCGTTACATCTCTATTATTCAACGTGACGAGATTCCACAAATCATTTCTTACAGCTTCAATAATGACTTTGTTAATTGAAACTTCTATCATCCCGCTTTTTTCTGCAACAAAAAACGGATAATATAAAACCATGCCATTATCACTTAAACTGTTGATTAAGTTTTCTGCGAAATTTTTGGCTTCTCCGGCAGACACTCCTACTTTTCTTGGCAAGTTCATGTCATCGCCAACTAAAACTGCACTTCTGACAGTCCACAGTACATTTTCATCAAGAGTAATTCCATTTGCAAATTTCTTCCACGGAACAGAAGGCAATCCAACTTTATTTAATTCATAAAACCCTTCCAATTTATTCATGCGCTATACCTCACAGCTTTGCTTTAGGATTAAAAAGCCTATCATGCGTCTCGAGAGCATACCTATCGGTCATGCATGAGATGTAATCACAAATGATTCTCTTCTTTTCAATTGTGTTTTCCTCACTAATACATTTAACTTTGTAATACCATTTTGGTGGCATTTGAACGGGCTTTTCCATAAACATTTCATAAATATCCCCTACTACGGCTCGTGCTTTGGTATCCATAATTGATATGGTTTGTGATTTGTATATGTTTTTGTAAGCAAAATCTCTCAACTCCTCGAAAAACGCAGAAGTCTCTGGAGAAAGGCTCGCAATCATTTCACCTATTTTTGCAACATCACCGAGACTCGTTATATTTTTTTTCACAATATTTCTATACGTATTTTCAGTTAGGTCACGAACTAAGTGGTGGATTAGACTGCGTATGAAAAATGTAGTCGTGTGAGGTTCAAATGTGATTTCTATCTTTTTACTTTCATCTAAGTTTTTATTTACGGTTTCTTCCAAAATTTTTTTCACGTGGTCAAACTCTTCTTGAAATATAGGGTTTGTTTTATGACTCTTGTATATTATCCCAGCTTTTATTGCATCCTCAAAATCATGGCAAATATAAGCGATTGTATCGACAATATTCACAATTTGACCTTCAAGATGTGAACACACAAGATTTGGCTTTAATTCAGGATATTGTCCGCTCCTGTCTTCTGTGTGCTTGAGAATCCCTTCTTTTACTTCCTTGCTCAAATTCAATCCTGTTTTACCATCTGTTCGTTGCTCCAGTTCATCAACGACTCTTATGCTTTGTTCATTATGGCAAAATTCTTTGTATTTACAGCCGTATGAATTGAAATCAGCTTTTTTCTTAGTCTTTTCAGCCTCATCAATATCTTCTCTAAACTTCTCATCAAAGAAACGTTCAACTTCATGCCCGAAAGGAGTATGACCTAAATCGTGTCCTAAAGCAATTGCTTCTGCTAAATCTTCGTTTAACGCCAACGATTTGCACACGCCACGCGATATTTGTGCAACCTCTAATGTATGAGTGAGTCGCGTCCTAAAGTGATCACCCGCATGATTTGCGAAGACTTGGGTTTTGTACATCAATCTGCGAAAAGCTTCTGAATGTATAATCCTGTCCCGATCTCTTTGAAAAACTGTTCTATTATCAGCTTCAGGTGATTCTTCTTCTTCGCATCTATTGCCGGTTTCCGTAGCGTATGGCGCAAGAATGAAAGAGTAACGTTCCTCCATTTCTTTCCCTGAAAGAGGGTGCGACAATTTACCAAGTTTAGCATTAATATCCGATGACGGCATAAAACATCCTCCTGAACTATATTAGCACACAAAAAGCATGATATCGCTATATTAACATAGAACGCTATAAATCACAAGATTGAAAAACTAAGAAACGAGGAATTTTAGGAGGCCGCCAGGTCACTTTGAGATTTCGTTTTTTTCTGTATAGTTTGCCACTGACCCTAATTCGAAATGGTTGTTAACATAAAAATCAAGTGTGGGAAATGAGGTTTTTAATTGGGGCATTATCGAGATTAGATGCCACTTATACCTTGCTATGCAATTTTCCATCTCAACCGAATCTTTAGCATTTCGCCAATCCCATGATGCCTCAAGCCCAAACTCACGCACAGCCAATTGCCTTCCGAACTGGCATGGGAAACCTTCAGCGTTTACTGCAAACGAGCGTTTATCCGATAATTCTAAATAGAAGTAAGGTGCCATTGACTTCAATTTATTTTTAGATTCTATGCTGCATCCGTCAATAAAGCTCGTTAATTCAAATTTTAACATAAACTGTGGAAGGCGGTTTAAAGGCAAAGGTAACATGTGAATATGCGCATGTTTAATGCAACTACCGGCCGTTTTATCGCACGAATAGTCGCCATGTTCAAAAAACCATGGTTCGCATACATAAATTTCTGCCACCAAAATCCGCAGCAGTGACTTCAAAACCGAAAGCTCTGCCCACTTGTTGCCAGAACCCGTTGCCATGTTCGCTTTGTGATCTTTTGAACATATAATCAGATACCCGCTACAAATCTGACCGCGTCCCGCAATGACAAAAAACGAAGGTGTCGTCAGTATGGGTAAGTCGCAAGAGTTATTGCTAAATCCCGAAGCTATTTCGCAAAACACACAATCATTCACTACTGTGCCCTCCACCTTTTGAGCGTCGATCCTTGAAAAATGTATAAAGCGCCAACACACCACAAACCAACGCCACAATCCAACCAACTCCACCTAAAATATAATATACTATGCCGCCCTTTAAGAAAGCATAGATAGTAGCGACTGCTGCAAAAACCGCAAATATCATCCAGCAGACTTTTATTATACCTTTAAAGACTGACTTAAGCACACTATACCCACCAAACCATATTTTTGTCATACGTGATGGATCTACAAGAACTATTTTCGGACTGACAATTAACTCCCTGTCAAAATATGGTAGACCACATTCACGCAGGTCATAAAGTGCTTTAGCCATTGGCACTAAAAGCCACATGCGTGTTTCTTTGGAGTTTTTTATTTTTTTCTCCCAATATTCTAATCCGCTTTCACTACAATCCTTAAATATTTTAAGAAAGCTATCCAATACCTCACACTTTTCATGCATTTTCCATTTTCCACGAGGATCCATCATAAGTTCCACTAGCTCTGCAAACCCGTCGTGCTCGTAATGTTTGTCGTTGTCTCCCGTACCTCGAGCTGCCTGACAAATCTCATTAACTACAAAGTCATTTCGGTCGCTAAAGTTACCATCCTTGATTTGAGCTCTAATATAATTTATTCCGTTTTCGTATGCATCTATAACACTTCTATCACTATCCGAAGACCAATCTATGTATATGGAAAGGAAATTTAAAACTTTTGCCGTGTGGTATAGCGTTGGCTTATCCTCAGCTGTCTGCTGTACCCTTTTCCTTCCCCAAGACCATAACTTTGTATTGTTTTCTTCATCTGCAATTTCTTCATTTTTCACTTCTAATAGCCATTTAGTTGCACGTTTTATCCTATCTTCGGCGTTCTTATCAAGCTTTAGATTTAAAAGAAGGATTGCCTGCAGCACATTGCATGTTACAAAAACCCTATCAGAATCGTTCTTGTTTATTCCCCACCCACGATTTTCATCAGTCCCGCCTTTGCCGGAGGACTCTGTGTTTTGTTCAAGCAACCACTCAGCCGCCGATTGTAGGGAAACTATTATTTCCGGCTTTATGTGAGTTAGACTCCAATGATTTAGCGCCTTTATTACTGTCGCCGTTACATCGACACTTGAAATTGTAGGGTGTTCATGCAATGCCCAGCCCAGCTTATTGTCACTTGACTCATCTGCAAGCTGCATAGACAAGACTGTATTAATCAACTCTTCGTAATATGATGATATTTCTATTGTACTCGTACCTTTACCTGCAGACTGTTCTATTTTGATTTCACTGCGTGTTTCGCGACAAAACCACAGCCCTAATGCAGTAGCAGTAGCCCCAGGCTCTTCTTGCGTAGCAGAAAGTTTATTGCGCCACCCTTTTTTGTCTCCGAGAAGCATATTTTTGCCGATTATTTCGTTTGCCTCTTTAATAATAGCATCTATTGAATCCTTTTTTATCAGAGTTTTTTTCACGATGCATCATCTCCATGTCTTTTTGTATTCTTGATCACTTTGTGGCTTATTATACGTTGATTATTTGCGCGCATCTGCAAACAAAGGGGAATCCTTGAGGATACTCAAGTATGCTTCATATCCATGTGTAAACGTTGATGATTGGCAAAAACGTTCGGAAGAAATATCGTTTAGATCATAAATGTTGCTGTTTTCTAAGTATTTTGCACAACCGTTTCCTTTTGTTACATGCCCGATAACTGAAAGTGTGGTGTTAGACCCACTTATCTTATCCCTGATAATGGAATAATCTACGGGACTTACTGTAAAAACTAGATTATAGTCACCCGATGACATCATAACGTTTTTAACATCATAGCCATATCCGGAACACACTTTTTTTACTATCTCCATCGGGTTAAGCTTGTCGGCTTCCAAAATGAAGTCCACACTTTGCCCCTTGGCCATGCTAATCAGATTCCATGTTATGCCATCAGAGCAATCTGTGCATGATGTGACTAAGCCGCTTTCAGACAGTAATTTTCCCTCTTCCAGCTTTGCCTTTGGGCGGGTAAGTGCCGTAAATAATAAGCTCTTCTCATCATCGGTTAGGAAGTTATTGTCGTTGTGATGATGTGTTATCACGGATGTCCAAAACATTCCCATGTTACCGAGAACGCATATCAAATCACCGACGACCGCTCCATGTCGCCGCAAAACATGTCTGCCATTTTTTCCTAGCACCGTGCCGTTAGCGATAAATTTACTGCCATCTTTGATGTTTCCACCAACTAAGGGACATTTCCAATAGGCACAGGCATCTCTTACACCAAACAGAAACCTAGTGTAATCACGCACATTCATTGTGGGCTGCATTTCAGAAGACACCAGAATTCCTATCGGTTCCCCGCCCATTGCTGCGATATCACTCACATTCACGACAACAAGCAACCAGCCATAGTAATAGTAGTCTGTGAACCCAAATTTGAATGCAATCGGTTCCGGCGCAGGATCCGTGCTTACCAGCAGTTCCGATAAATTTGCATCTATCACGGCGCAATCATCATCAAAGTTTCTCAAATCCGGAAATATCTCCATGATAATATTATCGATGATTTTTCTCTCGCCAATATCAGCTAAGATCATATCACACCACCAATCACAATTTCTTTACCCACGGTTGTTTGAACATGGCATCAACACATCAGATATATGTAATCATTGTATGGATCTCATGTTTTCGTGCAAATTAATAACTCTCAAGTGTCAAATTTTCATCTATTTTTAATCACTATTTTGCACATAGTATAGTGTATATTGTGTGAATTGTCAAGTAAAATCAACGCTTTGCGGTGTCCTAAGTTTGCATCTGACGTTATTTCGTACTATTTCTGTGTTTTTCTGAGAACATGCTTGCAGGGCGCAATGCTCACTACCCACACAGAGGCCCGGTGCCAAGTGAACTATGGAATAAATTGGTCTGGACTGCTATTACATGGAGGCCATAAGTCGAACAGCAATAATTGAAGATTCGATTCCTATATATCGATTTCCTATTCAACAAGAGAGCTGTCGCACATTCATAGTACAACAGCCCTCGACAGAATTTCATAAAACTCAGCCCGACCTGTTACTCGAGTTGTTAAATAGTTTCAGCCACTTCCTACGGGTGAATATGAGAGTCAGCGCAACAACGGCTGCTAACATCAGCCCTATTCCCCACCATAGCTGTGTCCTGTTGACATGTTCCGGAATTAGATCATCTATAGCTATCCGCGATGGTGGCAGAGCTGCGTCTGGTTGTGCGTGGTACGGTGCAGTTGGTTCTATTGGGTCAAGTACGGAGATATATACTTCGTCCGGTTCTTGCTCGCCGTCTGGTTGTTGTTCGAAGCCAGGTTGCCCCCCAGTTGTCCGTTGCTCTGTGCGGGATAGGGTTGCAGGTGATGCCTGTGTACCTTGGGATGGTGGTGTGGGTTGGTCGCTTGGTGGGGGTTGTTGGTCGCCTTGCTCACCGTCACCTGTGGGTGGAGGTTCGTTGTTACTTGGTGGATGTTGGTTATCGATTGGAGGCTGTCGATTGTCGTCTGGCGGCTGGTTGCCTGACGGTTGGTCAGGCACTATTTCAGCATCAGAATAATCCCCAAACACTGCAAATACACTTGCCCCAGTTCTGCTGAACTCAACGGTTTGAGTTGTAACACATTCCGGTAGTATATCACTTTCTAAATTCACAACCAGAACTTCAATGACGTTTCCAGTTGAGCTGAGAAGATATGCCGTAACTACGTTAGAATCAGCATCTACAGACTGCATGGAACGGTTTATGAGACGCAAATCTGCCGATGTACCTGTCACCGTGTTTCTAGAAGTCGCCTGTACAACGACATCCGGTTCGGAATATCTCAATAAAGTGTCAATCCTAATAGCGGCATTGTTAGCGACATAACTCCGCTCTTCTATTAAGGTATTACCGTCCCAGATACTTGCGGCAATGTGAAGCCAAATGCCGTTTGTGGGGATTTCGCCATTTTCAAGGCGATAATAAGGTAATACATAGCTAAATTGAACACTCATGCCACCATCATCTATTAACGCTAAGTCACTGGGCGAATAAAATATGGTTTGACCATATACACCATCAAAAGAAATTGTACGCAATGGATTTTCATAGAAAGACAGACGTACTTCATATCCGCTATTCTCTAGTGAAACATCGCTGTCGTTAAACAATTGTACTGAAAAAACACGTTCTCCTTGCTCTGCCACCAAAGTTGTTGTACGCCCTACAGATATATCGGGTTTTACGAAGGTCAACATACCGTCAAGATAGTCATCATTATTTGCATAGTTGACAACGATGCGGAAAGGAAGATTGCGTAGTATTGCGCCCATGGGTATCAGTGAATCAATAAGCGCAGTCGCACCAGGCACTAGAGCATCATTTGAAGTTGCAACTAAGGTGCTATCTACATATATCGCAATCGACTCTATGACATCAATGCCGGTGTTAGCTACACCGAAAGTTACCGGTACTTCTGCATGGGCAGAAACATGCAAATCATTAAACATAGCTTCGCCAATGAATGAATTTCCAAAGTCAGCAGACACACTGTTTGCGATTGCTCCTTGGCTTCTGTATTCCGTTCTTCTGGTGTAATCTACTGTGATGTTATTGCCGTTCAAACGACTAATCGTTATCTCCAATAAGTATCCTGCTCTAGCCTTCACAACTCTCAAAGGAGCACTCATACTTACCCGCCCATTACTGTTGTCCAGCAAAATAGCGTAAATCGCATCTCCTTGCACTTCAAAGTCATATGTCATAACCAAAAGTGCTGCCTGATTTTCAGTACCGCTCACCAAGGTTTTTATCGTAGTGGGGCTTAATGTGCTAATTCCGGCAATGTCGAGAACGTTGACACTATCTGTTAGGCTTACGGCATTTCCCGAGGAGGTTGTCAGCAGTTTTCTCACTATGACATCATTGCCATGCGTTTCGGAGAAGCGGTAAAATGACATATAAAAACCATCTCTCGTAGCAACCACTTGTGGGTTAACATTAATGTCGCCCGGATTAGCCAGTGAGAATTGCGAGGTGTTGCCGTTGCCACCTACAAACCATGCAAAAATATTACTACCATCACTATCTGCTGTGTTGGTAATACCGGCTACGAAAACAAATCCGTCCCTATTTGCAGCTATTTGAGAGCCTACAAGAACTGACTGGCTGACATCGCCAAGCAATGCCTCATCTGTCCACGAACCGCCTGTAAACCTGCTATACCAAAACTCGATACCTGCTATCGAATCACCTTCTAAACGCAACCGTTGCCACACAACAACCGCCGTGTCATTAAAAACGGCAAGTTGCGGATTGATATCTGGACTGGTGTTGTCTGTCAATGTAACCGCTTCCGACCACTCATTTCCATTGTTGATGCTCACAGAAATTTCGGAAAAACTCAGCAGGGTCATGAGGTCTTCCGCACTTAACTCGTCAAAACCTTCAAGTTCCATCAACCAATCCATGTCAACATCTTCATTCAATGTTTCTAAAGCTGCCACAGAAAAATTATTGTTTCCTGCTAAAGCACCATTCCAAGGTTCATAAGGAGCATTAAGTATAGCATTACTCTGTATAGGTGAAGCTAGTGTTTCATGGCTATCTATGACCATGGAACTTAGCTGTGCAGATGGTATGAATGTGATGGGGAAAAGAAATCTGTCGCCGAATTGTAAAAATGGAAATGCTCCTTGATTTTGAGGCCAACGGGCAATTTCTCTTGAACTGACTCGAGCACCTAAATTAAGATTGACCCCAAAACCGGGTATTCCAAAATTAGCAAAAATACCTGCATAAACCCTTTCATCAACACCAAAGCTACCAGACATACCAAACTGTGACCCCCAATGGCTTGCTCTAGAATTTATATTGTGTGCGCCTCTCTCTTCCCAGTGCATAGCCGCTTTACCCCATGCTTCCCAAACCATCTTCACGCCAAACAATGATGTAACAAAGTAATTCACATAAGGCCTGACATAGATTGATGTATCCGTCGAGACTATTAGCAGATTTGAGTTGTTTATTACATCAAGGTCTACAAATCTTGTGTCTGCTGATATTCCAATCTTTGCCCCTGCGCTTCCGCCAGCAGCGAGTGCATACACACCTACGCTAAATAGATTTAAGCTTGCTGACCCACCGCCTATCATATCACCGGATGTTATAGTTAAAAGATATCTCTGCTCAGACGGACTCCAAGTTAAAGACCCTTCAATATATGCTTCAAGTGCTGTTAAGCCGTGTCCAAAACCAAGTGATATACCAATACCAATACTACCAAAGACACCAGTGGCGGTATGCCCGGCTCTATATCTTCTAATAAAGCTCTGTACATCATTGAAGTTGAGCAGGGCTGGAGCAACGGAGTTTCTATGTCGCCCGGAAAGATAACCTCTAAGCGTATAGTTGCTATTTCCTAGCGGAGTTATAAAGGTCCTAAACCTAAGTTCATTTGCTCCAAAAATTGCCATGCCCGGTTGCGCAGGTGCTAATATTTCAGCAGTAAATGTCGGCAATATATCAACTGCGCGAAATTCATGGTTCACTGAGTTAGCAATTAGATTTGATGAACCCACCGGATTTACAGGTATCGCTACCTCTGACGCTCTCAATGCCATCTCATGCATTCCGATTGTATTAGTTAAATTAAATGGTAAAGTTGTTTGACTTGAACCATCGCTATATCTGAGAAACACATAAAAGCTGGATTGTGTGCCACGTAGTGGTAGTGCTGCTGATGTTATATTCCAGTGGATTTCTGCGTATTGCGCATTAGTTAAGAATGGAACATAACTGATGTGGAATGATTGTCCCGGCGGAGCAGAGCCAGGTCTGCCCAATTGTGATACACTGCGTATTTCTGCCGATGTTACTGTTCTTCCAATAGGTGAAACCAGAAAGGCTACTAAATTTCTTGATGGGTGGGAGTCGCAAATACTGAAAAAATCTCTCTGGTGAGTCACATTGCTACCATCCATCTTGTATGTCACAACCGCTTGTAATTGGTCACTCCAGGGACGTATATAGAACCTATGGACTCCATTGCTAACTGCCTCTCTTCTGTCGAGCATAGCGTCAAACTCCACTAACACAGGCGCAAGCTGTCTATTGTCATCTGGAAAACTGATTTCAAACATATAGCGGAAAGTATCTTGTGCGCTTATCGCCCCAAAGCTGTCTGTATCAAGATTAAGGAAAATTCTTCCGCGAGCCGACGGAAGGACTTCATAAGACTTGTTTATATATGATGATTCAACGAAAGCACCATTGACAAATAATCCGCCCACAATCTGCACATCACCTGTAAATTGTCCCTCTCCTATCACATTGGCAAACAATGTCACATTGGAAAGCGGTGTCAAACGCACTTGGTTGACAGGATATGGGTCTGTAAGATGTTCGCCACTAATTAGGTTACTTGTATCAATTGTAGCCGCCCACTTATTAGCACCAGAACCGGACTGAGCAAGTATGTCGCCTACTATGCCACTGTGCTCAAATATAGCCGCTTCTCCCCGAGTGTTTGAGGTTATAGTCCGCTGAAGTCCACTGCCATTTGTAAAAGTAAATTGCGTTGTTTGCGCAGGTACAGCTTGAATCAAGAACAAAGTGCTTTCCAATGTGTTTACATTAACACTAATTGTTTCTGTTGACCCTGAACTGATATGAGTTACTGTAAGCGCGGTATTACCTTCGTCTATTCCGACAATACGCACGGGTAGTAGTGGAGAAGTAATGGCATCGGGCATCACTCTTGACCATCCTCTTGATGTTAAAGCATGTACCTCGGCAACACTTTCATCGTCTACTTCCCAAGCCAGCCCATCATCCGAGGAAGTCCACGAAAAGCCATCTTCCCCCAATCGTACATGATGAAACAATCTCAGATTATTGCGAAATGCAAATATTTCACTTGACCCCATGCCGTCCATCGCATCCCTATTATCGATAGTGATAGACGCTCCAAGCTCTTGGGATAGGGCATTATCATTAAATATCTCAAAGAATATTGCGTCAGAATCAGAGTAACCATATTGATTAGTGACCACTACCATGATTGTATATGTATCTCTCAATGCTGTAATAGGTGGAATATAAATAGTTACACTGCTGCCATCTTCGGTGAAATTTCCATAAGGTAAGTTATTTCTTCTAACCGTGAGAGTAAAATCAAAATCCCCTGCACCTTCCACACTCCACGGCAGACGTATTGAATCCATACCGCTGAGGAATACCGTGTTGTCAAGTGTATCGAAACTGATACGAGGAGCACCCGGTCTTACTACAACAACACTCTCAGCAGTTTCCCCACCTTCTACAGCAGTAGCTGTAATCGTTGCGGTACCCATGGATATCGCAGTTACAAGCCCATTATGATTCACTGTTGCAATGCTTTCATTACTGCTTGACCAGAGAACACCAGTATATACGGCATCTTGCGGATACACTGTCGCAGTGATACGCCCCGCTCGACCTTCCACAAGATACATTCTTCCTATATCAAGTGAAATCCCAGCTCGTGCGGGTTCTACGGTAACTAAGCATGATGCTGTAAAGCCACCCTCCTCAGTTGTGACTGTGATTGTGGCTGTGCCGAAATCGCGTGCGGTTACTGTGGCAGTAAGTCCATCCCCATCTACAGAAACGATGTCAGGATTACTGCTGTTCCATGTTACAGCTTGATTCGCAGCGTCTTGCGGAATAATGCTTGCTGTCAATGTACCAGGCGGCAATGCCCCTTGACTTCCTATGTATAAAGTCAGAGCAGTAGTATTAAATGAAATTCCTGTAACAGGGCTATTAACGGTTATTGTGGCTGTGTCGGTGAAATTTCCATCTACTGTTCTTACTGTTATTGTTGTCATACCGGGAGATATAGCTGTTACAACACCATTAACAACTGTGGCTATGCTCGGGTTACTGCTTTCCCATGTTACAGCTTGGTTTGTTGCATTAGAAGGCGTTATGGTTGCTGACAACGTGTGAGTTTCATTTGGTTCAAGCGTTGCGGAGCGAGGATAAAGGCTCACCCCTGTTACATGATGCGTCCACTGTGCTGTGAATGTAATAGGTCCAGTAACTAATCGCGCCGCAACGTCCTGATTAGTCAAGTGCGGAGAACCAGCAATTTGACCGACATAACGCCATCCTGCAAGTGTAGCGTTCTCGAGTATGGGAAAGGGAACGTTAGTTGCACCTATCGGTAAACCTTGGGGAAGTGTATGAACAACATTTGTTATGTTGCCACCCACATTACCACTGTTTAGGTTGAAAGTTGCTGCGTGGGTTATCCGTGTC
Source organism: Oscillospiraceae bacterium (assembly GCA_009787625.1). GTDB lineage: Bacteria > Bacillota > Clostridia > Oscillospirales > Oscillospiraceae > WRMH01. The sequence continues at coordinate 37,842 of WQSX01000023.1, forward strand.
CACTGTGCGGTAAAAGTTATTGGCTCAGTAACTATCCGTGCTGCTACTTGCTGATTAGTCAAGTGCGGAGTATCAATAGCTTGCCCGATGTACCGCCACCCAGCAAGCGTAGCGTTTTCAAGTGATGGTATGGGTACATTGGCTGTGCCTATTTGTCCACCACGCGGCAGTGATATTTGAATATTAGCTGCAGAGCCACCTACATTACCACCGTTTAATTCGAAAATTGCAGGGACTGGTGTTATTAATGTTGGTACATTACGATTAATAGCTGTGCCATCGCCAAGCTGTCCACTATCATTGCTTCCCCATGCCCACAAACTGCCATCATTCCTTACAGCAACTGTGTGCCCCCCCACATCCGACACGCTTGCCCAATTGCTGGCTGTGTCAATGCGTATCGGCCAAGCTGTCCACTAGCATTACTTCCCCATGCCCACAAACTGCCATCAGCTCTTATACCAAATCCCGCTGACACGCTTGCCCAATTGCTGGCTGTGCCAATGCGTATCGGCTCAAGCTGTCCACTAGCATTACTTCCCCATGCCCACAAACTGCCATCAGCTCTTATACCAAGAGAGCGGGAGTGTCCCGCTGATACGCTTGCCCAATTGCTAGCTGTGCCAATGCGTATCGGCTGCATTCTGGCGGTTGTCGTACCATCGCCGAGTTGCCCACTAGCATTGTTCCCCCAAGCCCATAGGGTGCCGTCAGTCCTAGTGGCAAGCGAGTGGGAGTATCCCGCTGATACGCTTGCCCAATTGCTGGCTGTGCCAACCCTAATCGGACTCCAAGCAACGGGAAAGGTTCCAGGAGAGTTGCCAGGATGCTCACCAAGTTGCCCCTCTGCTCCCCATCCCCAAGCCCAAAGACTGCCATCAGTTCTAGTAGCAAGAGAGTGGGAGTATCCCGCTGATACGCTTGCCCAATTACTGGCTACACCGACTCTGGCAGGCAAAATTACAGAAAGAAAGTCAGTGTATGCAGGACTACCTTGCAACCCAAGCCGACCGTTCCTGTTGTAGCCCCAAGCCCATAGAGTGCCGTCAGCCCTAGTAGCAAGCGTATGATTAGCACTCGCTGTCACGCTAACCCAATTAGTTGCGCTGCCAATCCTAATAGGTTCATTGCGTTGATTGCCTACGTAACCAAGACCAAGTTGAGCATTAGAGTTATTCCCCCATGCCCAGAGGCTTCCGTCGTTTTTGATGGCTACCGTGTGACTCCACCCAGCTGCTATTGATCTCACTCCATGCGATGATAGGGTAAAGGTTTCCTGAAGTTGTACAATGGAAGCAATGTCTGAACACCTCGCATACTCAGCAAATATTTCCTCTTTATAAGGTAACTCCGCTTCAACCCCTATATTATCACCCAACCCCACTGCTTCCACATCAAACCCATAAATTGTCGAAAAGAAAACTGACCCGTCGCCGTCGCGCTGACCTTCAAAGTACAGCAATACGGCTGAGTCAGTTATTACTTGCGAAGTATTTGGGTTATAATCAAACACCGTGCCGCTCACGTTGTCTAAGTCAGCAAAAGTGAGCGAGGACGGTTTTGTCACGCTCGAATCTATCAGCAGTCCATAAACTCTAGGATATACACCACTAGAAGTATCATTGCCAAAATAGGCAGGCATATTTGATTCATCAAAGACAGTTTCATAAGTTAACGCCTCGCCACCGGAAATTTTGACAGGCAGGTTGTCATATGCGCCGAACATCGTGTCTATCAGTATGCGTCCTTCGACATTGCCGTTGAAAGTCTCGCCATAATAAGCACTTTCAATCTCATAACGTATATAGACAGCATACGAGTTTGCTCTAACCTCGTTTTGGACTATATTCAGATACTGTGAAATATATAGACCATTTTTATACCACACCGCCTGTGCCGTCCCACCGTGGTTTATCATTGGTGGCATGACAAAGAACGCACCCGGATAATTGCCTCCGAACACGAATTCTTCGCCATCTATCCTAAAGCTACCGAAAGACGGTGGTTTTGATTCATCAAGCTCGGCGCTGGATGGCAAGATATAAAAACCACCTGTGCTCTGGTTTACATAGAACTTTATGGAACCATTATCATCGCTGATAAAGCCGTCACCGCCGTGTGCGGGAACAGATATAATTTGCTCATGCGAAGCGACACTTTGACTTGCCCCATCATCAATATACCCATTTGCATCAGGCACAGCCATCGCAACCGTGCTGAGCATGAATAAAAATGCGAGCAACAGAGTCAGTGCTCTTTTCAGACCTTTTTTTATTTGTGTGGATTTCCCGGTCATATTGTAAATGCGTGTAATCGCCTTGGACGAACTTTTCCTCTCCATGTCTCGAAGACCTCCACTT
>WQSX01000024.1 GCA_009787625.1 Oscillospiraceae bacterium
GCCTTCGATTCCTCGAAGCCAGTCATGTTGACCAACACCATCAAAGCTTATGCTGAAGGTCGGCATAATGCGCCTTCTTTCTAAAGCATCTAAAAGCTCCTCTGTCACCAGTTCACCATTTGAGTGAATCGATTGGATTTGTATTCCATAGGCTATCAAGCGGTCTACCAAGTCCCAAAAATCATCTCTATACAAGGCCTCGCCGCCTGTCAGTGTTACATTTTTAATACCGCACTCATGGAGCTGGTCTATAATGCTGAAACACTGCTCACGTGAGAGCTCACCGAATTTTGCATCAGGTGCCGACATATAGCAGTGCCTGCATTTATAGTTACACCTGCCCGTTATAGACCAGTGTGCCGTGTCGATATATCGCGATGGATACATATGATACTTCTGCCAAGGTCTTAAGTGCATTTTCGGGCATTGTTCAATAATGCCCATCTCTTTTGCTTTGTCAATCACATCCATGTAAAGCGGCAAAGTTGAAATAGGTCCGATTTCTGTCTGTCCGTCACACATTGACAGAGCATCAAACTCAACTTTTCCAAGAAACATAACATTGCTGTTATCAAGTTCAGTCAATGCGTATGGCAACTTTTGCCACCCACGCAATGCGATGTTGTTTTTTAGTTTATAGTGCATACCTTTCCTCCAAGTAAACGATTTTTCACAATGCTTGACCGCGGAATCCACCACCACCGCCGAGTGCACAGACACAAATCCAATGCCAATCAACTGCATCACCGCCTTGACCATAGCCTGCACATCCGCAGCCCCACGCTATGCCTCCGGAGTGTCTTCCGCCGCCACCGCCGGCAAATGCGCACACGCATCCTCCGGTTAGCTCTTTCGGACATGGAAGGATTCTTTTGCCGCCTGCAACTGTTTCGAGTTCACTTTCATCAATTTCCCCGCTCAGTTCAGATTTTTTTGCTTTCATATGGTCCTCAAGCTCAGCTTCGGTAAAACTATAGCCTTCGGCTTTTGCAAACCGGATTGTTTCTGCAAGCATTTCTTCTTCAGGCGGGTTTTTACCGCCGTATTTTTCGTTTAATTTCTGTGCTTTGTCTTGCAAAGCTTTGTCATTTGCAAGTGCTTCATAAAATTTTTGTACGTTCGTCATGTTAGAATCCATTCCTTTCAGTAATCTTTAGGCACAAATAGCCCATGAAAAGGCATGGATTTTTTGTGCATCATTTGCGGTTCCTCGCAAGGGGAACCGCAAATCGTACATTCCCCCGTTACCGTGAGCGGAATCCACCGACACCGCCCGCCATGCAGATACAAATCCAGTGCCAGGCAATTGCATCACCGCCTTGACCGTAGCCTGCACATCCGCAGCCCCATGCTATTTCGTCGTTGTTGTGCCTTCCGCCGCCACCGCCGGCCCAATAGCACACACAACCTCCGCTTATGTCTTTCGGCTGGTGGACGAATCCACCTGCAACCGCTTCGAGTTCGCTTTCATCAACTTCTCCGCCCATTTCAGATTTTTTTGCTTTCATATATTCCTCAAGCTCAGCTATAGTAAAACTATAGCCTTCGCTCTCGGCAAATCGGACCGATTCTGCAAGAACCTCACATTCAGGCAGTTTTTCATCGCCGTATTTTTCGTTTAATTTCTGTGCTTTTTCTTGCAAAGTTTTGTCCTTTGCAAGTGCTTCATAAAATTTTTGTACGTTTGTCATGTTCTTTCTCCTTTTTTTGAGTAAGCTTGTTTCTGTTTTTTCCGCTTTTCTTGTCTCTCGACTTTCGCAATTGCCTAATCTTGTATTGTAATGTAAGCTCCTCCGACACCGGTACCTACGCAAGCACATATTATGTGCCAATCTTTTGCGTCTCCGCCTTGACCATAGAATGCACATCCGCAGCCCCACGCTGTTGTGTCTCCGTTGTGTCGTCCGCCGCCACCGCCGGCAAATGTACATATACAAAATCCGGTCGCATCATCCGGAACATTCACACCTCTTATAACGCCTCCGGCAACTGCTTCGAGTTCACTTTCGTCAATTTCCCCGCCCATTTCAGATTTTTTTGCTTTCATATATTCCTCAAGCTCAGCTTCGGTAAAGCTATAGCCTTCAGCTTTTGCGAACCGAATCGTTTCTGTAAGCATTTCTTCTTCAGACAGGTTTTTATCGCCGTATTTTTCGTTTAATTTCTGTGCTTTTTCTTGCAAAGTTTTGTCTTTCTCGAAAGCCTCATAAAATTTTTGTATGTTACTCATGTTCTTTCTCCCTTTATATTTCGGCAAGTTTATTTCTGTTTTTCTCCGTTTTCCAAAGCGCCCGCAGGGTCGTGTGATTTGTTAGTCACGTGCGCCGCTACCTGAAACGATACACAAACAAATCGCGTGCCACTCTCTTCCATCGCCGCCTTGACCGTAACCGGGGCAACCGCAGCCCCATGCGGTCTCCACTCCCACTCTACTATGCTTTCCGCCGCCGCCGCCGCCGAAAACACAAATGCATCCGCCGGTTATAGGGGTCGGCCACTCTCGGAATCTGCCTCCGGCAACTGCTTCGAGTTCACTTTCATCAAGTTTCCCGCCCGGCTTAGATTTTTTTGTTTTCATATATTCCTCAAGCTCAGCTACAGTAAAACTATAGCCTTCGCTCTCAGCAAATCGGACCGATTCTGCAAGCATCTCTTTTTCAGACGGTTTTTTATCGCCGTATTTTTCGTCTAGTTTTTGCACTCTGTTTCGTAGCGCTTCGTCTCTTATAAGGGCGTCATAAAATTTTTGTACGTTAGTCATGTTCTATCTCCTTTTATTTTTCTGCCAAATTTTGGCGCACTCCGTTTGGCTACCGTCACTACCCTGCAAATGGGAGCGTGACACCATTTGCAGAGCAATAGCGGTTTTATGGAATTTGCATTGATAAGCACTTCAATATTTAGGTTCGCCGCCGCCCGCAGAGCCGGATGACTTGCCGGCGCAACTTTCGCAACTTCCTAATTTCTATCATGAGCAAGGAGACCGCCGGCACCGGCGTACGCGCAAATACATATAATGTGCCAATCTCTTCCGTCTCCGCCTTGGCCGTAGTGAAAACATCCGCAGCCCCATGTTGTTGAGCCTCCGTTGTGTCGTCCGCCGCCACCGCCGGCAAGTGCACATACACATTTCCCGGTCGCATCATCCGGAACATTCACACCCTTTACAACGCCTCCGGCAACTGCTTCGAGTTCACTCTCATCAAGTTTCTCGCCCAGTTCAGCTTTTTTTGCTTTCATGTACTCCTTAAGCTCAGCTTCAGTAAAGCTATAGCCTTCAGCCTTTGCGAACCGAACCGTCTCTGCAATCGCTTCATCTTCTTTCGGCTTATTTTCTTCATACTTTTTGTTTAGTTCTTTTGATTTCTCCTGTAATTTCTCGTCTCTTGCAAGTGCCTCATAAAATTTTTGTACGTTACTCATGTTCTATCTCCCTGCTTTATTTTTTATTATTAGTCGATTGCGATGATTAACTACCTCACATATGTCCCGGTTACATGTCCGAGCCTATAAACGGTGGTTTCAAAAGAGAAAGTGGTCTCCGTCAATTCGAGTATTATGTATATAATTTCCATGGTGAAATCATAGTCCGGAGGAAATTCATCGGGGTCGTCCGGCACTCCCTCTTGCAAAACTGCCAAATTTCCGTCAGCGTCTATCGACCACTCAAACTCTCCGCCAAATTCGCCTTCGAAAACCGAGCTACCCGTGCCATCGGCGTAAAAAGTTAGAGAATCCGACAATCCGACGATGTTGCCTTCATAGAGATGCCATGTGCCCATTAATCGGTCAGCAACATCTGCGTCAGATTCCTCGGCCGCACATGATGTCAGTGCTGCCACCAGCAGCATAACCGCAAAGGTCAATAGCATTATTTTTTCAAGTGTGCGCCGACGGTGCGTTTTTTCTCGTGAAATTATTTTGATTTGTTCCATGATGTTTTCTCTCCTCATACAATATATCGTATTATTAGGCATGTGCTCATGCTGCTACTCATTGCAATTTTTCAGTATACGAAGATTAATCTTTAACACTAAAAGACACCGCCTCCGCCACCGAGACCCTTGCAAATACATATAGCGTGCCAATCTCTTGCGTCTCCACCTTGACCGTAGCCTGCACATCCGCAGCCCCAAGATCTTGTACCTTCGTAGTGCGTTCCGCCGCCACCGCCCAAAACTGAACATGCACAACCTCCGGTCAAATCTTCCGGAGCATTCACACCCCTCACAAAGCCTCCGGCAACTGCCTCAAGCTCGTCTTCACCTATTTCCTTGGTAATTTCAGCTTGTTTGCTTTCGATATACTCCCTAAGCTCCGCTTCAGTAAAACTGTAGCCTTCGGCTTTTGCAAATTCAACTATCTCTGCAATCACTTCATCTTCTATCGGTTTTTTTTCTTCATACTTTTTGCTCAGTTCTTTTGATTTCTCTTGTAATCTCTTCTCTTTCCCGATAGCCTCATAAAATTCTTTTACGTTACTCATGTTTATTCTCCCTTATATTTGAGTAAGGTTTTAGTGGAGAGGGTGACCCCGCAGGACCGGGTGATTTGTGACTGCGACTTTCGCAATTTCCTAATTTTTTATTATACGAAGGTTAATCTTTAGCACTAAAGGACGCTGCCTCCGCCACCGAGGCCCTTGCAAAGACATATAACGTGCCAATCTCTTGCGTCTCCGCCTTGACCGTAGCCTGCACATCCGCAGCCCCACGATGTTGTGCCTCCGTTGTGCGTTCCGCCGCCACCGCCCAAAATTGAACACGCACAACCTCCGGTCAAATCTTCCGGAGCAGTCACACCACTTATAAAGCCTCCGGCAACTGCCCCAAGTTCTTTTTCATCTATTTCCGTGGTAATTTCAGTTTGTTTGTTTTTGATATACTCCTTAAGCTCCGCTTCAGTAAAACTGTAGCCTTCAGCTTTTGCAAATTTAACTGTCTCTGCAATCGATTCATCTTCTGTCAGCTTTTTTTCTTCATACTTTTTGTTCAGTTCTTTTGATTTCCCTTGTAATTTCTCGTCTTTCCCGAGGGTCTCATAAAATTTTTGTACGTTAGTCATGTCCATTCCCCTTTTATTTTTTGTTTGTTTTTAGTTTATAATGCATAATATTATCAGTGCTGGGATGCTCCCGGTGCGCCACCACCGCCGAATACGCAGAGACAAATCCAATGCCACTCGGCTGCATCGCCGCCTTGACCGTAAAATGCACATCCGCAGCCCCAGGCAATTGTGCCTCCTGTGTGTCGTCCGCCACCTCCGCCGGCAGCTACGCACACGCACATACCGCTGGTATCTTCCGGCCATTTAAGGACTTCGCCACCGGCAACCGCTTCGAGTTCGTTTTCGTCAATTTCTCTGCTTTGTTCAGTTTTTCTTGCTTTCATAAATTCCTCAAGCTCAGCTTCGGTAAAGCTATAGCCTTCGGCTTTTGCAAACCGGATTGTTTCTGCAAGCATTTCGCCCTCGGACGGCTTTTCATCGCCGTATTTTTCGTTTAGCTTTTGTACTTTTGCTTGCAGTGCCTCGTCTTTTGCAAGGGCTTCATAAAATTTTTGTACGTTGCTCATGCTTTTCCTCCTTTTATTTTATTTGATTTTTTGCACCTTTGTTCGCATTATTTGTGATGTGGGTTATGAAGGAATGGTCATTATTATAAATTCCCACCGCCGCCGCCGAGCCCGCAGACACAAATCCAATGCCAATCTTTTGCATCGCCGCCTTGACCGTAGCCTGCGCACCCGCAGCCCCACGCTACCGAGCCCTCTGTATGCCTTCCGCCACCGCCGCCTGCAAATGCGCATATACATTTACCGTGAAGATCGTCCGGCTTTCCAAAGAGACCGCCCCCTACTACGGCTTCAAGTTCTTCTGTCCCTAACTCTTCCGGGCTCTCAGCTTTCCTTTTATCGTTATAAGCTTTAAGCTCAGCGGATGTAAAGCTGAATCCTTCGGCTTTTGCAAATTCGGTCGCCTCAGCAAGCATTTCCTCTTCAGACGGTTTATTTTTGTCATACTTTTCGTTTAGTTTTTGCGCTCTGCCTTGAAGTTCCTTGTCTTTTGCGAGAGCCTCGTAGAAATTTATTATGTTATCCATTGCTTTATCTCCTCTTTTAGATTTGTTTAATGAGTTATACCGTCTGTCTCTTCACAAGTTCATAAAATTCGCCCTTCTTTTCTAAGAGCTCGTCATAGCCTCCTTCTTCTATTATTTTGCCGCCGCTGAGCACTATAATCCGGTCACAGCCTTTTATGGTTGAAAGCCTGTGCGCTATGGCTATTCTTGTCGCCTTCAGCGATTCAAGTGACTCGGTAACATGTTTTTGCGTGAGATTGTCGAGCGCACTGGTCGCCTCGTCAAAGAAAATAATCTTTGGCTTTGAAATCAGGGCACGGGCTATCAATAATCGCTGGCGTTGCCCTCCGGATACGGCACCGCCTCCCTCTGAAATGACTGTGTGCATACCCATTGGCATATCTCTTATGTCTTGTGCGATACCTGCCATTTCTGCCGCATTCCAGGCATCTTCAATGGTTTTCCACGGTGCTGTCAAAACAATGTTGGCAAATATTGACCCCGCCACCAACTTTCCGTCCTGCAATGCAACTCCGATACATTGCCGCAGTGACCTCAGGTCAAGACTACTGAGGCTATGTCCATCATAATAGACATCACCCGCCTCCGGTTCTTCAAATCCAAGCAAAATACGAAGAAGCGTCGATTTTCCGCAACCTGTCTTGCCTACAATGGCGAGATATTCACCTGATCTGATTTTTAAATCTATATCATCAAGTATTAAAGGGCCGTCCTTACGATACCGAAAAGATATGTTGTTGAGTTCCATACTCCCTGAGAGTGATGTGATTTGTCTTTTATTTTCTGTAGTTTCCGGCTCACATTCCATCAGCGGTCTTATCATTTCGAGATTGACCCTGATGTCCGCAAAAGTGTTTGTAAGCCCTGAGAGCATCATTATTGCACCACTCAAAGCGCCATATGCCGCCATAAATGCAAGATAATCAGAGACACTTATTTCATGGTACCCCGCTACAAAATAGAGCAAAATAGTTCCAAGCGTACTAATCAGCAAATTGATAGGTACAAGGAGCCTCAGAAAAACAGGTGGTGAATAGGTGAGTTGCCCCACTGTTTTGTAACTTTTTGCCCATTTTGCAAATGCGCGTTTTTCTGCACCCGCAAGCTTTATTTTCTGTATGCCTGAGATCAAAGCATATAACATCGAAGAGAGTTTCGCCCCGGCTTTCATACGCTTGCGGGAAATTCTCATTGTAAGTAGTGTTGTCAGAACGGACGTCGTAAGCATTGAAATAATAACTAAAAATCCCGGCACAACCATCTCCGGTGCATAGAGATGCATTTGAAAAAGATAGATAAAGGAAAATAATGCAGTGAGACCTGTCGACATAACTGTGTTTGTAATGGTGTGGCAAAGCGACATAAGTCCACTCATGCGGTTTGCCACTTCACCTGCACCATAGTCTTTAAAAAATGTCACAGGCAGGGATAGCACCCTCATCATAGCCGCATTCTGTACACGCAGGAAAAGGGCTGAATATCTCGTTAACATTAGGCTCTTCGCCAACCCGAAAAGAAGTGCGCCAACGGCTGTTCCGGCTAATAAAAAGCCAACAGCCAGAATATTCATCCTAATGCCTGACGGTATGACCGTTCCGTAAAGCTGGCTCTGCACATATGGAGATGCAAGTCCCAGCAACGACACTATTAGGGTTATCATAAGCAGGAAAATCACATCTGCGGGGCGAACATTTTTTACCATAAAAAGCACTATATCTATAAGCCTGAGCTTTTTTAGTGCGAAAGGTTTATAGAAACAAAAAGCATCCTCAGTGATATTTTTTGCTGTGTTTTTATCTATTTTGACTTTATTACCCGCCCTGTCAACGTAGGCATAACCGCCCAAACCTCTCGGCAAAAGAGCCACCGGGTGACCATCGACAGTACAACCGAAAAACGGGTCTACCGAATCTTTCCACCACTCTCCTTTGAGCTCCACCCGCCGCCGCATGGCGCCTGACGGGCGAATCATATACTCAATACGTGCATCCATGTCCATAGTTGTCTCAGGGACATCCGGTACCTTTAAATTCAAGTATGTGAGAATTACTGCTACAGCATCTGTAATGTCCGATGCACTTTCACCATGCTTTTTGTATATAATGGAAAACAAATCATCAAATGCATTTTCAAACATTATTTCATCGCCGGTTTTTCTCGTATCTAATTGTTCGTCGAATATATTGAGTTTTTTCAAGCTTCCCCACCCCCTATTCCGTAGCTATGAGCTGAGTGTACTTTCCACCCATGCTATATAACTCTTCATGTGTGCCGCGCTCCATCACATCGCCTTTTTCAAGGACTATAATTTCATCACAATCCCGCACCGTAGAGAGCCTGTGTGCAATGATTATGCAGGAACAGCCCAATTTTCGGATATTATTCATGACTGTTTCTTCCGTTTTTGCATCAAGTGCGCTTGTTGCTTCGTCGAATATGGCAATTGTGGGTTCTTGCGCAAGCACACGGGCGATTTCAAGGCGTTGCCGCTGTCCTTCCGAAAAATTCTTGCCGTTTTCAGCAATTATCTGTGAGTAACCACCCGGGCGAGAGACTATGGTTTCGTGAATATCAGCATCGCGCGCTGCCATGGTGACTACAAAATTTTCTACGGAAGGATCCCACATGCGCAGATTCTCTGAAACGGTATCCTCAAAGAGAGTGACTTCCTGATCAACCATGGACACACTGCTGCGAAATGAGTATTCATCTATCTGTGTTCGTCTGTGTCCATCAAAAAGTATCTCGCCATCCCACGGCTTATGCAGCCCCGTTATGAGTTTTGCAAGTGTAGATTTACCGGATCCTGAGGCTCCCACGATTGCCACCTGCTTTCCCGGATATAGTTCCATAGAGAAATTTTTTAAAAGCGGCTCAGAGAGCTTATTGTATCCGAATGTAACATTGTCTATTTTTAGTGCACCGGAAAGTTTGCCTGTCACTTCGCCTGCGCTCTCAGGTTCACGTTTATAGTTCATAACATCTTCTATACGCTCCATGTTTGTTCGCATAATTGTGAAAGCTTGCATTACACCTGCAATCTGAGTTATCGGAGCGAGAAATGAACTGAGAAAACCTTGAAATGCAGCCATTAGCCCGATAGTCATGTGTCCATCCATTATGAACATTACACCAATCATCATAACAGCGATGTTGAGTATTTGGCTGACAATAGAGGGAACCATGCCGAACTTCAGTGCAAATCTTTCGCCTGCAATATTTGCATTATGTTGCTTTGTTAAAAATCCGGAGTACCGCTCAAAAATACCGCTCTCTGCACCGGATGCTTTAATGGTTTCAATCATGTCAATGCTCGACATTGTGACAGAACTCAAATTACCGCCTGATGATTGTGCAAGTCTTGCAAAAGTGACACTTTTCTTCGCCATATATTGCGAAAAAATCATATTAAAAGCAGCCGAGCCGATCCCCACCGCCGTAAGTATCGGGTTGTAATTTAGCAGCATAACAAAATAGAACACCATTAGTCCCATATTTATAATTATCGGACTGAGCTGTGATATAACCATACCTGCTATGCCTTCGTTCGAGGCTTGACGCGCTATAATGTCGCCTGCGTGGCGCTGTGAGAAAAAGTCCATAGGCAGTCTCAATATATGCCACATAAACTCAGCATTAGCCGAAACAGCAAATTTACCTTCCATTCGTAGGCTGTAAATAGCATTGATTACCGCCAGGACTACTCTGATAGAGAGTGCAATCAGCATAGCAATTATAAAAGGCATGAGCCATTGTCTGTTTTGACCGGATAAAATATCGTCCATGAAAATTCTTGTGAATACGGGGTTCAGTATATCCACAAGCGATGCAAATGCCCCCATTAAAAACACAAAAATGAACAGGGTGAGTGTGCCTTTCATGCGCGCCAAAGCAAAACGCAATACACTGCGCGGCTTACCTTCAGGTACAAATTCTTCCGTAGGTTCAAATATCAATACAATTCCCGTGAAAGACTTGTCAAACTCTTCAAGTGAGACATTAACCGTCCCTCGTCCGGGGTCGTTAATAACAGCGAACTTTTTAGTAAAGCCATTTAACACAACAAAATGATTGAAGTTCCAATGTATGATTGCCGGGCATGTTATGTTTCGCAGTTCTTCCGGCTCCATGCGGTATGCCGTCGGCTTTAAGCCGTATGATACTGCGGCACTGTAAATATTTCGAGCGTTACAGCCGTCACGTGAAACGCCGCAGTCGGAACGTACCTGCTCTAGCGGAATCCATTTTCCGTAGTGTGCCAGTACCATACAAAGAGCTGCAGCACCACATTCCAACGTCTCCATCTGCATTATAAAAGGTGTCTTTACGACCTTATTCTTTTTAATTACCATTTTTGCCCTCCGTTTATCGGAATATAAGTTCATACGGTCTGCGCTCTGCGACAATGACTGTTACATTTGCTACAGACCCTTCTATTACCTCGACTCCCATACCGGCGGCTGTTGACCAAATAATTTCGCCATGTTCACTGTCGAGAGCAATTATAACTTCAATCATATTGCCGGGAGGCAATGTCAGAAGCGGAAAGTCCTCCCCATGAAACTCCATCAACTTGTCTCGGCTTACAGGTGTGTCTCCGATACTGTAAACAGTACCATGAATATACCCGTACTGCTCCGGCGGCGCATAGTCGAGCACAATGCGAGTGCGCATGCCTACTGAAAACAGCCGCGTTTCTTCGATGGGAAGATATGCAAAAACTGCCATTGGGTTGTCGCCCGGCTCTATCATCGTGCCGTCAAACTCAGTCATTTCCGGTATTGACCCCATAAACCCCCAAACAAAGAATGCGGCAAATGTAATGGCAAGTCCTGCCAGTATCGCCCATACTCCCGTTCCGGCTACTTTCATGTATTCGTTTAATTGTTCCGGCGACGATATTTTTTCCAGTGCGGTCCTTCTGAATAATTTGCTTTCTTTTTCCATAAGTAGCCTCCAAGTCTATTTGATTTTTGCACACTTAACCATAGTATAGTCAACCATAATTAATTATATAAGTACCCGAGGTAGGTATTTGCAACAAAATTTATGTTGAATTTATTATTAATATCTAGTATGATGTCGTCAGTTAAAGACATACTTCACTAGTAATTGGAGGGATTTTATGAATCAGTATGCCGGGCATAGGTCGTCTGAGTTTCAGTCACCACGACTTGCACTAATGAGTTTACTGGATGGTTTATCAGAGTCCCACACGCGAATTGTCTATATCCATGCCCCGGCAGGTTTTGGGAAAACAGTTTCTTCACATTTGTGGATAAAGCACCGGGAAACTATTCGAAATGCAAAAATGGCTGTTGTCAGCCTGGATAAATTTGACGATAAACCTTCCGCATTCTGCAAAAGATTTGTTTCCGCACTTACTGAACTTGAGCCCGAAAACACTCAACTTGCGGCTGTCGTGCAACACCCTGTTTTTGAAACCGCACCTATTGAGTTTGCACTTCACGCAATTGAGCTGCTTAAAGAAAAGCAAAATGAAAACATACTTGTTTTTGACGACCTCCACGTAATTGAAAATACTGATATTTTAAATTTGCTTCTCAGTCTGTTTAGGAGAATGTCTACGAACATTATCGTCTTGCTACTCAGCCGCGCCCCACCTCCCGATTGCTTTTCGGAAGTTGTTGCAAAAGGCGAACTTGCTTTGGTTAGTGCAGAGCAACTGCAGTTTACGCGCAGTGAAATCAAGAACTTTTTTCTCGCAAGCGGAAAACAGCTCTCGGGAAGTGAACTTGATGAGGTTTTAAGTTCTACAGGCGGCTGGGCAATCGGCATACGTGCTGTATTGCTCTCAGACGGGAATTTTCATGGTGCCGGCATTTCAGATCGCTATTTGGCGAGCTACCTCAAAACGCATGTTTGGGAGAGATGGGATGAACGCACTAAGCTTTTCATGAAACTCGTATCAGTTGCTGAGGAGCTTACCCCTGAACTTTGCAAAATGCTCACAGCCGGAAAAAAGCATGCTAAGGCGATAAAAACGGAAGATATGCTTGCTCAACTGGAGCACGAAAGTGCCTTTTTACGAGTTGTTGGGAAAAATAAGTACAAGTTTCATGATTTATTTCGCGATTTTTTGCTGAGTATGCTTGAGCATGAAAACATGCTTTCCGTCCAACATAACAAGGCAGCGAAATATTATTACGAAACCGGAGATTATTTCAGAGCCATGCAATACTACCTAAGTGCAGGTAATGATGCCGGAGTCGCTGAATCCATTTTTCATATGTACAACTATAAATCATCCTTTGCCGCAGTTGAAGATACATTAAATACGGTTATGCCCCATGTGACCCCTGAGCTCGTTGAGAAACATCCTTTTCTCTTGGAAGTGCAGGCGTGGTGCGCTTTTGTAGATGGGAGATCGGAAGACTTTGAATATTTCTTGGACACATATTTTAAGCAGCTTCCCCGTATTCTTCTAAAGACCCCACGTTCGGCGATAGTTTCTTTTCTGCTCCGTTGCATTGACTACAGGGAAGATGTAGTTGAAATACTAAAAAAAATCAAACTAATTCCTTTTAAAGGAAATGTGCGAGCTTTTACTCCGAGCATATCACAGGGTATTCCGTATTTTCATCGTTCATGCAGGGATTTTTCAGACTTCGCCAATAATCTTGAAGAAGCGGTTGTGCTAACCGATAAGGCTTTGAGCGCTATTATTGGTCATGAATGGTCTGTAATGAGAGAGTGTGTGTATGCGGGCATATATTACGAGCAAGGAAATCTATCTAAAGCTCATGAGCACGCGACAACAGCTTACACGAGTATAAGGCAGGATTGCAGTGCGGAAATAAGACTCTGTGCCATGAGTATTTTGCTTGCCATCTTAGCGGCAAGCGGTCAGTTTGAGGAAGCAGCAAAGTTCAAAGGATACATAGAGGACATGATAACTCAGGAAAGTGCTTTTTATCTGAGGCCGAATATGCGTGCCATAAAGTTTTTTGAAAAATTGATTGACGGAGATAAAGCCGCGGCGGCTCAGTGGTTGGAAGAATACGATGAGAGTACAAATAAACGTCTGGCATTATATAAAATTCCTCAGCACTATACGACCGCAAGGGCATATATCGTAAAAGGTGACTTCAACGGAGCAATAATACTGCTCAAGAGGATGCTGACATTTGCAAATAGTTACAACCGCCCGCTCGACGTGATAGAAACGAGTATTTTACTAGCCATCGCCTATAATAAAAAAGGCCGTTCCGGTTCAAAACTTGCGATTGAACATTTGGAACAGGCAATTATGGTAGCATATAAATATGGGTTTACACAGCAGTTTATGGTTGAGGGTCCGGAGCTAAAAGCAATGCTTCAAACGCTTTCTAAGCGCGCACAGCAACCAAGCTCTAAAGAAGATGAAACAAAAGCTCTTCCCGCAGAATTTATTAAAACACTCTACATAGCTGCGGTAGAGGGGGCAGCACAAAATAAAGGCTTAACCGGCGGAAAAATATCTACAGGTGTGACGTTTACAGACAAGCAAAAAGATGTCATGCACCTTATGTGTGCAGGCCATAGCAGAGCGGAAATAGCAAAAAAAATGGGATTGAAACCCAGCGGTGTCAAATCACACGCACAACTGATATATCAAAAATTATCCGTGTCAAACAGCACGGAAGCAATTCTAAAAATAAAGGAATATGGGTATTTAGATGAGTAGATGATACCGTCTATAACCATATCTGCCTATTTATAAAATTTTCAAAACATACCTACCTTGGGTACTTCCCTCGGTAGGTAGTCTTGTATATAATATTCCTGCTACTAAGGCTATTTTCAAGTGAAAGGGATTTTTTTTATGAGTTTCTTCAAATCTGTACGTTTTAAGCTTCTTTTGATGACTGTCGGGCTACAAATGGTGATTGCGATTATCTTCATCGCGGCGGCTTTTCTCAGTTCGAACAGAATGCTGGGCGACAACTCCATGGCAATTTCGGAATCCGTCGAACAGTCTATACTGACCTCGGTTGAAAGCTGGCGGGAACAAACGCTCAGCTACGCACAGATTATTGCGCACAATCCGTCGCGAGGCATGGTCGAAGCCATACATAGCGGGGACACCGCAGCGATTATTGAACTTAAAAGGTCGGAGTTCGAGTTTTCCGGTGCGGACGGCATGACCTTTGCGAACATGCATGGGTATGCGCTTGCACGTGTTCACGAGCCGGATAACTTCGGACAGAATATCAGCACATCTCTTGTCATAGCCGACGGGCTTGCAGGCAGGAGTGAAGCATATGTATTCCCCACCCTGCACAATGGGTTTGCGATTGCCGCCGGTGTGCCGATTCGGGACGGGGACGAACAAATCGGCGTGCTGTTCCTCTCCAAGCGCCTCGACGCGCCCGGCACGATCGACGAAATGAGACGCATGACCGGTAGCGAAATCGCCATATTCCAAGGCAACGAGCCGGTTATGGCTACATTCACAAACGATATGGATGACCTGGGCACACTACCCGATGATTTGCAAGAGCAGCTCGGCGCAGGTAACAGTGTTGTATATACATCCTATTTAGATGGTGCCTACTCCGTTTGGCGCTATGTTCCGATTCCGGGCAGAGATGGTGACACGGTTGGCTCGATATTGACAATCTATACGAGCGAACAAGGTAACTGGGTTATTATCATGTGGATTGTGCTCTTTGTCGCTATCTGCGCGGTTATGATTCCTCTTGCAATGCGCACATCCTCCGGAATAAGCAAACCCTTAAAGACAGTTGATGAATGGCTGCACGAAACTGCGACAACAGGAAACGCTGAATGGTCGGACGAAGAGGATCGCATCTTTGACAAATACAATAGCCGCCCGGATGAAGTCGGAGATTTATTCCGCTCATATGCAAAAATTTGTGAATATATAAGTTCCGTCAGCAGTTCCCTTAAGACGGTTGCCGGTGGCGATCTTGACGTCGATGTAACGGTGCGTTCCGAAAAAGACATCTTGTCGCAGTCGCTGCACACGATGGTCAATCAGCTAAATGAGATGTTTGGCGAGATTAACGCGGCATCATTGCAAGTATCTTCCGGCTCACAGCAAATCTCAGACAGCGCACAGACACTCGCTAAGGGCGCTACCGAGCAATCCGCCACAGTTCAGCAGCTATCGGCTTCAATGCACGAAATTACCGGAAAAACAAAATCCAACGCTCAGATGGCCGCCAGGGCTTCCGAGCTTGCAACGACCATCAAAGGCAACGCCGAAAGGGGAAGCAAGCAGATGGACGAAATGATGACTGCGGTCAAGGAGATCAACGAGGCAAGCCAAAACATCAGCAAGGTCATAAAGTCTATAGACGATATCGCATTTCAGACAAATATACTTGCGCTCAACGCAGCAGTCGAAGCTGCTAGAGCGGGACAGCACGGTAAAGGTTTCGCCGTAGTTGCTGAGGAAGTGCGTAACCTTGCCGCAAAGAGTGCAGATGCCGCAAAAGATACAGAAACCTTGATAGCGGATTCGATGGAAAAAGCGGAACTTGGCTCCCGCATTGCCGATGGAACAGCAGCAAGCCTTGCAGATATAGTTGCGGGAATAGATGAGAGCAATAAGCTTGTAAACGAAATAGCCGAATCATCTGAAGAACAGACTCTCGGCATTGAGCAGGTAAACAGCGGAATAGACCAAGTGGCACAGGTGGTTCAGCAAAATTCGGCGACCGCTCAGGAAAGTGCCGCTGCATCTCAGCAAATGAGTGGGCAATCAACGGCACTTGAACAGTTGATTTCACGATTCAAACTAAAAAGCACGCCGTCACAAGAGCTTGGTGCTTTGCCGCCCGCCGCGAAAAATGCATCGTCCGGAATTGATAAAATTGACACATCATCACCTGCATTTGGAAAATACTAAGCACTGACTTTAAAGGTTAATCACTGCAAAAAGGATTCAGACTATATGACGGACGACGGCATTTTTGTAAAAACACTTTTTCGCAAACATGCAACACTCAACATACTTGCCCTGCTTACATCAACAGTTGGTCCTATTGTCACCACTGTCATTGCAGGAACACATTTTGGCAGTGCCGGACTTGCGATTTTGGCTATTTGCTCACCTTTATTTTTGACCGCATCGTTTTTTGGATTTATTATTTCCGGCGGCGCTCAGATTGTATGTTCCGGTTTTATCGCCAAAGATGAAATGGCAAGTGTACGCAGGGTATATAGTGCAGCGGCACTGCTGACGCTTATCGCAGCCACTACAGTGGGCGTGCTGACGCTTATTTTCAAAGTACCTTTGCTGACGCTCCTCGCAGGAGAGATAAGCCCCGAATTGTCAGCATATTATTATTTCTTTGTTATTAACGCTTTTATGACCATGTTTATATGTATTCCTCTGTTTTTTTCAAGAGCAGTCGGACGTACCTATATCGGACTTATTTTGACCGGGGTCATGGCAGTTGTGTCCATTGCGGCAAGCCTTATACTTGTAGAGTTTATGGGTATTGAAGCTATCGCTCTCGGACAGGCTATCGGTGCTTTCATCGGATTTTTGGTTTCAATGCTTATGCTCAGCAAGCACTTAACTTTTGTCTTGCCGAAGAAACTTTTCATCAAACCAATTTTTGCTTCAGGCAGTCCGCTTGGGCTTACAAGGCTCTATAACTTGCTTGCGGCTTTGACACTTAACACACTATTTCTGCGTATCGGCGGCAGCGAAGCTTTGGCGGTGTTCAGCGTCATTTTCTCAATACACCGATTTAACACTGCCGGCATAGACGGCATCTCGTCCACCGTCGTCCCTATTGTGGGTGTGTTTCATCAAGAACAGGATGTAACCAGCATACGTCAGACCATGCGGCTGGCTTTCGGCTACGGTAACTCCCTGATGTTGCTCGTTAGTATATTACTTATTTTCTTCGGTGCGCAGATAGCGGCAATCTTTGGGCTTTCAGATTTTGAGGCATTTACAGCGGTTTTACCGTTTTATTTCGTATATATAATGCTTCTCACAAATACAACTATTTTCACTTCTTATTACAACGCATCAAATAGACTTAAGCTTGCAAATGTCATACCTCTTTTGCAGGAGTTTGTCTTTCTATGTTTAGGTGCATACATATTTTCTGTGCTGTTTGGAATAAACGGTCTTTGGGCTGCCCTCCCGATATCCGGAGCCGCCACATTTGCAGTATTACTTGCCATCCTGATATTCATAAAGGTTAGAGACAGAGATTTATCCTTACCTCTGCTACAAAAGCTCAAATCCCAAAGCGAAGGTCGTTATGTATCCTTTTCCGTAGAAAGCATTCCGCAAAAAGCTGCAGAGGCGGCTGAAAGAATAGCCGAGTTCTGTGAGGAGAATGATTTGCCTCCCAAAAAGGCAATGCTCCTATCCGTCTCGATTGAAGAAATAATTTTGCTTATAATAAACAACAGTAAAAACAAGAATTTTTCCGTTTCGGTCAGATTGCTTTTACTTGACGATGGGGTTATTATGCGCATACGTAATGCCGGAGAGAAATTCGATGTTATGGAGTATTATAAGTCGCATATCGCTGATGACATCGAAAAGAGCATAGATGTCATCGGCATGAAGTATATAGTGCAGGCGGCAAGCGGGATTTACTATAGGCAAACTTTTGGAGTTAACAGTTTGGTAGTTTCAATTTAAAAGGGATGGTCATTTATATGCATACTATCGTTGCAAGAAATAAAAATGGCGCGAACCTAAATTTAAAAGTGCTTGCCGGGAAAAGTGCGATCCCCGGATTTCTTTCATGTATGCTCAGTGTGTATAGTAGGAAAGGCAACTATGCAAACCATTTAATGATGGACAAGAAGTGGTTAACTGCACAAGCAGACGCCGGCAACCTGCTTATTTTTGCATTTGCTGATCAGGATGGAGAATGTGCCGTCTCAATGGTGGCTGTTAAAAACGCAAAGTTTGACGGCATGATAGATTTATCATCATTGGTTGTAAATCCAAAATACAGAGGGTTTCGATTGGGCGATTTAATGACCGAATACATTCTCCGGCAATGCGAAGATGAAGGTTTTGACTTTATTCACTCCCCTATTGTGACACACCATAAAAGGACAGGTGAAATGTATGAGCGGCACGGCTTTACCCCTACGGGTTTTCTTTTCGGTGATTGTGATGCAAAAAAGCATTTGGCGGAACTGGAGCTTAGCTCACAAAAACTCTCTTTGGCTGTATATATGCGAAACAGAGGTGAAAATAGAGCTGTTAATGTTTTTATTCCGGAAAGCCTTGTACCTTTGGCGAAAGACATATATGAGCCACTTGGCACAACACTTAATATTGACCACCGTGAAAGGATTCCTGCTGCAGGGTGCGACTTAGAGCATGTGCAAGATGAGTACCACAATTCATTGTTTATGTACTTGTGGAAAGGTGGAATGGGTTTACGCTTTAGAATAGACGAGCTCGAAACACGCTACACGAACACACTCCAGACTTATTTTATATATTTGAATATTAGGGATCCCCACGCCATTAATGCTTACAAGGTATTGACATCAATGGGTTATAAGTTTTGTGGATTCAAGCCCTTATGCGGTAGCGATGAGTTCATTATCATGAGTAAAGTACATGAAACTCTTATTGACGCCGCCGAACTGCAAATGTCTGACGCGCTCACAAAATTATTTGAAAGGGTGACCGGCCATTAAAACAACTATACGAAAAAAAGTATCTTCGTTGATCATCAAAGTTGCCATAGGTATGGTTATGATAGCAGTATCTATAACCATGGTCTCTTTATTTGTGTTGCGCACAAATACGATTGAAATTGGTGTTGATTTGGGTGACAGTGCCGCAAATGATAGTCGGGAGGCATTGGAACAAGCTGCCATCGAACAACTCAAAAGCATGACATATACTCTCGCCTCGATAAGCGATGCAGAACTTATGATGGTGCAAAGTTCAGTGCAAATGATTGCATTTAAGGCAAGCGAAATTGTGCAAAACCCGGAGCGGTATCTCCCAAACCCCGTTGCGACACCGACCCCTGCCAACGGGGGCATTATGACTCCGCAATTACTTTTTGCGGAGGGTCTGAGTTACGAGGATATATCCTTTGATGCCGCAATCATGGGGAATATACAAAATTTATTGATGAACATTATTTTAAACAATGCAGATGCCACCGCTGTTTATATAGGCACGGAGCAAGGTTTTTTCATTGAAGTGAGTGAAGATTCGCACCTTGCACCTCTGCATTTTGACCCGCGTGAGCGTCCGTGGTACCAATCAGCGGTTATGCATAGGGACGTCACATGGTCAGATGTCTTTATTGATACAAACACCGGTTCGCCCGGAATCGCAAGTGCTATGCCTTTCTTTGACCTAGACGGGAACATTTCAGGAGTTGCGGGCGTTGGCACATTACTTGATGACCTCTCCGAAATTGTCATTGGCACAAGACTGGGCGAAAGCGGTCACAATTTCATTCTCAATGAAGTTGGGCAAATAATTATTGCCGAAGGGCTTCTCAAAGATGAGTACGGCGATATAATTCGTGAGGATTTGCTTCTCCACGAAGATTCTGAAACTGTTATGGTCGCTCAAAGAATGGTAAACGGAGAGTCCGGAATTGAGCGGATAATAATGGACGGAGCCGAAGTTTTTATTGCCTTTTCACCTTTGGAAACTTTGCCGTGGAGCCTCGCTGTTGTAGTTGAAGTCGATGAAGTAATTGCCCCTGCTTTGGAGAGCCAAGAACGCATTATAGCCATGACAGATGAAGCACTCACAGAAATCAATGTTATCATTACAGTGGTCAGTATTATTTTTGTTTTGGTACTTCTTGGCGTCATACCGCTTATAAGCTTTTTGTCGCAGAGGTTTTCACGCAGGCTCACAAAACCCATAACAGAACTTCAAGTGGGTGTACACGACATTGCTGACGGCAATCTGGATTATCCTATCGAAGAGCTTGACATATATACCGGAGATGAAATTGAAGATCTCGGACTGTCTGTCAGCAAAATGTCCTCTTCGCTCAAGGAATACATCACCAACTTACAAAAAGTCACTGCGGAGCGAGAGCGCATAGGTGCAGAACTGGACGTTGCTACGAACATACAGGCAAGTATGCTCCCCAGTATTTTCCCGCCATTTCCAAACAAAACCGAATTTGACATATATGCAACCATGGTGCCCGCAAAGGAGGTTGGCGGTGATTTCTATGACTTTTTCCTCATTGATGAAGATAAGCTTGCTGTTGTAATGGCCGATGTCTCCGGAAAGGGCGTTCCTTCTGCACTGTTCATGGTTATCGCAAAAACACTTATAAAAAATAATGCGCAAAGCGGCTTGTCGCCAAAAGAGGTGCTTGAAGCTGTGAATGATATACTCTGCGAAAACAACGATGCTGCAATGTTTGTCACGGTGTTCTTTGCGATTTTGGATATACCTACGGGAAAACTCACCTATGCAAACGCAGGGCATAATCCACCACTTCTCAAACGAGCAGGGGGCGAATATGATTGGCTTCCTGTTAAGCGCGGCTTTGTCGTTGCAGGCATGGAGGGTATGAAGTATAAGCAAGATGAAATCATTCTGTGTGAAGGCGATGAGCTTTTCCTGTACACAGACGGAGTTACCGAAGCAATGAACCATGAAAAGCAGTTGTTCTCAGATCCATACTTACTCGAAATGGCAAATAAACACAAAGATGAATGCCTAAAAGAATTTTTGGAAAGCGTCAAAAAGGAGGTAGATATTTTTGCAGACGGAGCAGAACAGGCAGACGATATTACAATGTTGGTACTGGAAATAAAATAGGCAATTGCGAGGGCAGGGGTTAAGAATGAGCAATCTTTGTGCCTAAAAAAACAAGAAAGGAATGGTCATTAATATGAAAGAACTAATAACTGAAGCAAAAACTGAAAATTTAGATGCAGTGCTTAAATTTGTGAGCACTGAACTCGATGCCGCCGGGCTGAGCCAAAAATTGCAAACCCATATTCTTGTAGCAGTTGAGGAAGTGTTTGTAAACATCGCACATTATGCATATAACTCAGAAGTTGGCGGAACGACTATTCGCCTTGCTATCGACGAAGAGATAGTTATCGAATTTGAAGACAGCGGAAAACCATATAACCCACTGGAAAACAAAGACCCCGACACAACACTCACCGCAGGGGAGCGTGAGATTGGTGGTCTGGGCGTTTTCATGGTAAAGCAGATTATGGATGCTGTCGAATACCGCAACGCAAGCGGAAAAAACATATTAACAATAAGAAAAAATCAAATCTAAGCGAGGACTACGAAAATGACTATTGAAAAAAAAGAAGAAAACGAAAAAACTGTCTTGCTGGTCAGCGGAAGGCTCGATACAACAACAGCACCTAAGCTGCAAGAGGTGCTGATACCGGCATTTGAGGATAGCAGTGGCGTTTTGCTCGACTTTACAGAGCTTGTGTATATTTCTTCAGCCGGACTCAGAGTGCTGTTGCTCGGTGAAAAAACTGCAAAGGCGAAAGGCGTAGAGCAAGCACTTAAAGGTGTGTCTGATGAGATTATGGAAATATTTGAGATGACAGGCTTTTCAGATATTCTAAGTTTTGAGTGATTTTATGCTATTCTATAGAAAATGCCTTACTCTCTATAAAAAATACATGCTCTACTTTTTGCTGATTATCCTCTTAATCATCACCACACTTGCTTTTATCTTTTGGAGAACACTTTATGACTATCCTTGGGGAGAGCTTGGGCTTGAAGTTTTTGGAGGTTTGGTTGGCATGGGTATAACCGTACTCATTGTTGATAAACTCTTAAAAAGACAGAGAGAAAATGAGCTCCTCCCCATCCGCATAGCATACTATAGAGACACGCAATTATTTTTGTCCAAGCTGATTTCATTTTGGGCAAATGTATACAACTATTCAGTTCCTAAAAGCAATCCGGAAACTATAGAGACTCTATTTTCGGAAGAAAGTTTTACTCAGATGGCTGAGAGGCTTGACCTGAGTTCAGTTGTGCCGGGCATGTCTTTTGATAAAACTTGGTTTGAGCTGTTTGATGAAAAGGCTGAGGAGTTTGAAAAAGCAGGCAAAGAAATTTTGTCGCAATACTCTGTTTATCTCGACCCTGAAATTTTTGGCAGTATGCACCATATCGTAAAATGCGGACGTTTCATCATCAGTATGAAAGATATCAATAAATTCCGTAAGTATAACGAGAAGAAACATCTTTCGGAGCCCACAACTTTGAGCAACTACTATTACATGTGGGATGAAGAGGACTTTGAACACCTGATACGCATTTATAGGTGGTGCGTGGAGTGCTATGCCGGAATTGCAAAAATGAAGCGAGGTATCGCTGTACAAACTGTCGGAATTCCTGTCCGCAAAAACAAAAAAATGCCGCCGCCATGTATGATTTCAGAACACGAATAGTAACTTATAAGAAAACTTTCCCCTACCGCGAAAACCTCAAAGTCTTAACTTCAAACGGGCGAAAATGTAGTTTTATCGGGCCGGCCTCAGAAAGCAATAACTCTTCTTCATTTTCGAGCATGTCGGTGAGACTGACCTTCGCAAATGGAATACTTGCGTGCAAAACAGAGCGGCAATCAGCACGTTTTGACTCGTAGAGGCGGACTATGATATCTCCACTGCCGTCCTCTGCGGGTTTTACTGTGTCGATTATTATGCTGTCGCCGTGTTTTACATGAAAGAAACTTTCGCTGAGCTTGTTGTTCATGCCACCCGAAACCACCAGTGGCGGCACATTTAGCTCTAAACCCTCATGAACCACAGGAGAATCAAAGAAACTGCCTTCCCAAGCCGTAAAAGCATACGTGAAGCACTGAGTTCCGTTATCGGCACGCATTTCCGGACATGCCGCAGCTCTCAGCAGAGTCAGGCGAATTTCGTTGCCTAACATGCTGACGCCGTATTTTGAATCATTTAACACTGCCGCACCGTGATTTTCGTCGCACATCGCAGTATAACGGTGATTACACACCTCAAAGCGGTCTTTGTCGTAAGCACGTGAACGATGTGTCGGTCTTTTGATATAACCGTATTGCATCTCATTTATTGCCTCAGTTGCCGTTACATTGACAGGGAAACATGTTTTCAGCAGACGGTGAAGCTCGCTCCATTCAATTGTAGTGGTAAACTCAAGACGGTGACTGCCGGCACAGAGCGAGATGACCTGCCTGAGACTTGAGTTTCCTATCTTTTTTGTAACTTCAACCGATGCCCTTACATCACCTGATGAAATGAGATTGACCTCTGCGCTCGTATCTATTTGTATCTGCTCTTCTTCATACATACTGTCTATGTCCCACGCATCGAAAGTCCTCGGAATATCTCGATACAGGGCAAATCTGTTCATTGCGCCTGACGCAAACTCACGCCCGGACTGCTTTAAAACGAATGACACCACTTCCCCACTACTGTTAAGTTCAGCGCGGACCAGGCTGTTCTCCAAAACTGCCCCGGTTGGGAGTTTCGTTGCACGCGCAGAATTTTTACCGTTGACCGGAATCTCTGAGCCGCTGAGTAACGCCATACCGCAAGACGGGAGCTTCACAAGCACCTCTTTGTCTGTAGCCGGGTCGGTAACTACGGCACTCCGTTCCCACGACAGTGAGTTAAATACTGTAGTGCCTTCATCTGCTGTGAGATGTTTAGCTGCCTTGTCGATGAGACTGCCTGCCGAATCAAAAATCTCCTCATAAACTGCCTCAGCTTCTCTGTTTGCTTTTGCAATTGAGGAGCCGGGTAAGATGTCGTGAAACTGGTTTGTGAGAGTTTTTTTCCATGTCTCATCTATATCTTTTAGCGGATACTTAAACCCTTCCCACCCCGCAATAGCACCCCACATCTCACCTTCACGGAGAAGCAGCTCTGCTTTGCGATTTCCGCGTTTGATCGCCGCTTGTGTGGTATATACGCCTCGGTGGGCCGTGAAATACAGTTCACCGACATATGTGTCTTTAGGCCCGCCATCCGCCGCGAGGTCTGAAAAAAGCTTGCCCGGATGCTCCATCTTTACTCTTGGACTACCCTCTAAGTTCTCCTGACGAACCACATATTCTAAGTGGTCTCTGCACGGTCCGGCACCACCGTCACCGTAACCAAAAGGAAGCAAAAACTTATCCATAGAATCCTTCTGCACTCTATTTTCCCAAAGCTCTATCAGGGTAGCGGGATTTGTGTCATAGGTGTAACTCGTCGGCAGAAACGAGACGATCTCCGTTCCATCACTGCCTTTCCAGGTGAAGTAGTGGTATGGGAACTGCTCCCCATCGTTGTACGACCAGAATATTTTTTGCGTGACCAAATACTTTATGCCACAGCCCTTTAAAATCTGCGGCAAAGCGGCTGTGTAGCCAAAAGTATCAGGCAGCCATAAAATTTCACTGTCGATATTAAACTCTTCACGGAAAAAACGTTTACCGTGTATCAACTGACGTATGAGTGATTCGCCGCTTGTCATGTTTGTGTCGGGTTCAACCCACATGCCACCTTCGACTACCCAACCGCCTTTTTTCACAGCGGCCTTAACTTTTTCATACAGCTCAGGATAACTCTCTTTACACATTACATATGTCTGCGGTTGGCTCTGCATGAACTTATAGCCGGGGTAATTTTCAATCATACGTAATTGCGCCGCAAATGTCCGTGCCGTCTTACGCACGGTCTCTGCATATGGCCACAACCACACCACATCAAGGTGTGCATTGCCTATAGCATAATATGTCGGTGCAGTGCTCCCGTTTTCTGCACTCAATACTTCCCGCAGTGCGTCACGCCCATTTTTATAGTCTATCAAACGCTTTTCATATGGTTTTTCAAAATCAACAAGCAGCATAAAACGTTTCAGTGCATCGGCTATCTTTGCCGCTCTGAGTGAACCGGCTGTTTGTTTTTCCATTATCTCAAGAAGCGTTTTTACATCCATCCAAAGCGCATATGCATCTTCATTCCAAATGCCGTATGCCGCACGCTCCAAAGTCTTATTCGGTTTACCGTCAAGCGGGTTTTTAAAATCTCCCGGCATAACAGGTCCTGTAAATATACCTCGGGGTGATTGCTCGTAAAAATGCCCTGCATATAACTCGCAGTAAATGTTAAACTCCATTCCGGCATTGGCATTTTGAGCGAGTATGTTGTCGCATAGGAAATGATGGGGTCTCGTCGCCCACGCTGTGCGGTGGTTGCCAAAAGGCTCACCGTTTACAAAAATTGTGCTCTCAGCTTTTGTTGCAAGATTAAAAACAATAGTTTTTCCCTGCGCAGATTCCGGCAATTTTATCTTGCCGCGCAGCCACAGATATTGCCAATCCTCGCCCCACTGCGTTCCCGGCGGAAACGGCTTAAACTTTTTCTTCTCCACTCGGTTAAGTGCAAGGTGGTCAAATGTAGTGAAACCCTCAAATTCAGGTTCCCCCAGTTCAATGTAAAAATCCTTTTCAAGAGTATCGAGCCAATTTCTCAGTCTGTCATTCCATTCTGCCGGCAACTTCATATGCAATTTCCTCTTCACAAAAAATACTCGATACATTATACTGGCTTTGCATACTTTTTTCAACAGACATATTATATTATTTTCAAATTTGACATATTTGCATCACATCATTGCGTTCTCTCAAAATACTTGCCAACAGTCGTCAAAAGAGCTTCATGGGTTGTGGGCTTTACTATAAAGTCATTTCCTCCTACTTTAATAGCTTGCGTTACATACTCTCGCGTACAATTTCCTGTCAGGAAAATTAATGGTGTTTTTACATGCTCTGCTTTGTTTCTAATTATTTCGGCAAGCTCAAAACCGTCCATTTCAGGCATGTCAATGTCTAAAATAAACAAGTCCGGTCTTTGTCTTTCAATAAACTTAATTGCCGCTTTTCCGCCGGTGACAGCAATAGTTTTATATCGGCTTTTAAGTGCACTGCTCACAAAGGATAATATCTCTGCCATGTCGTCCACCACAAGTACAGTTTTGGATAAATCCGTTGCAGCAAGTTCTTCTAATGATTCGACATATTTATCTTTGAGTGCTTTTGCCATGATTCTTGCATCAGTGTAGCTACCACTGCTCAATAAACTCAGAAGTTTTTCAAGTCCTTTTTCTTCCGGCATAAACCCTTGCAGCTCTGTTATAAAATCTTTTGATTGCATAAATGCATTGTCATTTATGAGGTTATAAACTGCGATTATGTTGTTTGTTGCATTAGCAAGAGATTCTATAGAACTAAACGTCAGGGTGCGCTTCACATCTTTAATATCCTGTGCCCTCTGCATAGCGATAGAAAGCGAATGCAAGTTTCTTATAAAAGAGTTCATGTTTTTTTGTGCAATCTCAATGCAATTATCATTGGTTATGCTTCGAATAAGCCTTTGTGCGTCTGTTTCAAGGCTCCTTGCATAAATCTTCCTGAGCATATCAGTCAGAATTTCCATATTGTTAATAAAAAAATCCCATCTTTTTCCTTTTAAAATATCCGCAAAATCATTTTCCAATTTTTCAGAAAGCTCCGGTATAACATCAATGTATCTATTGATTCCGAAATGAACTTTCTCATAATCGACACGCAGTGGCACCAGTAGACCCGGGACGCTGTGATAATATCTTTCACCATCATATCTGTTCAAACTTTCTCCTCCAATTCGATAATTTTTTCTAAAGCGCATTCACAATCAAATAACCCCAGTGCGGAAACAATATCGTTCAGCAAGCAATCAATCTCAGCACTATAGGTGAACTCCATAAGTGGCAATATCGCATTCAGTGCGAAATCACGATCAAAGACTTCAGTTGCTGCTTTAACTTCGGAAATGATAGGGATTATTGAGCGGCTTTCAGCAGCTTCCTTTACATCACTCGAACTTCCGGGCAACGCAGATTCCAAATTGAGCTGTAGCTGCACCAGTACATCCCTAAACTCCGGATAAAACCCACTGCAAAATACCGTATTTCTTTCCAAAGCGGCTTTTTCAAGCTTTGCAGCACTATTGCCCGGCTCCGATGCGCCTATGGTTTTTAACACATTTTTCAGTCCATGCACCTCAACCACAAAAGCCCTAATATCAGATTTGATATGTTCGTCCATGTTCGCTATTCTCTTAGGTAAAAGCGAAGCTGTGAGCTTTACTGTATCTACGTACACATCAGATAGTCCACTCATTGCATCAAGTGCGGAAACCACATCTAGTTCCTCTATATCTTTTAAAGCTAGTATTAAGTTTGCATACTCATCTGCATTATCAGCTGCACTCTCTACGTTTGCATTATCTAAATCGCTTTCTTTTTTTTGCTGATTCGCACTTGAAATTGTTTCTGCAGATTGTTTGTCGCGAACCAGTCTGTTTAGTACTTCATTCAATTGAATAACATCAATTGGCTTTGATAGAAAATCGTCAAACCCACTTTTAAGAAAAGCCTCTCGCTGCCCGACGATTGCATTTGCGGTAAGTGCAACTATAGGCTCAATATACCCGGCTTCACGTATCAGCCTTGTAGCCTCTATACCATCCATTAAAGGCATCATATGATCCATAAAAACAATATCGTAAGTGCAACCACTTTGTATTTTTTCAATCGCTTCGTATCCACTCAAAGCGGTTTCAATAACAAGTCCGTAAGGTTTCATCAACCCTTTTGCTACGAATAGATTTGCGTTCACATCATCAACAATCAAAATTTTGCCATAGGGCATATATTCTCGTAAAATTTCTGTTTTTTGCGCCTTGTCATGTAATTTGAAGTTTTGCAATCTTTCCGCAACTTCCTTGCCTATTGACTTTACCTCTCTTACCTGCTGGTTTAAGTGGATAGTAAATTTTGAGCCCTTGCCGGGCTTACTTTCTGCTACAATTTTGCCCCCCATCATATCAATGAGATTTTTTGTTATACTCATGCCAAGTCCGGCACCCTCAGTTTTTCTGTTTGCTTCTTGATTAAACATTGTATATTTGTCGTAAATCGTCTTTAACTGCTCCTCCGTCATACCTTGTCCCGTATCCTGTACAGTGAAGACAAGCGTGATATTATCGGAATCAATGGGCAGAGACTCGACAGTAAATCTGATGAGACCATTTTCAGTGTACTTGATGGCATTTGACAATATATTGTTGAGAATTTGTTTAATGCGCAGCTCGTCGCCAAAGAGCAAAGACGGCAATGTTTCGGCAATATTTACCTCAAATGTTATGGGCTTATCGCCGATGCGCATGGAGTTTAGTCGTGTGGTGTCATTTATTAGACCGGGTGTATCATAATTTATCGGCATAAGCTCAAAGTTGCCTGTTTCAATTTTTGAAAGATCCAATATGTCATTTATTATACCAAGAAGCATTTTTCCTGATGTGTTTACAATGCTAAGCGAGTCTACTGTTTCGGGCAAGTGGCCTTCCCTGTCGAGTTCAATGCCTGAAGCGCCGATAATGGCATTGAGGGGAGTGCGGATTTCATGAGACATTGTAGCCAGAAAACCGGTTTTGCTCTTATTTGCCTCCTCTGCTGCTATCTGCGCTTCGATGGTTGTTGTTATGTCGGACATGTTAATATACATGCCCTCAGCTTCTCCTGAAAGCCTATCGGAGATAACATTGAAAAATCTTTTTTTGCCTTCGACCTCAATTTCATTAATTGTTTGAAAAAAGCCGTCTGCGTCCAGAATATCCGCAAATATCGCTTTCATCCGTTTGCCTGAAATTATGTCTACCAAAGGTTGTTTTACTGCATACTCTTTGCGCGGACATCCGAAAAATTCCGCCATTTGGTCGGACATGTAAAGTACTCTCTTATCGTTATCCGTGATAGCAACCATATCCGGAGTGCTTCGCAGAAGAGATGAAAATGCTGCCATAGCACGTTCTGAGCGTCCATCTTTTTGAGAGACATTATATGTTTGAATAAGCAGGAATATATAACCAAAAAAGCATAAAACGAATTGTGTGGTAAAGCGAAGTAAGTCCAGCCACTGAAATCTACTCATAATAAAAACTAGGGCAAAAATATCAACAAGAACCAGAATTGATACACATATCAGCAAAAGTTTAAAACTCTTCAGCATGGAAATGATACAAACTACCAAGAACATTGCAAAAAAATAAAAATCCAACTCCTGTAAATACGAGCCCGCAAAAAGAAACGTCAGTTGTGTACCGCTTCCCACCATAAATGCTATCAAAAGCTTGTGTGGATATAAAGCAAGTATAACAAAAATAGCCACCATCAAAGCAGTGCCTGCAAGCAATGTGATTTTGCTTACATACAAATCACCGGCAAAAAATAAACCCTCTATCAGTAAAAGTCCGCTATAAACTGCAAAAAGTATAGTCCATAATAATACAATTTTTTTAGTAGCTCTGAAGTTTTCTTTGGTGCGAACGCTATAAGCCGCTCTCCGTGATTTCACTTAGCTCAGCCCCCTCCTTGCTTTTCTTATATGCCTTATGAGTGTAATCCGCAAGCTTAACTCCTTCCGGCGCGAAGAATTTTATACCTTTAGGTATTATTTCAAACGTCATCTCTTTGGCGAGGAATGCTTCACCGTCCAGCTCTACGTGAAGTGGAAGGTCGCTATAAACTTCAAGTTTTTGCCCCATTTTATGAGTGAAGTATTCTTTGTATTTTTCGAAATGCCCACGCATGTATGCTTGTGAGGTCTTTGCTATGTTGAGCAATCTTGCGGGACGCAGGAAAATCGCATTAAGCAGCCCATCATTTGGAATTGCGTATGGGTTTGGAGTCATTTGTTTTCCATTACATGGACCGTTTGAGATATGAATGTTGCTGTAAGTACCTGAAACATCATACCCGTCCATTATAACTGTATATTTTTGATTCATAACTTCTTTATTTAAGAGTGCTCTAAACCCGGAGAATGCATAAATCTGTGATGCTATATATTTAACCCACATGCTTGATGTGTTCCGAAATACGGCATTTGAATATGACATAGAAAGGCCAACCAGCCCGATATTTGCCTCGTTTATTACATGGTTTGTTCCGCATAAAATAATATCTATCGGATGTGAAGGTGCTACAGAGAGCCGCTTAATGTCGCGAAAAGCCGTAAAACTATCCTCTCCATATGCACGGACAAAATCATTGCTGCTTCCGTATGGCACGCTGGTCAGCTCAGCGTTTGGGAAATCAGCCATGCCCTCCAAGCAATCAAAGAGTATACCGTCTCCGCCGACCGCATAAAC
The DNA here is from genome assembly GCA_009787625.1 of Oscillospiraceae bacterium. GTDB lineage: Bacteria > Bacillota > Clostridia > Oscillospirales > Oscillospiraceae > WRMH01. Next base: position 30,269 of record WQSX01000024.1, read on the forward strand.
CCGTACTATCTCATTAGATGGCACGGAGCTTAAATAGCGGTCAACAGCGGCAATTGCATCACGGGGATGCCGTGATGTATAAATCTTGTATTCCACTCTGTGACCGACCGAAAAGCAGCTCTCCAAATCCATCATGATTTGTCTCCAACTGCGCACAGTCCGAAATGAATGAGGGTTGATAACAAAAAAGTGCCTCACTTGCATGCCTCCTGCAATATCTCCATCATCTGCCTGTCTTTTACGCCTTATTCTTCTCGGTATTCTTTGTATATTAAAATATTGTACATCTAAAGGGTCAAAAATCAACGGAGCCAACGTAATTAACACAAAAAGTGACGTAATTAACATTTTTTTGATACATAAAAAACAACAAGGCTTTTTGCCCTGCTGCTTCAAGTATTCTGTGGCTTTTATTTATAGAATTAATCTCTTAGCGCAACCGCAATGGTAAACACTCCTTCATTGCCTATTGCATCCATAAATCCGTCGTAGGTATCGACTATTCGCTCAATTGTGAGAAGTCCGTAACCGTGCCCACTCCCCGATTTGCTTGTTTTAATTCGTCCATCAATGTGCTGAAGTTCTCCCTCCATACTGTTTTCGCACCTTATATTCAAATATGGTTCATGCCTGGTAAAAGCGAGATTTATAAAAGTTTTACTATCATCGGACATTGCAATGCACGATTCAAGTGCATTGTCAATTATGTTGATAAGCAGACTGTAAAAATCATGGTCAGATATCTTTCTCGGTGTGGCAGCCAAGTTAAGCTTCACTTTTATGCCATGTTCTTTTGCCTTCTGAGTCAACTTGTGAACAGATGCGTTAATCATACTGTTTTCGTGATAAACAGTTTCAATAATAGGGATAGCTTCACCTGCATACTTTTCAAGATAAGCCTCAGCATCCTTGTAGAGCTCGTCCTTAAAATAAATCTGCAATGTGGCAATGTGGTTTTTTATCTCATGTTTCAGTCCGTTTACTTCATCTATGTGATTTTTCATCTGTAAATAGGTTTGCTGCTGATTCTCTGTAATCACACCCAGTGTATACTCTCTCTCTTGAAGCTCTTTCATCCTGCGCGCATAGCCGGCCGCTCCTGTCAACGTGAGTGTTAGCAAAACAAAACTGTACATAAGCATAAACTCGACATTTACATACACAAGTTCACCTAAAACACCCAGACGAATCGCTGCGGTTAAGCCCCAGAGAAAAAAGGCAAGCAAATGTATACGGGCAATAATTGAATATCTATTTTGTGTTTTGGGCTGCAGTGCGAGCAAAACCGTCAAAATCATGAGGCACAGTGCAACAACGTGGTTATAGTAGTTTGTTGATGCATCGAGATCTATCAACCCGGCACTCCCAAGTGTAATGGCGACAGCCGAGTATATTACCGGCGGAATAACAGCAATGAGCGACCACTTTTTCAAAGCATGTCCCAGCACCAAGTACAAAAGAGCAAACATAGGTAGTGTATAGATGAAAAATAAAATGTTATTTAAGTAATACAGAACCCCCGGACTCATAAAATTCATGCCAATTGGGAGTTGCGAAACGATGTAAGCGGCAAACAAAAAGTTTAGTAGGGTGAATAGATAAAGCTCCCTATTCCCGGTATTTTTTATGCCAAACGCAAGAGCGAGAGTCAATGATGCGATTCCCGCAAAAATGCAAAAAGAAATTATAAGATAGTCCAGCAGAGGCAAGCCCCTATTTATGAAACTAAAAGTAGGTCCGCTTCCCATGGGCGGCGCAGAATATTCCGAAATAAATACAAATTGAATGTCACCGACATGCTCCGGCAGTATTCTCATACCATATCTTGCGTTACGCGGTGCATTGTATGCAAAATTTAGCGAAGATAACACCAACTCACTGTCTATGTAAATATTCAAATGTTGACGCTTTAAATTCACAACGATGTATTTGCCAATATCTGCTTCTGTTAAGCTGCCTGCCTCTGTCCGGATTCGGTTTATACCGTCAAACTCATATGATATGCTCCATCCGGGTGCATCAGCCACAGCTTCTCCAACCTGACGCATGTTTATTATTAAAGTGCCGCTCACAGTTACCACTGCTGCCATCAAAAGCAACAGAACTCTTGTTGTTTTTTTCATTTATGGCCATTCGTCCTTTCTACTGCGTTTTATCCTCATACAAAATAAAATCGAGTAGTCTTGCGCATTATCTGTTCCCATCAGCATTTTGCATGCAGTGCAGAAAAGCATTTTGTACGTCCTTAAGATACATACGGCTGATAGGTATCTTGTTTCCGTTTTCAACAATGGCTTCAAATCGTGTTATCTCTCGTATATATAAAATATTAATGGCAAACGACTGATGACACCTCAAAAAGTACGCATTCGGAAGCATTTTAAGCACATCTGTCAGTTTTCCTTTCCAGTTGAATGTCTTATTTTTGAGAGTAAGTTCTACTTTCCGCCCAATCGTCTCTAGGGAGATTATATCCCCGGCTGATATGCGATGGTTAAGTTCTCCGGACTTTAGTATAAGCACGGTTTTTTTGAGTTTATCGTCACAATTTTTTCTTATAAGGTTTTTTAGTACTGTTTTATCCACAGGTTTTGTCAAGTAGTGAAGTGCACCAACATCATAGCCCTCAAAAACATACTCTCGGCTTGATGTGATGAATATAATTGCCGCGTCGGAATCTGATTTGCGGATAGTTTTTGCAAGCTCCATTCCGCTCAGCCCATCCATTATAATATCAAGCAATATGAGGTCAAAGCTCTTGCTTTCGCTCTCAAAGCATGACAAAAATTCCGCACCGCTTTTAAATATTGTGATATTATGCTCAATATTCATCTTGCTCAATATTTCATGGCAGATTTTTTTATGCGCAGAGGCAAAAACTTCCTCATCTTCGCATAAAGCTACTTCATACACAATAATTCACCTCACATATCACAAATAATTTTACCATATTAAGTCAAGAGTTTGAAACCGCAAGACTCTTTGCATTACATAAATATATATGCTATACTGTTTTCATTCTTTCTTAATCAGGAGGTTCGCTAGATGTCAAAAATTGTTGAATGTATCCCTAATTTTAGTGAGGGGCGAGACGAGAAGCGTATAGAGGAGCTTGTGACGGTTGCGGGGAGCATACCGGGAGTGAGTTTGCTTGATTATTCATCTGATGCAAGTCACAACCGCAGTGTTTTTACTCTTGTAGGCGACCCTGCCGGCATTTCCGAGGTGGCGTTTCAGCTCTGCAAGAAAGCATCTGAAATCATTGACATGACGAAACAAACAGGCGAGCACCCGCGCATGGGAGCAACCGATGTTATCCCCTTTGTGCCGATTCGGGGTGTCACAGTCGAAGAGTGTGTAGAAATTTCAAAAAACGTGGCTAAGAGAGTCTGGGAAGAACTGAAAATCCCCAGCTTTTTATATGAACATTCTGCAAAATCAGAGAAGCGCAAAAATCTCGCCACTGTAAGAAAGGGTCAATTCGAGGGAATGCCCGAAAAGCTGTTGCAGGACGAATGGGCACCCGATTTTGGTGAGAGAAATATACACCCAACAGCGGGAATTACAGCCATTGGCGCAAGACCCCCGCTCATTGCATATAATGTAAACCTGAGCACCTCAGATTTGAGCATTGCAAACGCCATAGCCAAAGCAATCCGCAGCAGTAGCGGTGGCTATAAGCATTGCAAAGCCATCGGAATTATGCTTGAAGACAGAAACATAGCGCAAGTATCAATGAACATGGTAGATTTTGAAGGCACCCCACTCTACAGAGTCTTTGAAACAATAAAATCAGAAGCAAAACGCTGGGGCGTACAAGTCATAGGCAGTGAACTGATAGGTCTCGCACCATCAAAAGCCCTAATAGACTGCGCCGAATATTATCTGCAAATAGAAGATTTCGATTACAACACACAGGTACTGGAGAATCATTTGTTGTAGGGGCGGCATTGTAAATTAGTGGAGATAAGGAGTATTTTTTATGGCATTAACACATAAAACACTAACGGAATTCAGCGATATTCTCGCATCGGACTCCCCTGCTCCCGGTGGCGGCTCAACTGCCGCACTCAGCGGAGCTTTAGGTGCCTCGCTCGCTTTGATGGTGGCATCGCTCACAATTGGCAAAGAAAAATATGCCGAGCATGAAACACTTATGCAAGCAGTTCATGCAAGTGTCGAAAAATTGCGACAAAACCTTCTTGGGCTAATTGACCGTGACACCGAGGCATTTGACGCGGTGAGTGCAGTATTTAAAATGCCCAAGAGCTCGGACGAAGAAAAGAGCAAAAGAAGCGCCGCAATGCAAGAAGCACTTAAGGCATGTACGCTTACGCCATTTGAAATGATAGATTGTTCATATCAAGCACTGGTGCAAATAGAAAACATGTGCGGCAAATACAACACAAACGCCGCCAGTGACCTTGGAGTAGCCGCACTCAGCCTAAAGACAGCCACCCAAGGCGCATGGCTAAACATGCTGATAAACCTAGACAGCATCAAAGACGAGCAATTTAAAAATGAGTACCGCAAAAAAGGCGAAGAATTGAGCAAAAAAGCAATAGCTCTCGCCGATAAGATTTACTGTGAAATTGAAACAGATTTGGGTGGTTAGAAATTAAGCACAGACAAAGGAGATATGTCAATAGAGCATTTTTTGCTCACCGTCAGGCTACACGGGTATCGGGAGAAACTGATTAATTTTCAAGATAGCGCCTAAAATGTTTTTCTTAAACAATTTCGTTAAAGCTGCTCTCAACCGCAGCTTGTGGACTATCCATTGCTACTGAGTTCACCAGCTGCTGCATTTTTGCTTCAGGGCTACTCTCATCATCGCCTGAAAGTGAATCATAATCTTCCGGGTCATTGTTTTGTGCGATTAAACTCTGAGCCAAAGCAAGCTGATACATTCCGGGGTTAAACTCCAGTAGGAATTGATGGTCTTCATGTGGTACAGTGTCACCATTTGCAATGCGATTTGATATTCTTATTGCCATAAGCTTTTGCTCTGCAATATCTACCGTTACATCTTCTTCCTCCTGTGCCGCTAAAAACGCATTAGCACTTTGGCGTATAGAATCTGTTGCTGCGGAAATATCTACATCTGAAGTCGGTGGGTTTAGAGCATTTTCAAGCATTTCTTCAAGGATTGTCATTTTAAGAGAGTTATCTTCGTTCTCCGCCATAAGTGCTCTAATTGCATCGACTCGCTGATTTTGAAGTCTCTGCATCGCTTGCGTGGGCGTATTTATGCTGATACTGTTATTTGTTGTGTTTGCTGCTCTCATTGCATTTATATTTGCAATATGCGCTTTCATTAGTCTCCCGCCGGGGTCTGCACGAGCATTTACTTCAAGGCTGAGCTTGCGACGAGTCAAAACTTCATTTGTATGTCCCGCTGTATTTTGGATAGTCTCCCCTCTCCATGTTGCAGTTTGCGGGATATAATTTGGGTTTGTATTAATCATAACAGACACTCCTTGTCATCGTTTTGTCAATGGGCGCATCCAACATACCCACTGCTCACCACCTTGATTGTTCCTATTGCTTCTTCATCATGTGAGGATATAACGAAAATTACTCCCTATCTTATTTATCGTATAGATTTATGAATAACTTTAGGGTTTATATAAAATGCACGCCCCTTTTGTCAATAGACAATTTCATATAACCTTGTATCGTCGGTTTTGCTGTGATTCATGCCCGCTCTTTCATATACCTTGCACGCTCCCGGATTCCCTTTATCTGTAAGGACATAGCTTTCACTAAAGCCATTATCTCTAGCCCAATCAACAGCATATTTTACGAGCTTACTACCATATCCACTGTCTTGATATTTTTCGTGTATGTCAACAGAGTAAATGAAAAATTGTGGCTTATCACAATCAAAGCGAGTTAACGAGTAGCCGTAAATCAAGCCAATCACTTTATCTTCGAGTTTTGCTACAATAGCAATGTTTTGTTTCTCCGAAAGAAACTTTTTGATTTGGTCATGATTGCAGTCCGTCCACCACTCAACAATTTCGTTTATTTGAGGAATATCACCGCTTTGTAACATTTCAAAAGTAAGGTTCATAATAGCAACTCCTTCGTTTACTCGAAAATAACTCTAAAAGTTATTTCATCTTCATCGGGCACTTCAAATTTTTCTTTGCGCACAGCCGTGTTTCGATAAAAGTCGTTCGTCCTCACGGTCTTGATTGTAATAGTCGATTAGATATTTATTTTCTTCCATCATGCTCCCTGTGCATATGCCTTCGTATCTGGCTAGATGCATGTCTCATCACCTACCTTTTCGTAAAATCCACTGATACTATTAGACATATCGCATTTCGTCTCCTGCCTAAAATTTGATGTGCTACTTTTTATTACGCCTAGCATTTGCATAGTGCGTACTACGCTTTTCAGCACAGAACACATAATAGCCATCTATCTCGGTTATATTTACGCCACCAAAGATTGCTATAAGTTTATTTTTATACCAGTCTTTTCTTTTGGTGACCATATACAATTTTCCACCTAGTTCCAATCTGTTGAACCCCTTTTCAATAAAATGCTTGGGAATAGAAAAATCAGAATGATATGGTGGATTTGAAATAATTAGTGTAAATTTGCTATCTTGTATGTTGCGAAAACCGTCGCTCAGTATTATTGAAACTCCGTCTACTTTGTTCAATTTGGCGTTTTTTCTTGCTAAATCAACGCTCGTAGCATCGACATCACTCATAACAACATTGTGTCCGCCAATGAGTTTTGCTATATAAATGCCAACGACACCATATCCGCAACCCAAATCCAATACTTTATCGGATTTTGAAATGTCCAGAGCTGAAATCATAGCTAAAGTACCACCGTCAATCTTATGTGGAGAAAACGATGTGTCTGCTGTTTCTAAAAGTAAATCTATACCACTTATTTCAACAGAAATCATGCGGTAGCCTCCGTTTCGCTTCGATTAGGTTCATGTTCCATCCCTTAAATGTTTGGTGACGTCACGGCTGCCGTGTATGATTCGCATTATTAAAACACTACAGTCAGTTTCATCAGGCAAATAAAATACTAAATAATTATCAACGAGCATTACACGCACACCTCTTGAAAGCCACGGTTCATACTCATAGACACGGTGGCGTAACGGCATTTGGTCAAGGGAATCCGCTTTATCCATTATTCTATCTGCTTGATTTTGAGCGACTATGGGTTCGAGCAAGACATTTGCGATATAATCAAATCTTGATATGCCGATTGAGCGTAGGTGACTCCCCAAATCATGCATTGTACTTCCTTTGCATATTTTCCCTAACTTGTTTTGATGTCATGGTTCGCCCAGCCTCCAAATCGTCCACAGCTTTCTCTAACTCAGCATCTAACTCAGTACGAGATAGGTCGTCGACAAAGTCGATAGGCTTTTTATGAGGTAATTTTACTTCAAATGGAATGCCGCGATGAATGACAATTTGGTGCAAAAATAAGTTTATGGCATTTGCTACAGGAATACCAAGCTGTCCCAACACATCTTCGACTTGCTCTTTTAGCTGTGGCTCAACTCTTGTATATATGCTTGATGTTTTCGACATAATATAGCCCTCACTTTTTTCCAACATTAACAACATTATACACGAATGTATAGCTGATAGCAATCCTAAATTAGTCACTAAGCCAATCGCCACGCTGTGTCTATTGACCTGCTTCCATTGTGTCCAATGCGTGGTGTCAAGGGTCTGCGATAAACGGCTGATATGCGCAGCAAGCATTGCGAAAAGCAAAAACTTGTGAGCGCATATCAGCCGCCCTTGACACGGTAAGATTTTACTAACGCTCAAAAAAGAAACAGCCCACTTTATCGTGAACTGACTCTCTTGCAAGGTTAGCCTTAAATTGATTGTTTTTGATAATTCGTACAAATTTCGTACATTCGAGATTTTTGCTTGACGCAAACCGTTGCAATTGCTAGTTTTCAGAGAAATTTGGTGCGAGTGTTCTTACAGAACTTAACAAAAAGCCTAGTATTTGCAATGGTTTACAGACGCCAACAGATAGTATTTACCTATAAATCCTAGCATAATCAGGACAAAAACTCAATAAACAGATTTTGGACACCGTTTATTTTCCCTTTTCACAAGGGTAAGTTACGGTGTTTTTTTGTTCCAAGAAGACGAGGAGAAACTCGCAAGGAAACGCAGGACAAGAGTAGAAAAGTAGAGGTAAAACCAGCCTGTAATTGCAACGCTTTGAAACTCGCAAATTAAACAGGTCTGTATAGATATATTCACAACACGTTTTTTGACGAAAGTCGGAAAGGAAACTCATCATGGCAACTAAAAAAGTAATCGACAGAAAAATCACAACTCATAAGGAAAGAATGAAGCAAATGGCAACAGAACTGAAAAATCTTGAAAAACTGCAAAAAGCAGAAGATTTGAAATTGCAAGCTGTACGTAATACAAAGCGAGGGGCAATTTTTGAAAAGAAATTAACCGACACTGTGGCGCTCGATGATGTGCATTTCGCAAAGCTTGTTGACTGGATTTCAGCTAACGAATATGTCAAAAAGTTTATCGCTAAATTGTCAGCGGAACAGGCAAAATTTGAAGATGGAGCAGTAGACAATAATACTAGCATTGTCGGTGCGACACCCGAGCAGTCAACGAGTGCCGTAACAAAACCGCAACACGTTGAAGCCGTCAAGTAAAGGCGAAAACTGGTTGAACGGGGTGACTTTCGGGTTGCCCCCCAAAACCAGAATGGGCGCACTGATGTACCACACGCTACGCTTTTGTGGTACGTGCGTAGACGGTGCAAAGTTTTTTGCAATGGCGGTTGTCTTGCAGACGGCGATTTTGCCCTGTCGGTGCAAAATTGAAGCAGTAAACTCTACGCAATCTAAGGCGGTGAAACTAATGGCAATATTCCATTCCCACGTTAAAATAATAAGCAGGGGCAACGGCAAATCAGCAGTTGCCGCCGCCGCTTATCGTGCAGGAGAGAATATTAGAAACGATTATGACGGCAGGGTACATGATTACACCCGAAAGACTGGCATAGTTCACACTGAAATTATTCTACCTGCTCATGCGCCGATTGAATACTCAAACCGTGCTGTATTATGGAATGCCGTTGAAACTGTTGAGAAAGCGAAAAACTCTCAGCTTGCACGGGAACTTGATATTGCGTTGCCTGTTGAACTATCGGGAGAGGAAAATATCTCGCTTATACAGGAGTATGTTAAAAGCACATTTGTTGACAATGGAATGTGCGCCGACCTCTGTGTGCATGACGCTGGGAATGGAAATCCACACGCTCATATTATGCTCACTATGCGCCCGATAAATGATGATGGAACATGGGGCGCAAAGCAGAGGAAACAGTATTTACTTGATGATAATGGAAATAAAATCTATGACCCGGAAAAGCGACAGTATAAATGCAGTAAAATCGAAACCACCGACTGGAATAATCCATCTAAAGCTGATGAGTGGCGTAAAGCATGGGAAGATATGTGTAATGCTGAACT
>WQSX01000025.1 GCA_009787625.1 Oscillospiraceae bacterium
AAAAAGATGACCGCAGTCAGCATTTTCATCTAGTGCCTAAAAACTTTTTTTACTGAATTTTACCCGCAATTTATTTTCACCCACTTTTACTTGACACATACCTATAGGATGAATATGCAAGTTGTCTATTTACAAAATACAGTTTTTTGTGTACAATGAAACTCAAGAAAAACTAAGTTTTTGCCTTGCATGAACGAGCAAATTTTAGTAAAATATATGATGAGATATTTCATAACACCGAGGAGGTCGCGAATACATGCAGAAGTCCAAAAGTAAAGCAACAAAGTTGATTGTAGCTCTCGTAATGTCGCTTTTGTTACTGACAATAATTATAGCCTGCGATAATAATGAAGCTCCGCCGGAAGAACCCGCAATCGATCCAATCCCAACAGAAGCACAGCAAGATGACCCTCCTGAGCCGACCGAAGTAGACTGGGAGTTCTTCAACGAACGAGCAGTGGAATTCATAAATTTGACAGCAAGCGGAAATTATGACGATGCGGCGGCAATGTTTGATGAAACCATGACTGAAGTTTTCGGTGCGGCAGGCTTGGAGGTCGCTTGGGCTGAAGTAATCGCGTTAGTGGGAGACTTTATAGAAATACACGATATCGAAAATGCGAATATAGACCCTTATTTCATTTCCGGTGTCATAATACGCCATGAAAATTCCGGTTTTGGTTGGACTGTCGTGTTTGATGAAAGTGGCAATATATCGGGACTCCATTCGGGTGGAACGGCTCCACTTTCTGACCCAACAGCACAAAATCACTTTCCGTCAGAACCCGTTCAGCGAGACGGATTTACAGATTACCCGATAATTATAGGAGAGCACACAGGCTTTCCTATAGTTGGCATTTTATCGATGCCTGATGGTGCGGCAGAGCCTATTCCCGCGGCTGTGATAGTTCAAGGCTCCGGAGCCAGTGACATGGATGGAACCATCGGAGGAAACAGACCATATAGGGATATCGCAGAGTTTTTAGCCGCAAACGGCATCGCGGTTGTCCGCGCAGATAAACGGACTTATACGCATGGCGTGAGAATAGTTCAGGAACTTGGCGGATATGCAACAGTTTGGGAAGAAACGGTTGAAGATGCTCTTTTTGCGACAGAACTGCTGCGAGCCGATAGGCGCATAGATGAAAATAGAATTTTTATAATAGGGCATAGCTTGGGTGGAACGCTCGCGCCGCGTATTCATGCATCAAACGGCAACTTTGCCGGACTTATATTGATGGCGACAACTCCAAGGTCATTGCCTGAACTGTTTCTCGAACAAATGAGAGCATCATCGTATGCAGGAGTGGAAGAGGGGCTGATAGATGAAAGTGTTCTGGAAGCGGCACTTGAAGAGCTATATGAGTTAGCAGAGTTGCTCGATACAATTAAAAATATGACAGCCGAGGAAGCTCGAATAACCCAAATACCCGGATTGGGGGTCTGGGCATATTACCTGGCAGATTTAGAGGCGCACTCCTTTGAAGCTTATATCAGCAGAGTAAATGTGCCTATCTTGGTAATGCAAGGTCTAAGCGACTTTCAAGTAATCCCGACAGTCGATTTAATATTATTACAGGAATTGCTTGAAGGGCGTGATAATGTCAGCTTTAACATATATAACGGACTTGACCACCTGTTCATGGAAACAACAGCGACAAACTTTGTACAGCACGCAATGCGAATAATAGAATCACCGGGTCATGTTGACGAAATAGTGCTAAAAGATATTGTAGATTGGATAAATGAGCACTAGCATTCCGCTTGAAAGAAATTGTCATAAGAATGAGAAAATTATGAAATATTTTACAAAATAAATAAAAAAGGTTGAACTTATACTGAGCATGTTGTACAATAAGAACGTTGTAGTAACCGACATGTAGATTTCCCCAAGGAGCGAACAGTTTTGCAAGATTCAAAGGGCGCAACCCTCATTACGAATAACCCAAAGGTTAAAGAAAAATACGCAGACAAATACGAAACCCTGTTTATTGACGAGAGCATAGAAACCGTGTTTAAAAAAGTGCGTGACCACATACACAGAGGGCACAAGCTTCTGACGCATCCGCTATCAGGAAGCGTAAAACCAAATGAGAATCCATATAAAACCGTACTGCTCACAAAAGCCCTCGGTAAAACGGACGACGATTCGGTAATGATAATAGAGCAGTGCATTTTAACTGCTCAGAAGTTTGAAAAAAGAGTAATTCATGAGAGACATCTGCCTGATTTACAAATCGTAGACCTATCACTAATATCAGGAGCTCTTGGGTGAAATTCATTAAAACCTTAATATACAACAGAATAAGAACTGTAAACATAAAATAGTTTTCATGAAAAGGGAGGACTGTAGATTGAAACTAAAAGTCGGATACATCGAAATACGTGACATTAAGCTGTCGGACAAATCAGAGGTCAAAGACGGCGTTTTGTACGTAGAGACGAAAGCTCTTGAAGCGTTAGCGCTTGAAGATGAGCACATCAAGTCTGTGAAATTTGATGTTGCAAAGCCGGGAGAAAGCATACGCATTACTCCTGTAAAAGATGTCATTGAGCCGCGAACGAAGGTTGACGGACCGGGAGACATCTTCCCCGGAGTTACCACAAAGGTTGCCCCTGTGGGTTCAGGCACAACCCACGTACTACGTGGAGCCGCCGTAGTAACAATCGGCAAAATCGTTGGTTTCCAAGAGGGAATCATTGACATGACAGGTGTTGGCGCAGACTATACACCATTCTCTGCGACAAACAATCTCGTAGTTGATTTCACTCCGATTGATGGAATCACTCCTCACGAATACGAAGCGGCGATTCGCAAAGCCGGACTCAAAATCGCCTACGAAATCGGCAAGCTTGGCAAAGACTTAACGCCCGACGAGACAAAAGAGTACAATTTCCCGTCATTGATGGAAGGCATAAAAGCATTCCCCGATTTACCGCGTGTGGGTTATGTCCTAATGCTCCAAAGTCAAGGGCTTTTGCATGACACATACGTATATGGCGTTGATATGAAACAATCACTCACAACAATGCTCAGTCCCACAGAAATTATGGACGGTGCAATTGTGAGCGGTAACTGTGTTTCTGCTTGCGACAAAAATACAACATATCACCATCAAAACAACCCTGTTATCCATGACCTTTTTGAAGAGCACGGCAAGACACTCAACTTCGCCGCCATGATTATCACAAATGAAAATGTCTATCTCGCAGATAAAATCCGCAGCAGCGATTGGTCTGCAAAACTTGTAGACTACCTTGACCTTGAAGGTGTCGTAATTTCTCAGGAAGGTTTTGGAAACCCCGACACCGACCTAATTATGAACTGCAAAAAAATCGAGGAGACAGGCACACACACAGTCATCATCACAGACGAGTATGCAGGAAGAGACGGTACATCACAGTCACTCGCTGATGCCGATGCAAAAGCAGACGCGCTAGTCACAGCAGGCAATGCAAATGAAGTCATCACACTTCCAAAACTCGACCGTGTTATAGGCACACTGGATTACACAGAAAAAATTGCCGGTGGTTTTGCAGGAAGTCTGGAATCCGACGGCAGCATAACGGTAGAAATCCAAGCAATCACAGGCGCAACAAACGAACTCGGTTTTAATCGAATGAGTGCTAGGTAAGGAGGAACAGTCATAAATATGGGTAAATTAAAAGTAGTTCACTACATCAACCAATTTTATGCGGGTATTGGCGGCGAGGAGTTCGCCGACCACAAACCTGAAATAAGAGATGGGGTCGTAGGTCCCGGAATGGCTTTCGCCGGAGCATTCGGCGATAAAGCTGAAATCGCAAAGACAATAGTCTGTGGCGACTCGTTTTTTAATGAAAACCTTGCCGAGGCAAAGAAAATTCTGCTCGACATGGTTAAAGCAGAGAAACCCGACGTTTTCATTGCAGGTCCTGCTTTTAACGCAGGACGCTACGGTGTCGCATGTGCAACAATCTGCGATGCAGTACGTGAAGAACTCGGTATCCCTGTTCTTACAGGTATGTATGAGGAAAATCCCGGAGCGGAAATGTTCAAAGACAAGCTTCTCATCGTTGCAACCAAAAATAGCGCAGCAGGTATGCGTGATGCCGTTCCTGTAATGGCAAAGCTTGCACTTAAACTTGCCGGCGGAGAAAAAATCGGTGCCTCAATAGAAGAGGGTTATCTACCGGGTGGCGCACGTGTTAACTTCTTTGAAAAAGAGCGCGGTTCACGTCGTGCGGTTGACATGCTTCTCAAAAAAATGGCGGGCAAGCCGTTTGTCACGGAATATCCAATGCCTGATTTTGACCGTGTAGAGCCAAATGCGCCGATAACAGACATGAAATCAGCGACAATTGCTTTGGTAACATCAGGTGGTATCGTGCCAAAAGGCAACCCCGACAGAATAGAGTCATCAAGTGCGTCAAAGTATGGCGAATACGACATTACAGGCGTTGATGATTTAACAGAAGCAGGCTACGAAACAGCACACGGTGGTTACGACCCTGTCTATGCAAACAAAGATGCAGACAGAGTTCTGCCTGTTGACGTACTTCGCGACATGGTGAAAGAGGGTATTATCGGAAAACTCCACAACATGTTCTACACCACTGTCGGCAACGGTACAGCTACAAAAAGTTCAAAGGAGTTTGCGGCTGAATTTGCACAAAAGCTTAAAAATGACAATGTGCAGGCTGTAATCCTGACATCTACATGAGGAACTTGCACACGTTGCGGTGCAACGATGGTTAAAGAAATTGAACGCGCAGGCATCCCGGTGGTGCATGTCTGTACGGTAACTCCAATTTCTATGACAGTTGGAGCCAATAGAATTGTTCCGGCTGTAGCGATTCCTCATCCACTAGGCAATCCGTCACTCGGAGCGACGGAAGAAAAACAACTGAGACGCAAGATTGTCCAAACAGCGCTGGATGCACTTGCAACAAAAGTTGACGGACAGACTATTTTTGAAGTAAAATAGGAAAAAGGTATCCGCAGATAATATGTAATTTGCTACACTTTTTTGCGAGCCATCGGGATCTACACCGCTGTTCTCGCAAAAAAGATTCCGCAAACCACATATCATCTGCTATGGAGGATTTTAAATGGCAGATACAATTTATGATGTAATAATAGTCGGTGGTGGGCCTGCGGGTCTATCGGCGGGTCTCTACGCAGGGCGTGGTTTGCTGAAAACATTGCTCATAGAGAAAGGTCAGCACGGCGGACAAGCCGCTACGACCCACGAAATCGACAACTATCCCGGTGCGGTCGAAGATGAGACAGGTCCCGCACTTGTAGAGAAGATGGTAAAGCAGGCAGAGCGTTTTGGTGTTGAGTTCCAAACGGACGACATCACAGGTGCAGAGCTTGAGGGCGATGTGAAAACTCTTACGGGCTCGAAAGGCACATACAAAGCAAAGACAGTAATCATTGCAAGTGGTGCTTTCCCAAGAACTCTCGGCTGTAAAGGCGAACTTGAGTTCACAGGCAAGGGTGTTTCCTACTGCGCCACATGTGATGCGGCTTTCTTTGAAGAGCTGGAAGTCTACGTTGTCGGCGGTGGTGACAGTGCGGTTCAAGAGGCGCTGTTTATCGCCAGATTCGCAAGAAAAATTACAATCATTCAAAACTTGCCCGAACTCACAGCCGCAAAATCAATACAAGAGAAAGTGCTAAATGACCCGAAATTCAGCTTTGTCTACAGCTCAGTAGTTGAAGAGTTAAAGGGCGATGACGGTTTGCTTGATACAATCGTGGTGAAAAACGACAAAACAGGCGAGCTGACAGAGTTCAAAGCTGACCCTGAAGACGGCACATTCGGTCTGTTTGTATTCATCGGATTAATCCCAAGAACAGAGGCGTTTTCCGGTAAAATTGACATGGAACACGGTTACATCAGAACAGATGAAAATATGCGCACAAACATAGAAGGCGTATACGCCGTAGGCGATTGCCGCATAAAGCCTTTACGCCAAGTAGTAACAGCAGCGGCAGACGGAGCGATAGCGGCAATGCATATTGAAAAATACCTCGCACATTAGAGCGTTTGAAAAGAGCAAACACTCTTTTCGAACTTAGACTAATGATACTGAAGACGCACATTTTTGCGTCCCGAAAAGAAAAGGAGCAAAAAACATGCTTGAACTGGACAAAGACACATTTGAACCCGAAGTGCTTAATGCAGACGGAACAATTTTCGTAGATTTCTACAGCGACTCATGCGAGCCTTGTCAGGCGCTTATGCCCACTGTACACGCTCTCGCCGACAAATACGGCGACAAGCTGAAGTTTACAAAACTAAACACAATGAAAGCTCGCCGCTTGGCGATTGCTCAAAAAGTAATGGGACTCCCTGTTATGGCAATCTACAAAGGCGGAGAAAAGATCGAAGAACTTGTAAAAGATGATTGCACAGAAGAGGCAATCGAAAAAATGATTCAAGGGCACATCTAGAGACAAGAGTAACCGTCTGTTTCCGCAGACGATGAGCAATTTACTCCGCTTTTTTGCGAGCCATCGGGATATACACCGCTGTTCTCGCAAAAAAGACTCCGTAAACAGCCCATCATCTGCTAGACTGGAGGATGGTTGCGAGTCTTTAGTGCTAAATAATCAATACACTGGAAAGGAGGAACGATAATGAGTATGTTTGAAAATCGTAAACTCATTGTCATTGGAGACCGTGACGGAATTCCGGGTCCTGCTATTGATGAGTGCTTGAAGACAGCCGGAGCAGAGATTGTATTCTCTTCTACTGAATGCTTCGTCTGAACAGCCGCAGGTGCAATGGATTTGGAAAATCAAAAAAGGGTCAAAGAATATGCAGAGCAGTTCGGTCCCGAAAATGTGATGGTTATCTTCGGCGCAGCCGAAGGAGAGGCAGCAGGTCTTGCCGCCGAAACAGTCACAGCGGGCGACCCCACGTATGCAGGTCCATTGACAGGAGTCTCGTTGGGACTCGCGGTATATCACGTCTGTGAGGACGCTATCAAAAATGCAGTAGACGCAGATGTCTACGAAGAGCAAATCAGTATGATGGAAATGGTTCTTGATGTCGATGAAATCAAAAAAGAGATGGAAGCGATAAGAAGCCAATATACAAAGTATTGATAAATGAAAAGCAGGGGAAGCGGAAGCAAAGCGAACCGTTTCCCTGTTTTTTGTTACAGTCATTTACTTTATTTTGCTTAGGCACAAAGTTATTGTACCGGTTCAATCGAGGAAGTAGTAATATGCAAAGGGTTAAGTAAAAATTTCAAGAAATGGAACAAATTACTTCAATACTCGTCAAAAACATGAACGACAAGATAGAAAGGAAGATTTTTATGTTTAGAAAAGTATTGTTAGTAGTATTAATCCTTACATTATCTTTGGCAGTTATTTCATGTGACGATAATGTAGAAGAGCCTGTTCCAAATGAAGTAGTTGAAGATGTGCCTGAAACTCCTGAGGCTCCCGAAGTGCCTGAAATTCCTGCGACTGACGATGAAGAAGATTTTGTCGAAGCTGTGCCGCCTATTGCGGAGCTTCCTGAAGTTGATGTAGTGGAGCCTGATGACAATGATGAATTTGTACTATATCCGGTTTGGGTAGATGGCGTGGGTATTCCAAATGCGAGTTTTGTAGTTGTTGGCGATGACTCACTGTTTCCGACTCATGTCTCACTTATGGCACTTGACCTCGCACTCAGCATGGATGTGTTTTGGAACATGCAGACAGACGAGCTCTCACTCATGGGGCTAAATGGATTTGTCACCTTCACTGTTGGCTCAACAGAGTTCATAGTTGAAGGGGAAACCATAACCTTGGAGCAAGAGGTCGTGCGGATTGACGATGAAATATATGTACCGCTTCAATTTTTTAGAGATGTGTACGGAGCGGCAGGGGCATACTTCCTTGAAGGCAGTGTGTTCATAGACACCGAAGAGACAGATATGCACTAATCACCAAACTGCCGGTCATGCTCATCTGCCGGTTCACGCAATGGAAGGGTTATTTGTTCCGCTTGTAGGGGCGGCCGTTTAGGTCGCCCCTTCTTGCCGTTTGCATAATGTAACTGTTACTTCGCAAAGCGTCTCCACAAACTGCCCTGCAGCTGCTACTTGTGACTAAACACAAGCAAACAGCGGTGTCGCTACCAAACTGCGATATGCCCGTCACAGCGGGACTCCATGCCACCGCATAAGACACCGCTGGCCGGGTCTCGCCAGATGATATGTCCGTTACCAAATTTGACCGTTGCGGTCGAAATTGATACTTCGTGGCATTTTTTGGCTAGATTTTTGCTAATGTTCTCATCAAAATTAGACTCAATTTCAAACTCTTTGCCTTTAATCCACTGCCAACGCGGACGGTCTAAAGTCGCTTGTGGATTTAGGTTGAAGTCAATCGTATTCATTAGCACTTGCAAATGACCCTGCGGTTGCATATATCCGCCCATAACACCAAAAGGTCCGATTGGGATTTCGTTTTTTGTCAAAAAGCCCGGTATTATAGTGTGATAAGTGCGTTTGCGTGGGGCGAGTGCATTGGCGTGGTCGGGGTTTAGGTGAAAGTCGCCGCCGCGATTTTGCATGGATATGCCGGTGCCGGGAATGACTATACCTGAGCCAAATCCTGAATAGTTACTTTGGATAAACGAGACCATGTTTCCATCTCCATCGGCAGTACATAGATATACTGTGCCGCCGGAATATGGGCTTATTGGACTCGGTTCCAGAGCTTTATCGGAGATGTTATCTCGCAGTTTGTCGGCGTATTCCTTACTCAGCAGGCTTTCCACAGAGATGCGCATATGATTGGGGTCGGTAATGAATTCTTTGCCTGCTGTAAAGGCTAGTTTCATAGCCTCAAATGATTTGTGGTAACAGTCTTCGGGACTTAGGGAGCTGACATCAAACTCTCTTAAGATGTTTAGAGCTATCAGAGTTACAAGTCCTTGTCCGTTCGGGGGCATTTCCCAGACATCATATCCGCGATAGTTTGTGAAAATCGGCTCCACCCACTCCGGTGTGTATTCCTCTAAATCGGACTTAGAGAGGAACCCACCGGACTTTGCCATGTAATCAGAGATAATGTCCGCCAGCCGTCCGCGGTAAAAACTTTCGCTGTTTGTTTCGGCTATTTCAAGCAGGTTTTCTGCATGTGCCTTAGAACTCCATATTTCACCGACCTTTGGTGGTTCCCCCTGCGGAGCAAATGTATCAAACCACGCTTTAAAGTCATGTTCAGACGCAAGTTTCTTATAAAAAGAGTAGCCGTTACTCCAGTTTTTTGCGAGAACCGGGGATAGGGGATAGCCGCTTGATGCGTATTCAATTGCAGGTGTAAGGCACTCTTTAAGCGTGAGATTGCCAAATCTTGATGTCAACTCCGCCCAAGCCGCAGGAGCTCCGGGAACTGTAATCGGAACAATTCCATGAGTTGGCATTTCTTTATACCCCAAGCTATGCAAAGCATCAATGCTTATGCTTTTAGGTGAATATCCGGAGCTGTTGAGTCCGAACATTTTGCCATTGAGCCAAACAATGGCGAAAGAGTCACTTCCTATTCCGTTTGAAGTCGGCTCGACAACTGTGAGAGCGGCGGCGGTTGCCACGGCGGCATCAACCGCATTTCCGCCTTTTTTCAGAACTTCTAAGCCTGCCTGTGCGGCAAGCGGTTGCGAGGTGGCGACCATGCCTTTTTTGCCATAAACGGGTCTTTTCTGCGTTGAATAAGGGTTGAAATCAGGATTAAAATTCATAACTCACCTTTTCTTTCTGACATTTTTTTGAAAATTCCAACTGTAATGTGTTTGTAGATAAGTTTAACTTTATCACATTATTTAAAAATAGCCAAATTACTCTTTAAAATACTGCAACACAACCTTGACAATACATCGCCAATAGAATATATTTAGATATACAAACAGATACTAAGGGTATCTCCGAAAACCCACTGCCCGCCATCTTGGTAGGTCTTATTCCTCCACTCTTCGTCTATTTTCTTGAAATACTGTTAGTATTCCTGCGAAAATAGCCTTCGATTGGTGAAATAATACCCACCAATCTGCCAGACATTGAGTTTTCAGAGATACCCTAAAGCGAAAAGCTGAAAGGACTTATATTTATGAATTCTGTACTAAAAGGCACCTCATATGTGCTCGTCCATGCACCTGATATGCTTGTGCATGGCGGAACAACGCAACTCACCGAGCGCATCACAAATCCTGATTCGGAGTATCTTAAAAATTTACCTAAACATCTGCGTAGCTTTGAAGATGCAGTGACTTATATGCCAAATCAGGTGTATATCGGTAACAATAAGCCCGAAAATTTAAACTCACTTGAGGGAGCTTGGTATGACAAGCCCGTAAAAGGTGCAGAGCGAACAGGTGAACGCGGTGAGATCATGCCGCAAGACGAGTTTTACATATTAATGCAAGTTTCAGATGTGTTTGACTTGCTACTGCTTGAAAAAGGTTTTGTAAGTGAAACGCGCGTAAAGTTTGAAAAGCACCCACTGGTCGACGATGAGATGAAAGCTCTGATACGTGAGGGTGTCGAAATAGGCGAAATCAAAAATGCTGTCGAAAACGAACATGCCGAAGGTGTGTATCAAGACGGCAAGCTAATTGGCTGTGTCAAGAAAGCACACGATATAGATGAAAACCTGTCGTCACATATCATATTGGAAAATTTGGTGTCAAAAGCGTCTGCTGTACTTTCGCTCTTACATCTAATAAAAGCAACAGGCATTGAAAAATCTGAGGTAGACCTTGTGCTTGACTGCTCGGAAGAGGCGGTTGGCGACATGAACCAGCGAGGCGGGGGAAATCTTGCAAAAGCTGCGGCAGAGACTGCGGGATTTAAGAATGCTTCAGGTGCGGACATTCGCGCATTTTGTGCGGCACCTGTTCATGCTATAATTCAAGCCGCCGCTTTAGTTGCAAGCGGAACACATGAAAACGTTGTAGTCGCCGCAGGTGGCTCGATAGCAAAGCTCGGTATGAACGCAAAAGACCATGTGAAAAAAGAAATGCCCGCCCTCGAAGATGTTATGGGCGGATTTGCTGTGTTAATTTCCAAAAATGACGGCAAAAGCCCTGAAATACTCAGCGCATTTACAGGCAAGCACAATGTCGGCACCGGCTCATCCCCGCAGGCGGTTATCACTTCTCTTGTGACAGACCCGCTTGACAAGATGGGCATAAAAATTTCCGACATCGACAAATATTCAGTCGAAATGCAAAACCCGGATGTGACAAAACCCGCAGGCGCAGGCGATGTGCCACTTGCAAACTATAAGATGATTGCGGCACTCGGCGTAAAGCGCGGCGAGCTTGAAAGAGCCGGAATTGATGATTTTACAAAAAAACACGGAATGCCGGGTTGGGCACCGACTCAAGGACACATTCCTTCAGGTGTGCCATATATGGGCTTTGCACGTGAGGCATTGATGTCAGGTGAAATAGAGCGTACCATGATTGTAGGCAAAGGAAGTTTGTTCTTAGGGCGCATGACAAATCTCTTTGACGGTGTATCTTTCATAATGCAGAAAAATAGCGGCGGCAGTGCAGATTCAGATTCAAATGCTGTTTCAGAAGCTGAGGTCAAAAAGCTAATTGCGGAGGCGATGAGAGAACTTGCTCGCTCAATGGGCGCAGTTTAAAAAGAGCACTCTTTTTAAATTGAATTTATGCTAGACAAGAAAGGTATGGTCATTAGTGTGAACAAGTTCAAACTAACGGGGGAATGTGTGATTTGCTCCCCCTGCGGGGAACCGCAAATGATGCACGTTAATGACCATACCTATTCATGGTCGTTTTGTGCCTCAAGTAAACAAGAAAGGTATGGTCATTAATATGTCAAAACCCGTAGAAAAAGTTATTGCTAATACATTTATGGAGCTTGCTTCGGCGCTTGAAACAGGCTCGTTCGGAAAACCCACAATTGTTCTGACCGGGCTCGGTAGCGAGCATGGTGAAGATAACATGATAAAAGGTGCGGCACTTGCCGCTTCGCGCGGTGCAAAAGTGGTTTATATCGGCACTAAAGAGGCTGATGGTGTAAAAACTGTCCATGCAAAGGACGAAAAAGAGGCTCACGGTCTGATGGAGTCCATGCTCAGTAGCGGCGAAGCAGATGGCGCTGTTACCATGCATTATCTATTCCCAATCGGAGTCTCTACCGTAGGGAGAGTAGTGACACCGGGCCAAGGTAAGGCAATGTACATTGCCACGACCACAGGAACTTCCTCAACCGACAGAGTTGAGGGCATGGTGAAAAACGCCCTTTACGGTATAATTACGGCAAAGGCTTGTGGTGTCAAAAATCCGACTGTTGGAATCCTCAATGTTGACGGTGCCCAGCGTGCTGAATCGGCACTCAGGGAACTTTCAAAAAACGGATACGATATAACATTTGCCGAGTCAGGTCGCTCAGACGGAGGCTCGATAATGCGCGGCAATGATATGCTCTCAGGAACATGTGATGTTCTGGTGACAGATTCGCTCACAGGCAATATCATAATGAAAACCATGAGCTCGTTCACAACGGGTGGTAGCTATGAATCGCTCGGTTGGGGTTACGGCCCCGGCATGGGTCAAGGTTATGACAGGCTCGTGTTGATTCTATCGCGTGCATCAGGAACTCCTGTTGTTGCAGGTGCAATAGAGTTTGCCTCGGAGCTTGCGGCAGGGCAGTATAAGAGCGTATCGGAAACTGAGTTTAGTTTGGCGGAAAAAGCGGGCTTAAGTAAAGTGCTTAGCAATATAAGAGCGGCATCGGCACCATCAGGCGGAGCATCTGATGCGGGCAACGCTGATGTAAAAGAACCTCCAAAAGAGCCTGTGACTGCTGAAATCTCAGGTATAGAAATATCAGATCTCGATGATGCTGTGCTTGAATTATGGAAAGCAGAAATATACGCCCAAAGCGGTATGGGTTGCACTGGCCCCGTGGTTATGGTAAACGAAGGAAAACTGAGCAAAGCGGAAGAGGTGCTGGGGGCAAAAGGGTTTATTTCGTAGGGGCATTAGCAATCGCCCGCCAATGTGGATTCTACAGCACCACATGTAGGGGACAGCGTCCTTGACAGGAAAAAACGGTTATGATAAAAAAACTGGTTGGCACTAAAGGCAAAAGAGTGGTTAAAAACAAGCAAGCGAAGAGTTTAGGCGGAAAAATCTATATCTCTTCGCTTGTACTCGGTGCTGTGCTCATAATCTCTGCGCTCGCTATTTTCCTCTATATCATCAACGAAGAGTCAACAGCACGTGCGGAGTACGATATTCTTAGAGAGATTGTTAGCCCATTGCCTGTCACGGAGGCTACTATTGATATTGATTCTCCTGAAGATTTACCCACGGAAGCTGAAGACATATCTTACTATGATGAAGCGGAGGCAGACCCCGTTGACTACGCTCAGCTCAGGCGGCTCGCAATGGAAGAGCTTTTGGAGATTAACAGCGACTTCATCGGTTGGATTAGCATAGCGGATTTAATTAATTACCCGATTGTGCGTGGTGCTAATAATGTCAGATACTTAAATA
This sequence comes from Oscillospiraceae bacterium, assembly GCA_009787625.1. Classification (GTDB taxonomy): domain Bacteria; phylum Bacillota; class Clostridia; order Oscillospirales; family Oscillospiraceae; genus WRMH01. The sequence continues at coordinate 13,524 of WQSX01000025.1, forward strand.
CAACTTTCATGGGCGAGCGCAACCGTGCGGGTGCTATTTTCATGGATTATCGCCATACGCGGGGTTTTGATGAGACGATTAAAATTATTTATGGGCACTTGACCGGTGATGGGACCATGTTTTCACAGCTTCATAGGTTTCGTAATAGTACCTTTTTGGCGGAAAACCCGTACATAGAAATTACAACCCTTGATGGGGAAGTGCTCACATATCGAATTTTTGCGGCAAGAATGACAGATGCATGGAACCCTGCTTACACTTTGTCGTTTACAGATACGGAGAGGGCAATCAGAGGGTTCCCGGGCGCTCCTCCGGATGCAGAGCATTTCATGTTGCTTTCGACTTGTACCTACAGCGCTGATGACGACGAGCGTTTCTTGGTTTTTGCGGCATTGGTCGCTGAGGAATAGTTTGTTGTTTACTTTGCGCCTTGTTCCCGCAGGCGATGGGCTGTTCTCGAAATATTATTTCGAGCCATCGGGATCTACACCGCTGTTCTCGAAATAATATTTCGCAAACAGCCCATCACCTGCTACTTTTGTAGTAATCTGATATTTTTCCACAAAACTGCACAGGTTTCGTGGTGTTTTTGACAAACTCAAAAGCAAAATCATGTCAGATCCAAAAGTAAAACTATGTCAAAAGTGGAAGTGAAACCATGTCAAAAATAGAAGTAAATTCTTGACAATGTTGGAAGTGCGTACTATAATAGCAAAGGGTGGTGCAAGTGACTAAGCAATATATGCCAAGAATAATAGACGAAGAGTTAGAGATACAATTAGCTATTTCAGGCGCTGTTTTAATAGTTGGTCCGAAATGGTGCGGAAAAACAAGGACGGCAGAAGAGCAGGCAAAAAGCGTTATTTACATGCAAGATGCTGACAAAGCCGAAAGTTATAAGGTGACTGCTGAAACGAAACCATCGGCACTGTTAAGTGGTGAAACACCTCGTCTAATAGATGAATGGCAAGTGACCCCTGTCATATGGAATGCGGTTCGCTTTGCTGTAGATAAAAGGCGAGAACGTGGGCAATTTATCCTCACCGGCTCAGTTGTTCCGCCACAATTTGACGATATGCACACCGGCACAGGACGTATAAGCCGTGTAACAATGAGAACAATGTCTCTGTTTGAATCAGGTGAATCAACCGGCATAATTTCGCTTAAAGACTTGTTTGCCGGCAAAACAGATATGTCCGGTCAGTCCGATATATCACTGGAACAGATGGCATTTCTCATAACTCGTGGAGGATGGCCTGATGCAGTAAATGAAACAAATGAAAAATATGCTGTTAAAATTGTAGATAACTATTTTAATGCGGTAGTCAATCAAGACATTTCGAGCGTAGATAAAGTAGAGCGCAGTCCGCAGAGGGTTAATGCATTGATGCGCTCGATTTCACGAAACATTTCAACAGAAGCGAATGCCACAACTATTCATTGTGATTTGGCTATTAACGATGAAGCCTTATCGGTAAAGACGATCAGCGAATATGTTAGTGCCTTGAAAAAAATATATGTCATAGAAGATTTGCCGACTTGGAGTCCGCATCTTCGCTCAAAAAGAGCTATCAGAACAACTGCAAAGCGGCACTTTGTTGACCCATCTATTGCTACATCGGCTCTGCAAGCTGATTCAAGCAAACTGATGAGTGATTTTCTCACATATGGCATGTTCTTCGAGTCGCTGTGCATTCGAGACTTGAGAATATATTCGGACAGTTTGGGCGGAAGTGTTTTCCATTATCGAGATCAAGTCGGCGTTGAAGTAGATGCTATAGTTCAGCTACGAGATGAGCGGTGGGGTGCGGTTGAGGTTAAAATGGGTGCAGGCATGATTGAGGCTGCGGCAGAAAACTTGCTCAAATTTCGTGATAATATTGATACAACAAGAACACCGGCACCGTCATTTTTGATGGTTCTCACGGCGACAGATTATGCATTTCAAATGAAGAACGGCGTATGGGTTGTGCCACTTGGCTGTCTCCGTGATTGATTAAAAAGCACATACCTCAAAACTCAACACACTCAGCAGATGTAAACACCACGCCTTTGATACCTTCTTTCTCAGCTGCATTTATATTCTTCTCTAGGTCATCAAAAAAGATGCAGTCGCTTGCGTTAAGGTTATATCTTCTGAGCAAGAGGCGGTAGATTTCAGGGTTTGGCTTAATTATGCGCTCATCACATGAAAATATTCCACCCTCAAATAAACCAATGAAATCATAAGTTTCTACAAGATAGTCGCGCACGTCGAAGGTTATGTTTGATAGATAATACAGCTTGTGCCCTGCATCTTTTATTTTGGGCAGGAGCTTCATTGTGTCGAGCGGCTTAAACATGTCGCTTACATTTTTCATGAGATTAATAACTTCGTTTTTATACTGAGGCAATCGCTCACAGAATATTTTTGTCATCTCGTCACGAGTGAGTTTTCCCTCATCAGCTATTTGCCATTCGTCACTGAGATATACATTGTGCAAGATTAGGTCAATAGCGGTCTCATCTGCAAACAACCCCTCAAGATACTTTCGCGGCTCATAAGTTACCAGTACATTGCCGATATCAAATATATAGTTCATAAAATCAACTCCTCTGTGGCATTGTACCACAACTATGTAATTTGCACAAAGAAGTTTTATAAATTCATATAAATTCTATTGTATTCGTCTCTCGAATATGTTAGAATTTTCTGGACTAAAGAAAAATATACTATAACTTAGGTGGTGAAGAACTTTGAGAATTAAGGAACATCCGGTGCTGGATTTTGAGCGTGGGGAGAAGATTTTTTTTACCTACAATGGTCAGGCAGTTGAGGCATATCCGACAGAGACTATCGCTGCGGCTTTGCATGCGGCAGGAGTCCGTAAGCTGGGTGAAAGTCCTGAGCTTCACCGCCCGAGAGGGCTGTTCTGTGCCATTGGAAATTGCTCGTCATGTTTTATGATTGTAGATGGTAAGCCCAATATGCGTGTCTGCGTGATTAATGTCGAGCCGGGTATGTGTGTGGAAGAACAAAGGGGAAAAGGTGAGTTAGGGGTGTCGATACTTGAAAACGATTGAAATTTTAGTTATAGGCGGCGGCCCTGCGGGGCTTTGTGCGGCTCTGTCTGCGGCGTCTCTTGGTGCGAAAGTGCTTATTGCCGAGCGTGACGAGATTCCGGGTGGTCAGCTTGTAAAGCAGACACATAAATTTTTTGGGTCGGAGAGGCAATACGCAGGCGACCGTGGTATTCATATCGGAGAAATGCTTGTAGAGAATGCGTTAAATGACCCCAATATCGAAATCTGGCATGGGAGTACGGTGCTTTCAATATATGAAGATGGTGTTGTCACCATTGAACATGAGGAAAAGCACACTAAAGTTAAGCCGGATAAAATCATCATCGCAACGGGTGCGGCGGAGAATTTCTTGCAGTTTCCCGGAAACGATCTGCCCGGAGTTTATGGCGCAGGGGCTGTGCAGACACTGATGAATGTCGCAGGTGTCAAGCCGGCAGAGCGTGTTTTGATGATAGGTGCGGGGAATATCGGGCTTATCGTTGCCTATCAGCTCAAGCAAGCAGGTGTCGAAGTTGATGCGGTCATCAGGCGTTCGCCTGTTATTGACGGCTATCTTGTCCATGCTTCAAAGATTCAAAGAGCGGGAATTCCGATTCTCACTCGCCACACCATTTCTCATGCATATGGTGATGGAAAAGTCGAAGGTGCGGTTATTGTCAAGGTTGGCGAGGATAAAAAGCCAATTCCCGGCGAAGAGATAGATATAAAATGTGATGCCATTTGTCTTGCTGTTGGGCTTTCGCCACTCACAGAACTTTGCTTTCAAGCGGGCTGTAAGATGGCATACATCAGCGAACTTTCCGGGCATGTGCCTATCGTTGACGAAAACCTTGAGACAACTGTAATGGGCATCTACTGTGCAGGCGATGTCAGTGGTGTCGAAGAGGCTTCTTCAGCAATGGTTGAAGGTCGCCTTGCCGGTATTTCTGCGGCTTTGAGCCTTGGTTACGGTGTGGGTGTGGCTGAGAATTTGCAAAGAGAGGCGCATATTGAGTTGTCGCAACTTCGTGATGGGCCTATGGGTAATCATATCCGCAAAGGTTTACTCAAAATGGAAAGTAATCTGTAGTGCGCTTTGGTTCTCGCAGATACTGGGCAATTTGTTCCGCTTTTTTTCGAGCCATCGGGATATACACCGCTGCTTCGAAAAGCGACTCCACAAACAGCCCACTATCCGCTACATTAGTGGATCGCTGATTGTGTGTTAGAAAGGATTAATGTTTTCTATGCTGATAAATGATGGAATTCCTCGAGCGGAAGATTTGATGAAAGTGACACCCTCGGACGAGCGATTTAGCAAAGGCCCTGTTGTCATTGTGGAGTGTTTTCAAGAGATACCTTGTGACCCGTGCGTGAAGTCCTGTAAGCGTGGTGCAATTACCATGCCTAATGGTATCAATGATATTCCTGTGGTGGATTTTGACCTTTGTAATGGTTGTAGTTTGTGTATTTCAATGTGTCCGGGTCTTGCGATATTTGTCGTGGACAAAACTTGGAGTGAAGACCGTGCGCGGGTGCTGATTCCTTATGAATATTTGCCAATTCCCGACAAGGGTCAGATGGTGAAAGGCCTCGACAGAGCGGGTAAAGAGCTTGGAAGTTTTGAGGTTATTCGTGTCACTTCTGGTGGTAAAAAGAACAAGACGTGGACAATTTCTCTCGCAGTGCCGCAAGCTCTGGCTATGGATGTGCGCGGATTGCTCGTTTGAAAACACTGGCGTCAACTTAATAGAAACCCTTGTCCCCGTCATTGCGGGCATGACCCGCAATCCCCTTATTTAGCGCGTTATTCAGGGGATTCTGGGTCAAGCCCAAAATGACTATGATTTTAAGTTTGTTTAAGTTGACAGCTGTGAATAGAAAATAGTTTGCACTGTTTATACTAAAAGTTATGAAAGGTTGACCTTATGAAAAACAAAGATACAGAGATAATGATTTGTCGCTGTGAAGATGTAACTCGACAGCAAGTACTTGATTGTATAAATGCCGGGTACAGGACAATTGATGAAATAAAGCGTGTCACAAGGGCGGGCATGGGACCGTGCCAAGGTCGTACTTGTCGCCAGCTCATAGCGTTTGAGCTTTCAAGAGCGTACAACGTGCCGATGGAAGAGGTCTTAATGCCGACGTTTCGCCCGCCCACAAAACCCATGAGTCTGGGCGCTCTGGCTGATGCCTATAGCGAAAACATGTAGGGGCGACCGTCCCCGGTCGCCCGTTTCACAGGTTATGTGATTCTGAAAGGAATGGTCATTTTAATGAAAAAAGCATATGATGTTGTAATAATAGGTGGGGGCATTATTGGGTGTTCCGTTGCCTTTGAGCTTGCCAAGAATGGGCGTAAAGATATTTTGGTTATCGAGCAAGAGTACCTCACATCGGGGGCCACAGGGCGTTGCGGTGCAGGAATCCGTCAGCAGTGGGGTTCGTATCTCAATGCAAGGCTTGCCGTAGAGAGCACACATATTTTCGAGAATATGGAAGAATACACGGGTTATGACGGCAGTGTGGGTCTCAACCAAGGTGGGTATTTACTTGTTGCGTATACAGATAAAGAATGGGCACAGTTTCAAAAAAATCTGGAACTTCAGCACTCGCTCGGAATTAATTCATTTGCGGTTGATTTAGACGGCATTAAGGATATAGTGCCGCATATCAACACTGACGGGATGTACGGTGCGTGTTTCTGCGCAAAGGACGGTCACGCCGACCCGTTCCATTGTACCTACGCATATGCAAAAGGTGCTGAGAGATACGGTGTGACTGTTGCAACTTATACAAAAGTGACAGGACTCGTAACTGAAAGCGGGCGCATAAAAGCTGTTGAGACAGATAAGGGTACGGTGGAGGCAAAAACTGTCATAAATTGCACCGGAGGTCATGCCGCGCAAATGGCTTCGCTGGTTGGTGAAGATTTGCCCATAAAACCTGAGCGCCACCAAATCTTGATAACTGAGCCTGTGGCTCACATCATGGATCCGATGGTCATGTCTTTTCATCGCCATTTCTATGTTCAGCAAACGCCGCACGGGAGTGTTATAATGGGATTCGGTGACGTAACAGAGCCTATGAGCTACAATATCCGCAGTTCTTGGCAATATTTGGAAGAAAATGCACATATAGTCACACAGACTTTGCCGGCGTTTCGAGAGCTTCGTGTGGTACGCCAGTGGGCGGGTCTCTACGACATGAGTCCTGACCGCTATCCTATAATAAGTGAGGCAAAAGGTGCGGCGGGATTCTGGACAATTGCGGGTTTCTCAGGTCATGGATTCATGATAGCACCACGAGTGGCGGTTCTTGTGGCAAATCACCTCACAGGGAAAGAGGACAGCATTGACATAAACATGTTATCAACGGAGCGATACGAGACGGGAGAACTGCTTGTTGAGCCTTCTGTTGTTTGACCCGTGACCCGCAGGGGACGGCATCCTCGACGTCCCGCACCGCATTATTCCCGCAGATAATGGGCAATTTGTTCCGCTTTTTTGCGAGCCATCGGGATCTACACCGCTGTTCTCGCAAAAAAGACTCCACAAATAGCCCATTATCCGCTGGTCTTTAGATAAGATTTTGAATGGAGTATTTTTCATATGCGAAAAATAGACGCTACCCTAATTACTCAGGCTGTTAAAGCAATGTGCATTGACGCAAATATTATTTTGCCAAAAGATGTTCGTAGTTCCATTGACTCATGTTTGAAAATGGAAGAATATCCACAGGCGAAGGAATCGCTGGAGCTTATAACAAAAAACTATGAGATTGCCGAACGGGAGGATGTTCCTATATGCCAAGATACAGGTGTGGCATGTGTTTTTGTGGAGCTTGGGCAGGATGTTCATGTTGTTGGCGATATTACAGATGCAATAAACGAGGGAGTCAGACAGGGTTATAGAGACGGCTATCTGCGCCTTTCGGTCGTTGGCGACCCTCTACAGCGAAAAAACACCGAAGATAATACACCCGCCATGATTTATTTTGACATTGTGCCGGGAGATAAGTGCAAAATTACTGTAGCTCCAAAGGGTTTTGGTAGTGAGAACATGAGCAGGCTCGCCATGTTAAAGCCGTCAGAGGGGCTGAGTGGAGTTAAAAGCTTTGTGATACAGACTGTGGAGCAGGCGGGAGCTAATCCGTGTCCACCCATAGTTGTGGGTGTTGGTATCGGCGGAACATTCGACAAATCGGCACTCTTGGCAAAAAAGGCTTTGATGCGTGACACAGACGATATTAATCCCAACCCTGAGTATGCAAAACTCGAATCAGAGTTGCTTGAATCAATAAACGCACTGGGCATCGGACCGCAAGGCTTTGGCGGGCGCACAACTGCTCTGGCAGTGAAGATAAACACCATGGCAACGCATATCGCCGGACTTCCGGTCGCCGTGAACCTAAACTGCCATGTGGCAAGGCATATGACAAAATATTTATAACGTCCGGAGAATACAAATGACTACAAAAGAAATCACAACACCATTGAAGAAAAGTGACGTTAAGTCGCTGAAATGCGGAGATTCTGTACTGCTCACAGGTGAAATATACACTGCGCGTGATGCCGCACATAAGAGGCTTGTTGAGGCGATGCAAAAAGGCGAAGATTTGCCATTTGATTTACAAGACAGTATAATATACTACGTTGGTCCGACGCCACCTGTACCGGGCAGGGTGATAGGTTCGGCAGGGCCGACAACAAGCGGTCGAATGGATGCCTATGCTCCCACGCTCATTAAAGAGGGAATTACGGCAATGATAGGTAAGGGTGTCCGCACTTCTGATGTAATAAGTGCAATGAAAGAGCATACGGCTGTCTACTTTGGGGCGCTCGGAGGAGCCGGAGCTTACCTTGCGGAGTGTGTGGAATCATCTCAACTGGTGGCATATGAAGACTTAGGTGCAGAGGCGATTCGGCGCTTAACTGTAGCAAAAATGCCTTTGACCGTCATAATCGACTGCGAAGGCAATAACCTATATGAAAAAGGCAGAGCGTTATATTTGGATTTCAGAGGTAAAGGGGAAACAGATGAGTAAAGGTAAACTGGTTTTGGGGGTCATCGGCGCAGATGTTCATGCTGTGGGCAATAAAATATTGTTTCATGCATTCACAGGGGCAGGATTTGATGTGACAAACCTCGGTGTTATGGTTTCGCAAGAGGAATTCATTGCCGCGGCTATTGAAACCGATGCAGATGCAATAATTGTCTCGTCACTCTATGGGCATGGTGAACTTGATTGCAGAGGTATGAGGGATAAATGTATAGAGAGCGGTATTGATAACATATTACTCTATGTGGGTGGCAACATTGTTGTGGGCAAACAGCCATTTGAAGATGTTGAAAAACGATTTAAAGCCATGGGATTTGATAGAGTGTTTCCACCGGGAAGTACACCTGAAGATGCAATTGAATCTCTCGCAAAAGACATTAAGAAATAGACCGGGGCAGGCTGAGCATGGAGTGTATTTTACTAATAGATTATGGAAGCACTTATACAAAGGTAACAGCGGTAGACTTGTCGACCGCAAGCATCTTAGGCACTTCATCGGCATTTACCACGGTCGAGACTGATGTAAGCCAAGGGCTTAATAATGCGCTTGATGAACTTTACAAGCAAACAGGCAAAATCACAGCTCAAAAAACATTGGCGGCGTCAAGTGCCGCAGGTGGGCTGAAAATGGTTGCTATCGGACTTGTTCCGGAACTTACGGCGAAGGCGGCTTCTATGGCTTCTATGGGTGCCGGGGCAAAGGTCATAGGGTCATACAGCTTTGAATTGACTGAGGACGATATTGCGGAAATAATAAGCCTTTCACCCGATATATTACTTCTAACAGGCGGCACTGACGGTGGCAATAAAAACTGCATTTTACACAATGCTAAAATGCTCTCGCAGGTCAATTGCGTTTTTCCGATAATTGTAGCAGGCAACAGCAAATGCACTTCCGATATTAAGAAACTTTTGGCAAATCACAGGGCATATTTTTGTGAAAATGTCATGCCTACGATTGGAACATTAAATACTGAGCCGACACGGCAGTTGATTCGTGATATTTTCCTTGAAAGAATTGTTTTGGCAAAGGGCTTAAAGGGTGTTTTGATGCCAACACCGTCGGCTGTACTCACTGCGGCGGAGCTGCTTGCAAAGGGTCATGAAAACAGTCCCAGATTGGGAGACCTTTTGCTCATTGATGTAGGCGGAGCTACAACCGATGTTTATTCTGTGGGTTACGGCGACCCATCGCGCGCGGGGACGATACTTCAAGGATTGCCTGAACCGTGGGCAAAACGCACCGTCGAGGGTGATATAGGGATGAGATACTCCTCAGGCGGAATTGTTGACGCCGTGGGTTTGAGACGAGTAGCTGAGTTATCGAATCAAAGCGAACAAGCAGTTTCCGAGAGAGTTGACTTTATAATGAATAATCCATCTGTTCTATCTCAGAATGACGATGAAGCCAAGCTGGATTTTGCGCTGGCGGCTCTTGCGATAGAAACAGCAACTTTGCGTCATGCGGGGAGCTATGAAGAGGTCTACACAATAGCCGGTCTGACATATGCACAGACTGGAAAAGACTTATCAGAGACAAAAAACCTAATTTTGACAGGCGGTGCGCTCATTCACTCCGATAATCAAATCGAGTTGTCGAAATTTGCGCAGCACAGCGAAAATTTCCCGCAATCACTACGTCCTAAAAATGCAAAGCTACTGGTAGACAGAGAATATATACTCGCATCAATGGGGCTTTTGTGTTCATATGCGCCGGAGACAGCGCTTGAAATAATGTTAGAAAACTTGACATAAGGACATTTTCAGGAGAAATCAATATGGAACTACAAAACAAAAAAATCGACAAAGATGAGTTTATGGCTTCGAGGGCAGAGATTTTAACCCAGTGGCCGACAGGGGCGAGAGTAGACCTTGATGAAGCTGTGGAGTTTCACAATGCTCTTCCAAAGAAAAAATTATTTTCCAGAAAGCTCCGCGATGCAAAAAAGAAAGGCAAAACCCTAATTCAGCCGCGTGCCGGTGTAGCTTTGGTGAGTGAGCATATCGAGCTTTTGACTTATCTCCAAGATAAGGGCGAGGCTGATTTATTGCCAACGACTATCGACTCATACACACGTCAAAACCGCTATAAAGAAGCGGAGGACGGCATTGAGGAGAGTGTAAAGCAGAGCAAGTCCATGCTCAACGGTTTCCCTGCGGTAAATCATGGTGTAGACAGTTGCCGCTCAATCGTCACAAGCCTTGATGTGCCTGTGCAAATTCGCCACGGCACACCCGACGCCCGCTTGCTCACTGAAATTTCCTATGCAGGCGGCTTTACGAGCTATGAGGGTGGTGGAATTTCGTATAATATTCCCTACGCAAAAGATGTCACGCTCGAAAAAACCATACGCGACTGGCAATACGCTGACCGCCTTACGGGTCTCTATGAGGAAATGGGTGTGAGCATAAACCGCGAGCCGTTCGGGCCGCTCACAGGCACACTTGTGCCGCCCTGTATTTCTCATGCGGTTGCTATAATTGAAAGCCTGCTTGCCGCAGAGCAGGGTGTGAAAAACATAACAGTTGGTTATGGGCAGTGCGGCAACCTTGTTCAAGATGTATCTGCGATTAGGTCTCTTGAAGAGCTGACAGAGGCATATCTCGCCGAGCATGGGTACACCGATATCTGTGTAACTACGGTTTTACATCAATTTATGGGAGGTTTCCCTGCTGATGAGGCAAAAGCCTTTGGTGTTATTTCGTGGGGAAGTGCCGTGGGTGCTCTCTCCGGTGCCACAAAAATAATTGTCAAAACTCCGCACGAAGCGATAGGCATTCCGACAATGGAGGCAAATGCCCAAGGTCTTCGTTGCACAAAGCAACTGATTTCAATGCTTGCAGACCAGAGACTGGATAATCAGCAGGTAGATGAGGAGAAGCGAATAATTAAAGAGGAAACACGCTGTATCATCGATAAGTGTTTTGAACTCGGCGAGGGTGACATTGCAAAAGGTGCTGTGCGTGCCTTTGAGGCAGGTGTCATCGACATACCTTTTGCTCCGAGCAGACATAACGCAGGAAAAATGCTCCCTGCACGTGACAATAACGGCGCAATTAGAATTTTTGCTCCCGGAGCATTGCCGTTCAATAAAGAACTTCTTGATTTCCACGCTGAAAAAATAGCGGAGAGAGCGGCATTTGAAAGACGGCAGGCGTCATTCCAAATGGTCATTGACGACGTTTATGCTATCGGCAAAGGTGACTTGGTAGGCAGACCTAGGTAATTTTTGTCGCTTCGTACCCGCCCGAAATTGGCTATTTGTTCCGCTTTTTTGCGAGCCATCGGGATCTACACCGCTGTTCTCGCAAAAAAGACTCCACAAACAGCCAATTTCGGGCTACCCCAGTCAAGAATCGGCGATATTTCTCTAAATAAGAAAGGAAAGTTTATGAAAATAGTAGATGTTGTATGCGCCCCCGGCAGAACCGGATTTTATTTTGACGATCAGCTTGCTATCAAGCAGGGTGCGACTGCTGATGGAAGTAGGTACAGAGGTACTCCCGTGACGGACGGGTTTATTGCAGTGAGGCAAGCAGGGGAGGCTATCTCGGTTATGCTGGTCTTAGAGGATGGGCAGATTGCTTGGGGTGACTGTGCGGCAGTGCAGTATTCGGGTACGGGTGGACGTGATCCTCTGTTTCTTGCCGAAAATTTTATTCCATTTATCGACGAGCATATAAAGCCGGCCCTTGTTGGGCAGGAAATAACAACATTTCGTGAGATGGCTGACAAAATTGAAAAGATGGAAGTAGATGGAAAACTTATCCACACCGCGATTCGTTACGGTGTGAGTCAAGCCATTTTAGATGCGGTGGCAAAGTCTATGCACAAGCAAATGTGTGAAGTCATTGCCGCAGAGTACGGTACTTCCCTCTGCACAGAGGCAATTCCAATTTTCACACAGAGCGGCGACAATAGATATGACAATGCAGACAAAATGATTATTAAAGGTGCCGAAGTTTTGCCGCATGCGCTTATAAATAATATAGATAAGCTCGGTGAACGTGGGGAACTGCTTGAGCAATATCTCTATTGGCTCCGTGAACGCATTATTACACTCAGGGCAAGCGAAGACTATATGCCGATTTTACATCTCGATGTCTATGGTACAATTGGAAACATCTTTGGTTCAGATATTTCGGCCATGGCGGATTATATGTCAAAACTTGAGCGTGCGGCATATCCATTTAAGGTTCGTGTTGAGGGACCTATGGATGTGGGCGACAGAGATAAGCAGATGTATGCACTTAAAGAGCTTACCAGGGTTATAGATGAGCGTGGCATAGGTGTTGAAATTGTCGCTGATGAATGGTGCAATACTCTTGAAGATATAAAGTATTTTGCTGACAACAAGGCGGGGCATATGCTCCAGATTAAAACTCCCGACCTCGGCGGAATCGGAAATACTGTTGAAGCGGTTCTCTATTGCAAAGAACATGGAATTGGCGCTTATCAGGGTGGCACATGCAATGAGACAGACCGCTCGGCGGCGGTATGTGTTCATATTGCAATGGCGACCAATCCTGACCAGATTCTCGCAAAACCGGGCATGGGTGTAGACGAGGGTTACATGATTGTGTATAATGTAATGCAACGAATACTTGCGGTAATGAAAGCTAGAGGAAACAAATGAAAAACGAGTATAGAATACTTTCTACAACTGCAATACTGGGATATGGGTTTCCGATTGAGTCTTTTGAAGAGGGCATGAAGCGTGATCCTCACCTGATAGCTGTTGATGCAGGGTCAACAGACCCCGGGCCGTATTATCTCGGAGCGGGAGTCTCGTTCACAGACCGTGGTGCTGTGAAGCGCGACCTCGAATTTATGATAAAAGCGGGAGTAGAGCGCAAAATTCCCGTATGCATAGGCACTGCCGGAGGAAGCGGTGGTGAGCCGCATGTGAAGTGGAATCAGGAGATTATTGAGGAAATCGCAAGGGAAAATAACCTAAACTTCAAGCTCGCTGTTATTCATGCCGAGCTACCAAAAGAATTGGTGAAAAATGCTTTTAAAGATGGAAAAATCGACAAATCAAAGCCGGCACCGCTGACGCTTAAGCTTATTGAAGAAACCACTCGCATTGTAGCCCAAATGGGCATTGAGCCTTTTATCAAGGCATATGAGGGCGGAGCTGATGTAATTTTAGCCGGGCGTGCATATGACCCAGCTGTTTTTTCTGCTATAGCGGTCGCAAACGGTTACGACATGGGACTTGCAACTCACTTGGGAAAAATACTGGAATGCGCGGCTATATGTGCGTTGCCGGGGAGTGGCTCGGACTGCATGTTTGGTTATATCGGGGAGGATTATTTCCGAGTTGAGCCTTTGAGTAATGTGAGAAAATGTACTACTGTTTCGGTTGCGGCACACACGCTCTATGAAAAAAGTGACCCCAGCATTCTGCCGGGTCCGGGTGGTCACTTAGACTTAACGGAGGCGCATTTTGAGCAGGAGACAGATAGTATTGTGCGCGTGAGCGGAAGTAAATATGTGAAAAGTAGTAACTATGCGCTGAAGCTTGAAGGTGCCAGAAAAATTGGCTACCGCACAGTGTCAATAGCCGGAACTCGTGACCCGATTATGATGGAGCAGATGGACAACATCATAAAAGGTGTAAAAGAGCGGGTGGCGGATAACTTTAAAGACAAAGATGTAAAGTATGACTTGAGTTTTATCGTTTACGGCAGAGACGGTGTAATGGGCGCGCTCGAACCTCTGCGAAATTCATCAAAATCGCACGAATTCGGTATTGTCATTGAGGCAATAGCCGACACACAGGAGCTTGCCAACACAATCTGTGCAACGGCACGCTCGACCATGTTACACTACGGCTATGAGGGTCGCAGAGCCACCGCAGGAAACCTTGCGTTCCCATACTCACCAAGCGATTTCAAAGCAGGAGAGGTTTATGCGTTTAGTGTCTACCACCTGATGCAGGTAGATGACCCCGCAGAATATTTCAAAATTGATTATATAAACTTGTAGGGGCGACCGTCCTCGGTCGCCCGCGCATGAGCGTGAAATAAAAAACTCAGCAAAAAGGAGAGCCTATGAAAACAAAAATTACAGATATTGCAAGTGTTATTCGCAGTAAAAATTCCGGACCGTATGAAATCACATTTGACATTATTTTCAACGAGCGCAAGGATTTTGAGAGGATTTGTAACTTAAAATGCATAAATGAAGAACTAATTTGTTCATTATATGGCTTGACATCTGATAAAATTGTGAGTATCATAGCATTTGTTCCTGCAAAAGCAATAAAAGCTACAATTAAGCGTCCGCTTTGTTCGGGCGATATTGGAGAAACAGATGTTTATGGTGCCCAGCAGCACGCACCACTACTCAACTTAGAGTTTGATATGTAATCGGATATCTCCTGAAAGCAGGAGATACGAAGGGAGGAATGATAATGCCTTATTCAGCTAGAATGCAAAAAAGCCACCTTTACAGTATTTTTTTTGCACCAAGAGGTGGTGAGCGTATGGCTGACCTCGGAATGCAAATTGCACAGCTCTATTTGAGTCCGTTTGATAAACTTATCGGGCTTATTGGTGTTGCAGGTAGCGGTAAAAGTATGATTATAAAAGGCATGTTTCCCGGACTTGAGCTGACAAATGATGACGAAGGCGTAAATATAAGACCGTTACCACTATTTAATGTTGATGAGACCGGATTTTATACCGCCCACACATACCACCTTGATATACGATTTGAATCGGCATTCATGCAAATGCATGAGCTTGCCGATGCTATACTCTATGCAGTAGGCAAAGGTAAGCGTGTTATCGTGGAACATTTTGATCTCATTTATCCGCATCTCGGCGGAAGAAATGCCCATATGCTCATCGGCATAGGCGAGGAGGTCATAATAACACGTCCAACTCTATTCGGTCCGCGACCACAAGAGATAAGCGACATTGTGTTTAAGTCTGTAACTACGAGGCTGAGAATACACACTGTTGAGGACTTGTGTGAGTTTTGCCTTAGAAAGCAAGGGGTTGACCCTCATATGTATGACCACGCTGAAGTCCGCAATGGTTTCATTTTAAGTTTTGTGCGAAAACCGGAAATTGATTTTGACCTTCTTGAAAAGCAGGTCAATCAGTTGATAGAAGATGATGTTGACATATCATATGCAAATGAAACCCACATTTTGATTGACGATGAGTTGCATGAGTGTACCGGTCCCAGAATGCATGTGCGCAGTACAGGGGAGATAGAAAAATTCACACTGCTCAAAGAACTCTTGCAAGAACCTATAACAGACCTGTATCTACTTGTTGGGGTTGTAGGGGAGATAGACGATGTGAATGATTTGAACCATATTGTACTTTAATATTCCATCAATTTATACGTAATAAACCATTGCACTTTTTTGAAAACTGTACTATTATGAGCAGTAAGTATTTTTTATTAACTGTAGGCATTGAATGCTATTTTGCTATTTATTTTAGTTGTATTTATCTTGAAGGGGATAAAATAAATTTTTTTAAAGGAGAGGGATCAAAATGACAAACGACATAGTGGATTTTGACAAAAGACTGACAAAAGCAATGGATGAAAGAGGCGTATCGCAGGCAGATTTATGTAGAATGACAGGGCTTGCATCGTCGATGGTATCACATTACTGCACCGGACAGCGAATGCCGTCAATAGCTGCGGCGCTGAAAATTGCCAAGGCATTGGGAACGACTGTCAGCTTTCTTGCCTATGGCGAGAGGAGAAAAAGTGCCGGAGCGGAAATGCAAGTAGAAGAAGCAGAAGGTGTTCCATATGGTGGCAAGAGATCACTTATCACTGACAATGACGACAAAGAAGAGTTGATTGATAAAATTTGCTTGCTCAACAATGCGGGTCAGGCAAAAGTGTTGGAGTATATTGAGGACATGCTATCTACGGGCAAATATAAGTAATCGCCGAATGATGCACAACATGACCATCACTTTTAAATGGTTGTTTTGTGACTTGAGGCATAGCGAAAAGGGAATAGGTCATAAGAATGTTCGTAGACAAGGCGGAGGTATCAGTCAAGGCAGGCAAAGGTGGCAATGGTGCGGTATCGTTCCACCGTGAGAAGTACATATCAGCAGGTGGTCCGGATGGCGGCGACGGTGGTCGCGGCGGTAACATCATATTACGCACAGATACAAACATGTCAACACTCATGGATTTTCGTTACAAAAAAAAGTATGTCGCACCAAACGGTGTCGATGGTTCGAGCGGAAATAAGTCAGGAAAAGACGGAAAAGACTTAGTTATTCGTGTACCAAACGGAACGCTTATACGCGATAAAGATAGCGATGCAATAATAGCTGATATGTCAAACGAAGAAACATTTAAACTGGCGCGTGGCGGCAATGGCGGATGGGGAAATCGTCACTTCGCCACACCCACGCGCCAAGCTCCAAGGTTCGCAAAAGCAGGTCTCCAGGGTGAGGAGATGAACGTTATACTGGAACTAAAACTACTCGCAGACGTAGGGTTGATTGGTTATCCCAACGTAGGCAAATCAACACTGCTTTCGGTGGTGTCAAAGGCTAACCCCAAAATCGCTGATTATCACTTCACAACTCTGTTCCCAAATTTGGGCGTGGTTTATGTGGGGGAAAACAGCTCTTTTGTTATGGCTGATATTCCCGGCATAATTGAAGGAGCATCGGACGGTGCCGGGCTTGGTCATGATTTTCTCAGGCACATAGACAGATGCCGTCTGTTTATTCATGTTGTAGACATTTCAGGTTCTGAAGGCCGCGACCCAATTGAGGATTTTAATACAATAAACTCAGAGCTTAGTAAATATAACCCTGAAGTCGCCGCAAGGCAACAAATTGTTGCGGCGAACAAAAGTGATATAATTCAAGATGAAGAGCTTTATGAAAAATTTTGTGAGCATGTAAAAAAAGAGGGACATAAGCTGTTTAGAATCTCTGCCGCGACTACACATGGAGTTACAGACCTTGTAAATGCGGCGGCCGCAGAGCTTGTAAAACTTCCGCCAATAAAACGTTTTGAGCCGGATTACGTGCCAAAGCAGCAAATAAAAGGCAGTCCTGAAGAACTTGTCATTGAAAACTTTGACGATGTGTGGTCAATTGAGGGCGAGTGGATAGAGCGGCTCATGCGAAATGTAAACTTTGAAGATTATGAATCAAGAATGTTCTTCGATAGAGTTTTGAGAAATGCCGGAATATATAAACGACTCCAAGACATGGGCATTCAAGATGGAGATACCGTGAGCATATATAATATCGAATTTGATTTTGAAAGTTAGTCAAGGATAATTCTTTCTTGACTAATGGGCGTGGTTTACTGTAAAATATGCAAAGACATCTTATTTAAACGACAGGATAGGGATTTATGAAAAAACTCGCGATTATAGTGCCTATAATTTCAATACTGGCAGGCGTAGGTGGATTTTTACTCAGAAGCCGCGAGCTAAACTATGTGTTTGACGACGTTACAGGACTGCCCGGACGAGGAGCTCTCACAACAATGGTGCTTATAGCTTTTGTTGTCGCTAATCTGCTGGCAGCCCTAATATTTGGAATATGCATCTACAGAAAACGAAAGGCACCAAAAGGGTTTGATAATGCATTCGGTATTGACCCTATGTTTTATCCAATTGTTTTTGTTGTGATTGGAATTGTTTGGCTTGTCGGAACATTTTTACTTTTTCAGTATCAGAGGTCAATCGGGGCGTTTGCTCTGACAGATAGCATTTATTTAATACTTTCAGCGCTTGCAGCAATATGTGTAACATTTTTTGCTATTGAAATGTATCAAGACTTTAGGCGAAAAGCGATATATGCACTAAGTTTAGTGCCCACAATTTTCCTGTGTTTCTGGCTAATTGTGCTATATGACCAAAATGCAACAAATCCAATACTGCTGAGATTTGTGTATCAATGTCTGGCTATTGTATTTGCTTCACTTGCGTTTTATTTTACATCAGGATTTATATACAATAAGCCCGCACCGGGGAGAGCGGTGATATCATATTACTTATCAATTTTATTTAGCTCAATAACTCTTGCCGACGATATTCACATCGGGCAAAAGCTGATTTTTGGGGCAATTATCGGTGCAAGTTTGGTTCATCTATCAGTAATTCTCAGAAACCTTGAGCCCAAAGAGCCGGAAAAACTTAATGCGAAAGTAATAGCAGAGCAGATTGTGGATAATTTGCTGTAAATCAACGAGCGAAGAGAAAGGTAATTCCATAAACATGAGATATCAGTATGAGGTAATAGGCGATAAACTAAAAAGTCTAAAAGGTGGGGTCATCATGGACGTGACAACTCCGGAACAGGCTAAATTTGCAGAGAAAGCAGGAGCCGCGGCTGTAATGGCTCTTGAACGTGTACCTGCCGACATAAGAGCCGCCGGTGGTGTTTCACGGATGAGCGATCCAAAAGTAATAAAAGAAATTCAGCATAGCGTGAAAATTCCTGTCATGGCAAAAGTACGTATAGGTCATTTTGTTGAGGCGGAAATACTTGAAGCTCTCGGAATTGACTGCATAGATGAGAGCGAAGTGTTGACACCGGCTGATGACATGTACCATGTTGATAAGCGACAGTTTAAGACACCGTTTGTGTGCGGCGCTACAAATCTAGGCGAAGCGCTACGCCGTATAGAAGAAGGCGCAGTGATGATTCGCACAAAAGGCGAGGCGGGAACAGGTGATGTAATTCAAGCTGTGCGCCACATGAGAACGATTAACAGCGATATTCGTAAACTACAATCCTCACGCGAGGACGAGCTTTTTAATAAAGCTAAAGACCTGCAAGTTTCATACGGGCTTGTGGTTTATGTACACAAAAACGGCCGTTTGCCTGTACTCAATTTCTCAGCAGGTGGTGTAGCAACCCCTGCAGATGCAGTGCTAATGGTGAAATTAGGCGCAGAGGGCGTTTTCGTAGGCTCAGGAATATTTAAGTCAGGCAACCCTGCAAAACGTGCGGCGGCAATAGTGAAAGCCGTTAAAAATTATGATAACAGCAAAATACTTGCTGAAGTATCAGAAGACTTAGGCAATGCAATGGTTGGTTTAAATGAAAACGAAATAGAAATAATCATGGCTGAGCGTGGAATCTAAAAGAGAAATAAATTGCAAGAATTATAGTTTGACTGATAACCACATTTTGTGGTACAATTCTAGTGGTCAAACGGCATGTCAAGAAACAGAGCGTTAATAGTTGACGTGCATTTGCGGATGTGATGGAATTGGTAGACATGCAAGATTTAGGTTCTTGTGCCGAGAGGTGTGGGGGTTCGAGTCCCTTCATCCGCACCATCTAACAGGTGCTCTTACGGCATTTGAGTTGTGAGAGCGCTTGTATTTTTATACAAGGATTTTTACTAATATGAGTTTATTGGAAAAACTCAATTCTCCGAATGATATAAAGAATATGAGCATCGCAGAACTTTACGAGCTATGTGAAGATTTGCGAAGCTTTCTCATATCCAACGTCTCAAATACAGGTGGGCATCTCGCCTCGAATTTGGGTACAGTTGAAATAACTGTTGCCCTGCATAATGTGTTTGACACAGGAATTGATAGGCTTATTTTCGATGTTGGACACCAATGTTACACACATAAAATACTCACGGGCAGAAAAGAAGTTTTTTCGACCCTGCGCAAAAAAGATGGAATTTCAGGATTTCCAAATCCTGCTGAGAGCGACCATGACGCATTTTTGGCGGGTCATGCCTCCACATCTGTATCGGCGGCAATCGGTATGGCCAGGGCGAGAACTGCACTTAATAAAGATTACTCAGTCATAGCCCTCATAGGAGATGGGGCTTTAACAGGCGGTCTTGCGTATGAGGGGCTGTCCGATGCAGGACATAGTGAAGAACCTCTCATTATTATTCTCAACGACAACGAAATGTCCATCACAGAAAACGTCGGCGGACTTGCTATGCACCTTTCGAGATTACGAGTGCGCCCATACTACTTGTCACTGAAACAAGTCTATAGAAAAACAGTTGCGAAAATTCCGGTCATTGGCAAGGCGATTGACAAATTCATGCGAAAAATTAAGACAGCCATAAAAAAAGCGGTACTCCCTTCAAGCATGTTCGAGAACATGGGATTTAACTACCTCGGTCCGGCTGACGGGCACAATATAAAAGAAGTGTGTAAGCTACTTAAAATAGCTAAGGGAATGTCGAAGCCTACAATCATTCATCTTAAGACTACAAAGGGCAAAGGGTATAAGTTTGCGGAAGATGCGCCTGAGATTTTCCACGGTGTGTCCGGCTTTGATGTGAAAAATGGTAAGCCTAATGAAATTGCGTCGATTTCATTTGCATCTGAGTTTGGCAACACCTTAATGGAGCTTGCCGTTGAAAATGACCGAATATGTGCAATTTCTGCCGCAATGCAATCAGGAACCGGTTTAGATGAATTTGCGAGTGCTTTTGAGGAACGTTTTTTTGACGTTGGAATCGCTGAAGGTCATGCAGTGACGATGGCGGGTGGACTTTCAAAGCAGGGAATGATACCTATATGCGCCATTTACTCATCATTTTCTCAGCGTGCATATGATATGATTTTCCATGATGTGTGCCTACCAAATCTTCACGTTATTTTCGCCATTGATCGTGCAGGGCTGGTTGGTGATGATGGGCAAACACATCAGGGCATATATGATGTGGGCATGTTTTTGCAGATGCCGAACATGAGAGTCTTTTGTCCTTCCGGCATTTCAGAGATGAAGTATATGTTTAAATTTGCCACTGAAAATATGAATACGCCCGTCGCCATCAGATATCCTCGCGGCGGCGGTGATGTGTATTCATCAAAAGATATTTCACTAGAACCAAAACTACTCAGAACAGGCGGCGAAATTGCAATTGTGACATATGGCAGGCTCATTGAAAATGCCATGAAAGCCGCAGAAATACTTGAGAGTGACGGCATTTCGATAAGTGTGATAAAGCTCACAGAAATAAGTAACTTATCCTATGAGAGACTATCAGATTGCCTAAGCGGTATACGAAGAATTTTCGTAGTTGAAGAGTGCGTTGCAGGAGGTTCGGTCGCATCAGTTCTCGCACTTACACTACGAGAAAATGACACAAGCATAAGTGTTAATGCAATAAATCTTGGAAGTGCGGTAGTGCCTCACGCAACTGCTGAAGAGCTTATGGAACTCTTTGAGTTAGATGCAAAGGGTATAGCAAACAGGGTTCTCTCTGCCACCGAGAAGCAGACGAAAACCCTGAAATTGATTGGATAATTATCCTATAATATGCAAGAATCTATGACTTCCACAAGTTTGCCGATTTGTGGCTTTGTGAGATGGGCATTTACTCCAATTTGCTGACCTTGTTGTTTTTGCGTATCATCTATGAGGCTCGAAAATACCACAACAGGGACTTTGGAAAGTATCTCATCGCTTTTTATGAGTCTTGTAAGGTGATGTCCATCCATTCGCGGCATTTCAATGTCGGTAATGACAATTGAAACTTTATTCTCAACTGGTACAATGTTGTCCTTACATTCCGTTCTGCACTTTGCAAGATAATCCCATGCATCTTGTCCGTTGTCAAATGACGTGATGTTTGTGTAACCCGCAGCTTCGAGAGCTTGCAGTAACATCCTGCGGAGAAATACAGAATCCTCAACAACCACCACAGGCTTACTTGTATTCTCACGAATGCCCATACGTGTAACTTCAGCAATTTGCAGCCCTGTCTCAGGATTTATATCGTAAAGAACCTTTTCAAAATCGACTATCGTGATAATTTTACCATCAATTTTTGTTGTGCCGGTAACAACACTATCGTTATTACCATAAACTATCTCAGATGGTCTTTCTACATTGCTCCATTTAATGCGGTGCATTCCCTCGACTGTATGAACAAGAAAAGCCGCACTGACATTGTCAAAATTTGTAATCATCAGCATGTCGTAATCGGGAGTTTCACTCTCTTTCAGCCGCATATATCTGGGCAGATTTATTACAGTTACGAGGTTTCCACGTGGTTTAAAAACACCATCAACACAAGGGTGAGATTGTGTCATGGGCGTAACCGGACTGTACCTCATGATTTCGGTGACTTTGGCGACGTTAATCCCATAAGAATTGCCCGCCATTGTGAATTCCATGAGTTCAAGTGCGCTGGTCTCATCGGTAGTTTTAGACGTCAAATCCTTTTTTGCTTTATTTTGCATTACTTTCCTCCACTCGAATTGTGTCACAATTGAATCTACAATACCCAATTTACCACAATTTGTCACGATTGGCAATATTAACATGGAAAATATTTGCATAAACCGCAATAAATACCTACATTACTTTGATTTATTAGTTAAAATTTATGGGATGATAAAAAAATATGGTTGCAAAATTTGCATTTTTGATTTAAAATATGGCATGAAAAATTAAAACTGCATATTAGCCATCGGGGTGTGGCGAAGTTTGGTATCGCGCACGGTTCGGGACCGTGAGGCCATGGGTTCGAATCCCATCACTCCGACCATCGACTAACCCCTGCAAAGGCTTGGTATCACAAGACTTGCAGGGGTTTTGTTTTGCGGATACATTTTGCCGATTTACCGTAAAATATCGCAAAAAACTGCTGCTTTTTGAAAAGATGCAAGTAAAATGCAAGTAAATCTATGGGGCTATTTTTGCGGTGATTTCATGGTTTGAAGTGGCTTAGCGGAAAATTGGTGCAAGTAATTTTTCAGGTTTTCGTTGCATATGCCTTGTCAAGTGCGCCGTTAGGCGTTTCATTTATGAAATCGGAGACACTTGACAACGTGCCATAGAGCATAATGGGAAGAGATATTAAGGCAATTGTATTTGCTATGCAGGAACGCACCGCAATATAGCTTGCCTTAATGTCTTGGTTACTATTTGATTTATGGGAAGAAAAGTTATTGAGTAAACACTTCGCTTATGATAAACTAATTTTGTAATATTATGAACACTGGAAAACTATTTAGACAAAAGCAATGAAACGTAAATCTAAGGAAGGATTAGCGGCATGGGTAATGCAGATGTAATAATGCAATTCTGTGAAGCGGCTAACGAGCCTGTGACGGCAAGGCAGATTATTGATGCTTGCTTTCCCGGCAAGCATCAGCCATATATTAATGCCACAATTAATACGCTTGTTCAAAACAAAAAACTCATTCGCAATGACTCGATAAGGCCTTATACAATCCGGCTTCCTATGGATGGCGAGGACATACCAGAGCCAAAAGACTACTCAATAGGTAATCGAAATACATACAGCTCTTCTTGGAACATTGTTGACGACGTGCCAGTGACTACGATTTCGGAAGAATCATTGGAAGAGGCTGCTCGGCGCGTGAATTGTGACCCAAGATATGGCGAAGAGGCTACGATAATTTGCAATTGCTTCCGCAAGTTCCCAAAAAATAATGACGGCGATATAATCGCAATGAAAATAGCTTTGATTGACATGACCAACTCTACGAACCTCAACAAACACTTGAGCAAGATATATTTAACAAAGCTGATTGCAAAGATTTTGAGTTGTGAGTTTGACAAACGTGTTGCCGTAGGCGATGCCACCTTAATCAGTGAGTTGGCTCAAAACGAAATCAATTTGTTTTCGTTTTTCAGTAAGTATTGCTTGTACCACAACTATTACGTATATGAGCGAGATGATTTCGCTATATTTGACGGTGTAATGCAGAAGCATTTGGGGGAATTCATCTCTCACTACAAGTACAAGGATAAGCTGTATAGGAGTTCACAAATTCACAACTGCATTGAGACGATGCGCAAAACCTATGATTACGAAGGCTACCTAAAGTTGATTGATACGATACTGGAGAACAATAACATCCAAGGTAAAGGCAAACGCAGGAAATTCGATTGGCTTGTTTGGTACGACAACAGATGACGGAGGAAAACGTTTATGATTAAATTTGAAGATTTTATCAAAGCGCCTGAACCCAAACGAACCAAGTTGGAAGCAAGCCTTGTCAAGTGTTAAGGGCGTTTATGTAATCACTGACTCGATCAACGGAAAGCTGTATATTGGCTCTGCATCTGGCAACAGCGAAGGAGTCTGGCAACGATGGGGTGCATATGCCGATATAAAAAATTTGACAGGCGGTAATATAGGTTTTATTGAAATCCTAGAAACCAAGAATGAAGAATACATTCAGAAAAACTTCAAATACTCTATTGTGGAAATTTTCGATACTAAAACAAAGGTTGAAACTATTATCGAACGTGAGAACGGTAATCTTAAAGAATATGAACTATAATTCAGCGACTTCCGCAGTGGAAGTTGGTACGGAAGTCAGTGCGGAAGTTAGTATGGAAGTAAAGCTATCACAAGAAAAACAAGATGCATTGATAAATTTCTGCTCTACCCCAAGAAGTCGGCGAGAAATGCAGGAGCTCTGTGCCATTAAATCAGATGAGTATTTTCGCAAAAATATTATTATTCCAATGCTCTCATTTGGATTATTAACGATGACATTGCCGAGCAAACCAAACAGCCGAAACCAAAAGTATGTTAAAGCCCTTTAATTTTTATATATTTTTAAAATACAACCTGTGAATGATTATGAGCTTTCTCGCTACGCCTGCGGACATGTGAAATAAGGAAAATCGCTGACTCATGCGATTATTAAGAGTGAGGTACAGTATGAAATTAATAGGAACCCTAATAGACGATTTTTCCGTTTTATCAAAAGAAGGTTTGTGCGAAAACTGTTCAAAGCAAGACCTCAATAAGGATGCTTGTGCAGAGATTGCTATACAGAGAATTTCAAAAAGCTTTTACATCCAGATATGGTAGAATTTGTAAAGCAAAACAAAGAAATAACTCCAGAAATAAATCGTCTTTTCTTTATACTCAATGATGCAATGGGCGATAGTTTGTGCAATGTTTGCTCATTGAAAGATTTATCTAAAAAAGACGGCAAAGATTTATGTGACATTTGTTTTATAAAAGAAATTGCTTATTTATTTGCCCGAGACGCAGTTTCCCGTGGAAATGACATAAATAAGTTGTTAGACTATGGTGAAACGTTAGTTTCTGCACATTCGGCTTTTTCTTTGTTTAGGTGTTTTATTGAATTATTTTGTTTGTATTTTGTAGTCATATCTGACACACCAACCGCACGAGAATACGAAAAAAGCGAAGGAAAAACAAAAAATATATAAAACATCACCCACAGATGCAATCTGCTGCAAAGAAACATAAGGGCAACTTTAATTTCGAGCAACCCGGAGAGCGTGAACTACGTTGCTTGGCTGGTGAAATATTAAATAGTTATCAACAGCAATCTCAAAACCAACAATTTAATATAGACTTGCTAAATCAACAATATGATTATTTTTGTTTGTATAATCATACTTCTATGAAAGGTATGGATTTTTGGGGAACTCAATTCGAAACCACTGAAGATTCTACAAAATTAAAGGACTTAATAAGACATGTGCTGTCTGATGTTAGCTGTTTTTCCATGATGATTTTATCTAATGCGCTGAATGTCTGCTTGAGTGCCAAAGAGTTAAAGGGAATAGAAAATGATATTATTTCAGTGATTGATAAAATAAATGAGAAAGTCTAATGGAGTTGATATCAAGGTTTGCATTTGGCGCAATGTTCAGCGTATGCACTAGGGCTGAAATTGCTATTGCCCTCTAATTACAAAGAAACTCACTGCTCTTGAAACTCTCCGGCTTTTCTGTACCATGTGGTCTTACTCATCCCAAGTTCCCTCATTGCCGCAGCTGCGGTGATTTCACCATGCCTGCTCTTAGCCAAGAGCCGCTCAAAGTCCGGATATACTTTTGGTTTGCGTCCAAGATATTTACCTTTTTTCTTCGCGATTTCGATGCCTTCGCGTTGGCGGTCTCGTATATATTCATGTTCAAGTTCA
>WQSX01000026.1 GCA_009787625.1 Oscillospiraceae bacterium
GTTAAAAATGGGGTGCTGCCGACAGGCGGCTGAGAGGGTGTGAAATGCCACACCTAACCCTTATTACCGGATGCGGATAATGCCGCCGTCGGGAGTAAGAATGCAAAAAATGCACCTCATTAAATAAAGAAAGAGGTGTATTTTTATGCAAACAACCACAAGATCCCGCGAACTCCGCGCACTGGTAGAATCGGCATTACTTGTAGGTATCGGATTTGCCCTCAGCTATATTCGATTTACAATCATGCCGCAGGGTGGCTCAGTGACAGCAGTGTCGATGTTGCCGCTCCTGATGATTGGTCTGCGTCATGGTCTTAAATGGGGGCTCATGGGTGCCATTGTGTATGCAGGTCTGCAAATGCTGCAACAAATTTGGGCACCACCCTCCGGAACAGCCCCGGCTTGGACAGCAATGATAATGCTCGACTACATCGTAGCATTCGGCGTTCTTGGATTATCCGGCATATTCAAAAACCGCCGTGGCGGCATCATTATTGCCGCCCCCCTATGCCTTTTACTCCGCTATCTCAGCCACTTCATTTCAGGCGTCATCATCTGGGGTTACTTCATCACAGAGAGCCATTCCTTGATAGATAACCTCTCAGCCCCGGCAGCATGGATTTTTTCACTCACATATAACGGCACATACATGATTCCTGAAATAATATTCACAACAGTGGCAGGCGTAGTCCTATGGAAAACCGCACCAATGCTGTTCAGCGTTGAGAACAGACAACCTCAAAGCGAGGCAGTCTCTTAATGGTATAACCAGTCACAATCTCTCCACAAAGGTAAGCAGAGGTAGGAGTGTTTGCGGAGTCTTTTTTTCGAGAACAGCGGTGTAGATCCCGATGGCTCGAAAAAAAGCGTAGCAAATACTCCTACCTCTGCGGGAAGCAACGGCAAGTGGTAACGTCTATAAATTACGAAATCTCATCAACAAACTCTTTAATTCTTGACATTCCCTCGTTTATCTCGTCCTCATTTGTCGCGTAGGACAGGCGAATGTGGTGTGGAAAACCAAAATCGGCGCATGGAACTATTGCCACTTTTTGCTTTTCAAGCAGAATGTCTGCAAAATCGGCGGCGCACTCAATTTTTTGTCCGTAAGCAATTTTACCACAGAGAGCTGACATATCGGCAAAGATGTAAAATGCGCCGTCGGGTCGCAAAGCTCTCAGTCCGTCGACTTTTGAAATAAGGTCAAACATGAGATTGCGTCGAGCCTTAAAGGCAGAGCGCATGTCGCTCACACATTGCTTTGCACCCAATTCTGCCGCTAACGCCGCTTTTTGTGTCAGAGTGTTTATATTTGATGTTTGATGGCTCTGAATGTTGCCAATGACATCTGCGATATGTTTATTACTTGCTGTATAGCCCACGCGCCAGCCGGTCATGCTGTAGCTTTTTGAGTAGCCATTTACAATGATTGTGCGCTCTGCAATCTCTGCGCCCAGAGATGCGATGCTTATGTGTGGGTTTTCGTCGTCGTAGATTAGATACTCGTAGATTTCATCAGATATGATGTACAGGTCGTGGCGGACGGCGATGTCGGCTATTGCCTGTAGTTCATCTTTTGTGAACACTGCGCCTGATGGGTTGTTTGGAGTGTTAATCAGTATAGCCTTTGTTTTATCTGTGATGGCCGCCTCTAGCTGTGCGGCAGTGGGGCGATAACCTGTCGAAATGTCGGTTTCAACTATTTTTGATACGCCACCCGCTAATGTTGCAAGCTCAGGATATGTGAGCCAGTAGGGCGCGGGAAAAATAACCTCGTCACCCTCGTTTAAAATTGCCGTGAAAATGTTTGCAAGTGCGTGTTTTGCACCGTTTGACACGACAATTTGCGATGGCTCGTAGGTGAGCCCGTTGTCATTTTTCAGCTTTTCACATATGGCTTTGCGTAGCTCCAAAATACCTGTAGTGGCGGTGTATTTAGTAAAGCCTTCCTCTGCCGCCTTAAATGCGGCCTTTTTTATGTGCTCAGGTGTGTCAAAATCCGGCTCACCTGCGGTAAAAGCTATCAGGTTTTCACCTGCAGCTTTAATAGCCTTTGCTTTTGCTGTTATCGCCAGAGTTGAAGATTCCTTTACTTTTTCTGCTCTTACAGACAGAGATTTCATTCGTGTGTCTCCTTCTAATGTTATTTTTTAGGTAATTGTGAAAGTCGTACTCGCAATGGAAAATTGAAAATTGAAAGTTGAAAATATTGTCCTTGTATTAGTTTTCCATTTTCAATTTTCAATTTCAACTCGCTTTTCAAGCTCTTCCAGTGCTTCCCACAGTTTTTGGGGGACAGTATCGCCTAAAGTGTTAAAGTATTCCCGTATGCCATCGGCTTCTTCGCACCATAGTTCTTTGTCTATGCTTAGTAATTCTACTAGCTTTTCAGGTGCTAAGTCAAGCCCTTCCATAAAAATATCTTCAGGCTTTGGCATATAACCTATAGCTGTGTCTTCCGCACTTGCCTCGCCATTGCAGCGCTCTAATATCCATTTTAGTACACGCATGTTTTCTCCGAAGCCCGGCCATATGAATTCACCCTCTTCATCTGTTCTGAACCAGTTCACGTTAAAAATCTCAGGAGCTTTATCTCCGAGCTTTTCACCCATTTCGAGCCAATGTGCAAAGTAGTCACCCATATCGTAACCGCAAAACGGTTTCATCGCCATTGAATCATACCTGACTACACCTACTTCACCGGTCTGCGCGGCGGTAGTCTCTGATGCCAAGGTTGCCGCCACAAAAACTCCATGCTGAAAATCGCGTGCCTGATACACCAGTGGCTCAACCCTTGCGCGGCGGCCGCCAAATATTATTGCACTGATTGGCACACCTTCCCCCGCCCCAAACTCAGGGCTGATATTTGGGCAGTTTATTGACGGAGTCGTAAATCTACTGTTCGGGTGCGCACCTTTTTCTTTTGAGGTTTTCCCGTTCCAAGGCTCACCTTTCCAGTTTATCCCATTTTCGGGCGGGTTTTTGTCAAGCTTTTCCCACCAGACAGTATTGTTGTCCAAATCGTGTGCAACATTTGTGAAAATTGTGTCTTTTTGTATTGCCGCAAGAGCATTGGGATTACTCTGCTTGTTTGTGCCGGGAACGACCCCGAAAAAACCATTTTCGGGATTTATTGCCCATAGGCGACCATCCGGACCAATGTGAATCCACGCAATATCATCACCTACGCACCATACTTTATAGCCTTTTTTCTCATAACCCTCCGGTGGAATGAGCATTGCAAGGTTTGTCTTTCCGCAGGCGGACGGGAACGCGGCGCATATGTACTGCACTTCACCCTTCGGGTTTTCAATACCGATTATGAGCATATGCTCTGCGAGCCAGCCTTCATTTTTTGCTTGATATGATGCAATGCGAAGAGCAAAGCATTTTTTTCCTAAAAGAACATTACCGCCGTATCCTGAGTTGATTGACCAGATGGCATTTTCCTCCGGAAAATGAGCAATATATCGCTTATTCTCGTCAATTTCTGCCTTTGCGTGAAGCCCTTTTACAAATTCGTCGGAGTTATCCAGCCTTTTTATAACTTCTTTTGAAACCCTTGTCATGATACACATGCTGAGCACAACATACGCGGAGTCAGTGATTTCAATGCCCAGCTTAGAAAATGGCGAGCCTACAGGCCCCATGCAAAACGGTATGACGTACATAGTGCGCCCCTGCATACAACCATCATACAGTGGCAAAAGTATATTCTTCATATCTTCCGGCGATTTCCAGTTGTTGTTTGGTCCTGCGTCTGCTTTTTTTGTTGTGCAGATGAAGGTCTTATCCTCCGAACGTGCCACATCGTTTTGCGCCGAGCGATGCAGATAACATCCCGGCAGTAGTTCCTGATTGAGCTTAATCATCTCCCCCGATTTTAATGTCTCTTCGCGAAGTTTTTCTAAACCTGTGCCGTCAATCCAGACGACCTCATCGGGCCTTAATAACTCAGTAGCCCACTTTACCCACTCTTTAGCATTTTCGTTAGTAGTCAAAACTATATCCCCCATGTCGTTTGTGAAAATTGTACAATCATCATAGCAGGACGAGATTGTTTTTGCAACACCGATTTTGTAAATTAACTAATTTTTTATAATTATTTTATCAATTTTTTTGCAAATTGACTAAACGTGATAAAATTTGCTCTTGCATTCAGTGTTGTATAATGCTATACTGCACGTACAAAATTCACTTTAATTGGAGATACACTAATGAATTACACATTCAATATTCAAAAAACCACAGCACCCAAACCAAAACCCGACCCAAATAATCTAAAATTCGGCAAGTATTTCACTGATCATATGTTCATCATGGACTACGAAACAGGTAAAGGCTGGTTTGACGGGCGGATTGTACCTTACGGACCCGTCTCACTTGACCCTGCCGCCGCTGTTTTGCATTATGGGCAGATTATGTTTGAGGGCATGAAAGCATACCGCACGACTGATAATCGTGTGCAGTTATTTAGGCCATACATGAATGCGGCGCGCGCCCGTAGATCAAATGAACGTATTTGCATACCTGAAATAGATGAAGAGCTCTTTGTAAGTGCGGTTAAAGCTGTTGTCAATGCCGATAGGGATTGGATTCCCGAAAAGGAAGGCACATCGCTGTATATCCGCCCATTTGTGATTGCAGACGACCCATTTCTCGGCGTACAAGCGGCGAATCACTATAAATTCATGATTATCCTCTCCCCTGTCGGCCCATACTACGACATTCCCGGCGGAGGCCTTCCGCCAACGAATATTTACATCGAGGATGAGTTTGTCCGTGCCGCTGTGGGTGGAGTCGGCTTTGCAAAGGTCGGCGGAAACTATGCCGCCGCTCTCAGGTCTCAGGCAAGAGCGAAAGAAATGGGCTGTGCGCAGGTTTTATGGCTTGATGCTGTTGAGCACAGCTACATAGAGGAAATAGGCACGTCAAATGCTTTTGTTATGATTGATGATGAGGTCATAACCGCTCCGCTTATGGGTACGATTTTACCGGGTGTTACACGAGCTACAGTCATTGAACTTCTTAAAAAATGGGACATAAAGGTTTCTGAGCGCAGACTTCGCATTGAAGATGTTGTTAAAGCGTCTGAAGAGGGCAAATTACAAGAGATGTTCGGCACCGGAACCGCCGCTGTAATATCGCCTGTCGGAAAGCTGACACACAAGGATTATGAAGTAACTGTAGGCGACGGAAATGTCGGCAGTCTCACACAAAAGCTGTACGATACGATATATGGCATACAAACAGGAAAGCTATCGGATGATATGGGCTGGACTGTCTCGATTTAACGCCTGTGCCGTTGCTTGCCGCCTAAAATTGGTGATTTGTCCCGCTTTTTGCGAGCCATCGGGATCTACTACTGCTGTTCTCGAAAAAAAGAGTTCAGACCCCACCCGAAAACCGCACTCAGAGGCACGTCATTGCGGGCCTGACCCGCAATCCCCACAATTATTTATGGGATTGCGGCTCGGAGGCCGCAATGACGTGCTATGTGCGAACAGCAAAAATGACTCCACAAACTACCAATTTCAGGCTACCCTTGTGCGATATTTTCCTCTATGCTATAATACTTGCTATGAAGTGAGGCGGATTATGCATGTTTTTTTGACGGGCGAAAAGCAGGTTGGCAAGACTACTGTTATTACAAGTTTTCTTGAAAAATCGGGTTTGACGGCTGATGGTTTTATGACTTATTGGGAGCAAAGTATGCCGGGTGAGCGCAGGCTTTACCTTGCTCCGTTTTCCCCCAAAAAAGCAAATGTTGAGCGTCGCTTGATTGCGACAGATTTTGGGCATGGTCTTTCGCCGATTCCCGAGGTGACCGAAGTTTTTGACACTTACGGAAAATCACTACTCGATAACAGCGGCAATTGTGGCTACATTGTTATGGACGAGATTGGTTTTATTGAGGCAAATGCAAAAAAATTTTTGGCATCGGTTATGGCAGGTATTGACGGAGAAATCCCTATAATTGGTGTACTCAAAAAATGCGATGCGCAGTTTATTCAAGAAATACGCTCGCATAAGAATGTCATATTAAAAGATGTCACTGCTGAGAATAGAGAGGAAATATTAAATTGGTTACTCAAAAAAATTTGATAACATTTATCCTTGCTATAGCGATGTTTTTCGCACTTGCCGCTTGCTCGGCTTTGCCTTCAGATATAGACGATGGCATAGCAGCGAATACGACAATCTCAGTGGTTGACCAAGGCGGGAGAACTGTTGAAATTGAATACCCTGTGGAGCGCTTGGTCAGCGGTTTTTACATATCTTCTTCTACGATTTTAGCATTGGGTTTATCCGACAGGCTCGTGGGCATTGAGGCACGCGCCGATGAGCGACCTGTTTACACACGTATGTTTCCTGAGCTACTAGAGCTTCCTAATGTCGGAACAGCTAGGGATTTCAACCTCGAAGCCTGCATTGCGCTTTACCCCGACTTGGTGGTGCTACCTTATAGGCTCCGAGATGCCGCTGAGACTCTCACGGATATGGGTATACCTGCGATTGTTGTAAATCCTGAAAGTTTCGATGAGTTGGTCGACATGATTAACCTCATTGGAGTTGCGACCAATACGGTTTATAGGGCGGAACGCTTGATAGAGTGGATGGTAGATACACGTGATTATGTAATAGATATCAGCGCTCAGTTTACTGAGCTACCGACAGTCTATATAGCAGGGGTCGGGAGCCATTTGTCAACTTCACCCGGCGGAATGTTTCAGTCCGATTTGGTGGAAATGGCAGGTGGCATAAATGTAGCCGCAGACCTCCCCGGCAGAGGGTGGACGGAAATTTCCTATGAGCAACTACTCGCTATGAATCCCGATATAATCATCTTGCCGGCAGAGGCGAGTTATACCGTGGAAGATGTGCTAACAAACCCCACACTCAGTGGTTTAACGGCAGTTACCAATGGTTCGGTTTATCAGTTTTCAAATGAATTTGAAGCTTGGGATTCCCCCATTCCGTCCTCAATGATTGGCGCACTTTGGCTTCTGTCTGTTTTGCATGGGCATTATGCCGGGCAGGACTTTTTAGAGTTTGTCCATGCGTTTTATTCTGAATTTTATGGGTTTTCCGGCTAAACTTTGTGTAAGGGCACTATTTCACCGGGCTAGCAGATGATGGGCAGTTTGCCCCGGTTTTTCGGGAGAACAGCGGTGAAGATCCCGATGGCTCCCGAAAAATCGGGGTAAATTGCTCATCATCTGCGGGAGTACTGATTAGTCATTTGTAAGGATTAATTTATGGAAACGGTCGTTCGTCAGCGTGGATATTTTGTTTTGACCGGAGTGCTTGTTGCTTTGGCTTTTTTTGCGTGTTTGCTCATTGGTAGGTTTCCTATATCTGCTTATGAAATGTTTTCTATTTTCATTGGCGACGATGTTGACCCCCTTACACGCTCTGTTTTTTTCAACTTGCGGCTTCCTCGTACTATTATGGCATTACTCGCAGGTGCCGGGCTTGGGTTTGCGGGTAGTGTTTTTCAGCTTGTGTTTCGCAACCCGCTTGCGGCTCCTGATATTGTTGGGGTGTCAAGCGGCGCAAATCTTGGGGCGGCTGTGGCTATTGTTCTGTTTGGGCAGAGTGCTTTTGTTATGACTTCTATGGCTTTTGGCGGTGGTATGCTCGTTTTGTTTCTTGTTATGTTAGTTGCACGGCTCAGCAGAAACCCATCAACGGTGACTTATATTCTTGCAGGCATTGTTATGAGGGCACTTTCTGATGCTCTCATTATGATTTTAAGATTTTTCGCAGACCCGGCACGTGAGCTTGCGGCGCTTGAGTTTTGGGCTATGGGGAGTCTTGGCGGTATCACAATGAGTAATCTTGTCACTGTGCTTCCCTTTTTCATCATTGGGTTTATCGGGCTTATATTATTACGCCGTCAAATTATTATGCTTGGACTTGAAGATGATGAGGCAAAGACACTTGGTGTGCCGCTTAAATCTGTTCGTTTTATTGTCCTCGCACTCGCTTCACTTCTGGTCGCTTCGATTGTCAGCCAAACAGGTCTTATCGCATTTGCGGGACTCATTGCACCACATGCCGCAAGACTTGCGCTCAGGCGTATTAGTTTTTCATGGTGTATGCTCTCTGCGCTCATGGGCGCTTTTATACTGCTTGTCGCCGATGCGTTTGCTCGCGGGTTGACGGCACTTGAAATACCCATCAGTGTGCCGACTACGCTTTTGGGTGTGCCTGTTTTGCTTTATTTTATGTGGCGCAGAAAACTTGGAAAGGTTTAGTGGTAGTTCGTTGCGGTTAACCGGTCGCCGAGAGTGGATAATTTGTTCCGCTTTTTTGCGAGCCATCGGGATCTACACCGCTGTTCTCGCAAAAAAGACTCCACAAATCATCCACTCTCGGCTTTGTCTGTGCAAATTTAGTATTAATTTTTGAAAGGCATGGGGCAAATTTAATGCTTTCTTTAAACTCTGTATATGTCGGTTATCCAGGAAAACAAGTTGTGAAAAACGTTAGCTTTGATGTTTTTCCGGGTGAGTTTTGTGCGCTTTTGGGGCTGAATGGTTCAGGCAAAACAACCCTACTTAAAGGCATATGCGGCTTGCTTCCCATATCTGATGGCAAATGTCTGCTGGGTGGCACTGATTTAACTGAATTAAATGAAAAAAAGCGTGCAAAATACACCTCGCTGATACCGCAGCGGCACAGCAAGTTAATTGGTGTAACGGTTATTGATGCCGTTTTGATGGGCTACAATGCAAAGCTTGGTTTTTTGGAGTTTCCATCACAGACAGATAAAGGGTTAGCGGCTAATGCTCTTGAAAAAATGGGCATTTTACATCTTGCAAATAATGATTTTTCAAAGCTCAGCGAGGGACAAAAACAACTTGTAATTCTTGCTCGCTCTATAGTTCAGGACGCACCCGTTATGTTAATGGACGAGCCTGACAGCGCATTAGATTTTCCGAACAAGCACATGATTCTTTCTGCTGTTAGAAAGCTTGTGAAAGAAAGCGCAGAAATCGAAAAATCCTGCCTACTAACACTGCATGATCCCAACCTAGCACTGAGATTTTGCGACAGGCTGATTTTGCTCCACGAGGGCGAAGTCGTCGCTGTGGTCTCCCTTGCGGACGCAAATTGTGAAGATGTGCAGAGTTCGCTGAGTGCAGTTTACGAGGGCATTACAGTTTATGAACGAGATGGTTGCTTTAGATGTGAGCTCAGATAAACACCACGCCAAATTGCCGACACACGAGTTGTGCGGCTTCGCGGCCGCTGGTTGCTGCGGCGGGTAGTCCTCCCGGTGGGCATAGGCGATGTCCTGCAAAGTATAGGCTTTGCACATTGTCTATCACTCCGAGATGGTTTTGCATTTTTTCAGCCGCTCCGATTGGAGTCATCCATGCACCGCGGTATGCGCCTGTATACCGCTCGTATGTCAGAGGAGTGGATACGTATACCACTTCAACCATCCCGACAGTTTCGGGATATTTTTCATTTAGTCTCGCAATCACTTGCTCAGCGAGTGCCTGTTTTTCCTCTGCATAACGCCCTTCTTCTTTTGCCTTTTTCCAGAAATCATACGTGTCTTCCATAAACCCTGTAGTGAGAGTGGAGCACCCATCGGGGCTGTAGTCCTCTCCGCTGTAGCTGTGAAACGCCAAGGTTTTGACCGTTTTTCCTGCATAAGTGATTGGATCATTTAATTCCCAGCCCGGTATTATGCCGGGCAGTTTTGTTTTAACTCCGAGGCAGACAAACGTGCAGACCATTGACTTTGCATTTTCACGGACATACGTAAGCCACTGAGCTTGTATCGGCACATCAAATAGCTGATTACTTGCGGCTATGGTCTCTTGTGCCACAATAACCGCATCTGCCGTTATCGTCTTGTCTTTTAATATTACGCCTGTTGCCGCTCCATTTTGAATATCTACTTTTTCTACCTTTGTACTCAATAGTAATGTGCCGCCCAAATCACGAAAAGTTTTTTCCATCCTTGCGACCAGAGGCAAAGAGCCACCTTTCGGGTGACCTCCATCGCCCTTATTAAATGTTGCCAACGTGAACAGCAAAGAACTTGCCTGATATTCCGCAGGCACAACTTGAAGCAGGCGCCGCACCGCAGGGTGCGAAAATTGCTCTACATATTCCTTTGCTGAAAGTTTTGAATTACGTCCCATTATAGGGAGCAGAGGTAGCATTTTTAATATAAAGCCGAGTGACATTTTCGATGGGTTTTTTGCTTTTACACCTTTTATGTCTGTGACCGGCACGTCCATCGCTGAAAGCGCATTTACTTCTTTCACAAGTTTTTGAATCAAATGTGCATCTTTTGGAGAGACACGTAGCAAGCCTTCGGCTGTTTTTTCGATGTTTCGATATAGATAAAGCGGCTCGCCATCACACTCCACAGCTGTAAACGGGTCATCTAAAGAAACATTGACCGTATCATCTAATGCTCCTGTTTCACGCCAAATTTGGTGAATACGGCTCCCGGACTTTGACCCTGTGAGCCAGTGCATCGCACCTTCAAATAGATATCCCTTGCGCTTCCAGCTCGTACACATGCCCCCAACAATGCTGTGCTGTTCAATAAGCGTTACGTCAAATCCGCTGCGCTTTGCGTATATCCCCGCTGTAAGCCCTGCAATACCTGCACCTACGATTACAATGTGTTTATTCATGTATTGTTATACTTACCCTCTCCAATGATTTTATAGGGGTGTAGTATATCACAGGTGATTTGAGCATTGCAAGGAAAGCTCTTGACAATTCATCTAAATTATGCAAAAATGGGAGTCTACTCCCACTTTTGCATTTCGGAGGTTGTTTATGCAAGGTTATATTAAGAGAAATGTCGAGAGCAATATACAAAATGCGCTAAAAGAATTTCCCGTACTTATGGTGACCGGGGCAAGGCAGGTTGGAAAATCTACCTTGCTAAGAAGCTTAGAAACAGAAGTTGAGTATGAATATATCACCTTGGATAACCCTCTTGACAGAGCTTCGGCTATATCTGAGCCTCAAGCTTTTTTAAGGAGGCACAAGCCTCCGATTATTATTGATGAAATTCAATATGCTCCGGAGCTATTGCCCTACATAAAAATTTTAGTCGATGAAAAGCGCTTTGAAGACAAGCAAAATTCAAACGGTATGTTTATACTCACAGGCTCGCAAATGTTTAAGTTGATGAAAGGTGTCTCCGAATCGCTTGCAGGCAGAGTATGTATATTTCACCTCTACGGACTGAGCCATAATGAGATACTGGGCGAAAAAGATTTGCCCTTTTTGCCAACACATGAGCGTATTGGTGAAGGGGCAAACAAAAAGCATTTTAGCATAGATGAATTGTATGAAGTGATACATAGAGGCATGTTTCCCGAACTGACACATGGGGTCAACATTCAAAATTTCTACTCAGGATATTTGCAAACCTACTTGGAGCGAGATATTCGAGATATAGTTGCAATAAAAGATGAGATGAAATTTCTTAAATTCATGGCCTCTATCGCTGTGAGAACCGCTCAAGAGATAAGATATGACGATATAACAAAAGAAGTAGAAATAGACATCAAAACTGCTCAAAGCTGGCTTTCCATACTTCAAACATCAGGGCTTGTATATATGCTACAGCCCTACAGCAACAATGCAATTAAGAGAATTATCAAAACACCGAAAATATACTTTATGGACACAGGATTAGCCTGTTTTCTTGCAAGATATGTCGATAGCAGGACATTAGAGGTTAGCGCTTACAGCGGTGCAATTTTTGAAACTTATGTTATGACCGAAATCATTAAGACCTACTCAAATAGCGGTATGTATCCTGAACTGTATCTATATTTCTATCGAGACAGCAACAAAAAAGAAATTGACTTATTGATTGTCCAAAACGGTATAGTTTACCCTGTTGAGATTAAAAAAAGTGGAAATCCCAGCACGGCTATAGTAAATAATTTCAGCGTGTTGTCTCCTCTCGAAAAGGCGAATTTGAAAATTAGCGAAGGTGGTGTTATTTGTATGGTGGATAAGATTGTTCCCATTAACAATAGAAATAATTTCATCCCTGTGCAATGCATTTAATCTTTATGCGTTGCTTCCGCAGGGAATGAACAACTTTTTTAGGTTTTCCTCGGAACCTATGCCCTCAGCAAAACCTAAAAAAGTTGTTCATTCCCTGCTGGTACTGTGTAGAAGCGATATCACCGAAGCATATTCGGTGATGGCTGCCTGCTATTGCTGTTTAGTTTTTTCAAAAGCTCAGACAGCGGAACAATAAGTGCCCCCATGGCAAAATTACTGACACCGTGAATGAAATCAAATGGTAAGCCCGCAATTATCCATGCTATCATGCCCTCGAAGCTCAGTCCAAACATAAGTGCCTGTGCCGGGGCATATAGCGTACCGAACATCAAGCCGTGCAAGCCGCATAAAATCATATAGAGTGGCACTTTTACCTTTTTTGATAAATCGAACTTCCCTGCAAGCATAAACATGAGCCATAGTGGTAGCCAAATATAGGTGTAGGGTAGCCACCAAAACGAAAAGCCTGCAAACGTGCCTTCCACCATTACATATACATATATGGGGATTAGTGCCCGTGTTCGGTAGACCAAGGTGATTGATGCAATAAACAGCCCCAAAACATGGACACTTGGCAGCCCTTGCATAATTATCCTTGAAATATACATTATCGTGCCGAGTACGGCAAATATCACCAGCTCCCTGACGGGAATTTTAGTCGACCGTGTAGATAAAGGCATATACTACCCCTTCTTCAATCTCTGCTCCGTCCACTCCAACCATTGCCATTTCGCCGTCGATATAAAATGCCCACCAAGCTCCGTTTGCATCAAAATCGGCGACTACTCCGTCAACTTCCAGTACAAACAGTCCCCAATCCGACATATCACCGTCTATAAGCCCTAAATCCAGCAGAGCCTCTCCGACTGTGGCTTCATCGGTGCTTACATTCCAAGCGGAGAGCACACCATCGTTATTCGTCACTTCAAATCTAAATGAAGTGCTTCCCTGCCCTATTTCTTGTACTGTGGGGCTTCCTTGTGCTGTAGCTTCGCCGGACTGCGCAGGAGCAGAGCCTTGATCGCAGGCTGTTAGTGCAAAAAGCAAAGTGATTGCAACCAGTAATAGCACGATTTTTGATTTCATTGTTTTCCTCATTTTCATTGTTTTGTTTTCCTTTACATTTAATAAAATTTTTGGTATGCCATAAGACATCGCATAAAAATAAAAGTGGCACATCATGCCACTTGCGCAAAGGGAAACAAACCCTACTAAATCCGATACTTTCCATTCTCAGTGGCTTAGTAACAGCACGGCGCAAGCCGCAAAATGAGACCGGTTTTCCGACTCAGAGCTTTAAAACAAACTCATCACGGTAGCTGGACTGCTCGGGATTTTCACACCGATTGCCCGGAACTCTCATTTTTATTTGATTGTAGAATAAACTATATATGTATGTGGAGTGTTTGTCAAGATAATTTTCACTCCATCCCTGCCTCAGTCTCATCCTGCACGCGCTTTACTAAGGTTTCTTCAATGGAAAAATGCTTATTAAACGGTGGCCATACCCACATCATGCATAGCAGCATAGACATTGTAAATGCAATCAGCGGTATTACCGGGAATGCAATGATTGATATTGGCATAAACAGGACAAATACTATCCATATTATGTTGCCAAGAAGCGAGCCCATAAAACTTCTTGGAAAATAACCAAACGACATAAGTACGCTGTTTTTTATTGTTTGCAGGCTTTTTAAATCGATATATGCAAAGTGTAAGAAAATATATGGTACTATTAGGAAAAAAATCACCAGTGAAATAAATCCAATAATGTACCAAGCTAAATCTCCTACCGGCTGCTCAGCTACAAGGGTTGCCCAGAGTGACGTCCATATCATTATATGTGCATAAATAAAAGCAGTGCAAATCATGCCGACAGGAGCTGCCTGTCTGACGTTTTCCATAAGCTTTCGCTTATACTCATACCACACAAAACTTGGGTCGTCGCGCATGAGCTTTGTTATGTAGTAAATGCATGCACTCAAGCCTCCGCCTATCGGAAAAGCGAGTACAATGGCTGCAATTATGAGAACAAACGACATCTCAGGGATTATTCCAAAAAATCCTATAATAAACGTAGCGACAGATGGCAGTGCCGTCAGACTAAATAATATGTTGAGCTTCATAAGTTCCCAAAAATCTCTTACGAGTAGCTCAAAAAACCTCGCGGCACCTTTCTTGCGCGGCTCATCTTTTGGAACACCCGGACCGGGTTTATTAAAGTTTCTGCTGAAAATTGGCATAAGAGTTAGCTTTCCTTTCAAGCTGAAAATATCCGGATAGACGCATAACTAAAGGCGCTCTATCCGGATACAATTAACCAGAGTATGCGAACTAGTTTATAATTGTGTTTTCAGTTTCAACGTCAAACAGATGAATGTTGTTCATATCCAGAGCTACTTTTATTGAGTCGCCTGTTCTGGATTTTGTTGTCGGTGCAACACGAGCAGTCATTGTGTTGTCGGTATACTTGATGTAGAGATACACTTCACTACCCATTAGCTCACTGACTTCGACGTATGTTGAAATGATTGATTCAGAATTTGCACTCAGGAATGCTTCGTCATCGTATATGTCTTCCGGGCGAACACCGAACTTAACGGGTTTGTCGACGTAGTCGCTCATCACGTCTTTAACTTTTTCTGCCGGAATGTAGAGCTTGTCGGATTCGACTTCAAGATAGAACCTATCACCATCTTTTTTGAGCACAGCGTCGATAAAGTTCATCTGTGGGCTGCCGATAAATCCTGCTACGAACATATTGCATGGGAAGTCGTAGAGGTTTTGCGGTGTGTCAACTTGTTGAACAACAGCGTGGTTCATAACAACAATGCGGTCACCCATTGTCATAGCTTCTGTCTGGTCATGTGTGACGTAGACAAACGTTGTTTCAAGTTTTTTGTGGAGCTTAATCAGCTCTGTACGCATTGAAGTACGAAGTTTTGCATCGAGGTTTGAGAGTGGCTCGTCAAGCAGGAAAACTGCGGGGTTACGAACCATCGCACGCCCCAGAGCAACACGCTGGCGTTGGCCGCCTGAAAGTGCTTTTGGTTTTCTGCTGAGCAGATGCTCAATGTCGAGAATCTTTGCGGCTTCACGCACACGCTTGTCAATTTCCGCTTTAGGGGTGCGAGCGAGCTTAAGTGCAAAAGCCATGTTTTTGTACACAGTCATGTGTGGATATAGCGCATAGTTTTGGAAAACCATCGCTATATCGCGGTTCTTTGGAGGTACATCGTTTACCAGTTTCTCGCCAATGTAGAGTTCGCCTTTTGAAATTTCTTCGAGTCCTGCAATCATTCTGAGCATTGTTGACTTACCACAACCTGATGGTCCAACCAAAATTACAAATTCTTTATCAGGTATTTCTAAGCTACAATCGTCAACTGCTAAAACGTCTCCGGGGTAGATTTTCGAGATATTACGAATTGATATACTTGCCATAGAATTGCTTCCTCCATGCATCATTTTTATTGATAATATCTAATTATAGCAAAAAAAATACCATAGTCAAGAACAAAATTGAAACTTCTGAATATTTTTTTGTAACTTTTCGTCATTTTTAGGGCACATTCATTACACTTTGTTACTTTTAGGTCTAATCAGGCATTTTTTTCCATAACCGATTAAATCCTCTCTGCCGGCATCTTTGAGAGCTTTAATGACAATTGGGCGGTTTTTTGGATTTTTCCATTGCAGAAGCGCGCGCTGAATTGTCTTTTCTGACTTCGTGCGCGGGACATGGACAGACTTCATCGTTCTTGGGTCAATACCTGTGTAATACATACATGTTGAAAGTGTTCCCGGAGTTGGATAAAAGTCCTGCACCTGCTCCGGTTGCCTACCCTTTGAATGCAAATATTCTGCAAGTTCTATCGCATCATGTATTGAGCTCCCGGGATGTGAAGAGATTAAATATGGCACGAGAAATTGATTTTTTTCATATCTCTTATTTAGCTTTACATATTTTTCAGTGAATTTTTCGTATACGGCATTTTTAGGCTTGCCCATGTAGTATAGAACATTATCGGAGCAATGTTCAGGTGCGACTTTGAGCTGACCTGAAATATGATTTTTTACAAGCTCCGGGAAAAATTCTCCACTTTTATCGAGCATCATAAAATCGAACCTTATACCGGAGCGCACAAAAACTTTTTTCACTCCATCTATAGTCGCAACTTTTCTCAGAAGTTTTAAATAGTCTTTATGGTCTGTGTCGAGGTTCTCGCACGGCTCGGCAAGACATGATTTATCTTTGCAAAGACCATGTTTAATCTGCTTCTTGCACGCAGGCCGCCTAAAGTTCGCTGTGGGGCCACCGACATCGTGTACATATCCCTTAAAGAGAGGATGATTGACAAAACTCCGAACCTCACCTACAACAGATTCATGACTTCGCGATGCAACCATTTTCCCTTGATGAAACGCAAGAGCGCAGTAGTTGCAGTCGCCAAAGCACCCCCTATTGTGAATTACCGAAAACCGCACCTCATCAATGGCAGAAACACCACCTAAATTCTCGTACATGGGGTGAACTTCGCGAGTAAACGGCAGTGCGTATATTTTATCAAGCTCCTCCTGTGTCATAGGCACTTGCGGTGGATTTATAACGAGTGTCTTACCTTCAGAGCGCTGAGTTATCGTTCTTCCACGAATCGGGTCATGCTCTTCATGTTGTAGCATTGTCGCTTCTGCGTATGCGCGTTTGTCCTTTGCCACTTTTTCATAAGATGCACACTCGATTTTATCAAAACACCCACCGTCTGCGGGCGGCACCCTCTTTTCTAAAGAGGGCGGTCCCGAAGGGTCGGGTGTTTTGTTACAATCGACTATTACATACCCAGTTCCACGCACGTTTGTTATATCGCCTATTTTCTCCCCTGCCGCAAGCCTTTTTGCTATACTCGTAATCGCCGCTTCGCCCATTCCATATACAAGCAAGTCGGCTGTGCTGTCAAAAAGAATACTGCGGCGCACCTTGTCATCCCAATAGTCGTAATGAGCAAAGCGGCGAAGTGACGCCTCAAGCCCGCCAATAATTATAGGTAAATCGGGAAACGCTTCCCGAACCAGTTTTGAATAGACCGTCACAGCCCTATCGGGGCGCAAACCTGCCTTTTTCCCGGGAGAATAATAGTCATCACTACGCTTTCGCTTAGAAGCCGTATAGTGGGCAACCATAGAATCAAGATTCCCTGCGCTGATAAGAGCCGCATACCGAGGCCGGCGCATCTCTAGTATTTGCTCCGGGCTATGGAATAAAGGCTGAGCTAAAACAGCCACCCGAAATCCGTGTGACTCAAGTACCCGCCCTATGACTGAAGCACCAAAACTGGGATGGTCAACATATGCATCCCCTGTAATAAGCAAAAAATCATAGTAATACATATCACGGCGAAGCATATCCTCTCGTGATACGGGCAAAAAATCAAACTCAGTCAAAATAACTCTCCTTCTGCTACGGGTAAGCAGAAGATGGGCTGTTTGCACAGATCTTATCTGTAGGGGCGAACTGTGTTCGCCCGCGT
Source organism: Oscillospiraceae bacterium (assembly GCA_009787625.1). Classification (GTDB taxonomy): domain Bacteria; phylum Bacillota; class Clostridia; order Oscillospirales; family Oscillospiraceae; genus WRMH01. The sequence continues at coordinate 17,601 of WQSX01000026.1, forward strand.
ACGGTGTGGTTCCACGTTGTATATTGTGGTTTTCCCAAACGGGCGAACACAGTTCGCCCCTACAAAAAGTGTAGCAAATTGCCCATCTTCTGCGGAGTTACGGTGAAATAAACTCGTTGCGGATATCTTTTTCCATCACGCATAATTCGTCTGACGCATCGAGTACCTCAAAGCCGTATTTTAAGAAAAAGTTCACACCCGGATTTCCGGAAGGTAGTTCTATGCGCAGTTTTTCCCTGCCTAAATGGCGAAATACAGAAATTGCAACCCCCAGAAGCTGTACGCCGTAGTTTCGCTTTCTGTGCTGCGGCACAACATGAACATAGCTCATCCAGCCATAATTTCGCTGTTTCTCTCTAATTGTATCAAGCCCTAAAATACCAATTGGCTCGTCTCCCAAATGTGCGGCAAACTGCTTATCTACATAAGCTCTTTTACCCGCCTTAGCTCTAAAAATCTTGAGAAGTGATTCACTGGCGACCTCGCTCAATGGCTGATAACGCAAGTTTTCGGAAATGCGCTTTTTGCCCTCTCTCCACCATCTTTGATGTGCGAATGTGCTTGTCTCATCGGTCAAATGCGAGTTGTCATTATGGTACTCCACCTTTAGCTCGCCATTTTCGTAAATGAGCATGGCAACTGCGGTGTTGTCGCAATACTTTTGAGTATTTGTCTCCTCGGACGGAATCCCAAACAACCTGCACATTAGTGAACGTATGGCAAAGCCGTGTGAAAAACAGGCTATAGTCTCACCATTGTGCTCCTCCGCCGCCGCAGTTAGGAAGTTATACATACGATTTTGCACATTTTCGTAAGGTTCGCTGTCCTCCACTGACCACTTAGCAGGGTCACGTTCAAAATTGCGTGACATATCGGGGTAGGCATGTTCAATATCGCCCCATGCCTTATCTTCCCACTCTCCCATGCTAACTTCGCGCAAATCTGCTGTGGTACTGATGTCCATGCTTCGCGGCTCGCTGATGGCGGTTGCAGTGATGCAAGTTCTGGAAAGATCACTTGAGTAAATGTGGTCTATCTGTTCATTTTTAAAGCGATCTCGCAGCTGTTTTATTTGAAGATAACCCCTGCCCGTTATGAGTCCGTTATAATGCCCGTGGGCACGGCGGTAAATGTTCCCTTCAGCTTCAGCATGTCGAATAAGATATATTTTTGTCAGTTTGAATTCATTCAAAATAAATCTACCTTCCCTGTCAGCTCTTTTGCAGAGCTTATGGCGTTATTATCTAAAAACTCATCCATCTGAGATATTATATCAATCGGGGCGTAGGGATTGTGAAAACATGCTGTTCCGACACCTATGAGATTTGCACCCGCGAGCATCATCTCTATTGCATCGTCTCCGCTCTCTACTCCACCCATGCCTAAAATTGGGATTTTCACATTTGAGGCAACTTGCCATACCATTCTCACGGCTATGGGTAAAACCGCAGGACCCGAAAGTCCGCCGACATTGTTTGCGAGTATCGGCTTTCTCGTGCGGATATCGATTTTCATACCGAGAACTGTGTTGATAAGTGAAATTGCATCGGCTCCCGCATCTTCCGCCGCCTTGGCAACTGTTCCTATGTCTGTCACATTTGGTGAGAGCTTAATCATCGCTGGTGTTTTTGTCTTTTCCCGAACTGCCTTTGTGACTGCTGCAACGCTCTCAGGTGACGTACCAAAAGCAATGCCACCTGCTTTTACGTTGGGGCAAGAGACGTTTACTTCTATTATATCGGTATTTCCATTTGATAGTTTTTCCGCCATTTCGGCATATTCTTCTATCGTATTGCCTGAGATGTTTGCTATTATGACCGTATTTGATTTTCGTAGAAACGGAAGTTCATCTGTGATAAAAGCGTCTATTCCCGGATTTTGCAGACCGACACTGTTCAGTATTCCCATAGGCGTTTCGGCAATTCTTGGTGGGTTGTTACCCTCGCGTGGCTTGGCTGTCAGACCTTTGACACAGATTCCGCCGAGTTTTGATAGGTCGTAAAACTCTGCATATTCCCTGCCGAATCCAAATGTTCCCGATGCTGTGACAATCGGATTTTTAAATTCAATTCCTGCAAAATTTATTTTTAAATCAGCCATATATTTTCCTCGCATCATAGACAGGGCCGTCTATGCATACTCTTGTCATTTTTTCTGTGCCGTCTATTGTCGTTGCACAGGCGCATACAAGACATGCACCGACACCGCAGCCCATGCGTTCTTCCATTGACACCTGACATGGCACACCAAATTTTGCGGAGATTTTTGCGACTGCCTCTTGCATTTTATGCGGTCCACATGACATAACTACGTCATACCCGCCTTTTTTAAGCAATCTTTCAAGCGGCGAGGTCACCTGCCCAAGTTCACCTGCACTGCCGTCATCTGTCATAATATGCACTTCATCGCATATTTTTTCAAACTCAGCTTTTAAAATCACATCACCGGCAGAGCGAAAACCAAGTATTGCTGTCACTGCCGCTTTTTCCTCACTTTTTGCATGCTCCGCAACGTAGAGCATGGGTGGCGTGCCGATGCCACCGCCTACTACAATTATAGTATTCGCTCGGTTTTTATTAGTCTGAAATGTAAAACCATTACCCAACGAACCGAGTATGTCGAGCGATACATTCGCTTGTTGCGTTGAAAGCCACTTCGTACCTTCACCCTTGACTTCAAAAACAATGCGAACAGCTTCACCGCTCACACTGCAAATGCTTATAGGCCTGCGAAGCAAATGCTTATCTCCGCATTTTATATGCAAAAATTGCCCCGGCTTGGTTTCACTTACTAAAGACTCAGAGTTTACAATAATTGAATGCACGGAGTCCGTTAATTTTTTGTTTTCTAAAATTTTGCATTCGTACACGTTTGGCATAAATGTACCCCAACATTTTTATTTATTTTATTATAAACTATTTGTCTGCTATTTACAACCATGTTGTCATTATTGTATAATAACCCTCGGTAACTAAAAACTGAATGGAGACACATTATTGTGATAAAAAATCTTGATGAATTCTTGTATAGCAACCCATATCCCGGGCGGGGTATTTTGATTGGGCGTAGTGAAGATGGGCTGCGCGGAATTGTTCTTTACTTCATTATGGGGCGAAGTGCAAATAGCCGAAATCGTTTATTTGAGCGAACCATTGACGGGATTCGTACTACTGCGTGTGATGCAAGCAAGGTCACTAACCCCGAACTTATCATTTACAACCCTGTGCGCATGGTCGATGGTCAACTCATCGTGACAAACGGCGACCAGACAGATACCATTGCAAACCACTTAAAAGAAGGTTTCAGCTTTCACGCCGCATTGCACACTCGTGAGTTCGAACCTGATGCACCGAATTATACGCCGCGCATTTCAGGACTTGTTCAGCCGTGCGGCTCTTATGTGCTCTCCATTCTAAAAACACTCTCAGGCAACCCAAACCACTGCCAGCGGTCATTTTTTGAATATTCAAGCGCCGTCCCCGGCCTTGGTCATTTCATATCGACATATGAATCGGATGGGAATCCTCTCCCCTCATTCGCCGGCGAGCCGATACCTGTGCATATAAAAGATGCAAGTGGGTTGGAACAATTTGCACAAAACATATGGAATTCCCTAAATGACGAAAACAAAGTTTCGCTCTACGCCAGAGAAACAAACTACAGAACAGGCGACGTGAACGACTTGATTATGAATAAATATGCTTAGAGCGGCAAAAAATGAGAATTGGAGAGCGGGCGACCGGGGACATCTCTCTACAATGTACAACACCCCCAAACCATTGAAACCATGGAGCTAACCTACACACAATACATCGCCTTTAACGAAAAAGGGCGGTGTTTTTGTTTGCTCAGTCAAGCTTATGTTTCTTAACCCAAATATGATTATACCACAAAAAAGCAACAATAGTGAAAGAAAAATTTAAACCGTGTTGAATGGAATAACTAAAGCACAACCAAGAGAATAAACCATCAGAACCCAAAACAGCCGGAAGCCTAAAAACCTCCGGCTATTTTCACGCCCAAAAACGAAAGGAAAACACCAAAATGTCAAAAATCAAACTAGAAAGAAACGAATACCCAACAGCAGAAAAATACTACCTAATAGATAACGAACTAACACTAAGAGCAAAAGGACTACTAACCCAACTAAGAGCAATCCCCGAAACCCTAGACTTCAATTTAAAATCCCTAACGCACCTAACAAAAGACGAAATCCACTCAATCCGCTCCGCAACAAACGAACTCGAATCCCTCGGCTACCTAAACCGCTATCAAAAAAGAGGAATAAACGGGCAGTTCCTACCTGTAGAATACACAATCTACGACCGCCCACAAGATAACCCCATTTACTGCGCTGAGTTCAATATCCCAATATTCGACGATGACGAGACAGAAGCCGATGAAGAAAGCTGGGATATAGATGATTACGATGACTCGTACTTAACCGAAGATTGGGAAGAGGAAGAATCAAAAAGCACAGAACAAAATGATGAATACACACACATCCGCAAAATAATGGAGCTAATGGACAAAATCTTTGAAGAACTCCTCGAAAACGCAAAAACCAAAGCAAAAGCCAATTAACCCCCGCACCCCCAAAGCTCAAAAAATCCACAACAACCCCCGCACCCAACTTGTCAAGGGAAGTGTGGAGATTTTACCGACCCGCCACGCACAATCCCCCCGCCACCACAGCAACAGGTAAAATACTACCGACCTTGACAACACACCTCAGTACAATGGAAAAAGGGAAAGGCAGTGCAAAACAAACCCGATACAACAAGCCATAAACTGCCTTTCCCATGAACAACAAAAACTGAAACCCACAACCCTATAAAATATCTACCAAAGCACGGCACAAGTGCCATACAATTTCACGATTTCTCCAAGACTCTTTACTGTATCTCCACCAAAAAAACCACCCACCAAACCCAATTCACACAACTATAACAAAATAACCCCAAATAAATTCACAAAAAGGCACTAAAATAACTCCAAACAGCAAAAAGTAGGTACAACCTAATGGAAAAAGCAAAAATAACAAGAGTCCTAGACGGCGACACAATAGAAACAAACTCAGGAGAAAGAATAAGATTCATAGGAGTAAACGCCCCCGAACTAAGCAACCCCGGCGGCGAAGAAGCAACCAATTTCGTAAAAACCCTAACCCTAAACAAAGAAGTCTGGCTAGAATCAGACGGCAACAACAAAGACGGACGAGGACGCTTACGCCGCTACGTATGGATAAAAAAACCAACAGACCCAAACAACAAAAACGAAATACAAAACCACCAACTAAACGCCCTACTCCTAAAAAACAACCTAGCAAAAGTCCTAATCATAGGAAAAGTACGCCACGAAGCACTATTCTACAAACTCGCAAAAATAAAATTCATAGGAACAAAAACCACAAAAACACTGCACCTAAACACCTGCAACCATCTCCCCAAAGAACAAAACCGCATAAAATTCCCAACAAAAAAAGAAGCAATAACCGCAGGATTCAAAAAATGCAAACACTGCAACCCATAACAAAACCCACCACAAAAAGCAACCACCCAAAAAACAAGGGAAGGTTGCTTTTTCATATGCAAAAAGGAACACACCATATGACAGATAAAAAATACAACATAATCTACGCAGACCCACCGTGGAGCTACGGAAGATGGAACTTGTGCAAACAATTCAAAGGAGAAAAAATCCACTACCCCACAATGACCATTGAAGAAATAAAAGCACTCCCAATACATGAAATAACAGAAAAAGACAGCATACTATTTCTATGGGCAATCTACCCCTGCTTGCAAGAAGCATTTGAAGTAATTAAAGCATGGGGATTTAGCTACAAAACCGTAGCATTCACATGGGTAAAACGAAACAAAAATTCACCTACTCACTTCATCGGCATGGGAAACTGGACAAGAGCAAACGCCGAAATCTGCCTACTCGCAACAAAAGGCAACCCAAAACGCATGTCAAAATCCGTAAGACAAATAATCGACACCCCACTAAAACACCACAGCCAAAAACCAACAGAAGCACGAGAACGCATAGTAGAACTACTTGGCGACCTCCCCCGCATAGAACTATTCGCCAGAGAAAAACCCCAAGGTTGGGATGTATACGGAAACGAGGTACAATCCGACATCACACTTTAAAAACAAAAAATCAAAGGAGAACTAACCAAATGAAAAAAGCACTAAAAACACTAATCTTCTTAGCAATAATCCTACCAATAATCACCCTAACAAGTACAAACCAAGCAAGCGCAAACAACGAAGAACCCCCCAAAAACCACATGACAGCCGAAGAAATCCCCCAAACCCAAACAGACGCAACAGAAAAACTCTACAAACTAGGACTATTCCGCCCAATCCAAGAAAACGAAGACGGCACCCCAAATTTCGCCCTAAACTACTACACAATAAGAATCCAAGGCTTAAAAATCTTCAACCACTTCACAGCAACAGAAAACCAAGCAAGAAACAGCAGAACCCCCCACAGCTTCAAAGACCTAAACGCTAACCAAAACCCCTACGTCTCATACGCACTCGAAAACAACTATATCCACGGCGTATCAAGAACACACTACGAACCAACAACCCAACTAACAGCCGACCACTTCATAACAACAGCTTTGATAATCCTCGAATACAACTGCGGTGCAGATTTTGAGTGGAGCAACCCATACCCACTTTCAAACAGCATCGCATTGACATACAACCAACTCAACGATAAAAATAGCAACATCTCCCGCGGCGAAATAGCAGTAATCCTACTCAATATGCTAACCACAGAACTAAACAACCAAGACCAAACCTTACTTGACAAATTCATAGAAAACAACGTATTTGAAACCCTAGCAAAACAAAACCAGATCAACAGCGGCAAGTTCCTAACAGCAATTGAAACCCAAGACAAAGAAAAAATAAAAGAAGCCGCACTCGCAATAATAAACGGCACAGACTGCGACTACGAAAGCCACTGCTGTAATATCTGCTGTGACTGCGGAGCATTATACTTCGACAAATCCAAACCCCACCACCAAGAACCAAGATTCAAAAAAAGTAACGACAGCACAGAAAACAACAACAACGAAAACCAAACCACCAACAACAGTGCTACTAACAATAACAACCCAACCAATAATAATAATAGCGCAAACAACACCGCTCCAGATAATTCAAATAACAGCGGCGGAGCCGCCACCACATCACCACCACCGCAAACGCAAAATCCTCAAACACCAACTAACCCACCAGACAACAACACAAATCCAAATAACCCCGAAACACCGAACACCCCTGAAAACAACTGCAATTGCGGCAACTGCGCAACAGCCTGCGACTGCGACAACACAACGTCAAACGATTGTGGTAACTGTGACTGTGATAATGGAAACTCAGATACTTGCACAGACCCCGATTGCACTAACCCTGACTGCCCCGAACATGGCAACACCAACCCACAAGAACCCTACCCCGACACTTGCACAGACGATAACCCCTGCAACAAAGACGATTGTCCCGACTGCAAACCAAGCAACCCCGACCTCTGCACAGACCCCGATTGCACTAACCCTGACTGCCCTGAACATGGCAACACCGACCCCGACACTTGCACAGACGAAAACCCTTGCAACAAAGACGATTGCCCCGATTGCAACCCAAACACTCCCGACCTCTGCACAGACCCCGATTGCACTAACCCTGACTGCCCTGAACATGGCAACACCAACCCACAAGAACCCTACCCCGACACTTGCACAGACGAAAACCCTTGCAACAAAGACGATTGCCCCGATTGCAACCCAAACACTCCCGACTCTTGCACAGACCCCGATTGCACTAACCCTGACTGCCCCGAACATGGCAACACCAACCCACAAGAACCCAACCCCGACACTTGCACAGACGAAAACCCTTGCAACAAAGACGATTGCCCTGACTGTAACCCAAACACTCCCGACCTCTGCACAGACCCCGATTGCAATAGCCCTGACTGCCCCGAACATGGAGACAGCACCGGAAACAACTGCGATGACCCTTTTGGATGCAACGACCCTGATTGTCAAACTTGCAATCCTGTTGACCCCTGTGATACAGATGACGGTTGCGACAACCCCGATTGTAATAACTGCAATCCACCTATAGATTGCGACATCAACAATCCATGCAATGACCCAAATTGCCAAACCTGCAACCCGCCAATCTTCTGCGATAACGGTTGCTCTGACCCAAATTGCATCAACTGCAAAGGCACAGGAATACCGGGAGACTACATCATCACACCGTACTTCATAGACCCCATATTTCTTGCAGAGGTACGCCTAATCACAAATAGACCCACTGGCGACATTTACCTCTCAGATGTCATTCATATACTAGAGCTGAGAGTAGGATGGAAAGGGATTTCAGACCTTGCAGGAATACAGCACTTCCACTCGCTCGAACTCCTTGACGCTACCCGCAATCAGCTAACTCACATTGATTTATCTGCAAATTTAAAGTTGAAAACCCTGCACATATCACAAAATAGGTTGCAATCACTTGATTTATCCTCTAACCAAGAGCTTACCCTGCTCGGCGCATCGAGCAACCAACTGACTGAGTTCAATTTCAGTAATTATCTTGGATTGGAATATGTAGATCTTAGTTTCAACAGCCTAACGCAAGTAGACGTGTCACAAAATACAAATCTACAAGCTCTGGGACTAACACGTACTCAAATCTCAGAAATTGACGTTTCAGCAAACACAGAGTTACTAAGCCTGTGGGTAGATGGCAACACCCTAACAGAACTGGACATATCAAACAACTTAAAACTCCAAAGCCTCCATTTTGGATTTAGCAACATTACTCAAATAGACATTTCAAATCATAGCGAACTGGAGGATATAAACGCAATAAACAGCAAGATAACAAGCATTGATGTGTCGAACAAGCCTCACCTTTCTGGCTTGGAATTAGACTCAACCCCCATTACAAGCATTGATATAAGCGGAAGCCCAAAACTATCGTACTTAAACGTAGCAAATACATTGCTCCATTCACTGGATGTTACAAACAACCCTGAAATCTGGACACTCTTTGTTTCAAGTCCAAATATGACAACACTTGACGTAACTCAAAATGCAAAACTAGGATGGCTTGGAGTAGGCGGGTTTACTCTAGCAGAACTCGACTTATCCCAAAACCCTGTGCTTGCAGACCTAGAAGCAACAGAACTCAATCTGACACACCTCGATTTAAGCAACAACCCGAGACTAAGAACCATAAACCTAGAGCGCAACAATCTCACAACCCTTGACTTATCACACCTGCAACGTCTTGACTCTCTTTACTTAGACAGAAACCGCTTTCCGTCACAAGATGCAGTTACACTACCCACTGGCGTAGAATGGGGCGGTGAAATAAGTTTCGGAACACAAAGACCATAACCAAAACATAAAAACCAAACTGCCGCTGTGAAACACAATCATAGCGGCAGTTTGTGTGAAAGGAAGTGAAAATATGCTCAGTGAAGAAATAAGCGAAAAAGTTGATAATATGGTTATAAGAGTCGGAGAACTCACAGCAGAAGAACTAAAAAGAGCTATTGAACGTATGCTAAAAGAACGCAAAGCAAACGAAAAAGCTCATAAAACAAATAATCCAACTCAAAAAAATACAACCCCAAAACATGGGAAAACAACTCAAAATCTCGGAAAAACAACCCTTAACCAATTTCTAAACGAAAAAGGGCCACACTCGACACTTCCGATGAGTAACCCCGATTTGAGATTACTCAATAAAACCATGAAAGAGCACGGAGTAAAATTTGCCATCGCAAAAGACGGCAAAGGCAAATACACACTATTTTTCAAATGCAACAACATTGACAACATGACAAAAGCTTATCAGCGGTACTCTGTAAAACTCCAAAGACGCAGCAATAATAAACCCTCAATCAAAGCATCTCTCAGTGAAGCACGAAAAATAAGCCAAACACTCAACGCACAACGTAGCAAAGAGAAAATCCGAAGCAAGGGAGCGATTGGGCGATGAAAAACCTAGACTATAAAGCGATAGCAATAAAACTAACTCCACTACTCATATTTTTCTACCTTGCCAATAAACTTACCCAAACCTATAGACTCGCAGACGGACTTGATATCAGCGCAAAAGTAATAAACATAGGCACAGGTCTGGCAAAAGCATTTCAAAACCCACTCCCAAGCATAAACAGCACCGACCTCATAGCAGGTATAATCGGAGCAATTTTCATCACAATTGCCCTGCAAATGAAGAAAGAAAACGCCAAAAAGTTCCGAAAAGGCGAAGAACACGGCTCGGCACGCTGGGGAAATGCCGCAGATATAAAGCCATTCATAGACCCAAACTTTCAAAAAAATGTCTTACTCACCAAAACAGAACGCCTTACAATGGAAAGCAGACCAAAAGACCCCGCAAATGCCCGGAACAAAAATATAGTTGTACTGGGCGGCGCAGGGAGCGGCAAAACAAGATTTTTCCTCAAACCAAACCTCATGCAAATGCACAGCACTTACGTTATCACCGACAGCAAAGGCACAATAATACTGGAAGCCGGAGAACTCCTGCGCAAAGGAAAATACGACATCCGAGTGCTCAACACAATAAATTTTGCAAAAAGCATGAAATACAACCCCTTTGAGTACCTTAGAAGTGAAAAGGATATACTAAAACTCGTAACAACAATAATCGCAAACACAAAAGGAGAGGGTGAAAAATCCACCGAAGATTTTTGGGTAAAATCCGAAAGACTCTACTACACAGCACTCATAGGCTACATTTTCTACGAGGGACAAGAAGACGAAAAGAACTTTATCACTTTCTTAGACTTAGTAAACGCAAGCGATGCCAGAGAAGACGATGAAGATTACCAAAACCCTGTAGATATTCTGTTCGCCAAACTTGCAGAGCGTGAACCCGATCACTTTGCCGTACTGCAATATGCGAAATTCAAAATGGCGGCGGGCAAAACAGCAAAAAGTATACTCGTATCATGCGGCGCAAGACTTTCACCATTCGACATTAAAGAACTCCGCAACCTGTTAGAATATGACGAACTATCACTTGATACCATAGGAGACAAAAAAACAGCACTATTTGTAATAATCTCAGATACAGACCCTACATTCAATTTCGTAGCCGCCATGATGTACTCTCAGCTATTCAACTTACTATGCGACAAAGCTGATGATGTATACGGCGGAAGACTACCCATCCATGTACGGCTACTCTTAGATGAATTTGCCAACATCGGGCAAATCCCAAACTTTGATAAACTAATAGCCACAATCAGAAGCCGCGAAATATCAGCCGCCATAATTCTGCAAGCACAATCGCAACTAAAAGCAATCTACAAAGACAACGCAGATACAATTATCGGAAATTGTGACACAACGCTTTTCCTCGGCGGCAAAGAAAAATCAACACTCAAAGAAATATCTGAGCTATTGGGGAAAGAGACAATTGACTCATACAACTTGACGGAGACAAGAGGACAAAACCCGTCAAAAGGCTTAAACTATCAAAAACTCGGTAAATCTCTGATGAGCCAAGATGAACTCGCAATAATGCATGGCAGTAAATGTATCTGTGCAGTAAGGGGTGTTAGACCATTTTACTCAGACAAATACGACATAACACGGCACCCACGCTACAAATATCTCTCCGACTATGACAAAAACAACACCTTTGACGTCATAAAACACATAAAAAATACAAGAAAACCATCAATACCAATAAAGAAAGATGAAGTCATAGAAGTATACGACATGACCGCTTAATAATACCCACAACCACCGCTTGATAGAAAATATCAGGCGGTTTTCTCATATACAAACATATTTCAGAAAGCGAGATGAAAAACCTAAGCACCCATAAACCTAAGACCGCAAAACTTTCGTGTTGACAATCCCCACCTAGCCGAAACGTGGGCGGCTTTATCCATATACAAACAAGTTTAATCAAAACCAAAATCAGGAGGACTTAATAATTATGGCTTTTTTCACATCAGCAATAAACGTACTGCAAACACTGGTAATCGCCCTCGGTGCAGGACTCGGAATATGGGGCGTAATCAACCTTTTAGAAGGCTATGGACAGGACAATCCCGCCGCAAAATCTCAGGGCATGAAACAGCTAATGGCAGGGGGCGGCGTTGCCCTTATCGGTATGGTGCTTGTGCCTCTGCTTGCAGGGTTGTTCTAGGAATGAGGTGCTTTAATGTTAGGCATACTTGAAGCAATAGAAAATTGGGTAAGGGAAATGCTCATATCAGGAATAGAAGCAAACCTAACCCGGATGTTCGGTGACGTAAACGACAAAGTAGGCGAAATAGCCGCACAGGTAGGACAAACCCCGCAAGGGTGGAACTCAAGCATTTTCGGTATTATGCAGTCACTTTCGGAAACTGTTATCTTGCCGATTGCAGGGATCATAATAACCTATGTGCTGACAATCGAACTAATCACAATGGTCATGGATAAAAACTCGTTCCATGATAATGTCGATACGTTTATGTTTTTCAAGTATATCTTCAAAGCGGGGGCGGCAGTTTTAATTGTCGCCCATACGTTTGATATTACGATGGGCATATTCGACGTTGCTCAACACGTAGTATCACGAGCCGCAGGTGTCATAAGCGGACAGACAGGCGTTGACATTGACTCAGCAATCGCCGCTATGAACCTTGAAGAATACGAGATACCCGAACTATTACTACTCATAATCGAAACATTCATCGTAAGCTTTGCCATGCGGATTATGGGTGTAGTTATCACAGTCATATTATACGGACGTATGATTGAAATATATCTGACTTGCTCCGTAGCACCTATACCTATGGCAACAATCACAAACAAAGAGTGGGGGCAAATGGGAAACAACTATCTGCGCGGACTCATGGCTCTCGCTTTCCAAGGCTTTTTCCTAATGCTATGCGTTGGGATTTACGCCGTTTTAGTAAACAACATGGTTACATCTGACAATATCCACGCCGCTGTATTCTCTGTAGCATCATATACAGTCATGCTCTGCATTGCCATGATGAAAACAGGAACTTTGGCAAAATCAATATTTAACGCACACTAATGAAAGGACATAAAACTATGGCATATGTATCAATCCCCAAAGACTTATCCGCTGTTAAAACAAAATTTCTGCTCGGACTTACAAAACGGCAGGCAATATGTTTCGGCGGTGCGGCTATCACAGGCGTACCGATATTTTTTCTCATAAAGGACTTTATGCCAACAAACTTGGCGGCCCTGCTAATGGTGCTTATCATGTTACCGTGGTTTCTTTTTGCTATGTACGAGAAAAATGGACAGCCGCTTGAGAAATACATCAAATACGTTGTAGCAGTAAAACATACAAGACCCGCAAAGCGGATTTACAGGACAAACAACTTTTATGCCGTGGTGCAACGGCAATCAGAACTAATCAGCGAGGTGAACGACATTGCAAAAGACAAATAACAACAATCAGCGGCACCGCCAAAGTAACGGCAACATAGCAAACTTATCAAAAGCAAAACAAAAACGGATAAATAGCGCAATCACAGCCGCAAAAAACGAAACAGACATACAGTACACAGCACAATCATCAATCCCCTATCTCGCAATGTATAAAGATGGCGTGTGCCAAGTCACAGCAAAAAAGTACAGTAAAACAATAGAATTTTACGATGTAAGCTATATGCTCGCAAGCAAAGACGAACAGACCGCAGTATTTGAGGGGTTATGCGACTTTTACAACTACTTTGACCCCTCAATACAGATACAACAAACATTCATCAGCCGCAGGGCGGCAAAGGACGAGTTTCAAAAATCAATCCAAATACCGCTTGCACATGACGGTTTCGACCATATCAGAGAAGAATACAGCGGCATTTTGAAAACACATTTAGAAAAAGGTAACAACGGACTTGTGCGCTCAAAGTATCTCACGTACTCTGTAGAAGCCGAAACCCTGAAAAACGCAAGGTCAAGACTAGGACGCATTGAAATCGACATCGTAAATCTATTTAAGCAGATGGGCGTAGCGTCAAGACCGCTAAACGGCAAAGAACGCCTTGCAGTAATGCACGGTGTACTACACCTCGGCACAACCGATAAATTCATCTTTGATTGGAATTCTCTCCATAAATCGGGGCTTTCCACAAAAGACCATGTAGCACCATCATCATTTAATTTCGGCGATGGGCGCACTTTCGGTATAGGCGGTCAAATCGGTGCTATCAGTTTCTTGCAGATTATAGCACCGGAATTAAACGACCGCATACTTGCAGACTTTCTCGAAGTAGACAGCAACGTAGTAGTCAACGTCCATATCCGCAGTATCGACCAAGCAAAAGCACTCAAAATGGTCAAGCGGAAAATAACTGATATTGATGGAATGAAAATCAATGAACAGAAGAAAGCAGTAAGACAAGGCTATGACATGGACCTCTTGCCCTCTGACCTCAATACATACGGCGATGAAGCTAAAAAACTACTCAGGGATTTACAGAGTCGCAACGAGCGTATGTTCCTAATCACAATCACAACAATGAACGTAGCAAACTCAAAACAGGCACTCGATAACAGAGTTTTCCAAATGTCGGGCATAGCTCAGAAACACAATTGCGCCCTTGTACGCCTTGACTATATGCAAGAGCAAGGCCTAATGTCGTGCCTACCTCTGGGTGAAAACCAAGTGCCGATACAAAGAGCACTCACAACATCAGGTGCCGCAATTTTTATTCCATTTATCACAAGGGAACTCTTCCAAGGTAAAGGCGCACTCTACTACGGCAGAAACGCTGTTTCGGGTAACATGATAATGTGTGACCGCAAACTACTCAAAAATCCTAACGGTCTAATCTTAGGAGTTCCGGGGTGCGGCAAGTCATTTTCTGCTAAACGTGAAGTAACAAATGCATGGCTCACAACAGATGATGATTCAATTATCCTAGACCCTGAAGATGAATACTCAGACATCACACGCGCACTTAGCGGACAGGTAATAAAGCTCAGTGCAACAGGCAGCGGACAACAGTATGTTAATCCGATGGATATTAACCTCAACTATGCAGATGATGACGAAAACCCGATTGCACTCAAAAGTGACTTTATCTTATCATTTTGTGAAGTAATCGCAGGGAATAAAAACGGTCTTGAAGCTATTGAAAAAACAGTAATTGACCGTGCAGTGCAAAATGTATACGCAGAGGTTTTAGCAGAAGCAACTAAAAACGGCGGCAATATCCCACCTGAGAAAATGCCGATACTCGAAGACCTGTACAAAGAGCTATGCAAAATGCCCGAACCCGAAGCGAAGCGCATAGCCGCCGCACTCGACCTCTATGTACATGGCTCACTAAACATCTTTAACCACCGTACAAATGTTGACATCAATAACCGTCTTGTCTGCTTTAATATTAAGGAACTCGGCAAACAGCTTAAAACCCTCGGTATGCTTGTGGTGCAAGATCAGATTTGGAACAGGGTTACAAAAAACAGGGCAAAAAACAAGTCCACACGCTACTATGTTGACGAGTTTCACCTGCTGTTACAAGGCGAAATAGGCGCATGGAGCGTTGAAATATGGAAAAGATTCCGTAAATGGGGCGGCATCCCCACAGGTATCACCCAAAATGTCAAAAATCTGCTTGCCTCTAAAGACATTGAGGATATATTTGAAAACAGCGACTTCATATATATGCTCTCACAAGCTCCGGGCGATAGAGAAATTTTAGCAGAAAAACTAAACATTTCGCCAAAACAAATAGCATACGTCACCCAATCACAGCCGGGGGAAGGTCTTGTTATCTACGGCGGTATCACATTACCATTCATAGACAGATTCCCCAAAGACACAAACCTGTACCGCCTGATGTCAACAAAATTCGGCGAAAAACCCGCATAGGTAAGCCGTATGAATAAGCTACAGTCTAGCGGAAAAGTAGTTCAGCGAATGAAACACGGCTCCGCAGTGGAAGTAAACAAAGCCACAGGCGAAGAAAATCATATCAGCGCAAGAGAAACCGAGAAATCACACTCGCACCCAGAGATAGGAACTCTGGCAGACAGAATAACCGTAGGGAATAAAGCAAAACAGAAAAAAGCAATGCAGAAACAGCACCGCAAATCCAAATTGCTTTTTGACGAGAGTAAAACCACGTTGCCAACCATAGCAAAAACCACAGTGCCATTAGCCGCCGCAAACAGCAAAAACAGTGCAAAATCTAAACTTCCATTCAGCGAATTAAAAGAAAACATACGCAACCCACTCCCAAGGCTAACCGATGAAGTCACTTATGCTACAGAGGAAGATATCAAAAACTCTGATAATATCGGAGTTGAGGCGGCGGTAGACACCAAACAGGCACTCAGAGATTCTGCACATTACGCAAAACTTGCCACTTCTAAGCTAAGATTCTCATCACAAAAAGCGGCGGCACTGAAAGAAAATGCAGAGGTCAAAGCGGTAGAAAAACTACGTTTCAAAAGCATTAAAAACAATCCCAAGAAAACCGCAGAACTCAAAAAATCAAACACTAATAAAAGATTGCAAAAGCGTAGACTAAAGCGCAAGTACGCCAAAACTTTCAGGGGCAATACCACGAAACAGACCCATAAGAAGTTAGCGCAGACAAAACGCATCGCCACAGGCATAAAAAGCAGTTTGATAAATGCAGTAAAACACGGTATAGGCAAGAAACTGGCATTATATATCGTAATAATAGGAATACTGCTCACCCTGCTCATTACAGGACTCTCAACGTGTATGTCAATGTTCGGCGGCGGTTTCAACACCATACTGCTGACATCATACACCGCAGAAGATGAGGACATACTCGGTGCTGATGAAGACTACTTTGCTATGACAGAAGAACTCGCTGAAAGCATTGAACGCATTGAAGATGAACACCCAAACTATGACGAGTACCGCTACTATCTTGACGTATTCGGGCATGACCCCTTTGTTCTCGCAAGCTATCTCACCGCAAAATTCAATATGTACACAAGGGAGCAAGTACAGGCGGAACTTAGAGAGCTTTTTGCCCTGCAATATGAGCTGACTCTCACCCCGATTATAGAAATCAGGACCCGCACTGAAATCCATACAGTTATAGAAATAGAAATCATAACCGAAATTGACCCCGAAACAGGCGAAGAAGTAGAGGTCGAAATAGAAACAGAAGTTGAAATTGAAGTCGAGGTCGAATATGAGTATCACATCTTGGAAATAAGGCTCCGCAACAACTCTCTTGATGTGGTCGTTATCCCACGCATGACAGCAGAAGAACTTGAAATGTTCAATGTATATATGGAAACTCAGGGCAACAGACCTGATCTCTTTGAAAATCACCCACACGCAGGGCGAAAAGAATACCTCAAATACGAGATACCACCCGAAGCACTCGCAGATGAACGCTTTGCCGCAATTATCGCAGAAGCTGAAAAACACCTCGGAAGACCATATGTGTGGGGCGGCTCGTCACCTGCAACCTCTTTCGATTGCAGTGGCTACGTCTCTTGGGTACTAAATCAGACAGGGTGGAATTTCGGGAGGCTGACCGTCCGAGGACTTTTTGCGCAGACAACAACCATAGCACCATCAGAAGCAAAACCGGGCGATTTAATCTACTTCAACTACACCTACGCCGCACCGCAACCACATTTACCCACTCATGTAGGTATCTATGTTGGCAATAATATGATGATACATTGCGGCAACCCCATCAGTTACGCAGACATTACCACCCCATATTGGACGAAACACTTTTACGCCTTTGGAAGACTACCCGAACCATAAAATATAGTAAGCAACAACACGGAAAGGAACTCAAAAATGAAAGCAAAACTAATAATATCAATGATAATCGTCACTTTGATAATTGCACCGCTACTGACATTCACAGCAACAGCGCACGGTGACGAAACAGACGAAGGTCTTGACGGTGTACTCATACCGATACCCATTGTGACTACACCAAACACAGGTAATTCAAATGAGTCACAACCACTTACTCCCGAAGGAAACCTCAATCTAGTTGATGATTTCGGTGGCGATTACGCAGAGGAAAAACAATTTATCACGGTTGAAACGAAAAACGGAAACATCTTCTACCTCATAGTGGACAGGGCAGGAAACTCAAACAACGTACATTTTCTAAACCTAGTTGACGAATCTGACCTAATTCCGCTACTGGAAGATGATGTAGAAATTCCACAGCCACAGCCATACATACCGCCACAGGCTGATGAAACTCCGCAAGAACCTGAGCTACAGCCTGAAGAAAGTAACAGTATAATCCCGACAATAGTTGTCCTAGTTATTTTCGCAGGCGGCGGTGCTTTGGTTTACTTCAAAATCATTAAACCCAAACAACAATCAAACAGCGGACACACTACAAATATTGATGAGTTTGAAGATGATGAAGAATACGAAGATCTGAGCATTGAAGATAGCGGACAAACAGAGCCACAGGAAACCACCCAAAGCTCAGACAATTATGAAGATGAAGAGGACGAAGACGAACCCATCTAATTATCAGCACAATAACAAACCGTGCCGCTACTCAATTTTGGGTAGCGGCTTACTTTCCGAAAGGGGAAATATTTATGCAACTAATAATAGCAGAAAAGCCGAGCGTTGGCAGAAATATTGCCGCAATTATCGGCGCAAACAAGAAAAATAACGGATATTTTGAGGGTAATGGTTACTTGGTATCTTGGTGCATAGGGCATCTTGTAGGTCTTGTCGAAGCTCCAAAGTATGACGGACGGTATTCAAAATGGCAACGTGACGATTTACCCATTATACCCAAAACATGGAAATACTCTGTATTTGACAACAAAAAAATGCAATTCAACATTCTAAAAAAGCTAATGAATCAAAGTGATGTTGAAAGCATTATCTGTGCGACGGATGCAGGGCGTGAGGGTGAACTCATATTCCGCTTGGTATATGACGAAGCGCAGTGCAATAAACCATTTTTCAGACTATGGATTTCAAGCATGGAAGAGAGCGCAATTAAAAAAGGTTTTGAGAATCTACAAGATGGCAACAAGTTTGACCCACTATACGAGAGCGCACTTTGCAGGGCAAAAGCTGACTGGCTTATCGGGATAAATGCCACAAGGCTCTATTCCACTATCCACGGTAAAACGCTAAACGTCGGCAGAGTGCAATCCCCCACACTTGCAATGGTGGTTGACAGACAACAGAAAATACAAGGGTTCATAAAGGAAAAATATTACATGGTACGCTTAAAATTTGACGGCATTGAAGCCATCAGCGGACAACTAAACTCACAAGAAAAAGCAGAGCAAATAAAAAATGCTTGCCAAAATAAACAGGCAAAATGTGTGTCGCTCATAACCGAACGCAAAACCACAGCACCGCCGAAACTCTTTGACCTCACCTCTTTACAACGTGAAAGCAACAGGCTCTTTGAGCTTACAGCAAAGCAGACCTTAGACTCCGCTCAAAAACTCTATGAGCAAAAACTAATCACATATCCACGCACCGATTCAAGATTTCTCACTTCTGACATGGAAGATACTGTGACGAAACTGACCCCGATTGTAAGAGAGTTTCTGAGTTTGGAAACTGCTACACCTGAAAATGTGCCGCAGGTAATTAACGACAAAAAGGTCACAGACCATCACGCAATAATACCCACAGCCGAGATTGCAAAAGTCAAAATTGACTCTCTGGACGAAAACACACAAAAGGTACTGCTACTGATTTCATCACGCCTTATCTCCGCTTTAGCTGACAGGCACGAATATGATTCAACAACAGCAGTCTTTGAGTGTGAGGGGCAAACATTTACAACCACGGGAAAAACAATATATAAAGACGGATTCAAAGCACTTGACCCACATTTCAGAAAACTGCTAAATTTATCCGAGAAAAAAGCGAACACCGCCGATGCCGCCGAAATGCTACCTCAGATAAACGAGGGGCAGGTCTTTGACAAAATAGCAGTTTCAGTCACCGACCACCTCACAAAACCGCCTGTACCTTTTACAGAGGACACATTATTATCAGCGATGGAACGTGCAGGGGTGGACGAAACTGATAAAAACGCCGAGCGAAAAGGGTTAGGAAC
>WQSX01000027.1 GCA_009787625.1 Oscillospiraceae bacterium
TTTGTTAAAACGTTTCCTGCTGTTATTTCAGGGGCTAAAAAGATGTCAACATCTCCTGTTACCGTTCCGCTGTATTTTTTTATTTTCGCTGTTTCCTCGCTCACCGACAGGTCGAAGCTCAGGGGTCCTTCGACATGGCAGTCGCCGAGTTCGCCGTTTTTGCACATTTCCATTAATTTTTGAGCGTGTACGGTTTCAGGCATTTTTTCGCTCACTGTCTCCACCGCCGCAAGTGCTGAAATCTTTGGTTTTTTTATGCCGAGTTTAGAGAAAAATTCTACTGCATTTTTTAAGATGTCCACTTTTTGCTCAAATGTAGGGTGCGGAAGCATTGCGGCATCTGTGATTGCCACCAGTTTATGATACGCAGGAACTTCCAGCACAGCCACATGCGACATAGTTCCCGAACCTCTAATTCCTGTCTCCCTATCAAGCACGGGCTTTAATAATACCCCTGTGTCAACAATGCCTTTCATCAACACGTTGCCTTTGCCGTTTCTGATAAGTTCCACCGATTTGACAGCCGCTTCGTGGTTGTCTTTTGCATCAACAATTACATCTTCGGGAACATCTTTTCCAAGCTTTTTGGAAATTTCCAAAATTTTGTCTCTCTCGCCAACGAGAATATATTTCATGGGAAGGGTCTCAGCCGCACTAAAAACCGCTTCAAGTGTATGCTCATCATGCGCCGCCGCAACTACAAGTGTCTTAGGCTCAGTAGCCGACAAGCTGTCTCTCAGTTCTTTAAAATTTTTATACATTTTTCCCTCCGGTATTGTTGTTTTATGGCTCAACCCACTTCGTTAAATATACGTTTTGGCGGGTGCTTTTTTCGCTTTGTTTCCTAGCCACTTTATGATAGCATGAAAAGTGTCAAATAGCAAGCAATGGCAGTGGAGTGTGTCAGTCTCTTAAGCACCCAACAGGAACAATGAGTATGCCATCTTCAGTTGTATATGCCATATCATATCCATTTACTACCATCATAAAGTCCGGCTCTTTAACGGTTCTTCTCTTCTTGTTTTTTTCGATAATTAATGCCTTTAGTTGCCTCAATTTTTCAATACCTTGCTCAATTCCACTCGAACCCAGCTTTGTCTGGACAAGCCCATATTTCCCATTGTCAAAATGAATTACATGGTCACACTCAAGCCCATACCTGTCCCTATAGTGTTTTACATACCCGCCTATTTTCCTTGTATAAACACTTAAATCACGGTAAACCAGATTTTCAAACAGCAGCCCGAAGGTTTCGGGGTCCAGTGCCAGTTCTTTCGGCGAAATGTCCATTGCGGCTGTTGCTATAGAAGGGTCGATAAATCCTTTCTTTGGTGAAGTCCTGATACTTGTTTTTGACCTAAGATTTGGATTCCAACTTTCAACTTCATCAATTACATAAAGTCGCTTTAGTATATTTACGTATTCAAATAGCGTTGATTCCGAAACGCTACCATAATTATACTGAATATCTTCAAACAATGTTTTATCTGATTCGACTGTTGAAACATTTCTGGCATAAGAGCGCAAAATATGATTTGCTAAATTGGGGTTTCTGTTTCTTCCATCGACCCTCGAAATATCCGATTCGGTAAGTGCTTTTATATATTCCTTTGAAACATCAAGAGCAGCATCTTCATCCAGCTTGAGTGCTGATGGCCACCCGCCACGGCATGTCAAATATGCCAGTCTTTCATAATTAATATCTGACGTTTGACCACTTAATTTAATATTGCCGTCTCTGATTTCTTTCAGTGAAACGGAGCCGTTTGAGTCTTCGGTTTCAAAGAGTGTCATTGGTTTCATCTCGACAAATGACATCCTCCCAACTCCGGAATGCAGTTGTTTCGTCTCTTCGTCTTTTGGTGTGGTAGACCCGGTTAGAATATACAGACCCGGCTTATTTTGCTTGTCTACATCTGTCCTCACGGCGTTCCAGATTTGTGGAATTTCTTGCCATTCGTCAATCAATTTTGGCTTGTTTCCCTCTAGGAGAAGCATTATGTCGTTTTCGGCAATTTTCTTATATCTGTTACTTGTTTCACTGCTTTGCAAATCTATATCGCTTTTGGCAAACTGTTTAGCCGTAGTCGTTTTGCCACACCACTTTGGCCCCTTTATAACAACAGAGCCGGTGATTTTTAGCTTCCTACGTATCTCATCATCCATTATTCTGCTTATATAGTTATTCATCACTTACCCTCCGTGATATGTACTTGTTTATACAACAATATAACACATTGGAGTGATTTGTGCAATACCATCGGAGTGATTTGGGGTTTTCCGTTGGAGTGATTTGGGGTGTTTCATCGTAGTGATTTGGGCAAATAAACTTTATATATACAGTTGAGAATTTTCTGCTATAATATACTATATAATAAGTTTTTACACGATTTGGAGGTTAAGCTCATGAAGGCATTTCACATTAAATTTCTCATAATAGCACACTTTTTATTACTGATTATGACTCTCACGGCTTGCTCAAATGAGCAAGATGAGTATGCTCACAACAATAACAATGACTTATATGACATTGACTATCAAATCGACTACGAAAATAATCAAGAAAATGAACCATATCCTGACGAAATGGGCACAGAGGTTCTTGGGCCGCTGACACTTGACGCTATACTAAACAAAGCATACTTACGGAGGCAAGCGATAATTAAACCCGATTATAACCGATTACTGGAGCTCACAGAGAGACGTGTGCCAACAACGGCGAATTTGCACAACTTTTTTACTGTGTCTGAGCGTGCCGACTATGTGTCTATCTCAGATGCCATTGCGGACACCGAGGAACTGTTTGGGCTAATACATGATTTATATGGCGGCTACCTCTACTTTGGCGGGAGCGAAGTTTTTGGTGAAACAATGTCAAATATATTGGCATATCTCAAAGACTATGGCGATGACGTGATTTCTGTGGATACATTTTCACAAACCATCCATAACCACTTATCAAGAATAATTATAGATAACCACTTCCACATAGAATGGCAAGCGGTAAGACAGGTAAGTTCAGCATTTTATCACACTCAAGACACTTTGGAGTTTATGTCGTCCGAATATGGCTTTAGATGCAAAACCACTGAGCGTTATCTTGTGCAAATTGCAGAATATAACCTCAATAATCTTATGCATTTGCATATGAATGAAAGCGGCGAGTTTTTCTACAGCCCTATTATTTTGCTGACTGAGGAATATCTTCCCGGCAGTCTTGACCTTGAATTTTTCTACAGCGATGGCACAAACGAGTTTGTTTCTTTCGAAAAAGAAACACCGACAAGGCGCAACTTCATTCCGCCGCGTTTACAGCATATTGAAGGGATTCCCGTTGTAGCCGTGAGGCAAATGAATTTCCCCGAAAGTGCAGTTGGCGATGCCGCTCACGCAAGGCGGTTTCTATCTTTTGCAGAAGAGCTTGCGGATGAGCCGATAATAATTGTGGATATCCGCTCAAACGGCGGCGGATACGGAGGCTTGCCGAGACAGTGGCTACATTTGTTAACAGGAGAACTCATCCCTTCAAACTATATTAGTCTGAGGGCTTGGGATTATACCGATTTTATGCAGTCAGTGGCTCAGAGCACACCCGATAATTTTTTCCACATATCTGAAGAAACATTCATCAAATATATGAATCCGGCCCCTTTTGGGGATGGATACACAATTATGGATAAAGAGCCACCTGACAGAATTGTATACAGAGAACAGGTGCTGATTTTACTTGTTGACAGATTCAGTGCTTCCGCGGCAGAGGCTTTCACAGATTTGATACTCAACATGACAAACACCCTGATTATCGGCAGCAACACAAACGGAACGCTCAATTTTGACTTAACATTTGGAAGTCTTTGGTTGCCGCGTTCCGGTATACATTTTGGGCTCGGAACTACAATGCACGTCTTTCCCGAAGGGCACCTAATCGAAGGGGTTGGAATCGTGCCGGACATTTGGGTCGCAGGCGACGCACTCGACGCAACCATCGCCATGCTCGGACAATGGAGGTAGGGAGGCGATAATAAATGAGTATGTCATCGGAGCGATTTAGGCAAACTCACTCCCCCTCCGACTCTTTAACCCTTTTCTCAGCCTCGTAAACGCTTGCGGACTTGATAGCACCTCTGCCGAATTTGTTCCTGATTTCCATTAACGCCCCATCGAGCTTGTCGTGCCTTGCATTTGCGGCATCTTGAAACAGCGACATTTGGCGTGCGGGGGTTTCTGTGAAATTGCTCAGTGTTATGCCAATTAGTCTTATTGCTCTTTTTTCTATTTTCTTGAGCAGTTCTATAGCTGTGGCGTAAATTTCCCTTGTGCTGTTGGTTGCGTCACCGCTTTTCGAGCGTGTAATACTTTTCATATCGGCGTAAGTTACTTTTATTGTGATGGTTCGGGCGTATAAGCTCTTTTGCTGAACATCGCAACTCAGCCGCTCCGCTGTGAGTAACAGAAAATCTGCTAAATAATTAAAATCAGTAATATCCTTTTGAAACGTCTGCTCCGTGCCGATTGATTTGACTTCCGAATAGGGAGTCACTTCCCTTTTATCTATGCCTTGCGCCAACCCGACAATTTGGTGTCCGTGGTTTCCAAGCAACGATGCTACACGGTCGGGTGCTTTTAGTATGTCACGGACTGTGGTGACTCCAATTTTTGCCAGTTCCTCGGCTGTTTTTATGCCAACGCCGTAAATGGTGCGCACGCTTCTGTCGCTTATAAGGCGCTGAAGAGCATCCGCATCTTTTATCTCAAAAAACCCGTCGGGTTTCTTCTCTTCGCTTGCAAGTTTTGCGGACATCATGGAATATCCAATGCCAACGGAGCAAGTTAGGCCTACTTCGGCTTTTGTCCGCTCTCGTATTTCATGTCCGATAGCCGCCGCTCCGCCAAACATGTAGTCCGCTCCCGTGACATCGAGGTACCCCTCGTCTAGTGAGAGGTGCTCGATTTTGTCTGTGTACTTATCCCAAATTTCATGGATTTTTGCCGAGGCTTCTACATATTTTTTCATGTTTGGGTGCATATAGATTCCGTCCGGGCATCGGCGATATGCTTCCTTAATACTCATTGCCGAGCGAATGCCAAACGTCCGCGCTTCGTAGCTGCAAGTAGCCACAACACCACGCTCGGACGGCAGTGCCCCGATAATCAGCGGCTTGCCCATGAGCGCCGGGTTGTCGCGCACTTCAACGGCGGCATAGAATGCGTCCATATCTATATGTATAATTTTTCTTGATTTTTCAGGTTCTTTGGTCTTCATTGAATCAACCATTCGTAATCCTGTCTGCAATCAACAATATAATCCACCGACACAACAGAAGCGCTGATTTCATAAAAAATGAGATAGCGTCCTGCGCTTAACATCTTGCGGTAGCGACTATCAGAAATAAATTTATTATCGTAAACAGGGTAACGCTCAGGAAATTCCGACAGAGAGGCAATATCGCCAAGTATCTTATCCATCAGCTTAAAAGCCGCATCTGTGCTGACTTGTGCGAGAAAATTGACGTGACTGTCAAGCATTGCGAGTGCAGCATCTGAAATTTCTATGGAGTATGAAGTGTGCTCGCTCATTTACTCTTACCGACTTCTTCTATAGTTTTTGTCAGCATATTGCGGACTTCTTCAATTGAATGTCCTTTTGCCCCATTGAGTCTTGCAGTGCGAGCTTCCCATAAATTTTCAGCAAGCCTAAGCTCCTTAGCACGTCTTTCAAAAGATGTGATGTCCATGACAACAAGGTCACCTTCCCCATTTTTTGTGAGATAGACAGGCTCTCCGGTTTCCTTGCACAGTTTTGATATATCATTATAGTTACTTCTTATAGAAGCAGATGCCTTTATATACACAAATATCACCTCCATATATAGTCACATTATAACTGAGTATTGCCATGAACGCAAGAGAAAAGTATATAGCTTTTTGGTCATGGCATCACAAAAGAAGGGTCTGATATGTGCCATAGGTACAGCGAGGCAACGGAACCGTAGGGCGCATATCGTTTGGCGTACCGCTCAAATTTTTCTACCGGAAGCTGCTTTAACCTATATAGTTTCATCATACCTCTGCGGATTGCCAAATCGCCGTAGCTTATGACATTCGGGCGCATCAGTGAAAAAATTAGCAGCATTTCCGCTGTCCAAATGCCTATACCTTTCAGCGCAGACAAAGTTTTGATGACTTCATCATCGCTCATTTGCGGCAGAGCCGCAATGTCAAGGGTTTTGCTGACAACAGCGTCGGCGACACCTTTTACATAGCTCGCCTTTCGCATCGAAGTGCCGCAGGACTGTATCTCATCAATACTCAAAGCGGCAAGCCGCTCTGCGTCCATCTCGCACAGTTCGCTCAGCCGCCTGCACACTGTGTTCGCCGCTTTTGATGATATCTGTTGGCTGATAATGCTCTCCACAAGAGAAGAGAACACATCGGAATTCACCGAACGTTTGAGCATTCCGACATGGTCAATCACCGCCCCAAGTTTCTTGTCTCGCTTGCGGAGGTGGCTTATTTCCGTTTCGCCGTATTCAAAGAATTTTGTTTCGTTCATGTTGCTACCTCTTATTGAAGTATAGCCTAAAAAAACAAACAGTTCAAGGTTTATCAAAACTTGATGTTTTTTTTGCTAAAAAACACCCTATAGGGTGTAGTTTGAAAATTTGTTATGGTGTACTCTGTCACTGTAATCATTAATCACATAATCACCGATGTTTCACATCAAAAGGGACGGTCATTACAATGAAAAAAGCAAAAAAGGATAAGTTCATATTTATGTCGCTCGCACTTGCATTTCTTCTTATGATAGGACTTCCCGCACTTGCAGGTACAGTACAGGCTGTGAGCGGGCCTGCCGGTATCACTTTAACTCCCGGACAAGGGCCGTTTCAAGTGAAGTTCCACAATAACTGGCCCGCAAGGAGTAGCGGACTCGCAGGCACAATCCTTGCAGAAAAAGGAGAGAGTCTGGCAGATGCTCTGGCTCGACTTGGGAAAACAATGCCGTCGCCACCGGCACCGCCAATAAGCGAAATTGCACCAAACGGATACTCTTTTGGAGGTTGGTATATAAAGGTAGGCAGTACATATCAGCGATTTGATGTAAATGACCCAATCGTAGCTCATACTGATATATTTGCACAGTGGCATATCGCTCCCATGGTTCCGGTAACGCTAAGCCCAAGCACGCCAAAACCGGCAGCGCCGACGCCGAGCACACCGAGACCAACTGTAGTTCCTACTCCAAGCCCGGCAACGCCGACACCGAACACGCCGAATACACCGAGACCAACCGCAACTCCCGCTCCGAACCCGGCAACGCTGAGTCCACCATTGGGTGGAGGTGGTCAATCAGGTGGAGATGGCACCGGCCAGATAAGTGGAAGCACCACAAACACGGCAGGTGGTGGCGCCACGAACCAATCAGGCGGAAACACTGCGAACCAAACGAGTGGGAACAGTCAAACTGTAAGGCAGAACACAGTAGCGGCACAAACACAGGCGCAAGAATCGGCACAACTGCCTGATGAACTGCAACAAAGCGATTTAACACCACAATATGAAGAGTCTGCCGATTCCGGATATGAAGAGCCAACCGAATCTGCAAAGGAAGAATCAGATCAAATCGATCGATCCGCTTATAATGAAACATATACCGACGACGATCAGACTCCCCTTTTAGATAGAATCCCACTCACTCAAACAGGCGGTGAACCCACATTTGCGTTACTTAACTTAATTCTCAGTGTTGTTTGTTTTCTGATGGCACTTATAACGACAGTTAAAGTTTTACTTAGGACGCATTCTGAGCGTGAAGAATACATTGAAGCTACTTTACGCAATGAGCAATATGGTGAAAAATCCGCACATGTTCGCATTTTTGCAATCACACTTACAAACATAGTCGGTTTAGCAGGCATAATCATACTCATACTCACGCAAACTTACCCCGCCTATATCATTTGGCTGGACAACTTTACAATATACCACGCAATCCTCTTCGGTATCAGCACTTTGGCATGTGTCTTGGCTTTAAGAAAAGGAAACGACGGAGACAGCGGTACAAGCCTCAGTAAATCGCCGCATTAATTAGCCAAAATGTACAATCATAAATTGTTTGTATTTTTTAGGATATCACTTTACTTGAAAGGAAGTAAAAAAAATCATGAAGAAAAAAATCGTAACAATCACCCTCGCACTAGCACTGCTTGCAGGTACAACCGTAGTGGCAAGCGCAAACAACTCAGACGCAGGGATTACACTTGATCCCAACAACGAAGATCCTATCATTGTCGAGCCAAAAGACCCTAACGACCCCAACAACCCCGGCGACTCCCGTGTACCCGATAGTATTGAAGGTTTAGCTGCCGGACTCTATTTCGGTAAGCATGACATTGAGATAGGAACAAAAACTTACAGCTCATTGCCAACAGCTGGAGACCAACCGGGGAATGACACGGGTTCAAGAGAGCGCGTTGGCTTGTCGGTTGAATCAGGAGTGAATTTCGTTGTAACTGTACAACTTGGCGAATTCTTTGTAGGTAATGACAATGCACATCAAGGCGCAAAACTCAACTTATTTACAAACGGCAACAAGCAAGACGGTTCTGTTGAACTCGACGGAGTTTGGACTCAAAATGGCTGGCAAACATCAAAACATGCAGATATTAAAATTGCTGATAACCTGAATCTCACAGCCGGCGGCGCATCAACCACAGTTGTAACCGCTACAAATGTTTCAGGTACTGCTCCAACACTCTGGGCATCAAATTTCGCAGGTGAACTCACCATTTTAGGCGGAACAGCACGATCAGGCGACGCAAAAGCAGATATGACTTGGCTCACCGTCCCCAGCGTACTCCCATAATCGAAATCACCCCCCTAAAATAACCAATACTCGGAGGATAAACAACATGCGTACATTAAAATCAATTCTTACTACGGCAATCGTATTATTATCAACCGCTCTCCTCGGCATCACTGCCGAGGCTGCGGGGGGGTATTCGATATCACCTGAATTGCCCGACAACCAAATTCCTGAGACACACGGCTTTTTTGACCTCTATGTCTCGGCAGGTGATCAACAAATAACCATGTTTATTGTCAATGATAATGACTTTGAAGCGACGTTCGAGATAAACCACTTTGCGGTCAGCACCAATATGAACGGTGTACTCGACTATACTGCTCCCGCTATTGCTGATGAGTCTCTGAAATATAACTTTGCGGACATTGCTTCTCTCGGTGTTGACTCGAAAGTTACTGTCCCGGCGAACACGTCCCTACCCGTAACGCTTAATTTGAACATTCCGCAGGGTGGGTTTGACGGCGTAGTGCTTGGTGCTGTTCACTTTTTACGCGATGCCACAGAGGAAGAGCTCGATAATTCAGGAATGTTCGTCAATCGTTTTGCGCACGTCATGATTGTCCGTTTGCAAGAGCGGGGTGCCGCAGAAGTAGCGCCTGATTTTATGCTCGGAGATGTGAGAGCCGAAACGATAAACTACACAGCCGCAATAGTCGCCGAGCTCAGAAATCCAATGCCCCGTCTCTCCATGGGTGCAAAGGTAAGTGCTGAAATTTTCGCTTCGGATTATGATGCTCCGATTTTCAGTGTGACTGATATGGATGTGGACTTCGCACCTAACACAGTGTTTCCTCTAACCATTTCCGACGAAGCGGGATATGGATTACACCCCGGTGATTATCTAGGAAAATTCAAGATAACTTTTGATGACAGAACCTGGGAGTTTGAACGTGAGTTTCACATCGCTCCGACTACAGCGGCAGAGGTGAATGCAGCTGCGCTCAACCAAGTAAATCATGTGCCCCAATACGCAACAGAAAAGACAATCATTTACATCTTTATAGGTGCAGGCATACTTTTAGCAACTCTAATTATAACTTTTGTGGCCGTTAGGGGCAGAAAGTCCTACAAACGAGACTTGGAGCGTCTGCACGAGGCAGTGCAGTACAGCAAATAGTCGGTTCGGCCGCCGCAGATGACGGGCAATTTGTTCCGCTTTTTTGCGAGCCATCGGGATCTACACCGCTGTTCTCACAAAAAAGACTCCACAAACTGCCCATCACCTGCTAACCTTTGAGCAATATACGCACAGTACAACGTAGACAAGGAGTACGTAATGAAGACAAGAACCAGAATTATTTCAATCATGGTGTGCATTTTAATGCTTGCGACACTGGTACCACCCGGCATTATCTTGCTTTCACAGGCACATACAGCTGCTGCCGATGATAATATTTATGAAACTGAGCATGCAGAAGTTACTGCTCCTGACATCCCTGATCAGTTCCATGATACCGATTTCATTGAGTTTGAAGAAATTGCTCAAGTTTCGGACATTGCATCGCTTGATGATGAGTACGTGGCTGAAGAGGCCTTCTCTCTCGAATATGAGAGCAATGACACAGATACTGTCGACCCAGAAGAAGTCAACCAAGATGCAGATACTGCCGAGCTCGAAGATGATGAGCCGAATATGCCGGATGAGCAGGTTGAAGCAGAACCCGAACATTTGCCGAACACACACACTGTATTCTTTATTTCGGAAGGCACCTCAGTTCCCATGCAGATTGTAAACACCGGAGATACCGCCACTCCCCCACCTTCACCGACCCGTGCCGACTGGACTTTCATGCACTGGTCTCTTAGGGAAAATGGTGCTCCGTTTAATTTTGATACACCGATTTTAGGCAACACCGTGCTTTTTGCGGTGTGGAGTGATGGCCGGTTGGCTGAATATACTGTCGTTGTCTGGATTGAAAAGCCCAATATTGTAGGTGACCCCGGCACTAATAGCAGTAACTATATGTTCCACTCTTCCACTCGCCGCACCGATAATCAAAGGCGCGTTGCAGGTACTATGGCTGATTACACAACACTTGCCGCCGTTAATACTCTGCCGTCTTCCGCTCGAACTTTCACTGTTTCCAGCGGTGGTGTATGGGCTGAATTTCGACATGGTGAGAGTGCTATGGTGCGTGGCAATGGGACAACTGTTGTCAATGTATACTTTAAAAGGCTTGAGTTTGAGTACATCTTTGATATGCAAAGTCCCGGAACAACAAATGGTACCAACAGGCGCGCAAGAGCCATTCGTTTCCATGACGGCAGTGGACTTTACGGAAGAGGCACATATCCCGACGGCACAGTTTTAAGTGCGTATTCGTTTCGGGCAAAATATGAGCAGGATATATGGGACTTATGGCCAAGCATCCAAACTGCTGACATTTACCAAACACGTCAGCAAGGTTCAGGCGGCAACTGGAACGGTGATCTAACCGTTCAAGATAACTTCAGAGCTTGGCAAACTCCGTCAAATCTGCCGGGAGATTCAAAAATAATTACTCATAGGGATTCCATTTTAGAAAACATGGTTCCCAGAATGGGGTCGCCCGCAAGCAGAACAGTTACTTTTGAGGCAGAATTCGGCTCCACACATAAAATGGAAGCGACATACTGGTTTGAAGCACTCCCCCATGAGCTGGGTCAGGAGGGTAATGAGACTTTGCGGTTCTCCTCCGGTCTGGGTTTTAAAGAGTATGCAAATTTTGAGCGTCTCAATCAGACTTTTCAAACTAACTTAACAAATATGTCTTATAGGCTTTTCAACGGTATGGAGTATGTCGGCAATAGCCACATCAGAAATCCGAGTGACGGTATTCATACGAAATTCAGGTTCTTTTTCACCCGCAACCGCTTTACTCTCAACTTTGATACACAGGGTGGCACGCCAATACCTGCCGTCAGCGATATAATGTTCGGCGATACCGTCGGGCGGCATCTTCCGGCAGA
The DNA here is from genome assembly GCA_009787625.1 of Oscillospiraceae bacterium. Lineage (GTDB taxonomy): Bacteria > Bacillota > Clostridia > Oscillospirales > Oscillospiraceae > WRMH01. The sequence goes on from WQSX01000027.1 coordinate 11,816, forward strand.
TCCTCCGACGAAATTCCGTAACAATGGTGATCCTCTTGTCTTTGTGGGATGGTATCTTGATGCTGAGTTTTTCCAGCCACTAGACCCGGCGATGACCATGCCAAACCGCAACCTCAAACTGTTTGCAAGGTGGACTTCAACTGTGATTATCCCGCCGAGCCTGGATTTTGGAGTCCATATGGTTTCTCCAACAACTCAGGTTTACAGGCTGGATAAACAGGTGGGTAATGGCATGACTCCTTTAGATAAGGCGGACATTGTTATTTTAAACCCGGCGTCGCACGCATGGCACCTAATGGTTCAGTTTGGCGACTCCCCCAGCGATTCGACTCTTAAAAATATGCTCCGTCTCGGCAGTAACGGCATCGTAGGCAGTGATGCGGCTTCCGTAATTCACAGCCGCGGCGATGTCTCAGATACCGAAAACGACGATGATTCCGTGGTTACGTATACAATTCCTTGGAGGTCTTTGATTGAAAATGACAAAGATATTCAGGTAGTAGTTCCGCCCGGCACCGGCACAGGGCACTACAAAGCGACACTAACATGGACGCTGGTACCCGACCTCATGGGGTAGGGTTGGTGGTGTTCGCCGTTGGTTCCCGCAGAGGGTGGGTTGTTTGTTCCGCATTTTTGCGAGCCATCGGGATCTACACCGCTGTTCTCGCAAAAATGACTCCACAAACAACCCACCCTCTGCTACACTTTGGGAAAACCCTGTCCCAAACCGTCCCTTGTCTCGTTCAGTCTACCCCACCAAATTCAGCTCAAAGGCTATGCGTACTGCGTCTAGGTTGTTGCTTGCGTCTAGTTTTATGTATAGAGATTGCAGAACTTTCTTTACTGTGTTTATTGACAGGAACCTGTATTGTGCGATTTCATCGCGCGTTAATCCCTTACACATATCGCTCAGGACTTCTCTCTCTCTCCCTGAGAGGGAGATTTTCTTTTGGATTTTGTGCTCACGCTTGAAGGTGTTTTCTATGACCGCAACATTTTTTGCGAATATGGTAGCTTTGCGCTCTGTTGCACCTAACCATTTTGTGGGAATGCACGTGCTCTGCTCACTTACTGCTGTTATGACCGGAGTTATGTGTTTACCCATTTCTATGAATGGCATTTCAAACAAACCGTCATGTGATAACTTGTACGCCCGCTCTAAGCTTTTTACTGCGCTTTGTGCGTCGCCCGTTTTCATCTGTGCCACTGCAAAAAACAGTGAGAAAATCAGCTCTGAGAACAAAAATCGCTCATACGGCGGTCTGGGGTATGAGTTGTTTAGTACGGCCAGTGATTGTGAATATTTGTTGCATTCTAAGTAGTATCTGACTCGGACAATCAGCTCTCTTGTTGGAATTCTGAAGTCTGAGCTTTCTCCTATGTCCGGTTCCGAAAATATCCATGGTGCAACCATTTCGGGGACACCTATATGTGAGTAGAATGAAGCTGTGATGATGTCGTAGAGCAGTTGTCCTCTGTATTTGCCTATTTTTCCGATGCTTTCGTACATTTGTATCAGAAATTCCTTTGCCAGCGGGTAATCACCTCTGTGTATAGCTATGCGTTGCATAAATTGCCTCAGCAACATCGCTACGCCGCTGTGGCTGTTTTCACGTGCTTTTATTATTCCTCGCTGTGCGCTTATGATTGCTTCATCTAAGTCGTTTTTAAAATATGCAATTTCACACTGAGCCCAATCGTCGTAGCCGTATAGCTTTTTTGGTGTTATTGTTTTTATTGTTGCCACCAGTTCTTTGGTGCTTTCTACAAATTTGTCAATAACTTCGAGCGTTGCGTTTTCCCCCACGAGGCAAGCAAAAGATCTAATGCCCGCAAGCGAGAATATGCCGCTTGTTTCCGCTGTGATGCCTGCGGCACTTAGTTCTGCTACTTTTTTTAGGTGCTGTGCTGTTTTAAACTCGTGTGTGGACACACATGTGTACTTACTAATTTGGGCGAGTGCGGTGTATGCATTTATTAAGACTTCCTCTCTATGGGGTGAATCTGTTTGCTCCCACTCTTGCACCAGTTTTTCTGTCACTTTTTCTGCGTGTTCAAACTCACCTATTCCAATCAGCAAGAATGGCTTTGTGAGTGCTTTTAGTCGAGTCAGTTCCGGGTTTTCGCGCACGTTGTCGCCCGTGTCCGGCTCGATATTTTCTATAATATCAAGGAAGAATTTACATGTGTCTTTTGCCCAATTCTCCTGATATGTGCGCAAGACTTCAAGTATCCTTTCAAAGTTATGCGCTGCGGCATAGTATTTCACGGCAATTGTGTAAAATCCGTTTTCAAAACACCATGTAGCCGCTTCTTCATAGGTGCTTTGTTTTTCTTCTTTGGATAATATTTCTTGCTTTTCTCTCAGAAAACTCAGGTATAGCGGGTGGAGTGTGTAATTATCGCTGAAGCTGTCATAGCTTATAAATGATGCGAGTTGTGCCGTTTGCTCTGTTGTTTCTTTTTCAAATATTTCCTGTAGCTGCGAGTGCGGTGACTGTGGCACAAGCGATAGTTTGACCAGTGTTTTTTTTATGTCTTCGGGAAAAACAGTCCACGCTTCACTTTCAAACAGTTTGTGGATGTTTTGCTCTGTGAGCCTTAATGCCATATCGGCGTTGCCGAGTGAGTTACTCATTATGTGTGAGAGCAGGTTTATTGCAAGTGGCCAGCCTTTGGTGCTTTCTGCAAACCTCTCTGCCATCTCTGATGTGCAGGTGAATTTCCGCCACTTGAAAAAATCTTGTATCTCTTCTTTTGTAAAACGCAGGTCGTCTTGCGTTATCACGGCAAGTTTGCCCTTGGAGAGTATGTTTACCGTGTTTATCTCGGGTTCTGCTCTGGATATGATTATGACACAGGCGTTGGGCGCACGTAACTGAGCGCATCGCTCTGCGAATGTGAGTGCTTTTTTTGAGTTTATCAGGTGAAAATCGTCCAGAACCAAGATTGTTTTATCAGAGTTTCGTTCTCCTCGTTTTAATATGTCGGCAAATTGTTTGAAGCGGGTGGCTGTTTCGGGAAAACCCAGTTCTTTTAGCTCTTTTGCGAGCTTTGGGTTATCGTGTGAGGTCGAATGGGTGTAGTTCTCCCAGTAGTGCGAGGCTACATTGTCGCTCTCAGTGAGCTGAAGCCAACGCACAATTGCGCCTTTTTGCCCATTTATGTAATTTTGCACAGCGGCTGTTTTGCCATACCCCGCACCCGCTATCATGTAGACGAGCTTGCACTCCGAAGCTCTTGCGATTAAGTCATTAACTCGTGGGCGCGGCATTATGTATTTTCTCAGTGGTGAAATATTAAAGGCTAAATCTTTTTTTGTTCTCGCCATAACGAGCATTCCTTTCATAAATTATAGCATAAAAATAGCTCATATATATCGTTATATATGAGTCTAGCATGAATTTATTAAAACATCAATAATTGTAAGGGTTGTACATGGAAAGTTTACTTTGTGGTTATAGCTTCTACTCCGCCGAAAACACCTCACTCACCCGTCATTCTGCGCGTAGTCGCAGAATCCATCGAGGAAGTAAACCACAATAGGAACAGTTTGAGCGATTTTGACAGAATGTGCACTAGATTCTGCGACTTACGCGCAGAATGACGTGAGGGTACTGAATATTTTCGTTGCAAATCAAAGACTTATGAGCTATAATTAAACGAAAGAGCTTGGGGGTTGAGTATGTTAGAAATCAAGCAAATACAAGAACTGTATCAAGTTCGAGCAGTTGAATTGACAGACCATTACCTCAATATGTTGGTGAAACGCAGTATTTCATTTGATGATGTACGCTCTGCAATACTCAGCGGAATTATTATAGAACAATATCCCGACGACTATCCTTATCCGAGTTGTTTAATTTTAGGGTATGCACAGAATGAACCATTGCACATTGTGGCAGGTTTAGGAAATGACAAACTTTGGATTATAACCACATACAAACCGGATGTCGATAAGTGGGAAGATGATTTTAAAACAAGAAAGGCGGCTCAATAATGAATTGTTTTTATTGCAAAGGCGACATGTCCGAAAGCGTCACGACTCACTTTACAGATTTAAGTACGTGCATGATTATCGTTAAGAATGTACCGTGCAGTGCCTGCACGGGGTGCGGTATAACCGTTTATAGTTTGGGAGTAGCAGAACGGTTAGAGCAAATTATCACAACCTCAAGGAGTGCATTAACCGAGGTCGCAATTTTGCACTACTCAGAAATTGCAGCATAATAGATAGTTAATTCGATTCTGCGACTCACGCGCAGAATGACGTGAGGGTACTGAATATTTTCGCATTTCACCCTTCATCCCACCACAACCCGCGCAGCATATCTGCGGCGGGTTTTTCTTTGTATTCTTTTGTGTACAGACCCTTTGCGTTGTGGCCCGGTACCGGTAGATCTTCTCCGTATTCCGGGCAGGCGAAGTCTTTTAGTAGCCATACGCAGACGCCTGATAACAAATTCTTTTCAACCAATTTCCAGTGTGACTGCAGTAGGTCACACTGTTTTTCTAAACTCTTTGAGTCGGATAAATAGGCATCGCTTCCTGTTTCGGTCAACAGCAGTGGCTTTCCCGGAAAGCGTTTTGCTATTTTTTCCCAGTATTCTTTCGCATCATCGGCGGAGCCGTAGTACCAACCATAGTATTCATTTACGCATATTACGTCGAATACTTCTAGGGATTTTTCAAAGCGTGGTGTTATGCCGGGGGCTGTGAATGCGGCGTATGCCGCCGGGCGTGTGCTGTCCAGTTCTGTCACCAACTGCTTTAGCTCTAACAGTGCTTTTTTTGATTTTCTTGTAATGCTGAAACACTCGTTGCCCACGCCCCAGAACAAAACAGAGGGGTGGTTGCGCTCCCGCTCGATTAGCTTTATCAGGGAGCGCTTTACGCTGTCTAAATACTTCGGATCTGTAAGTTGCCGTGAGCTGCGCAGTAGCCGCCACAGCCCTCTCAGTCCCTGTTTGTTTTTACGGAGCTCTGCGCTTTTGCCGAATAAACCTTGTACAAGCCCCAGTCCCGCTTGATAGTTGGCAACTTCTGCGTAGACTAATAATCCTGTCTCGTCTGAGACATCGTAGGCGTCCTCTCGGTGGGGGTAATGCGCTAAGCGAGCCAGATTTCCGCCCAAGTCTTTTATCAAAAAAAGCTCTTGCCGTGTTATCTCTTTCGGGAGGGCATGTCCGTGGTCATAATGCTCTTCATGGCGGCAAACACCCTTTATTTTCAAGGCTTGTCCGTCAATTTGGATTTCACGCTCCGCTATTGCAATATCCCGAAACCCGAAACGAACACTTTGCGACCCGAATGGGGTTTCGATTTTAAACACATGCAGATGCGGCGACTCCGGGCTCCAGCGCTCAGGATTTTCTACTATCTGTGAGTATTTTGCATGGGAAACATTCCCCTCTGCGTCGGCAAAGAGCAAATTACTTATGACTTCATCTCCGCTCGTGCGAACATCTGCCTTGAAACAGTACACTTCGGGTAGACTCTCGATGTATAGCTCACGAAACACACCCGCATAGAGTTTCCAACCGGGCTTATGCCCCTCAAATTGCCGTGGCGGCAGTGTATATGGGGAAATACGGTTGTCTATCTCAATTCGTAATGTGTTCTCATCGCCGTATTTTAAAATATCTGTCACGTTGAAATAGGTCGGCAGATGTGGGTCGCATGACTGTCCCAGTCTGGTTCCATTGAGCCAAATTTCGGCATTGTGAAAAAATCCCTCTAAACACAACCTACGTATCCCTCGGCTTTTTTCACCTGAAAACACAAACTTATGCTCTAAGGGCAATATCCCTTCAAAATGCTCAAGAAAATCTCCGATTTTATTAAAGCAACCGGGGATTTCAATTGTTTTGTCTAAGTCAGGCATATGGTACGTGCCGTTTAGATTAAGCCGCGGGTGGTCTTGTTCAAAAAATGCCGTCGGGTATGGCAATCCGTTTTCAATAAAATACGGAACTCCGCCACATTCGTACCTCGTCATGACCCAAGCACCCCAACCAGTTTCAGTGCCTTGCCCATATCGCCTTTTAGCTTCAATTTCCGCAGAGCATATGCCGCCGTGGGGTTTGTTTTGCCTGAGAGAATGCCTTTAAGTGTTTTCATACTCAAAGTGACTCTTAGGTCGGAAACTTCCCTATCTGTCGGCGTGGCTGAGCCGTTTTGCAAATCCAGCGTGAACACACCTTCGCCGCTCACTTCAAAAACGGCGACAAAGTCGGTTTGCACATGGCTAAAGCGTTCTCGCACCTCGTCCATAACAAGCAGAAGCTCAGGGGAACACTCTATCTCTTTTTCGTGATTTTGCCCTGCGCTAGTTTTGCCTGTTGTGCTTTGTCCTGTCGTCTTTTGCCCCGCTTTAGTTTGCCCAACCGTATTTTCTTCTGTCTCTGCATATTGACGTGCCGGGCGCTCAGTCGGCTCTTTAAAACCGCCGCTCAGGTAGTTCGGATTGCAGTATCCTATTCCTATTCCTTGGCGAAACTTCCATGTAAATTCACCCGGATACAGAACTTCCGCACAAAATCCAATGGCTATCATACGAAACCAAGTCGCAAAACAGTTAGACAGCCCCTGCGGCTCCTGATAACCCGACCAGCCATCAAAGAGGCGAATGCCGCTTGTCACATCATAAAATCCACCGTCCTCCTGCTGAATGTGCAGTAGGTCGTTCAGTTTTTTCGTAAGATATGTTTTTATTTCTTCAGTGCGATAGCCATATGCCATAAAATGGGCTAAGATATCGGCAATATCCACATCAATGCAAGCCGAGGATATTTCGTTTGGAATCGACAAGCAGTGGTCGATGATCTTGCGGTATCGCGGCACAGGCTCGTTTAATTTGTAGAACAGGTGGAAATTGTGCGCCGCTCCCGCCATTGCCGATGTCAAATCATTTGTCGTGGGGTCGTGCCAGTAGCCAAATTCGTCTTGATTGTCGAGATGCCACTGATAGAGCTCCGTAAATAGGTCATGGCGGTCGGTGTATTCATAAAATGATGCGAGGTTCACGATATAGTTCCCCTCCGTCCAAGGTCTTGCCATATCACGTCGAACCAGCCACTCGGTGAGTTTTTCCGATGTGTCGTAGTCGCTTAGAAACCGAAACTCTTTTTGCGGTTTATGAGTCTCTTCCAACGCCGACAACACATAGTTTGTGATGTGAAAATCATCGTATTCAAAGTCAGGATAATATAGCTCTTCCGCTTTCATCTCAGGAATTCGGTATGCCCCGGAATCAATTTGAAAGCTATTGAGAAACGCCGCCGTGGCGGCAGTATCCGGAAGCTCTTCCCCCATAAGACGCAGGCAACTCACGGCATTATATGTCGCGGGTAATCTCATGCCGGGAGTATGCACGGGTTTGTTGTATGTGGAGTTAGTGAAAATACCCGGCTCCACTTCCATGCTTCTGAGAAACGCGGAGGCTCTTGTGCGGGAGTTGTCAATTTGGCTTGTCATGTTAGTTGCCATTTTTTTCTCCTTGTTTGTTGTTTCGTTATCCAACGTCATTCTGGGCTTGACCCAGAATCCCACGAATAACGCGCCACATAAGGGGATCGCGGGTCAAGCCCGCAATGACGTGGTGATTTGTTAGCTCGGACTACTTCGTTCTCTCCAGCATTTTCTCCACATCGCCTACCTCTTCCCCTCTTCTCCGTGCGTCAACCAGCTCCCGTAGTTTTCCTAAATTGTGGGGGCCGATTGGGAAGCGTGCCGCTGCGAATGCGCATATTAGGGAGCAGACCAAGGGTAGCAGAATTGTTGTCATACGAATTGCAGTTACCGCTGTTTCGCTCTGCACAGCGGCATCTCCCACATACCCTGAAAATTGCAAAATTGCGCCAATCATCAGCATGGCAAGTGCAGAGGAAAGTTTGCGGATAAAGGTCATTATACCTGCATAAATCCCCTCATTACGCTCTCCTGTCAGAGCTTCATCGTAATCTGTCACCTCAGGGAGCAATGCCCATGGAACAGCGTAACTGGAGCCCATTCCAATGCCGTGAAATGCTGAAAAAGCGAGAATCAGCCACAGTGGTGTCTCCGGTCCGATTAATAGCAGTGTCAAAAGTCCCGCCGTTCTGAGCAGACAACCCACAACCATGGTTTTGGGCTTGCCCCAGCGTTTAATCAGCATGATATAAAATGGCAGGCTGAGAACAGCTACAACCATTGTAAGGCCAACAACCAGCGAGAAGTAGCCCTCACGCAGAAGATAGAAATTCAAGAAATAGATAAAATTGGCTCCTGTGATATCATTCGGTATAAACGCAAGGAGATAGACCGCCACCAAAATGCGAAAAGGCTTGTTTTTGCCCATCTGCTTAAGTGAGGTGCCTATCTTGGTTGGGTGCTTTTGTGCCGGAGCTATCTCTCTGCCCCGCATGACGAAATACATGAGTAGCCAAATTGCGCCGAAAATCAAAGCAAAGAGCAATGCCATAAGGATATATCCAACCCGCACGTCTCCGCCGATTGATTCGATAATCAGCATGGGCACAACAGCGGCAAGCAATGCGCCGAATACTGAAAACGCCATTCTCGTACCGATAATCGAGGTGCGCTGTCCTGCGTCGGGGGAAAGCTCCGGTGCAAGTGCCGCATAGGGCACCATGACGATTGCGAAAGCGCCGTTGAAGAAGCAAAATACAAAAATATAGTAGAGCACCAGCCACCAACCACTCAGTGCCGGCACATACCAGATAAAGATAAAGCTGATAACCACAGGGATAACGCCCCAGAGGAAAAACGGTGCCCGCCGCCCGCGCTTTGAGCGGGTGCGGTCTGAGATTGTTCCCATGAGCGGGTCTGTAATCGCATCAAACACTCCGCCGATGAACACAACCAACCCAGCTTGCAGTGGGGATATCCCCGCAATATTTGTCAGGAAAAAGAGGTACAGTAATCCTACGATGCCCATTGCACCGCCGCCGTAAAAATCTCCGAGCCCATATACCAGCCGAACCTTGCGCATCTCCTTTGGCGGCAACGGGCTTGCGGTGATATCGGTTTTTTCTTGTGTCATGTTTGTTACTTCCTTTGTTTTGAAATAGGAAAATCCTATAAAGTCACTCGGGTATGAGTAATATTATAGGACTTATATACTACAGGAATGATAACACCAATTGTATTTTTTTACAATGTTTTTCTTTTAAATATTATCCACTTTTACCCATTATCCACTTGACATTTTCCCATAATATGAGAGAATAGCAAAAGCCACCTCTATCAAAGCGAAAGGGTTGTTTTAAAACTATGACAGTTCCACAAAATAAAAAACTCAGGCTCGGCGAGGTACTTATTGACTCCGGGAATCTGACCTTGGAGCAACTTGAGCGTGCGCTCTCCCTGCAAAAAGCGTCAACTGAGCGAAAGCGGCTTGGCGAAGTGTTGATAGAAAACGGCATGATTACGGAGGATCGCCTCAACACAGCGATGTCAACACGACTTGGAATCAGATATGTCCCCATCAGCGAGTGCCCCATAGATCTCGACACGGTTGCCCTCATTCCCAGGGACATAGCTCAAAAGCACTGCCTTATAGCGACATCATCGGACAAAAACACGCTCACAGTTCTGATAAATGACCCGCTCAACTACTATGCACTCGAAGATGTAAAGCTCATCTCCAAAATGCAGCAAATTGAACCGCTAATATGTAAAAAAGACGAAATAGTCCAAGCGATAAATCGCAGCTACTCAGAAATAGACGCACACAAAGCCGCACGTGACGCAAACGAAAGCATCGGCGAATCCAGTGCATTCTCCTACATCGACATCACCGAAACAGCCGACGACACACCCGTCGTCACACTCATAAACTCAATGCTCCAAAAAGCACATAGCGCCGGAGCCAGCGACATACACATCGAACCCTTTGAAACACAAACACAAATCAGAATCCGCATCGACGGGCAAATTGTTGACTACACAAAACTCTCACAAGCCCTGCACAGCTCACTCACAGCAAGGCTTAAAATACTCGGCAACATGGACATAGCCGAAAAACGCGCACCGCAGGACGGCTCATTCCGGGCAAAACTTGACGGGCTGGACCTCAATGTGCGCATCTCCTCCCTGCCGACGATTTACGGCGAAAAACTTGTTCTCAGGTTCCTCAGCCAATCCGGAGTTCTGGACAACGCCGACACATTTGGCATGGAGCATGACGACTACATGAAAGTCCTCTCCCTGCTCGGCTCCCCCCATGGACTTCTCTACATAACAGGCCCGACAGGTAGCGGAAAAACCACCACGCTCTACATGCTCATAGAATATCTCACAAAAAAAAGTGTCAACATAGCAACAATCGAGGACCCCGTGGAAAAAACCATAGAAAAAGTCAACCAAACACAGATAAACCCACTTGCGGGGCTGACTTTCGAATCGGGACTGCGTTCGATACTCCGCCAAGACCCCGACGTAATCATGATTGGTGAAACCCGCGACTCAGAGACAGCCACAATATCAGTGCGAAGCGCACTCACAGGGCATCTGGTGCTCTCATCTCTACACACAAATGACTCCATTTCGGCAATAGTGCGCCTTATAGACATGGGAGTCGAGGATTACCTGCTCTCAAACTCCCTCGTAGGCGTTGTTGCCCAACGGCTTGTCAAAAAGATTTGCCCATTTTGCCGTGTAGAATATGAGGCGTCCGAGAGCGACAAAGCCGCAATGAGAAACTATGACATTGACATATTAGCCAGAGGTCAAGGCTGCCATAACTGCAACAACACCGGTTACAGAGGCAGGGTCGCTGTTCACGAAATCCTCACTGTTGACGCTCGAATCAGGAGCCTTATGACCTCCGGTACAGGCATAGAGGACATAAATGCATACGTACAAGAAAACAACCTGATGAAAAGCCTCCGAACCAGTCTGCTCGCACTCGTCAAAAATCGCAAAACCACAATCGAAGAGCTCTTAAAGCTCACCTACTTTGTACAATAGCGTGAAGACCCCTTTATAGTCGTTACTGTTCAAGCCGAAAACAGCACTAAAGAGCTCGTCATTGCGGGCTTGACCCGCAACCCCCCACGGATATGCTCATTATTCATAGGATTGCGGCTCGGAGGCCGCAATGACGTGATACGTGCGAATAGCAACTTAAAGCCTGAAATTTAGCGGAATAACCCTAAATTTTCTTGACAATTTCTACATTTCGTGCATAATATATACTTTGAAAGGTGGAGAGGGTTTTGCAGATAAACGACATTTTAATAACCGCCAAAGACAGGCGGGCGAGCGATGTACACATCACAGCCGATCGCAATATAATGTTACGCATCGACGGTCAGCTCGTAGAAACAGAGCTTGCCTTTAGTTATGATGAAAAGCAGTCGATGATTCTCTCACTTTTGTCGGAAAAACACAGCAAAAAAGTTCAGTCGGGCGGCGACGTTGACACAAGCTATGAGACACACACCGGTATACGTTGCCGTGTCAATGTATTTCACCAACAAAAGCGCATTGCCGCCGCTATCAGGCTTCTCAATGAAAAAATACCGACATTTGACGAACTACACCTGCCCGAAGCCCTGCGAAACCTCGCAAACGAGCCGCGCGGGCTGATATTGGTCACAGGCCCCACAGGCAGCGGTAAGTCCACAACACTTGCGGCGATGGTTGACTACATCAACGACACCAGAGCCTGTCATATCCTGACGGTTGAGGACCCCATAGAATACGTCTACAAACAAAAGAAATCACTTATCCATCAGCGAAGCGTCGGAGAAGATGTCGATAGTTTCTCACTTGCGTTGCGCAGTGCCATGAGGGAGGATCCTGATGTCATACTCGTGGGCGAAATGCGGGACTTTGAAACAATCTCGGCAGCCATAACGGCAGCGGAAACAGGACATCTGGTGCTATCCACACTGCACACAACCGGAGCGGCGATGACCGTTGACCGCATAATCGACGTATTTCCGCCCCACAGTCAGCACCAAATCCGCACACAGCTCGCAGGCGTGCTAAAAGGAGTCGTAACGCAGACATTACTCCCAAGGGCACGCGGAGAAGGTCGTGTGGCGGCATTTGAAATAATGACAGGCACCGACGCAGTCAGCAACTTAATCCGTGAGGGCAAGGGCCATCAATTAAACTCCGTAATCCAAACAGGCACCCGCCAAGGCATGATTTTACTGGACGACTATCTGGCAAACCTAGTCCGCACAGGCACCATAACAAGAGATGCCGCCGTCGAAAAAGCGGGAAACAAAACAGAGCTGATAGCCGCCATCGGCAGGGTATGAGGAAAGTAAAAGGTAACACCAAGCGCAAAAATTTGCCTATGCAATATAACGCATACACATTCATCGCTTAGCATCTACACAAGACACACCTCGTATGCAGTGTGATATCAAGAAATGGAGAAATACTAGATGAGTACATTAACAAAAACCCTCAAAAGCAGAAAAGGCTTCACCCTGATGGAAGTCATCGTAGTCCTGATTATCCTCGCAGTCCTGGCGGCGGCACTGATTCCGACGTTTTTAGGCTTTATAAATCAAGCGGCATCCGCCACAGCAATCGCCGATGCTCGACTCGGACTCACGGCGGCACAGGCGGTTGTTACAGAGTCTGTTGGTCGAAATGTAGCAGTGCCTACCAATATAACTGATGACCCAACTTTTATACAAATTGTAAATAGTGATATAGGTACCGACGCTAACCTAAGATTCGGTAATGTTAGTCGTAATGACTATAACCGCGTTGATACAATCCAGTATACATCAGGGGGTACCAATCCATGGTTTGTGAGGATTGATCATATCAATGGGACACAAACTCAGCAAGGTGGTACCGATAACATCACCCATTGGGGCTTACCGCGCTCCCCAGACCCAACCCCCCCAACAGACCCGCCAACAGATCCGTAAACTCTAAGCACCACACCACAAGCATACAAAAACACGACGCAACGCCTGTTTTAAACAACATTAAACAGGCGTTGTGTAAGGTCTACCAAAGCTTGGCTCACCCCCGCTTACACACTCCTAACTGATTAAAGGAGTCAAAATGGAAACAGCAATTGTCTACATTTTTTTTGCGATTTTCGGCGCATGTATCGGTAGCTTCATAAATGTCGTAATATCGAGGCTTCCGCAGAAGGGTTCGTTTTTTAGGAGCAGGCGCTCAACCTGCCCAACCTGTGGTGAAGTCATTCGCCTTTACGACCTCGTACCCATTATCAGCTACCTCATACTGCTCGGTAAATGCAGACACTGCAAAGCCCGCATCTGTCCCCGTTATCCACTGGTCGAAGCGGCGGGTTCGCTTTTTGCTGTCGCCTGCCTGTTTGTATTTAACCTGACACTTACTGCGCTGATGGTATACATCGTGACCGTTATCCTACTGGCTGTGTCGGTGATAGATTTAAATACAAAACAGATACCAAACCCGCTGATAATTGCCCTTATCCCCCCCGCTATAGCTTCTATATGGCTTTTGCCTGATGTCACGATACTATCCCACATAATAGGACTCTTTTCCATAGCGCTGCCCATGCTGCTCATTACGCTCATCGTAAAAGGAGCGTTTGGCGGCGGCGATATCAAGTTAATGGCGGTCTGCGGCTTTTTACTCGGTTGGCAGTTCACCTTACTTGCTTTTTTTGTGGCACTCCTGCTGGGTGGAAGTGCAGCAAGCTTCCTATTGCTTACCAAACGCAGAAATCGCAAACAACACATGGTGTTCGGGCCTGCGCTCTGTGTGGGAATAACCACCGCCCTATTCTTTGGTAGCCACCTAATAAACTGGTACCTGTCACTATTCTGGTTTTAAGGGGAAAAAATATGCCAAAATACTCATACACAGCGCTTGATATGACAAACAAAAAAGTAAACGGAGAAGTCGACGCACGTGACGATGAAGATTTGCGCCGAATCCTCCGTACCGGAGGATTGTCTGTCACCAAGTACTCTGCCATAGAGGATAGGCGCAACCTATATCGCCTGAAAACAAAAGAAGTCGGCGAATTCTCGCGCCAGATAGCGTCAATGCTATCGAGCGGAATAACAGTCGTCCGCGCCATGGAAATACTAAAAGACCGCGACTTTTCCCCAAAACTCCTCAGAGTGTATGAAAAACTCCACAAAGATGTCCAAATGGGCTACACACTCGCTGAGGCTATGCAGCTCCAAAGCAGGTCATTCCCCGAATTGTTTATCAACATGTATGCCTCCGGAGAAGCGAGCGGACAGCTTGAAATGGTCGCAACAAAAATGGCAGAGCACTACGACAAAGACTTTCGCATAAACGCAAAAGCAAAATCAGCTATGACATACCCCATTGTACTCCTCGTCACAACCGTTGCGGTTATCATGATAATATTTACCGCCATACTCCCGAGTTTTTTTGAACTGTTTGAAGACGTGGACCTACCTGTCATCACCGATATCATGATAGGCATCAGCCAATTTATGCAGGACTATTGGTTCATCGTCATTATAGCTCTGCTGATATTTATACTGGTATGGCAGACACTTCTCTTGAACACAAAAGTGAAGTACCAATATGACCGAATCAAACTCAAACTACCCGTGGCGGGCAAGCTTTTCAGGACAATATACACAGCAAGATTCGCAAGGACACTCTCGTCACTATATTCAAGCGGAATCCCAATGATTCGCGCCTTGGAAATAACAGGGACAATCCTAAACAGCAAGTTCCTCGAAGCACAGTTTCCCGAGCTCATAACAGATGTCCGAAACGGTGAGCCACTTTCAGCGGCAATAGCAAAAGTCGAAGGCTTAGACAGGAAACTCGCGGCGACCGTCATGATAGGTGAAGAATCCGGCAGACTCGACAGTATGCTCGAATCGACGGCGGAAGGCTTTGATTACGAAGCAGAAATCGCAATCGAAAAACTCGTGCAACTACTACAACCTGTGATGATAGTGATACTCGCACTCATCATTTTACCCGTAATATTATCCGTCATGCTCGCTATGATGGAAATTTATAACAACCCACACGCATGGGGCTGATATTTAAACAGAAAGAGCGGCAAATCAAATGAAAGCATCAATTTACATATCAAGCGGTGATATAAAACTGCTCACATATTCAAGATCAGGCTCAGGCATTAGGGTAAAGGGATACTACACCCACCCTTTGCCTGATGAATCTGTCTTGGGTGGTGTAATCCTTGATGCAGGCTCTGTGACGGAAGGCATAAAAAGTTTAAAACGCAATCACCCCTCCGCTTTCAAAGACATCTCACTGGTACTGGACGGCAGCTATGTATACACAAAACAAATAAACGTACCCGGCAAACTTTCAGCAAAAATGTACCGAAGAATCATAAAAGACGAATTTTCCGACGTAGCATCGGATGCCGATAACCTCATCTGCGACTACATTATACAAAAATCCGACGACAACCAATCAAAAAACATTTTAGCCTTTGGCATTGAGATGGCAAACGTGCGGTCGTACACGGAAATCTTCTACTCCGCAGGTGTGGAGCTTCGCACCATACACTTTGGAATACGCGCCCTGCTCCGCTATGTAACACACCGAAAAGAACTTAAAAACGCATCATTTGTATTAAATGCGGTTGACGAAGAGCAAATGCTCTCCATAATTTTCCAAAATACCGTCAGTATGCTTCAGCAACGGACAAGACTCTTCCCCGACGCCACAGGTTCATCGGCACAGAGCATGATGGACGGGCTATCGGGAATCATTGCGTTCAATAGGTCGCAGAACTTTGGCGAAATCACCCACAGCTATTATCTGGGACGAAGCGGCTCTGAAATAAGCGCCGTATCAAGAATGGGTGACCACCCCGAAATACGTTTTAGCACCATGAACATTTACAGTAGCACGCCGGGAGCAGAGGCACTGCCGCCCGACGCATTTTTTGTATTCCTAAACGCACTGCTGCCCGACTCGGAACGCGATCTGTTCTACAACATAAAAATGCAGGAAAAAGCAAAAAGACAGGAGCGCCCAAAAAACTTCTACATACCCATAGCGGCGTTTATCCTACTGCTGCTCGGCGCGGCGGTAGCGGCACTGCTATTTTTGACAAACCAAATTGAGGAAGAAATCACCGAGCTCCAAAACTTCCTTAACGCACCGGCAACCATCGAGGCGAGAGACGAAGTTGGAATGCTGAGAGTCGAAACCGCACGGCTAAACTCACAGCGCATATCAACAGAAGCTCATATAAACCACACGGCGGCCTTGCCGCAAGTCTCAAGAGAGATTATAACCGTCCTCGAACACGTCGGCAGACCCAATGTCAGGATTCTGGGACTAAGCTTTAATTCGGCAAACGGCATTATGAGTGTGTCCGCCTCAGGTCCATCCATGCACGATGCCTCAAACTATGTCGAGCGGCTGCGGCGCGAAAGCATAATTGCCGAAGTATATCACACCGGCTACAGAATTGCGGCAGACGGTGAGTTCGTTTTCACTATTGATGTTATAAAAAATAATTGGAGAGGTGGGGTCGCTGTCAATGATTAAAAAGTTGAGCAAAAGAGAAAAAATACTGCTGTTCTCAGCAATATTGCTATTAGTTTCATATGTCACCATACAGTTCGTCATTTTTCCGATGTTTGAGCGCTACACACAGGCACAAGTCACTTTACAGCTCCTTAGCGACGAACGCGCTATCGCTGAGGCAGAGATAACAAATCTACCGATTTACAGAAGCGAAAACGCTTTTGCGCTCGAACGCCTTGACGAAATAACCTCAGCCTTTCCCGTTCTGGTGCCCAACGAGGACATAGACATGCTCATGACAAGCCTGGTTTTAAGGCATAACCACAGCCCCACACTCCTGAACATAACAAGACAGCAACCACCACAAGGGGCAGAAGAAGGCGAGCCGCATCTATTCACCTTTGTGACTGTAAACATGAATCTGATAGGCAGTCTGGATTCGCTGTACAGCCTGGTACATGAAGTCGAGGGCCTCAACTTCATGCGAATCACAAACCTAAGCCACTCAGCTATGGCAGGAGCCCCCCAATACAGCACAAATTCGATTACGTTTGAACTTAAATACATTATTGCGTAAGTAGTTTGTTATTACCCAAGCATCAAGGGCAATACGGTATACGTGCGGTATATCTCAGCTGTGGCACCGCCCGGTCCACCGGACGGAAAAATTGTAACCTCAACTTGAAAAGCCGGAGACTGATTGACATTAACTTCAAAAACCTCAAATGAAATCTGCTTGCCGCCGTAAAATTCTCCGGGGAAAACCAAATTCCCATTACGGAGCAAATGTCCATCATCATTGACGGAAAAAGTGATCTCTTCCAGAGCAGAAGTAAACACCAAACTACCATCACCGGAATTATCAAAGTCAATAGAATCTTCTGAAACCGCACCGGATAACTGACTGATAATTGTATTACCCACACTGTCGAGTATAGTATTATACTCGGCTAAACTGTTTGCCCTGGAATATGCCAGCATCATAGGAGAAATTACCATAATGACAGTGCTTGCCAAAATGGCAAACATCAGCCCCGCAACAAGAATCTCCATAAGCGACAATCCCTTGTCGGACTTCAAAGCACTAATCACTTCACACCTCCTTAAAGTACAAATAAAAGGACAACCAAACCACTAATCGGCAGGACGAAAAACTAAAAACCCATCAGCATCCGAATACTCAACATCATGACTTGAAACTCTGGAGACAGGAACACCGGTGGCATAACAATTAAAAGAAAAATAAATAACCCCATCAGATGGCAAATCATCAGAAACCATCAAATCATTGACCATATCCTGCGCCACTGTTGCCCTATTAATCGCATCACCTGTTATCACTAAGGAAAACCTGATGATGGTCACGGCAGTCGTCAAAAGTATCCCAAAAATCAAAATGCTGACAACAACCTCCATCATGGACACACCCTTTTCCGACCTGAGAGGAGCTGCAAGCCCACACAAAAAACGACGCACCTGCAAACAGCATGTCTGCAAACAATCAGACCCACTAAAGATTCCCGAAGATGATATTAACCGCTTAAACATTATCTTATATGCTCCCTCTATATATTTTCTCCGCTTTATCAAATCAACCACCAAACTCAGCGGCAATAACCTCAAAACTCAACAGCTCCCACGAGCCATACTCGCTCTCATGAAAATCCATCTCATAGCCAAGCGTCGGGTCGGTCATAGGGTCGGCACTCAGTGCATCGGCATGGTCGGCATAGTCTGACAGCACTCCGCCCCGATACTCAAAAATCGCCTGTGTCGTGATAAGCCTGTCCGTGCTCAAACCAATAACCGTCTCTATCTCGACAGTCACAACCATTCTCGCGCTGATTCGCGCAGTCCTTGGAACACGCGCAATACCCAGCTCAGGAATATCGCCAACAGGATCTGTAATCCTCACATCAATAAACGGAAACTCCAGCGTAACAGCCACATCACCCATATCCACACCGGGTATATCGACACCAAGCTCAATCTCACCCAAAGGCGCATTCTCTTCATGTGCATCAAAAACAGCCCAAACAAGCTGATAAGCCAGAGACTCTTCAAAACCCGCATCGGCAGGGGTCACATTCAAGCTATGCTTGATGTTTCTGTTAATCGAATCGCTGAGCAGCATGGCGGCATTAAACCTCTCCTGCCTGATGTTTATACCGATATTTCCCGTTGCGGCAGCCATGACAGAAGTGCCCACGAGAAGAATCATCATCAGCACACCAAGCACAAAAAGAAGCGAAGCACCCGAGCGGCTCCTCAGCACCGAAACTATTTTGAAACCAACACGCACAACTATCACCTCCATCGCCTGCGTCCATCATGGGCATTTATATTTTTAAGGCACTCCGTTACCATTGCCGGGCGGAGTCCCGTCGCCATTATTAGCGGATACCCCATTGCCATTGCCGTTGCCATTCGGCGGCACTCCGTTGTCGTCGTCCGGTATCGCTCCGCCCCCGTTATCCGGAGGTGTTGTTCCATCGTCATCGTCACCATTTAAATCAAAACCATTTACATAATCAGAAATTCCTGCCGCTCCGCCGGCTATATTATCTACAGTCACGGTTATTCGTACACGCGGAGAGTCGAGAACAAACACATTACCACCCGCTCTTGTTGCTGTCAACATGATTTGGTAATAGAATATGTGGACGCCTCCCCCATCTGTCAGCGGTGTAAATACAACAAAATTGCCTCCGACCAAAACTGCGCTGAAGTAATCTGTCACGAGTTCATAGAACCCGTCGATATTTGTCGTCGTGACAGAAATGCCGTTTTCATCGCTCAAAACCACTATCGGCGTGACCTCGTAGCCGCCATCATACAGTGTTTCCGAAGATGCATATCGCGTTATGTCCAGTATATGCGGCGGTACCGTAAAGGCATCAGGCAGTATCCTCACCCTTATGCCCACGACAGGGTTTTCAAATGACAACAAGATAGGCAACAAGTTGTCACCTTGTCCGTATAAAAAGAGGTAATTAGATGTTGTGTGAACAAACGAAACACCGTACCCTATGCCAGTGTATATGAGGTTATAGCTAAAGTCAATACCCCTCACAATACTGTCGAGATTGACATTCGGTATAATCAGGCGATAAGCGCCGCCTTCACTATGCACAGTAAAGTGAACACCCTCTACCAACGGCTCAAAAATACCACCATTCACGCTTCGCATCACCGACGTCCTGTCAATCTCAAACCCGCGCGGCATCAGTTCATTTATCTGACCGGAGGTATATACAGTTTCTGCCGCACCCAACACATTTTCAACTCTCAAATTCACCGCAAACGGAGCACCTGCGCCAACTGTCGCTCCGGTTGAGGGAGAGACAGGCGGGGTGGTAATAGTCTTTGATAACCTGATAGGAGCTATGTCTACTCGAATAGGCGGTGAAGCATTTCTGAGCACAACACCTGCATGTCCGAAGCGACCAAAGTCCTCGCGGTACTCCACCACGACCTGATTTCTGAAAAAGTACCATAACGTGGACGTATTTATATCAGCGAATAAAGTTTCTCGGACGTTGATTCTAAAAGATATTCTGAGTATCTCTTCCGGGTCAGGCAGTTCACCCGCTCCCAGCACAGCGCCCGGTTCCAATCTAAAGCTCGCAGGCAGAGTAACCCTGAGTTCTCCGTCTATATCCAAGTCTGCGGTCACGCCCAGCGGAGTGGGGTCTGTTCCCATTGTGACCGCCACACTGCCCGGTACGATATATATATACTCTCCAAATGGTGCTATTTGATTTACTATCTCTACATTGGTTGCGGCGATTTCGCCCCAGTTACGCACATATGTCACCACTTCGAGTTGACTGCCCGGTTGCACAAAGCTGATATCATTGCCGCTCAAGTCCCTGATGTAACTATCCACCGACAAGAAAGCCGGAGCGTTGAACGACACACCGCTGAGGAAGTTGCCCACTTGTGGAGCTGCTGTTTGCGATTGGAACGCAAACTCTGTGCGATTTTGCCCCTCAGGCACCTGATATGCACCGTAGAAACGCTTCCACCCAAACTCCACCGTCCAATAACCTATGACATTTGTTCTCGCATACGCCAGCCATTCTGCCGCTCCGCTGTTGAAAACATCTCTTGTTATTCCGTGAAGTGGTATGTTAGTGTCGCTGATAGCCCCTATGGAAAGCTCTCGCGTTGACCAAAACGTTATACCAACTCCGTTTCTCACCTGTGGTGGCGGCGGTGGCAGAGACGCCATAGGATTAGTGGGATTAGGGGCATCAACATCGCTCAAAGTATTCCCAATCCACACATCATACAGGAAAATAGGTGTAGAACCCTCTCCGGTATGATTGTGCGGGATGTTTTGAACCACTATTTGATTATTGAAAAGCTGCAGATAACCTATACCCCTGTGTAAGCTCAAATCAAACGGGGCTCCTTCGCCACCCACTGCTGCTTGGTTTGATGGTCCGTATGCGACAGTATTCCACGCACGAGGATTCCATCCTGTCGAATTTATGCGTGTACCTCGGGCGGCAAGACCAATTTGATAGAAAATAGTACCGGGTATACTCGGACTATTTCGGTTTTGGCGCGGAGATATAGCCGGGCGAACCAGTATCATTACATTGTCACGCTCATAAAGCTGCTCGCAATTCACTACAATAGGAGGCATTTCCGGTGTCAATCCGCTGAGGAAGAAATCAAGTCTATCATCCGCTATGTCAGCACCGGCAGACGGCCTTGAGGTATGGAAAAAGGAGTAGTAGAACTGCTGACCCGGTGTCGTCTCGGCTTCCTGATACAGAGTACCTTGGATACTGGCATTCAACTCCGCGTATCTGAATGACGATGTGATAACATTAGGAGGTTGATCCCAATATCCAATATGGTTGCTAAATGCCATTTGACCTACGAAACCAACATTTTGGTTTACAGGGGCCAATAGCTCTATCAAACGCCACCTGGGTGACGGGTTTCCTTGATTTCCGCCATAGTCTCCGTCATCGAAATAACTGCAGTACACCGGACGAGTATTCCAACCTGTCACAAAGTCCATATCAATGTACATCGCTATGTTATTAGGCTGAAATAGGTGATTAATACGAAAATCAGGAGCCAACTCGCTAAAATCACCATTGTCAAATCTCGGCGCGCGCGCTCTGCCGCTGGGTGAATACGCCGTCACCCAGTCGTCCCTGTCAACTTGACCGGGTACATAGAGGACTGACTCCGGCCACCTTGTTGGTGCTCGCATATTCGTGATTATGGGGTATACATAACCCGTCGTCGGCTGGCTCCATACCTCATAGCTAAACTCACCATATCTTTGCAACCACAAAAGGCCCATATCAAGGTGTCTTTGGTGTGCTGCTTCCATACCATCCGCGGGTGTTGGAAGTCCCATACCTCCACCGTAAAGGCGTACAATAGGAGCTCCGCTCAGTAGATTGTAGGGCTCAAAAGTCCAGTTTTGCCCCTCATCAAGCGAATACCTGTCACCCGTAAGGAAGAAATTTGTCGCCAACCCTATCTGCGTCAATGTCGGATTGCCGCCTCCAACAATCGGGAAAATCGTCGTCACCGGATTGCCGCCCTCAAATCCGGCGGAGTACGGAGCCGGTGCAATATACAAAGTGCGGGTGACAACGCCGCTATTGTACCCGACTATGCCACCGACAAAGCCGCCGTCGGCACTTGAAATCGGAACATAATCAGGACTCGCAACAGAGAGGAAGAAAACATCCCTAATCTCGCCATCATTCATGTTTGCACCGACAAAACCACCCAAGCGCACGCCGTCACCACCCACATGAGCAGTTGAGTACTGAACGCTTGACAGCTCAATTATGCCCCTGTTTTCGCCTGCGATGCCGCCTGCTGCCTGCCCTGCCGCGCTACCTGTCATCGCAGAGTCCGCAAGTATCAGGTTTCGTATAGTACCGTTGTTTATCGAAAACAGACCGTTTGGTATAGCGGCACTTGCGGTAAGCTCGACTCGGCTGATTTTGTAGTTATGACCGTGGAATATGCCGTTAAACTGCCTTCTGACAACGGCGTTGTAGGGATATTGATACACAGGAGAAGTGCCGTCTCCCAAGTCCCCACCTGTCACAGCACTAAAGCCTCTGTCATCATAAAAGTTGATGTCACGGTTTTGACCGAAAGTGAGCGCAGTATTTCCCGGTGCGGTGTTTACCTTGTCTATGTTTTGCAATTGCCAAGGTGTGCGGATATAGTACTCTCTCACATTATTCGGATTTATGGTGTAATTGAATATTGCCCCGGCAAAGAGTGGGTGCATAAGCCCTTCTATAAACTCTGTATCAGCAGAATCTCGATGGTTGTTGATTGCATATAGTGTGTTGGATGTAGATAAGAATCTGAGTGGGACATGAGTGGTGTTTAAGTCATTACCCAGACGATCTTCCAGTTCGCCCAAATCAAGCTTGGAAAACCACACATAGTATTCGTCTGTGTCAAACAGCATATTATTCGGATCTGCCTGTGTAAATGTAATGGGTCCGGTTCCCATGCGATCGGCTTCGTCCCAGTTTTCGTCTGCCGGGATGGTGCCCGGGCGCACAAACATTCCCAAATTCGTCGGACCGCCGGGGATATAATAATCCATCACCGCAATAATCATATACCCTGCTTCATGTACCGGTGCATCATCTCTAAGATGAAGTGCACCTGCGTTCGGCACAAGTATTTGCGTACTTGGGTAAAATCTGTACTCGCCATTATCATACCGCTCAAAGTACACCACGACAATATCTCCGTGATGCATCTCATCAATATCCTCCCAGCCCCACTGCTGCAATATCCCGTATGAAACATCCTCCTGTATGTCAGCAAACGGCATATTGTTTGATATCATCGGATATGGGTAGTGCGTATACAGGTTATTGCCGGGTACATACGTAGAGCCCGATGTAAAGCCATCACCGCCCAAGAATCCACCACCAAACACCCCTCGAAGATATTCTTTGGTAACAGACCTACCATGACCCAGCACTCCGTTTGCGATAAAATATGAGCGCTCAATTTCTCCGTCGCCGGTGTTGTGTCCCGCAATTCCGCCTGAACTGCTACCCACATACAACGCTACATAATTTGTAGCGTAGGTGCGGTCTATAGAGCCGTCATTAAACCCTGCAATGCCTCCTAAATAAGCATTTTCATCTGCCGCAAGCTGCGTAAATATCGGGTTGATAGAGAGCAAATACGGCTCCGTTAGGCTTACATTTTCTACATTGACTCTTGCGTTATTGAACGATGTATGTATCTCTCCATAGTTTCTGCCGACAAGCCCACCTATGGTACCGCCGCTTGCCACAACCGCCCCTCTGCCCGTGTTTGTATTGGTTAAGCTCGCACCGGCATTATCCTGAGCATGAGTGTTGAAAAATCCCGCATTAAACGAGTATGACAATACACCGCCATAGCTTATATACCCAACAATGCCGCCTGTATTACCGACTCCGCCTGTAATGCTTGAAAAGCTGTTGCTTCGGCTGATTCTGCCAACGCCGCCCTGTCCTCCTGCACCTATCTGCTCCATGCCACTGAGCCTTCCTGCTATCGCTCCTACGTTGTATGCATATGGTGCGTATATTTCCGCATTGAACAGAGAAACACCAACAACCGAAGCGTCGACAGCAGAACCGTAGTAATAAATGCCCCTGACTTCGGTAAACAGCCCCACATACGTTATGGTGGGCTCACCGCCGGTGTCTATGCGGAGATTTTCAATCCGCCACTGTGAGTTATTGCCGCGCACCGCACTATACGTCCCCATAAACGGAAGAGGCGCAGCGCCCAAACGCAGTCCGATAGGCATGAAATTATAGTCTGTTGTGCCGCCGGCAGCAAGCGTGCTCACGTCAATATGTGCCGTCTGTAGATAGTTATACATCGGGAAGTGGCGTATGTTGTTCAGATGCCTGACAGATGTCACCTCAAACATGCCATTCGGAAGCTCCGCGGCAAAATGCGTGTTGGCTGCATAAAACGAGTTAATGGCAGGAGCATTGTCCATCGTCAAGCGTGCCCGCACATTTAATGGTGCAGTTATAGGGGCAGGGGAAATGCCTGCACCGCCGCCGATTCCATATCTCTCACGGATATTGTGTGGTTGGGTAAAAATATCACCCTCAATATAATCCAAAATCCAAATATAGCGGTTAAACATTCCCGCGACGTTGATTCCAAAATGATTTACTTCTATTACAGTTACATAATCACGATACAGAGCGTGGGTATTAAAAGTCAAGCTGTGGGTCAATGCAGCTCCAAAGGAAGATTGCATTGCAGAATAAGGGTTGGGGATGGTGATTAAATCTGCACCCGTATTTTCGCAGAATAGCTCAAACCCTCTGGCTCCTGCCGGTCCAAGCGGACTCAGCAGCAAAAATTCGGCAAAGAGGATATTTACCCTCCTGTCGGGGAGTGCAGGTATGCCGATGTTTAACCCCGGCTCCGCACCATAGGAGTCAAAAAAGCTCATCCCGTCAAAAATCCGGACAATCTCGTCAATAGGCAGCGGCGGAAGAACCCCTGTATGCGTTACGCCAAAGTAACCCTGCCTGCGTAAAGAGGCATA
>WQSX01000028.1 GCA_009787625.1 Oscillospiraceae bacterium
GACCTATGCACCCAATTAGATGCTTGCTGGACAATCTCAATAACGCCGTCCACAGGCTGTGCGGTGAAGGTAATGCGGCTTGTTTGCGGCACATCCAAATTTCGGTCGGCACTTGGGCTACCTATTTCCAACATGAACTGGCCATTAACATACAACCGGTGGGACGCGTACAGGGACACGCGGGTGAAGGTGTACCAGGTATAGTCATCAGGCACAAGAATGGTCATCCGGCTGGTGAGATATCGTTCAGGCCGAGGGTCTCGAAGGACCGCCTCTCCTTCCCTTGCGGCAAATTCCGGCGGTGCTAAAAGAGCAGGGATAAATTCTGCATATCCGCTAAAACGGACGTTGTAATTATTAAAATCAATGCTACGCACATCCCACACACTGTTGTCACTGCGTACAACCCTGTGGGGTATTTCCGATGCGTTTATCAGCAAGGCAAAAATTATAAGCAAAATCGGCAAAAGTGCTGCAAGAGGCGACAATACCACCGCCCGGCTAATCCCCGGACGGAAATGCGCACGGCGCTCCCTGAAACCCCTAACCATTACAGTATGGCGTAGCCATCACTACGACCAATGCCATTGCCACCATTCTAATTGCTTTCCTCTTCATTGCTTTTCCTCCTCGTTATTACCCTCTCCAAGGCGTAAATGGGCGAAAAAAACCTGCATAAGAAAATTTTATCTTAGCAGGTTTCAAGTCTCGATGTGGCAATTTCATAAAATCTTATGCAATTAAATTTCAGCCGCGTTCAAACATATACCCTTTGCCGTGTTCGGTGGTAATCGTATAGCCCGTGATTTCCAGCTTTTTTCGTATTTGAGGAATAATGTTTCTAACGGCAGCATCGTCCTTTAACATATAATGCCCCCACACTTGCTCGTAAATCTGTTTCGCGGCTACGAGCTTGCCTTCTCGCTTCGCCAAATATAACAGCACATCAAATTCCTTGCCGCTTTTTATATTCAAGTCTTTGTCAGCAAATGTAACACTTTTTGATATAATGCTCAAAACAAGCTGCCCCTTAACCAACGTATCGGGAACGTCTCTCGACCGGTTCAAGAGGGATTCAACATTTTTTACAAGCACGTTTAAGCCGTAGGGCTTGGTCAAATAGACATCGCCGCCGGATTCAAATCCCTCTACAATTTCCGCATCCTCTTTTAAGCCGCTTAGAAACAAAATTGGGATATTGCTGTCCCTGCGAATTTCCTCACACAAATCCAGTCCGCTCCCATCGGGCAGCATAACATCCAGTATGATTAGGTCGGGCTGTTCATTTAATAACAGCTCCTGTCCCTTTGTTATAGTCCCTGCCTCCAGCACATGGTAGCCCTGCATGGCAAGAGCTTTTTTATTTGCCTTTTGAATATGCAGATTGTCCTCTATAAGCAGAATTTTAGCGGTCATATGCTTATTCCTCCACATTTTCCGTATAAATCGGCAACGCAAAAGTTACTATTGTACCGATGCCGGGTTCGCTCTCTACGCTAATTGTACCGCCGTGAGATTCTATGGCTTCCTTGCATATGTTAAGCCCAAGCCCCGATGAACCATCGCCGCTTGCCCCACGCTGAAACACCTTTGCCAACATGTCCGGGAGAATCCCCGCGCCGTTATCCTTTACCACAAAGACCACCATCCTGTCATTCTGCTTGGCGGTCAGGCGGATTTCCCCTTCTTTTGTGTGTCGGTTGGCATTGCCAATAAGGTTAAACAACACTTGTATAAGCATATCGGGTATTGTCCGCACGGTGGGGCAATTTTTTTCAATTTGAATGTCCAGCCGGTTTCTGTTTGCCGCCAGTACGGGTTCGCATAGGGCCAAAGCCCGACTGAATATATCCTCTACATAAACTTCAATCCCCATTTCCATGCTGTCACGGGCTACGGTTATGTCCAGAAGGCGGTCTGCCAAATGTGCAAGACGCTGGGCTTCGCTCGAAACGGTTAAAAGGTTTTTCTTTGTGTCATCGCTGATGAGCCCCGCATCAATTTCCATATCCGTAAGTTGGGCATAGTTATCTATGACGGTAAGGGGCGTTCGCAGTTCATGGCTAATATCGGCTAAAAATTTGGATTTGAGGCTGTTAAGTCTGTCAAGGGTAGCGTTTTCAACGGCCAACTGCTTCATTGCCACATCAGTCTCACGAGCAAGGCGTTCCGCTTCCGATTTTCCGTCAAGGTAAGCAGTTAGGTCGGATGCCATTTTATTTACCGCATCTTTAATAAGGGCAAATTCATCGTTGTATTTGCCCTCTATCCTAGTGTCCAAATTCCCCTTGGCTATTTCGCCCAAACCCGCTGTCAGAGTTTTAACAGGCCTAAGTAAAAAGTTAATAAGCAGATACACTACGATTATAAGTGCAGCAAGGGCAACGAAAAAAACCAACACTGCATTGACAAAGGATTGGTTTAAGACTGCGTAATAATCCGCTTGGGGAATTAAACCTACTACCGTGTGACCTCCGGCAGATTTAAAGCCCGCATAATACCTGCCGCCGTTTATATAAATCCATGCAAACCCATCCCCGGACGCAACTTGGTCATACCATTCTTCCCCGGATACATCCCGCCCGGACATTTCTTCATTCGGATGAGCAATAATAACCCCGTATCGTACAACAAAACCATAACCGCTGACACCAAGCGTTGTTTCGTTAATGGTTCTTTCTATATTTATTTCCTCTTGCAAACGCAAAAGAATGTCTGCATTAAAACCAAACTGGATAAAACCTCCACCTTCACGGGCTATGCCTGTGTAATGGCGTATATCTCCCAACACTTGGTCATCAAGCACACTTCTGCGCGGGGGTTCCTGCAGCACTGTTGTTGTGCCGTCTGCCAAAGGCATATATATGGCGGTTTGTTCTGTCGAGCCATAATAAAAACCGATATATTCCGGAATATTGCTGTAGATGATTACTCCATATCTATCCGCTACAGAAAATTCATTAATTCCAATAAGTTCGCTTAACATAGTCAATGCCTCAGACGAAGTATCAACCCCTTCTTGTTCGAGAGCATACGCTAACGCCATAGCTATAGACAAATGGTTTCGAGCAAGAGTTTCTGTTGTGGTTTCCAGAATTAAATCCAAATGCATAACCTGCGTTAATATGCTGTCGGTAAAAATATTTAGGCTCTCGTTAGTGGTGTAGATTATGGAGGTTTCCAAAGCATTATAAAAATTCCATGAAATAATCAGCGTGGATAGTGAAAAGGTAATGATAAGGGGTATTAGCACCTTGTTTTTGAAGGTTAGTTTTGTTTTTGTCATTGGCGCCATGTGTCCAATCATAAATATTTTGCCCCTGCTTTCTGCGCGGAAAGTGCTGTGCGAGCAACGGAAAATCATGATATTATTATATTTGCTTTATTGGAGCTTCCGGGCGGATTCGAACCGCCGACCTACGCATTACGAATGCGTTGCTCTACCAACTGAGCTACGGAAGCGTATTGTCGACTTATTTGATAGCCCTCTACTACCTTCGCTGAAAAAGCCTTTTGTTTTGGTAGACCGGCTCACAGGTTATGTTTATTCCCAGTTTGCGAAAAACTGAAATATCCACACGTGTTAGGATTACACTTGAGTGGGCTTCGGAGTTTTGTAGTTTTGGAATTTGTTTTAGGACGTGTTCTGCTATTTCGTTTGTTGCAGCATTGATTGCCAAAGCGAGCAAAACCTCATCCGTGTAGAGCCTGGGGTTTTCGTTTCCGAGATAACCTACTTTCAGCTTTTGAATAGGCTCAATTTCGCTCGGAGAAATGAGCAGAACATCGTCATCAACACCACCGAGGTGTTTTAACGCGTTGAGAACTGCGGCGGATGAAGCTCCGAGCAGGGATGATGTCTTGCCTGTTATCTGAGTGCCGTCAGGTAGCTCTATTGCCACGCAAGGAGTCTGCGACAGTTCGGCTTTTCTGAGTGCTGTGGGAACACACGGACGCTCATGTGGTGAAATTCCTGCGTTGTTCATCAGAAGTTCCTGTTTGGACAAGGCTGATTTGTGCATTTTTCCTCTGGCGTACTCCAGCTGAGTGTTGAAATATCTGCGGATAATCTCTTGTTTTGATGCCGCTATGCAGATTTCATCATCAATACAAAATCCAAGCATATTTACACCCATATCCGTGGGAGAACGATACGGGCTCTCGCCCCATATTCTTGTAAACATTGCGTTTAGAATCGGAAAAACCTCGATGTCTCTATTGTAGTTTACGGCAGAGACCCCATACGCCTCAAGGTGAAACGGGTCGATCATGTTTACATCGTTTAAGTCCGCAGTCGCCGCCTCGTAGGCTTGATTTACCATATGTTTGAGCGGGAGATTCCAAACAGGAAAAGTCTCAAACTTTGCATAACCGGCTTTGACACCACGCTTGTTTTCTTGATAGAGTTGTGAGAGACATGCCGCCATTTTGCCACTACCCGGTCCCGGAGCCGCAACAACAACCAGTGGTCGTGTCGTTTGAATGTAGTCGTTGTTGCCATAACCTTGGTCGCTCAGTATGAGCTGAACGTTTGCCGGATATTCTGAATCCGGAATATGGTGCATAATATACACTGTAATTCCAAGGCCTTCCAGATACTCTTTAAACGTGTTAGCGGCAGGTTGTCCAAGATACTGACTGATTACAACACTGCCGACATATAGGTCATTTTTTTCGATTTCATCAACAAGTCTGAGGACATCATCATCATATGAGATGCCCGTGTCACCGACTTCTTTAGTCTGTGCTATATTTGAAGCGTTAATAACAATTACAATTTCGGCTTTATCTTTGAGGGTTTTCAGGAGCTGAACTTTTATGTCGGGAGTATAACCCGGCAGGGTTCGTGCCGCGTGGTAATCGTTGAACAATTTTCCACCGAATTCGAGATAGAGTTTATTTTCAAACATCTCGATTCTCTCAAGAATTTTTTCTGACTGCGTCTGCAAATATTTCTCTATATCAAACCCCACAGAATACACAATATCACTCCTGTTTTAACAAATTTCATGGGTACCTCCGAAAACTCAATGTCCGGCAGATTGGTGGGTGTTACAATTTCTACCAATTGTTGACAAAGAAAAAGGGCTAGTGTGAGTGACCTTCTTCGTCATCGCCGTGAGTGTGGTTATGTTCATGTCCACCGCCGCCTATGTCAGGGGAAGGTCCTACTTCATGGGTTTCGTCCTCGGAGTTTGCAACGCTTGAAGTTCTGGTAGTGCCGCCCGCGACATAAAAAGTTCCGCAGTCGGCGCAAATGGCATATTGGAAAGTCACGGATTGGTGCGTGATTGTGCGATCATTGCGCTCGGCGTTGGCTTGCTCATTTTGCACATGTTCCTGCTCATGCGCTGCAACTCTGATCGCCGCAATGCTCGGATGGATATTTGTGGGTGTCTGGTATGAGACGGACATATCGTCGGATACATCAACGTAACGGCGCTCTGCACAAGTCTCGCAGGCACCTTCCGGCTCTAAAACAGCATCGGGGCTCTCAAGTCTCCCTTGCATATTCATTACTCTGGCAGAAAGCTCCACTCTGTCGCCGTCGGGGCTGCGTAAAACCAGTGCGGCACTCATATTGCCTATTTGTAGCGGAAGAATTCCGGGAATAGATGCCGAATCGGTGTTTATCGGACGCAAATTGGTAACAGTATTATTTGCCGAGCGATTATACATGAGCGCATTGTTCATATATTGGTTAACATTGGAAGCAGCGTTAAACCCACCTATCGTCAAATAGCTCACCACCTTTTTATTTCCCTCTTAACTATTAGGTGATTATAACACATAATTAATAGAAATTCAAGAGTTCAAGGAACATTGAAAGCGGAGGGCGGGGTGCTGGTTGCTGTTCAGGCTCCACCCGAAAACAGCACTAAAGATCTCGTCATTGCGGGCTTGACCCGCAATCCCCCACGGATATGCTCATTATTCATGGGATTGCGGCTCGGAGGCCGCAATGACGTGATACGTGTGAGCAGTAACCAGAAAAAAAGCGTAGCAAATTGCCCGACCTCTGCGACAGTCATCGGAATCCTCAGCTTAAAAAAGTAATCAAACCAAGTGTCACGCCTATTGTTATTAAGCTTGCGGCTAGGACTCCCAGTGCTATTGCCGGGAATGCCACTCTCAGGCGGACATTTAAAATTGCGGCAATGAGTGCGCCTGTCCATGCACCCATTCCCGGTAGTGGCAGCGGTATTGCAACGAAAACGAAAAGCCCTACAAATGCCCCCTTTTCCAAGCGAGATGCTCTCGATTTGGCTTTTTCTTCAAATTTATCTGCTATCGCCCCAAGGCGTTTACTCAGTTTTCTCATGATGTCAAAAATTTTGCGAATAAAGAAAATTATAAACGGCACAGGCACAATATTTCCAAGCATACAGATTAAAGTAACTGCCAAAATCGGTAGTTCCAAAAGAACAACACCGATTGGGATTGTGGTTGCAGGTCCGCCAACACCCGGCAATAATGAAATCAGAAACACAATAAGAAGCCTCGCAGAATTTGTGTCTCCAAAAATACCTTGTAAAAATTCAAGAATTGACTCGGCCACCTAAGGTTTTCCTCCCCGTAGTTCTATGATTCTGTCACGCAGAGCTGCGGCATATTCGAATTCTAATAGTTTTGCCGCCGCCGCCATGTCTTTTTCCAGTTTTGTAATTTCTTCTTCAAGCTCACGGCCTGTCAATTTTATTCCGTCTGATTTTGCCGTACTCTCGCTCTTAGAAATTTCAAGCAAACCACGCACATCTTTTTTGACAGTTTTTGGTACGATTCCGTTGGCTACGTTGAAGGCATGTTGCTTTTCGCGGCGCTCTTCCGTTTTCGTAATTGCTCTATCCATCGAGGGAGTTACCTTGTCTGCGTACATTATGACAAGTCCTGATACGTTTCTTGCCGCTCGCCCGATTGTCTGAATGAGCGATGTTTCACTGCGCAAAAAGCCCTCTTTGTCCGCATCTAAAATGGCGACCAGAGAAACTTCCGGTAAGTCCAAACCCTCACGAAGCAGGTTGATTCCGATGAGTACGTCAAATTCACCTAAACGCAAATCCCTAATAATCTCCATGCGCTCTGTTGTTGAAATGTCGTGGTGCAAATATCGCACACGTATTGCGGCAGTTCGGAGATATGATGTCAAATCTTCTGCCATTTTTTTTGTAAGAGTCGTCACGAGCACTCGTTCGTCTCTCTCCGTGCGTTTATTTATTTCTGCAATTAAATCATCGATCTGCCCGTTTACGGGTCTGACTGAAATTTCCGGGTCGAGAAGACCTGTCGGACGAATGACCTGCTCCACAACTTGGCTTGAGCGTGAGCATTCGTACTCTCCCGGAGTTGCGGAGACGTAAACCAGTGACACAACCCGTTCGTTAAACTCCTCGAAATTGAGAGGTCTGTTGTCATATGCCGACGGCAGACGAAATCCGTAGCCCACAAGATTGTCTTTGCGGGATTTATCGCCTGCATACATTGCCCTGACTTGCGGTAATGTAACATGGCTCTCATCTATGAACATGAGGTAGTCGTCAGGAAAATAGTCAAGTAGTGTGAGCGGTGCACTTCCCGCTTCCCTGCCTGTGATTATTCGTGAGTAGTTTTCTATGCCGTTGCAGTATCCGAGCTCTGTTAGCATTTCAACATCATACATTGTTCTCTGCTGTAGGCGTTGTGCTTCCACGAGCTTGTTTTCCGATTGAAAGTAGTCAAGGCGCTCATTCATCTCTTTTTTTATCGATGATATTGCGTTTTGAATTTTCTCGTCTGTTGTGACGTAGTGCGACGCCGGGTATACTGCTATGTGCAGTAGTTCCCTTGTCACCATGCCTGTGATAACGTCTACTTCGCTTATCCGCTCAATTTCGTCACCGAAAAACTCTACTCTTATCGCCTGCCCTCTTGCATAGACGGGGTAAATCTCTACGGTATCTCCCCTGACCCGAAAGGCGTTTCGTTCGAAGGCTATGTCATTTCGTTGATAGCGTATTTCCACCAGTTTTTTTAGTAGTTCATCGCGACTGCGCTCCATGCCTTGCCTGAGGGAGATTACCATACTGCTGTAGTCGATTGGGTCGCCGAGTCCGTAAATACAGCTCACTGACGACACGACAATAACGTCTCTGCGCTCAAACAGTGATGATGTCGCAGAGTGGCGGAGCCTTTCTATTTCGTCGTTTATTGTGGCATCTTTTTCTATGTATGTGTCGGTGTGTGGGAGGTACGCCTCGGGCTGGTAATAGTCGTAGTATGATACAAAAAATTCCACGGCATTGTTTGGGAAAAACTCACGAAATTCACCGCATAACTGTGCCGCAAGTGCTTTATTGTGGGCGAGCACAAGAGTTGGTCTCTGAACTCGCTCAATGATTTTTGCCATTGTATATGTTTTCCCTGAGCCTGTGACCCCAAGCAGTGTCTGCTCGTCAAAACCCATTTCCAAGCCGTCAACAAGAGTGTCGATTGCATAAGGCTGCCCACCGGCCGGCTTAAATTCACTTACTACTTCAAAGTTTGGCATGTTCTTCTCTCTTTGCTCGCTGGTTTCCGCCGAGGTATGGCAATTTGCTACGCTTTTTTGCGAGCCATCGGGATCTACACCGCTGTTCTCGCAAAAAAGACTACGCAAACAGCCATACCTCTGCTAGACTTGTGCTTGACTGCCATATTTTTTCAAATAATCTTCCATCTTTTCTATTCTTTCATCGCCTTTTGGGAACGACGCTATTATGTCTCTTGCGTTGATTATTGAATATGTGTTTATTGAAAATTCTTCCCTCAGTTCGTCCAGTGTCGATTTTTCTGCTACGCCTTTTTCCATTCTGTCTACTGAGACGAATAGCGCACTAACAGTTATCTTTGCTACTTTATTCAATAGCTCCAGGCTCTCTCTCACTGCTGTTCCGGCAGTTACTACATCTTCTATTATTATTAGTTTGTCGCCGTCTTTTGGGGTGTAGCCTATCAGTGAGCCGCCTTCTCCGTGGTCTTTTGCTTCTTTTCTGTTGAAGAAGTATGGTATGTCTATTCCATGGTTGCGGTATAGCGACGAGGCAGTTGCGGCCGCCAGTGTTATGCCTTTGTATGCAGGTCCGTAGAGGGCGTCGTATTTTTCACCGCTTTGTATAATACAATCGGCGTAATAATCACCGAGCGTTGAGATGTGTTTGCCTGTTTTGAATCCACCTGTGTTCACAAAATATGGTGTCTTGCGGCCGCTTTTGGTTGTAAAATCACCAAATGTCAGCACGCCTGCTTCTGTCATGAAATTTATGAAATCGTTTTTGTTCATCGGTTCCGTTCCTCTCTTAACGCACGGGTGGGGAATTTCTCAACTCTTTTATTTTATCGCTGATTCCTTTTGTCAGGATTGCGCCTCCGGCTGTGGTTTGGTTGCCTGTTTGCATGTCTTTTACTGTTATTGTTCCATTTTTAATTTCATCTTCTCCCAAGAATACCACGAATGGTATTTTTAGTTTGTCTGCGTATGAAACTTTTACTTTGAACTTCTTGCTTTCGTTATAAATCTGTACTCTCAGCCCTTCCTCACGCATTGATGTTGCGAGAGCTATTGCGTGCGATAGATCTTCTGTCATTGGGATTATTAAGACATCGGCGGGNGATGAGTAGAAGTTTTCGTTTAGTAGCTTTTGTTCATTTAAAATGTAAAACAGGCGGCTTAGACCGATTGTTACGCCCACGCCGGGCATTTTTCTGTCGGTGAAATATCCTGCCAGATTGTCATATCTTCCGCCGCCGCCGATTGAACCGACTTCCGGGTGGTCTGAGAGGTATACTTCGTAGACGGTGCCTGTGTAGTAGTCCAGTCCGCGTGCGAGTGAGAGGTCTATTTTATAGTGGGTATCGGGGACACCGAACCCGCTCAAATGCGTATTTAGCATTTGAAGTTCCTCTGCACCTTGGTCGAAAATTTCATTTTTGCCTTTATATTCACCTAGTTTTTCAAACGGGTCGCCCTTGTGGGTGACAAAGCTGATTATTTCATCTGTCTGAGCTTTTGACAGACCTACGTCATCAGATAGCATTTTTGATAGTTTTTCTGCACCGACTTTATCGAGTTTGTCTACTGTGCGCATAATTTCTGTAGACTTATCGCCTACGCCGACTATATCAAAAAAACCGCCAAGTACCTTGCGGTTACTTATTCTTATGTAAAACTTGTTTAGCCCCAGCGAACTGAGCGCTTTATAAATTATGCTCGGTATTTCAGCTTCATTTAGAATGTCAAGGCTTCCGTCGCCGATGATGTCTATATCTGCTTGATAGAACTCACGGTAACGCCCGCGCTGTGCGCGTTCGCCGCGATAGACTTTGCCAACTTCAAATCTTCTGAACGGAAAAGTGAGGTCGTTATAGTAAAGGGTGGCATACTTGGCAAGTGAGGTTGTCAGCTCAAAACGAAGTGCAAGGTCGTTATCTCCCTTGCGCAGTGTGTATATTTGCTTTTCTGTCTCTCCCCCGCCTTTGGCTAAAAGTATTTCCGACGACTCCATCAGAGGTGTGTCGAGCGGTGTGAAGCCAAATAGTGAGAATGAATCACGAAGCTTTTGCATCATGCGGTCAAAAGACACCTGCTGTGATGGCAAAAGCTCCATAAAGCCTGATAATGTACGCGGTTTTATTTTTTGCATTTGATAATGACAATTCCTTTCGTAAATCTTTAAGGCACAAAACAACCATGAAAAAGGAATTGTCATTTTGTGCATCACCTCGCGGTTCCCCGCAGGGGGAGCGAGTGGCACATAGCCTCGTTAGTTTGAATTCTTTCAAACTAATCCTATGTCCCTTATTTTGGATTTACAATGTCGCGCCAGCCCAAATCGCCGCGACCCAGCCCATGTATAAGCACTTCCGCCGTTGCCACATTTGTGGCAAACGGGATATTTTTCTCATCGCAGAGCCGAGTTATGTCGGTGACACTGCCGTGGTATTCATCGACCAGTTGCGGGTCGCAGAAGTACAACACCATGTCTAGCTCATTGTATCTGATGCGTGAGCCTATTTGCTGTGCTCCTCCTTGAGTGCACGACATATATAGTGTTATGGGAAGTCCTGTCGCTTCACTGACAAGCCTGCCTGTTGTGTTTGTTGCACAAATCGAATGCCCTGCGAGTATTCCGCAGTAGGCAATGCAAAACTGGACCATCAATTCTTTTCTTTTATCGTGAGCGAGTAGCGCAATATTCAATACGGTCACCACCAATTTCTATTCTTTTTGCGAGGGTTACATGTGTTTAGAGTTATCGTTTATATAGGGGTATATTTTCTCCAATCAGGCGTCTTGCCCCATCTAAAAAATCATATGCCGCCTTGCGGTTTTTATACAAAACAAGCGGTGTGCCTGCGTGCAGTGCCAAATGCACATTTATGTCATCCGCCACAACGGCGAGAAGCCTGACTCCTGTAAGGTCAATGATATCATCCACAGTCGTTTTTATTCGCTTGAAATTTTTACGTTTTACCTTGTTGACTATCAGGCGAAGCTTTTTTACTCCAAGCCCCCTGAGTGCCTCTGCTGTTCTCGTGGCATTTCTCATCGCCGGAATGTCACCCGTTGTTACAATTATAGACATATCTGAACCTGAAGCCAACTTAAACCCTCTGCCGACACCTGCCGGAACGTCTATAATACAATAATCAAACTCAGCACGAATATCTTTGAACATCATGCTAATTTCTTCGGGACCGATATTACTTGGGATTTGTTCGGCAGGTGCTGAAAGGAAGAACAAATTTGGAATCTGTGGAGATTCGCTAAAAGACTCTCTAAATGCAACTTTTCCACTCACAACATCGACAAAGTCCATTACTGCGTAGTCTGTCATGGCGAGTGCTAAATCTAAGTTTCGTAGCTCGGCATCAAAGTCAATGCAAAGTGTCCGCTTTCCCAAAACAGCGAGGCACGACGAGAGTGCGGCGGCTGTTGTTGTCTTTCCCGTTCCACCTTTACCTGAGGTAATGGATATAATTTGCCCCATTTGGAACCTCCTCGCGGAACTTCTACAATTTCTGATTTGATATTATATACAATCTCGCTTACTTTTTCAATCTTTTTTTGAAGTGAGCTTCTGAATTTGTGCGAATTTATGAATCCCATTTGCGTGAAAGAGCGTCAATTTGGTCTGCAAACTTTGCTAAATCCTTGTTTGTTCCGCCTTTGTTTCGTGCGATAACTTCCATGAGCCTCGCCCCTGCGAGAACGAGTCTTTGGGATACCGGCGAGTCACGGCGTTCATGTAAGTCGGATTTTCTGCGGTTGAGAATATTCCTGCCTTCAAGTATTGGTTCATATGTACGCATATCATAACTTGAAGAATTTTTTGGGGCAATAGCTACATAACCGCGCTCAACTAATCTATTTGCGAAACTCTTACAACTCTCTTCTTCGCCGTGAACGAGGAATACGCACTCAGGTTTCGCGTCAAATGCCTCAATCCACGCCATAAGCCCTTCCCTGTCTGCATGTGAGCTCATGTTCCTGAAGTTGTAAGTGTTGCAATTAATTGCAATTTCCTCACCAAAAAGTGAAACACTTGATACATAACCATCAATGATTGCCCGGCCTAATGTACCTAACGCCTGAAATCCCGTGAAAACCACAGCACTCTCCTGTCGCCACAGGTTGTGTTTAAGATGGTGTCGAATTCGTCCGGCATCACACATTCCGCTCGATGAGATAATGACTTTTGGTGTTCTGTCGTCGTTGAGCCTTTTTGAATCATCGGCTGATTCTACAATTCGCAGTCCGTCAAACGAGAGCGGCTGTACTCCTGAATTTATAAGTTCTTTTGCTTCATCGTCAAGGTATTCCATGAGGTCACCTGAGTAAATTTCCGTTGCCGCTTTTGCCAGTGGGCTATCTAAGTATACGAGGAAATTCGGATTATTTTTTACCAGCCCTCTCATTTTTATTTCCCTGATATAATACAGCAAATCCTGCGTTCTACCTATTGCAAATGACGGGCAGATGACGTTGCCGCCACCGGAGAGTGTCGTATCAATCACTTTAGCCAGTTCTGTCACTGTGTCAAATGTATGCTCGTGGCTACGGTCTGCGTAGGTCGATTCCATAACTACTATGTCGGCGCTTTTTATAAATCCGGGGTCACGAATCATTGGATGTCCAGGTGCTCCTACGTCTCCCGAAAACGCGAGTTTTTTGCGCTCACCACTCTCTTCAACCCAAAGCTCCGCATATGCCGAGCCCAACAGATGCCCTGCATCTGTGAAACGTATCTCAAGTCCGTCTGCGACTTCAATTTTTTCATCATATTTACATGGAACAAGCAGTGGAAAAACGTTGAGCGCATCTTCCATTGTGTACAGCGATTCAGGAGTTGCCTCTCCTGCGCGGCGCTTTTTACGGCTCGCCCACTGTGCTTCAAGTTCTTGGATATGTGCGCTGTCACGCAGCATTATATTCATGAGCGTACACGTTGGCTCTGTTGCGTAGATTTTTCCTTTAAATCCATGCTTAACAAGTAGCGGTAGTCTCCCCGTGTGGTCGGTGTGCGCGTGAGTTACAACCACGTAATCTATCGCACTCGGATGGAACTGAAATTGATTCCCTCCTCCGTCAAATCCCTGCTGAAGCCCGCAATCGACCAAAACTCTAGTATCTGAAAACTCGACGCAAAAGCAACTCCCCGTCACTTCCCTAGCCGCTCCGTAGAAATAGATTTTCAATGTATGTCCTCGCTTTCAAAAGTGTTTAGATGCGAAATGACCCCCGGAGTGGTTTTTTGCACCATCTTAATAGCATACCAAAATTGTTTGGTAAATGCAATTAGTGAATGCGTGCTAACAAATGTAGAAAACCCACACTTTCCACACTCAGCTTCACACTTAAAAATATATTGCAATTACATTATTTTCGTGATATCATGTGTCCACAACATTTTTCAAATAGGAGCAACTATATTATGGACACTACAAAAACCACACACAATGACGAAAATCAAACGGACAATGAAATGCAAGTAAACGAAGCATTATCTGCATACAACAGAGACGGGTATTATACATATGCGGATTACCTGACATGGGATGACGACCAGCGGTGGGAGCTTATTGACGGTAAGCCATATCTAATGTCTGCGCCAAATTTGAACCATCAAGCAGTGCTGGGCAATTTCTATTTTCTGCTCCGATTGTTTTTGAAAGGGAAAAAATGTAAAGCATTTTTCGCACCTTTTGATGTGCGGCTTAATGCCGATACCCTTGACGATACAGTCGTTCAACCTGATGTAATGCTTGTATGCGATGAGCGCAAACTCGAAGATGGCAAGGGAGTCGTGGGAGCACCTGATTTAGCTATAGAGGTCCTCTCCCCATCAAACACCAATCATGACAGAGTTACAAAGTTCAAAAAATATTGTGAGGCAGGAATTCACGAGTTTTGGATAGCTGACCCCGTCGCAAAGACTGTGACTGCTAACATTTTGTCTGACGGACAGTACGCCTCTCGCATTTACGGAGCCACAGACAAAGTACCCGTCCAAGCTTTGCCGGGTTTTGTTGTTGAGCTTGCCGAAGTTTTTTGATTTTGCTAATTTTTCTTGCGTATGGCAAATCCCATGAAAGCACTATAAACACTTGAATCATCATGATTCTACAACTTTTCCAAATAGGAGGAAATTTATTATGGACACTACAAAAACCACACACAATAACGAAAATCAAGCAGACAGTGAAATGCAGGTTAACGAAGCGTTATCTGCATACAACAGAGACGGGTATTATACATATGCGGACTACCTCACATGGGATGACGACCAGCGGTGGGAGCTTATTGACGGGAAAGCATATTTAATGTCTGCGCCAAACTACAGCCACCAAAAAGTGTCAGGTAATTTTTACTTGCAACTCGGCAACTTCCTAAAAGGGAAAAAATGCGAAGTATTTTACGCACCTTTTGATGTGAGGCTCAATGCTGACACACTTGATGATACGGTTGTTCAGCCTGATTTGATGGTTGTGTGCGACAAAGACAAGCTCTCAGGTGGCAAGGGTGTCGTGGGAGCACCTAACTTGGTTATAGAGATATTATCCCCCTCAAACCCCAATCACGACAGAGTTACAAAGTTCAAAAAGTACTGTGAGACGGGAGTTCACGAGTTTTGGATAGTTGATCCCGTCGCAAAAACAGTGACTGCTAATATTCTTTCTGACGGAAAATACATATCCCGCATTTACGGAGCTACAGACGAGATACCCGTCCAAGCTTTGCCCGGCTTTGTTGTTGAGCTAGCCGAAGTTTTTGAATAAAGATAACGGAATAATTCCATTCTTCTTGACATTATACAGCCTTAGTGGTAGGTTAGTCGTATCGAAAATGAGATTTTAAATTTGGGGGGACTTTTGAAATGGCGAGAAATGAAATACGAAACTTGACTTTAGCGGCTATGTTTTTGGCAATCGGGTATATCCTACCGTTTTTGGTTATGCAGATGCCGCCGATGGCTATGATGTTTTTGCCCATGCACTTGCCTGTGTTTTTATGCGGGCTGATTTGCGGTTGGAAGTATGGCGGTGCTGTTGGTTTTGTCTTGCCGATTACCCGCAGTGCAATTTTCGGAATGCCGGCAATGTTCCCTATGGCGATATCTATGTCGTTTGAGCTTGCTGTTTATGGATTGGTCGTTGGGATTGTTTTTGAGCTTGTAAGAAAACAAAATCTGTTTTCTTTGTACCTCTCAATAATTATCGCAATGGTGGCCGGGCGAATTACATGGGGGCTTGCAATGTGGGTGCTTTTGACCTTTGGTGAGGGAGCTTTCTCACTTCAGTGGTTCATTACAGGAGCGCTTGTAAACGCATGGCCGGGAATTGTTTTGCAACTTGTTTTGATACCTACTGTAATGATAATTTTAAATCGTGTCGGGCTTGTAAATTTCCGCAAAAACTCTGCAACAGCACAAGCGTAATATTACATGGATATAAATAAAATAGCTGAAAATATAAAACTTAAATCTAAGGAAAAGTCTCCACTTTTAGTCGCTATTGATGGCAGATGTGGTTCCGGGAAGAGTACGCTTGGTGGTGAACTTAAAAAAATCTTCAACTGCAACTTGTTTCAGATGGATGATTTTTACCTACGCCCTGAGCAGAGGACGCCTGAGCGTTATGCGGAGCCGGGCGGCAATGTGGATTATGAGCGTTTTTTAGAGGACGTGCTTGTGCCTGTTCGTGATGGAATTGAATTTTCATACCGTCCTTTTGACTGCCGTATTTGGAGCTTGGGTGAAACCGTGCAGGTGTCACCTCATGCACTAAATATTGTTGAAGGCTCATACAGCTTGCACCCCTCACTACGAGGGTTTTACGATTATAAAATATTTTTAGATATTGGCAAGGAAGAACAAATTAGGCGCATTGTTCGGCGAAATGGTGAGGAAAAAGCTCTTGAGTTTCGTGACAAATGGATTCCACTTGAAGAGCTTTATTTCGCTAAGTATAATGTGCATGAGTTATGCGATTATGTGTGGGGGAAAGATGAAAACATTATTTTTTGAATGTAACATGGGTGCGGCGGGTGATATGCTTATGGCGGCACTACTTGAACTGCACGAAAATCCTGAAGAGTTCCTGCATAAACTCAATCATGTGGGAATTAAAGGCGTTAAGGTGAGTGCTGAACCGAGCGTGAAGTGCGGTATAACAGGCACACATGTGCGAGTGACCGTAAACAGTAAAGAAGAGGTATCGCAAGATATACATGAGCATGAACACGGCAATGGGCACGACCATGGGCACGACCATCATGGACATGGCCACGCGCACGGACACGAACACACCCATGAGCATAATCATCATCATGAGCATGACCATAGCCACGGGCACAATCATGACCACAAACACGATAGTCACCATAGCCACAACAGCTATGATGATATTAAGCACCTAATCTCACATCTTGAGGTTTCTGATACCGTGAAACAAAATGCGCTTGAGGTCTATAAGCTAATAGCTGATGCTGAGAGCCTTGCGCACGGAGTGCCGATTACACAGATTCACTTTCATGAAGTTGGTGAACTGGACGCACTTGCCGACATTATCGGCGTTTGTATGCTGATTGAGCATCTTTCGCCTGACAAGATTGTCTCATCTCCCATAAATGTGGGGAGCGGACATGTCAAATGTTCTCACGGCATTTTACCTGTGCCTGCTCCTGCCACCGCAACCATTCTAAAAGGCACGCCCTTTTACAGCGACCAAATTGTCAAGGGCGAGCTATGCACACCAACAGGTGCGGCAATATTAAAGCACTTTGCCTGCGAGTTTTCAAATATGCCTGTTTTGACCGTTTCCGGCATCGGTTACGGCATGGGGACAAAGGATTTTGTCAAAGCCAACTGTGTCCGTGCTTTTATTGGTTTATCAGAAATGCAAAAATCTTGTGAAGACGTTGTTGAGCTCGTTTGTAATCTCGACGATATGACCGCGGAGGCGATAGCCTATGCAAAGAATGTGCTGTTTGAAAATGGTGCACTTGATGTCTACACCTTCCCCATCAACATGAAAAAAGGGCGTTTAGGCACAAGTTTCACTTGTATGTGTAAATCGGCTGATAAAGATAAAATGCTTTCTCTTGTTTATAAACATACTACTACGCTCGGAATCAGAGAATATTTAAGCAAACGCCATTTTCTTGAGCGAGAGTTCTCGGAAATAAACACTCGGTTTGGTTCCGTGAGGGTCAAAAAATCAACAGGATTTGGTGCTCAGAAAATAAAGCCTGAGTATGACGATATTGCGAAAATAGCCTCAGAAACAGGGCTGTCGTTTCAAGATATTTTAAATGAAGTATAAAATACTAAAGCACAAATAAGGTAACTGTTCAGTGACCCCACAAATGATGGGCAATTTACCCTGGTTTTTCGGGAGCCATCGGGATCTACACCGCTGTTCTCCCAAAAAACCAGTGCAAACTGCCCATCATCTGCTAGCTTGGTGAATAGTTACCAAATAAGTAAATATTGGAGTATAAACTTTGAAGTACGGTTTTCAAAATCTGCATACACACACAACCTACTGTGACGGTGACTCGTCGATTGAGGATATGATTATTGCCGCGATACAAAAAGGCGGCGGTTCAATTGGTTTTTCTGAACACTCATATGTATACTTTGACCCTGAGTATTCAATGGATCCTATTGATATTCCCTCATATATGGGCGATGTAAGGCGACTTAAAGAAAAATATCGCAATGAAATAGACGTATTTCTTGGTTTGGAAGTTGACCATTTCACCGAAGAAATCCCCGACGGGCTTGATTATATAGTCGGAGCGACTCACCATATTCAAAAAGACGGAGAGCACATAACTGTTGACGCAACTCCTGAGCGTTTGGAAAGTGCTGTAGATAAGTATTTTGATGGTGATTTTTACTCTTTGATTGAGGCTTTTTATGAGACTGCCGCCTGTGCTGCAAAAAAGACAAATACAGATATTATCGCCCATTTCGATCTGCTCAAAAAACATAACGTTGGCGGCAGATTGTTTGATGAGTCACATCCAAGATATGTAGATGCCGCAATCTCTGCAATGGAGCAAATTTTGAAAGATTGCAGGCTCTTTGAAATCAATACGGGAGCTATGTATCGCAAAGGTTTGTCCGAGCAATATCCTTCGGCATTTCTGCTAAAAGAGCTGAAAAGGCGAGGCGGGGAAATTTTATTTTCCAGTGATAGCCACGACTCCGAGTCGCTTTACTACAAATTTGATGAGATGTCAGAAGTGGCCCGCTCATGTGGATTTACGCACATAAAACGTCTTACGGCAGACGGGTTTATAGGTGTTAAAATTTAGGAATGACAGGATTGGTACTAAATAAAATCGAAAATAATACGATAATATATTATAAGAAAAATAATCAAAAGG
This sequence comes from Oscillospiraceae bacterium, assembly GCA_009787625.1. Classification (GTDB taxonomy): domain Bacteria; phylum Bacillota; class Clostridia; order Oscillospirales; family Oscillospiraceae; genus WRMH01. The sequence goes on from WQSX01000028.1 coordinate 18,908, forward strand.
TGGTTGACTATGAGTTTGATTGACCCTATTAGCGGTAATATTACCGATGCGGTAAACAATAATAACGCAACGAATAACACCTCAGCGGCATCTGACGGGCAAAATGCGGGGAATGCTTTCACTGAGGCTCTCACGCAGGCAATGACAGAGCAATTCACTTCACAGATGAACCATCAAATGACCTCACTGTCGATGTTTAATAGTTCAGGCAGCGGCAGTGCATCAGGTCTTGGTGCTCTGGGTGGCATTTCCGGCATGGGAATGATGCCGGGCATGGGTATGATGGACACCACAGGAATTGAAAATGCCCTTATAAATGCCGCAGAATCAGGCGAAGTGGGCGATGCGCAGATTGCCCTGTTTATGATGTTCATGATGATGATGATGCAGTCAAGCAGCGGCGACGGAACAGGTCTTGGTCAAGATATGACTCCATTAATGATGGCTATCACACAAATGATTTCCGACCGCGGCGGTGATGCGCAGGCATTACAAACTCCGAATCTTCATACAAATAACCCGTTTCAGACAGCTCAGAGTGAACCTCAGGGCGCAGCTTTAGGTGCCGTTCAAGGTGCAGTTCAGGGAAGCAACGAGCCTCACATCAGACGTATGATTGAAATTGGGCTTTCACAAGTTGGCTATCACGAGCGCAATAGAGATGGTTCGATCGGTAGCGGCAACTTTACGAAGTTCGGTGATTGGTTTGGCATGGATGGTCAGCCTTGGTGCGCTATGTTTGTGTCATGGGTTGCAAATGAAGCCGGGCTTCTCGGTGACGTTGTCCCCCGCCATGCCTCAACCAGAGTCGGAGCAAACGCATACATGGAAATGGGACTTTATGAACCTAGATCCTCAGGTTATCAACCTAGGGAAGGCGATACCATATTCTTCCACAACCCCTCTACAGGACGAATCAATCATGTTGGGCTTGTTGTCGCTTTTAACCCTGAAACCAACAGAGTCTATACTGTCGAAGGTAACACAAATAACCAGGTCCGTGTGCTGTATCACGACCTAAGCAGTCCGAGTATTCACGGGTTCGGCAGAAATGGCGGCACAGGCTTTGGAACCATTCCGCAAAACGCAGAAACCGGGCGAGGCGGAACTATACTCTAGCTTTCAGCAGAATATAATATTTTTTCGATTACTGCACCTCATTGCGTCACAGTAGTTAGCTCCTGCAAAGTGTTGATTTTCAACACTTTACAGGGGTTTTTCTACATTAAATTCATATTGAAATTCATCTTAAAATGCAGTATCATTATGACTATGTTATCGATCATATCTTTTCATGGTCGTTTTATATCTCAGAAGTAAGAAAGGTATGGTTTTTATTGTGAAACTGGTAAAAGATGAAATGCCGAGAGAAAAATTGCTCAGAATGGGTGCCTCTGCACTTAGTGATATTGAACTATTGCAAATCGTCATTGGTAGTGGTGGCAAAAATAATGATTTTAAGCAAATTGCTAAAAACTTAAATGCTGTCCTAATGGAAAAGGGCGCAGAGAGCTTGGTTCTTAACGATGTAAAATCTATAAAAGGTATTGGTGATGCAAAGGCGACATTTGTCTTTGCCGCACTTGAATTTTGGAGAAGGCGGCTTGTAGCGCAAACTGCTCCGCTAATTGACTCTCCGGAAAAAGCTCTTGCCGAGCTTGGCAACATAAAAAATAAAAAGCAGGAACACTTTGCACTACTCACCCTTGATGGAGCCAGGCGGCTGATAAATAATCGAATTGTAACCATAGGCATATTAAACGCGTCGCTTGTCCACCCGCGCGAGGTCTTTGCCTATGCCATTGAGGATAGAGCCGCTTCCATAATTGTTGCACATAATCACCCAAGTGGGATTTTAACTGTGTCAGAGAGTGATAAGAACGTAACAAGCATACTAAAACAAGTAGGTGACCTTGTTGGCATTCGTTTAGATGACCATTTGGTGGTTTCAGGTGAAAATTTTGTGAGTGTTCCGATTTAACGGCGAAAGAGAGCGTACCAAATTTAAGTACGCTCTCTTTTTTGTTTAAGCCTAAAAAACAATATTATAACTGCATCCTATAATGACATTGTGAGAAACTTTAGATGTCTGCGAGTTTTGGATTGCTGAGTCGGCTCAACTTTTTTGAGCTTTTCTTTTTTTTCTGCCATATACGGAAAGAAGATATCCAATATATCATCTGCCTCTGATTCAAGAACTTCTTCAAACTTTACAGTTTCTTTCTCTTCCATAGTATAGTTCCCTCTCATCAATTCACATCGCTAACCTATTGCTTATCTATTGTTAATCAAAATATCATATAACAATACCGCACTCAAAGCCTTTTGTCAAGCTTTTTTCATGCGCGGCATTTTTCAGTTTCAAATTTAGTCAAACAATCTCGCTATTATGCTCTCAGAAAATGCTATGACTGCGCGAGCAGTCTTGTTTTTTGATGGTCATGTACATTGAAATTCCCCAATACATCTGCACCTTCAAGACTTTCAACCCAATTTGAGCCGTAACGCTCTTCCCATTTTTCTACAGTTGCCATCCCCTTTTCTGAGAGATGGTAATGCACTTTCCCTGTTGCATCTTCTTCCCTAACTATACTACCCCGGGCTAAAAACCCCCCGGCACCGACAAGTGTCCTGCAATGCCTGAGACATGTAGCTTCAAAGCTACGCTGATCCATGCTCCCCCCGACATCACGTATGCTCGCTAAGATAGCTACGGCACGCCCCTCGCCAACCCTTATAGTTCTAGCGAGAACCGGTCCTGCAGTGTGTGGTGAACCGCTTTCCACATAAGCAATCGCTGTCTCGAGAGCTTCGCGAGAACGATGCAATTGCGACAAAATCATTTCCTTATTCATCTCAACCACCCTTCGCAATTTGATATGCTATTGCTAATCAATTGCTCAACAATTTTAACAAACGAAACCACCTTTGTCAACATTAAAATTTTGATACCCGGTGTAGAGCATGTGATTATGATATTTTTCTTGTATTCTCACGGCTTTTGAGTTATTATATAGGTAGAGTAATTGGCTAAATAATATTAATTGGGAGGTGGCTTCATGGTTTTTGTTGAATTTTTGACTAGTTTATCTTGGCTTTCTGTTGTTTTGTTCGTGATCGGAATGGTGCTTGTCGTTGCCGAAATGTTTCAGCCCGGATTTGGACTATTCGGGACATTCGGTATTATTTCACTTATCGGATGTGTTTTTGTAACTGCAAACTCTATAGTTCAAGGGGTCATTCTAACTGTTGTAATTGCTATGATGCTACTTATTCTTTTCCTTGCATTTCTGCTGATATTCTCAAACGGTAAAATTCCTTCTAACCTCATACTCACTGAAGCAGAGAGGAAAGAGGATGGATATGTCGGCACGCCTGATTATAGTGACTATTTGGGCAAAACCGGGTTTGTAACTACCATTTGCAGACCTGTAGGGAGTGCTGACTTCGATGGAGATAAACTTGAAGTTGTGACTATGGGTGAATTCATTGATACGGGCAAATCTGTTGAGGTAATTGAAATTGAAGGGAACAGAATCGTAGTTAGAGAGTTCGTCGCACTGTGATTTTTTGTGCATATTTGAAGCGTATTTGAAATTAACATATAACATAAAAATTTTGGAGGTAGATAATGGAAGGAAGCATCGTATTAATTTCGGCAATAGCAATCGGTATCGTACTTTTTCTCTGGCTGTTTTTCACATTTGTTCCCGTTGGGCTCTGGATTAGCGCTGTAGCCGCTAATGTAAAGGTTCGAATTTCCACACTGATTGGTATGAGATTCCGTAGAGTCGTACCCGTAAAAATCGTTTTGCCGCAGATTAAGGCAGTAAAAGCAGGTTTGGATTTATCCATCGACAAACTTGAAGGTCACTATCTCGCAGGCGGAAATGTTGACCGTGTGGTCAATGCACTGATTGCCGCTCAAAGAGCAAGTATTGAACTTGAATTTAAGCGTGCAACAGCCATCGACCTCGCTGGACGTGATGTGCTTGAAGCAGTTCAGATGAGTGTCAACCCCAAAGTAATCGAAACTCCCGCTATTTCTGCGATAGCCAAAAACGGCATTGAGCTTGTTGTCAGAGCAAAGGTCACTGTTAGAGCAAATATCGACAGGCTCATAGGTGGCGCAGGTGAGCTCACTGTTATCGCCCGTGTCGGTGAGGGCATTGTCTCCACTATCGGCGCATCTGAGTCACATGAAGATGTTTTGGAGCATCCCAACAAGATTTCTCAAATAGTTCTCAACAAAGGTCTTGAGGCGGGAACAGCGTTTGAAATTCTCTCTATCGACATAGCAGATATTGATGTCGGCAGAAACATCGGCGCCCAGCTTCAAACTGACCAAGCCGAAGCCGACAAGCGCATAGCTCAGGCGAAAGCTGAAGAACGCCGCGCAATGGCGGTTGCTATTGAGCAAGAGAACAGAGCAGCTGTCCAAGAGATGAGAGCAAAGGTCATTGAGGCTGAAGCTGAAGTTCCAAAAGCAATGGCAAGTGCTCTGCGCGAGGGTAAACTCGGTGTAATGGACTACTACAACATGATGAATGTTGTTTCCGATACACAAATGAGGCAATCTATTGCAGGTGCAGATGAGCAAAAACAAGCCGATTCTGAATCTTAATCACGCCTATGGAAAATACTAGAGGTAACAATCGCCCACAGGGCGAAAGGCAGACAGGGGAAAATAATAGAGTTGCACCAAGGGCGCAGACGTGGGGAGAGAGCAGAAAAGCCGAGCAGGCTGAGGCGCAAAAACGCACAAGAGACAAAGCTCCTGCGCGAAGAAAAAATACAAAAACGCGAACGGAGAAAAGCGCCTCTCCGCAAAGGCAAAGAAACGCCACAAAAGCTCGCAGTACCCACAGTGCAGACACACCACAGGTCGCCCTTCGACCTAACGGTCTCGCCGCTCTGGGGCTGAACCTAAATTCTGAAACAGCAAGACAAGCGGTTATTCTATCGGAAATAATCGGTCAGCCTGTCTCTAAGCGAAAGCAGAGAATGTAAAATCTGAACCCGCCCAAAATTGACAGTTTGCCACGCTTTTTGCGAGCCATCGGGATCTACACCGCTGTTCTCGCAAAAAGCGTGGCAAACTGCCAATTTTGGGCTACCCTGTACGCACTGCTACATATCAGCATTAAATCTGGATTTGAATACTTCTTTTAGTTCGTCGCGGAACTTTGGGTGTGCTATTTCTATTAGCATACGCGCTCGCTCTCTGTTTGTGCGGTTTCTTAGGTTTGCTATTCCGTACTCCGTGACGACATACTGGACATCATAACGATTGGTGGTTACAACTGCTCCCTCGTCGAGAAGCGGAACGATTTTACTTATTTGTCCGCCTTTTGCTGTTGATGGCATGGCAATAATTGAGCGTCCGCCTTTGCTCACAGCTGCGGCTCTTACAAAATCGACCTGCCCCCCTACTCCTGAAATTTGGGTCATACCCACGGTTTCAGATGAAACTTGCCCTAATAGATCAACCTGCACACATGAGTTTATTGAGACCAAGTTGTCATTTTGACCTGCGAGATAAGGGTCGTTTGTGTAGGTTGTCGGATGCATTGCGACCATGGGGTTATTGTCTACAAAATCGTAGAGAGCCCTTGAACCCATCAAAAAAGCTGCAATTATTTTACCGGGATTGTAGTTCTTTTTTGTGTTGTTGATAACTCCGGCATTTACAAGCTCCATAACGCCATCCGAAAACATTTCCGTGTGAATTCCCAAGTCTTTTCTCTCTTTTAAGAAAAGCAAAACCGCTTCGGGAATTGCCCCAATGCCGAGTTGCAGGCAATCTCCGTCTTTCACGAGGCTTGCACAATGCTCTCCGATTGCTTTCTCTACCTCACTTATAGATGGCTTAGGGATTTCTATAAGTGCTTGATCTTGCTCAACAATATAGTCCATTTGAGATATGTGAATGAACGAATCCCCCAGTGTGCGGGGCATTTGTGCGTTCACTTGGGCAATGACTAATTTCGCGGCTTCAGCGGCATGTTTACTGTAATCCACACCAACACCGAGGCTGCAATAACCGTGTTCATCGGGTGATGAGACTTGTACCAGAGCAACATCAGGTGGCAAATCGCTACTCCACAGGGTTGGCACTCTGCTCAAGTAGCAAGGTGTGAAATCACTGCGTCCACTACTCACAGCTTCTCTTGCCTTCCCGGAGACAAACAATGTGTTATAGCTAAAATGCGGCTCCATTTCGGGCAATACATATTCAGAGTTACCAAGCGGAAGCATCTGCACGACCTCAACATTTTTGTATGCCGCACTATTCTTCGCCATGGCATCAGTGAGTGCAAAAGCTTCACCAACTCCAAGGCCAATGACCACCCGATCCCCTGACTTAATATGCCCCACCGCTTTTTCCGCTGTGGTCAGTTTTTCGTTGTAGAGTTTTTTTAGGTTCATAATCCCAAGCTCCTGTTTATATAGAATCTACGAAACTGCTGCACACCCTCGCAGACGATGGACAATTTACCCTGATTTTTCGGGAGCCATCGGGATCTACACCGCTGTTCTCCCGAAAAACCAGTGCAAACTGCCCTTCATCTGCTAGACCAGTGAATAGTTTCGAATCTACTAGGCTGTAGCAAAATAAATCGCTACAGCCTGTATTTAACTTTGTTTTTACAATGTGTCTTTACTATCTTCTTCTTGCCAAAATCATTAGGATTCTGAGGAACAGGTTGATAAAGTTGAGATAGAGGCTGAGTGCCCCGAAAACAGAGATTTTTGAAATTGCTTCATCGGGAGTTGCAGCGATTATGCCATCTTCTCCGCCTGAGTTTACAGCGGCTATCATGCGCTTGATACGCTGTGTGTCGTAGGCTGTGAGTCCTACAAATATCACTACGCCGACATAGTTTATTATGATACTGAGCATATCATCTCTGAAGAAAAATATATTCACAAAACTTGCAATAATTATCCCAACGAGCCCCATAAATAGTAAACTTCCCAGTCCTGTCAGATCTCTTTTAGTGATTGTTCCGTAAATTGCCATTGCGCCGAACATAAGTGCCGTGATGGCAAACGCCTGAAAAATAACTCCTGTTGTGAAGAAAAATAAAACCGTAGAGAGCACCACGCCTGTCAATCCTGCATATACAAAAAATAAAACATTTGCAACGGCTGCCGGCATTTTCATCATTCCAAATGACATAACTAAAACAACGCCGATTTGCACGACCGCAGCTACGATGACAATTGTTTGGTTGTACAGTATTGTGTAAATAAGAGGTGATGAGATGATTGCAAAGGAGATAATGGCTGTCACAACCAGTGCAACAAACATTCTGATAAACACTTTTGCCAAAATTGCCGAAGTGGCTCTCTCTGTATCCTCCTGTGACCCCCAAAGTGAGGGGAAAAGGTCGCTTGGATTTTGCTGCTGTTGATCCCGGCTATATGGGTTGCTACTGTAGGGATTATTATTAAATGGCACGGTAAATTCCTCCTAATGTTCATTTTAATTTTTATCTGCCAAGCATTTTATCATGTAAAGCAAAAATATGCAACCAACGCAGCGTATTTAAAATACCGCGTTGTGCCAGATGTCTTGGACGTCGTCATTGTCTTCCATTATGTCCAGCATCTTTTCCATGTTTTTGATGTCTGCCGGGTCTGTGAGAGTGACATAGTTTTGGGGGACCATTTCAATTTGTGCGGATAGGAATGAATAGCCGGAGTTTTCGAGCGCACCGCTGACAGTGGAGAACCCTTCCGGGGTGGTGTAAATCTCAAAAATGCCCTCGTCAAGCTCTATGTCCTCCGCCCCTGCTTCAAGTGCATCATTCATGACTGTCTCTTCATCTCTGCTTCCGTCAGAGCCATCCACGACAATGACACCTTTGCGGTCAAAAGACCAAGCGACACAACCGGTTGCGCCCAAGTTGCCGCCATACTTGTCAAAAGCTAATCTCACTTCCGCAGCAATGCGATTTCTGTTGTCTGTCATGGCATCGACAATGACGGCGACACCGCGTGGACCGTAACCCTCATATGTGACACGCTCAAAGCTGTCTGCACCGCCTGAGCCTAAAGCCTTTTCAATGTTGCGCTTTATGTTGTCATTTGGCATATTTGCCGCTTTTGCCTTAGCGATGGAGGCAGCCAGACGCGAATTGTTTACAGGATCACCACTTCCACCTTCTTTTACAGCAACGATAATCTCGCGGGCAATTTTTGTAAAAATCTTGCCGCGTTTTGCATCTGCCGCACCTTTTGTCCTTTGAATGTTTTTCCATTTAGAATGTCCTGCCACGCAGACACCCCCTTCAATATTGATAGTAAAAGGATTTGAATAAATTCAGGTCTCTTTGCCTATGAAAATTTTAACACAAGGAGAGAAACAGCGCAACAACAATCGTGATTACGTTTTGTATTATTCGCATTTTAATTTGAATACTTATTTTGAATATTCAATAGCGTTTTTGCACCCCACATTAAGCCTGACAGGCAAGATATGCTTATATGTGAGCCATGTAAAACAATAACTTATATCATACTTTTTTGCGACATTTCTTCTTAAAAAAGTTTACATAAAAAATTACACACAAATTGAGTACAAAGAGTTATTCACATTGTCCACATGGTTTTCAACACTGTCTAACATCACTAATAATAACGTTTAATGCAAAATTATCAAATATAGCCAACAGACTGCAAGTGTAAAAGCAACATGTCAAAAATAGACAAACTTAGTTTACATAATCCAACCATGAATATTCCGTTAACGTCAATGCATAACAAAAAGGCTTTCGTATACCACGTTTTTCAATTTTGCAAAAGAGCAAAGAAAATTTTCTACCACTTGTCGATGATTTTTGGCTATATTACCAAAAATGTGAAAATCCACATTTTTATGTTGCTTATTAATCATTTGTGATATAAACTACTTCTACTTTTTATTTCCGATGAGATTAAAGACGAGAGGATGTTTTCTATTGTTTGATACTGAATATATAGATGAATATAAAGATTACTTGGAAAATGAACGCCGAATGTCCGCAAATACGGTTTCTTCATATATTCGTGACATAAAGCAGTTTTACGATTTTCTCAAAGACGACACAGAGAAATCAGAGTTTAATGATGCCACTAAAGAGGATTTGCAGTTTTATATTTCACGCCAACTCGATAGTGGTCGCTCACCTGCTACTGTTTCACGGTGCATAGCCTCGCTAAAGGCGTTTTTCAGACGCATGAAAGATGATGGTATGGAAGGGCCAAACCCGGCAGCAGAACTTACAGCAATTGCCTCTGTCAAAAAGATACCCAGCATCTTAAATAGTGACGAGGTTGAGCGCCTTCTTGACCAGCCCAGCATCAAAGACATAAAAGGTTGCCGTGACAAGGCTATGCTTGAACTGCTCTACGCTACAGGAATTCGTGTCAGCGAACTCGTTTCCCTTGATGTCAATGATGTGAATCTTGTCACAGGAATTATTGAATGCAGAAGCGGCAATATCAGGGCTATTCCCATAAATCAAACCGCACTGAGAGCAGTCAGCCACTATCTGTCGTTTTCACGTCCGGGCATGGCGCTTGAAGGCGAATCTTCACTGTTTGTAAACACCGGTGGCGGCAGAATGTCCCGTCAAGGGTTTTGGAAAATACTTAAAAGCTATCTCGACAAAGCTCAAATCAGCGAGGATATCACTCCGCAGATGCTCCGCCACTCATTTGCCGTGCATCTCCTGGAAAATGGAGCAGACCTGCGCTCACTACAAAAGATGCTCGGTCATGCAGATATTTCATCAACACAAGTATACGCCCGTGCAGTCAGAAGCGAGCTAAAAGCAGTGTACGAAAAAGCCCATCCGAGGGCACGGTAGAAATAAAATTTAATTACCACACAGATAAGCAGAAACGGAGTTGTTTGCGGAGTCTTTTTTGCGAGAACAGCGGTGTAGATCCCGATGGCTCGCAAAAAAGCGTAGCAAATAACTCTGTTTCTGCGTGAATCAGCGGAAGTGCATACGGCAAGAGCGGGCGACCGGGGACATCTCTCTACAATGTACAATACCCCCAAACCATTGAAATCATGGAGCTAACCTACACACAATACATCGCCTTTAACGAAAAAGGGCGGTGTTTTTGTTTGCTCAGTCAAGATTATGTTTCTTAACCCAAATATGATTATACCACAAAAAAGCAACAATAGTGAAAGAAAAATTTAAACCGTGTTGAATGGAATAACTAAAGCACAACCATGAGAAGAAACCATCAGAACCCAAAACAGCCAGAAGCCTAAAAAACTCTGGCTGTTTTTCACTTCCAAAAACGAAAGGAAAACACCAAAATGTCAAAAATCAAACTAGAAAGAAACGAATACCCAACAGCAGAAAAATACTACCTAATAGACAACGAACTAACACTCAGAGCAAAAGGACTCCTAACCCAACTAAGAGCAATCCCCGAAACCCTAGACTTCAACCTCGAATCCCTAACAAACCTAACAAAAGACGAAATCCAATCAATCCGCTCCGCAACTAACGAACTCGAATCCCTAGGCTACTTAAACCGCTACCAAAAAAGAGGCCCATACGGGCAGTTCCTACCAGTAGAATACACAATCTACGACCGCCCCCAAGATAACCCCATCTACTGCGCTGAGTTCAATATCCCAATATTCGACGATGACTATGAAAATTTTGACTATGAAACAGACGAAGAAAACGACTCCGATGATGAAGGCTGGAACATAACCGAATATGACGGAGAACCACAAGACACAGAGCAAAACGACGATTACACACACATACGCAAAATAATGGAGCTAATGGACAAAATATTCGATGAAGTCTTAAAAAACACAAAAATCACAGCAAGAAAAACTAAACACACTCCCACCCCAAAAGCTCAAAAACTCCCCAAGCCACCCCCGCACCCAACTTGTCAAGGGAAGTGTGGAGATTTTACCGACCCGCCACGCACAAACCCCCAGTCACCACAGCAACAGGTAAAATACTACCGACCTTGACAACACACCTCAGTATAATGGAAACAGGTTAAGGCAAAAGCAAGGCAACCAACCACCACACCGCCATACTTTGCCTTAACCTTAATTACATAAACTGCGGCTATAAATCAGTCATGAAGATGAAAAACCGAAGAACTTACCCAAACGCAATGCAAATGACAGCTAGTACCAATCAGCACATTACCAAAAATAGTTGAAAAAAGCGGATACAACACTCAGATGTGCGCATCCGCTTAAACCTATATCAAACAATCATCATGCAACCTTGCTATCAAACAACATCTCAAAGGTACAGTTCTCTCCTCGGTTTCTGAACCATTCCAAGAAAGAATCCATAAAATAATTCCACGCTTGATTTAAAGCCTCAGCCTCAGTTTCTGACAAGTCACTTACCCCCGCAAAAGACCAGAACAAAGTGCCAACTTCAGATATAGACATACCTATTTGATGAGTTCCGTCGGTCATACCTGAAAATTCAGAAGCCCCACTCAGAAAACGCTCAATTTTTTCAGTAACCCACTTATACTCATTTGGGTCGTTTGCCATTCTTTTGAGCATACCGTCTGTAATTTGTATAGTATTTGACTCACTGCGATTTAGTCTTGCAATACCATCTCTTGTAAGTTCAGTATGAAATGATACATTGCTGAATCGTTCACGGAGCTTACTCAACATTTCCTCCGAACTAATACCTTGATAATCTCTTAAAACATCCGAAAAATTGACACCCCCAGACTTTTGAGTGGAACAATGACCGCTGACAGCGGAGGCACTTTGCGTTGGCAAAACTGGTTTGCTCAATGTGTAACCTACTTGATATGGCATAAAATTTATCCTCCCGAATAAATAGCCTCCGTGCATAAATTTTTGTCCTTGACTATATTATCGACTATTTACTAAAATAAATGAACTATATCGCAAGGAAAAACTTGAATATAACAACACAAAAGAAATAAACACACTATTTACATGAATATACTGGTGCATGACCATGACCTGACATTCTACAGGTTTGGGTCGGCTCATCAGGAGTGCCTCGCCCATGTGCTACGATACCTAAAGGGAAGTACCCTCAATGAAAAGCACCTGACATGGAATCAGTCTATGCGTGATTTAATGCGGGAAATGATACACTTTAGAAAGCATCTTGATACAAGCGACGGACGCAACCCTGACGAGATAGACTCGGACAGGGTCAAAGAGCTTGAATCAAAATATGATGAGCTCTTAGAGCTGGCAAGGGTAGAATATGAGTACGACCCTCCGAGTGATTACTATAAAGACGGTTACAATCTCTACCTCAAGATGTCGAAGTACAAAAACGAGCATCTTCTGTTCCTGCACGATTACCGAGTGCTGTGGACCAACTCACTTGCCGAGAGAAAGCTGCGCATGTACAAGCGTAAGCAGCATCAAGTAATGACTTTCAGAAGCTTCGAGGGCCTGTATGCATTTTGTAACGCCCTCGGTGTGTTGGAGACCCTTCGCGATCGGGGTGAAAATTTATTTAAAGCAGTAACGGAGATGTTCGACAGAAAAAAGAAAAGACAGCAAATCCTACTATTGCTAAATAAAAGCTGTACAAATGTTTAAGAACGCACTGATTATCGGTGCGTTCTTTTTGACTGCTCCATGTCAACATACAGGTGACACTGAGCAGTCAAAAAGTCGATTAGTGCTCAAAATTGTTGATGATGATCGGCACACTCCCTACCGCTCTATGTCTGGTTACCCGTGAACAGTAACCGACAAACACAAGTAATTCTCAAAATAGTTGGATTATATTGACAAAAATGTTGAGCCTGTATATACTGAGAATGAAATGAATGTTGTTTTATAACAAGGATTTTTTATTTTTACTGCTGAAAGGAGTAAACTGATTCATGAGCTATAATTATTTGAACGATTCAATTGTTGAATTCAATCCAGATGTAGGCATTGAGCCTAATGCGGAGGTAAGATCTGTTGCGGGAGGTGTTAGTTTGGTGATTACCACAGCGGTGGTGGTGGTTGCAGTGCCCACACCACCACCACCACCACCTGGCGGCGGAGGCGGCGGGCCGCCTCATATAGTTATGCCTTCTGGAGGATAAATTTGACTTTCTGCTTCCTGTAAACGTAGATTTCATAGTAAAAAAGCATTTAATAGTGAGACATTGGCTCTTATAAGCAATACGTCAACTATCGACGTATTGCTAGTGCAACTACTATAGCAACATTTGTTTTGCGACCTTAACAAGTTTCGTCAAACAGAGATTAATGCTTGGCGAAACTGTTAAGGCGGTGGGGGTGTATCAAATTGGTTATGTCAAAAAGATTGAAGTTTGTGATATCTATAGCGATAATTATTGTTTTAGCGTGTGCAGATTTGTTGTTAACATACATCGCCTCTCCTGACTTAGCTTGGGAAGCAAATCCACTTGTTTATACTTTTAATCACGGTTGGACTGCGTTAATTTTAAGTAACATAATTTTCATTACCATATCTACCGTTCTTTGTTATATCGCACATTTTCGATATGAGAGAAAAAAGATTATTCATTGCACATCCTTTTGTGAATTTTACTCTATCCTGTTTTTTGAGCGAAAGGGGATATCTCTTATCTCTCTCAGAATACCAAAGAACATCATTGCAGTAGCTACTTACCTTAATTACATATTATTGAGGGGGGTTTCTCTGATGCGGATATTTGCTATTTACATGTGGAGTGAGTATTTACGTCTATGGGGGGTGGGGCTACAATATTTTCCGATATCACACCGTGACCATTCACCATTAGCAGAGCTAATACTTCGGTCAAATGATGCTATCCACTCTATTTTTCCATCAACCTACTTTTATCCAGTGGCAATTGTCATACCCGTTTTAATTACTACAATTTTAAGCTCTCTATACTGGATTTTCAAAGAATTTAAAATATATAATAGGTTAGGGTTGTTGGAATAATTTAAACTTCTGTCTTGGAGTATGAAGCAAACGTAATTGCATAATAACATCTGATGATTTATGTACATGAGTGTACATAGAAGGGGGGTATTTAGGGTTGATTAGAGATGAGATAATTTCTTTAGAAAAATTCAGGCCGTGTCGCATTTCGGAGTCATTTCATGATGATGGGAACGAAATAGAACTTGGTGAAGCAACTTATGATTTTTTTCGACTGAAAGGAGCTGGACGTTTGATTTGGTTGATGCTCGATGGAAAGCATGAAATAGGTACAATTGTAGAAAACATATGCAACGAATTATCAATTTGTGATTATGAGGGAATGCTTTTAGATGTTATACAATTATTGCAAAGACTTGAGAAAAGAAAGATGATTGTCGCTAATTGGGATGCCTTATATAAGCTTAGTCTTAATCAGGAGTTGAGCGTATGAACAAAATTGATGTACTTTTAGTTGCAGCACCTTCTCCGAACCCTTCAATGTATTTTGCATATAGTAGACAAGGTATGCCACCGCTTGGTTTAGGCTATCTAGCGACTGTTCTAAAAGAAAGTGAGTATACAGTAAAAATAATTGATATGGGGCATCCTAAAATAACTGTTAACGTCATGATAGACACATTGAAATCAAATGATGTTAGGCTGATTGGTTTCTCATGCACAACTGAGACATATTCAAGTGCTGTAAGATTGGCCGCAATGGCTAAAGAAATATCTGATGACTATAGCATTGTATTTGGGGGACCTCATGTTTCTTTTGAGTATGAAGCTACTTTAAATAGTGGAGTGGTTGACTACGTAGTATTGAACGAGGGCGAAAGAGTACTAAAAAATCTTTGCGATTACGTGATTCGAAAAACAGGCGCTATTGATGATGTAAAGGGCATTGCATTTATGAGAAATAATGCAGTATATAAAGCTGAACCTGAACCATTTATTGAAAATCTGGACGTTCTGCCAATCCCTGATAGAGCATTTTTTGAAAACTTATCGGAGTATGCGCTTCCTGCAACAGTTTCCACAAGCCGTGGTTGTCCAGGAAAATGCGCATTTTGTGCAGCAAGTGTTCTGTCAGGTGGAAGACATCGTATGCGGTCAGTAAAGAGTATTATTGATGAGTTTGAGTACTTGAAATCTCTCGGTTTCAAACAAATTTCAATTATAGATGATACCATGACAGCTGACGCTGATCGGTTTAATAGCTTCTTGGATGAATTGATTTCTAGAAAACTAGATGTAACATGGTATTGTGAATCCAGAATTGATTCTATTTCAAGAGACTTGTTGTTGAAGTCAAAAGCTGCTGGATGCACTTATATTCAATATGGAGTTGAGTCTGCAAATCAATCAACACTTGACAATATAAACAAAGACATAAGGTTAGAGCAGATTTATGAAGTATTTAACTTGAGCTTAGAAATCGGCATTGGGGCAGCTACCAACTTAATTATTGGACTACCAAGTGATAGTAAAAGTGATGTTGAAAACACTCTATCTCTGGCTGGGACATTTATGTCTATGGGTGCCGAAGTATCTGCTTCAATTTGTACCCCATATCCTGGAACTCCCCTGTGGAATGCTCCTCAGAAATTTGAAATTGAAATTGTAGATTATGATTTAGATAACTATACAACACTACGCCCAGTTTTTAACTCAAAACATTTAACATTAAGAGAAATTCGTAATTTATTCTATAGAGCCATTCGACTAATTGGCGAAAAACGGCTTGAGCGAGCATCACCCAACGCAAATGACGATAGTATCTTTGGCGATGTTTAATTGGGAGCAGTCTTAAATCGTCAAGATGATTAATATTTAGACTGAGTAAAGTGGTGCAAAATGACAGATAACAGTTTTTATAAACTAATCAAATCACAATCAGCTTTGTTACGCCCATTTTGGTATCTGGCGGTGATAATTTTTCTGTTGGCTATTGCAATGACAGTCCTTTCTGTCGCTTTTGCGATTATTAATCAAGAAATAGTCGATAACGTGTTTGTTTCTTTGAATTTGAATTATTTGCTTGACTTATTACCAATTATTATAGGATTGTTCATATTGACAATGGTTGTCGAAACATCCAGTTCATACCTACACGCAAAACTGAGAGCATTACACAGCATAGCTGCACAAAAAGATTTCTACTCTAAAATTCTTAAAGCAAATTACCATTTTGTTTCTTCTGTTATGCCTAATGATATATACTATAGAATGTTTGTTGACACGTCGGTCATAACCTCTTTTGCATATAGTATGTTGTTGATAAATCCAATCAGCATCATGACTACCACAATACTTCTTGTTGTGATTTTTATGTGGTCTTGGCAACTTGCTTTATTTATTACTGTTTGTATGATTTTTCAATTATTTCTTGCCCAAATATTTAAGAAGCCACTTAAATATGCAACAGAGAGGTATCGTATTGATGAGCAAAATGTTGCCACTTCGGTAGAAGAGAGTTTCAGAATTATTGACATCATCAAAGCATTCTTTGCAGAAAGTTGGCAAAAAAAGCGAGTAGAGCAAAAACTTGAATTTTTATTCAATAGCAAATTAAAAACTCAGTTCTTCAATATACTTTTTACATCTTTGACTACGATTATTCATACGTTTTGGTCGTTGGGTGCGTTAATATTTGGTGCTTGGCTTGCAACAAGAAACATTATATCAATTGGGGCATATATTGGTATTTATTCAGTTGCAAGTAGAATATATGCCCCATTGAATCAACTGATTGGGCAAACTCTGGCATATCAACAAGTAAAAGTAAGCCAAGAGCGCATGCTGGAATACACTGGTAAAATTGATGAAAGATATAACTCAGGAAAAATTCCTTTTTTGCTGAAAAACGGTATTGTTGTGAAAGATTTGTCTTTTAGCTATGCAGATAGGAGTATTTTTACTAAGTCGAATTTTGAGTTTAAATGTGGTAAGTTGTATGTAATTTCTGGAAAGAGCGGACAAGGGAAGACTACTTTAATTAAGTTATTGGCTGGTTTATTTTTTCCGAATGAAGGCAAGATTTTTATAGACAATATAGACACTACAGATATTCAATATTTAGATTTTCGCAACTCAATAGCTTATATGCCTCAACAATCTGTTATTTTTGAGGCAAGCCTGAGAGAAAATGTTGCTTTTGGAAATGAATACTCCGACGATAAAATATTTGAGTGTTTAGTTTCTGTCGGTATGGCTGAGTATGTTAATTCTCTGGAAAAAGGCCTCGACACTTTAATTGGATTAAAGAATCGCAATATGTCTGATGGCGAGAAACAAAGAATATGTCTTGCAAGGGTGTTGATAAGAACTCCAAAAGTAGTCTTGCTTGACGAACCAACCTCACACTTGGACGAAAAAAGTAGCAGAATAATATTCGAGAGCCTGCATAATTACAAGAAACAACAGCGTCCGATTATTATCATGGTATCACATAATGCAATTGATGAGCATGTAGATGAGTGGATAAAAATGTAGATAAGCGTGTAGTGAGTGAGTGGCTTGTTATCAGTATTAAACCACATAACTTAGGCGAATTTTTTATTATTTGTATCAAAAAACAGGCCACATTAGTGCGGCTACTTACTGATCAGAATGCAACTGTTCTGATGATAATAAAAAGTCATTAGTCAAAAGTGTGTGTGTAAACGTAAGCAACTGCGACACAATGAAGTGTTTGCAAGAAGGCACTGTTAATAAGTCGAAAAGGACGATGACCACATGGAAAGGATGGATAAAGTGAGCCCGCCTTTTCACGCTGCTTCTGTGCAGTATGTCATGCGCCTCTGCAATTTGCTGCGCAAACGTGTACTACCTATCAATATCTCAAGTTCTCGGCGCGTCACAT
>WQSX01000029.1 GCA_009787625.1 Oscillospiraceae bacterium
GCATAACTTCGGGTTCTTCTTCAATTGCGCCATAAGGCACTACAAAATTCCCGATAAAATTTAGGTAAATATCAACTTGCATTGTACGTTTGCCGTCTATCCTCTTTGCCTCATGGACAACAACCTTGTCGATAAACTCATTTAATAATATTGCGTTTAGCTCGGTAAACTCCTTGTAACGGGTTACAAGCTCAATGAATTTATCTGCCCTCACGCTCTCAGCACTGTAAGTGTCGATTTCTGATTGCAGTTTTTCGATTTCACTATCAAGAGAAGTCTGCTCAGTGTCGTAGCCTGATAGCAACTCTGCAAAATGCTTTTCAGGTATCTTGCCTGTGGCGTATGATTCGTACAGCTTTTTGACTAAGGCTTTGACCTCATCACTGCGGCGTTTTGACTTCGTGAGCCTTTTACGGCTTTCCTTTATGACGTTTTCTTGTTGCAGATTCGATTCTTGCCGTAACCGCTGTAAAAATTCTTCTTCGTTGGTAAGTGCATATTTACTCGCCCTATTTATGGCTTTGAGTATCAGTTTTTCAACAACTTCGACACGGATATAATGACAAGTGCAACTTCTTGAATAGTGGCGGGTGTAGGAAGATTCTCTGCTGTGAGTTCTTCAGAAATTTGGGTGACGCTTTTGCCTTGAATAATGCTCTGAAATATGCGCTTAACTATCGGTGCGGCAGTTTCATCAACAATCCAAGTATCACAATCAGTGTCATGCAAGTAGCCATAGGGGACTGCGCCGCTGACACGTTTCCCATTCTTAGTACGGGCATCATTTATAGCTCTGATTTTTCTACTCGTGTCTCTTGCGTGCCATTCGGAGAACAGGTTTCTAAATGGCATGAAGTCATCTTCACCCTTTGAAGTGTCGATTGATTCGGCTACGGCTATGAGCCTTACTCCTTTTTCTCTGAGCTGTTCAAGGAACAATCCGACCCTCAAATGGTCACGACCGAGACGGCTCATATCTTTAATACATATTTGAGCGACGTTGCCGCTCTCGATTAGCTCCACCATTTTCATAAACTGAGGTCTATCCCAGCGTGTGCCGCTCCAACCGTCATCAGTTAGATGTATGAAATTGGTAAATCCATTTTTGATTGCATATTCCTCAAGGTAGGCTTTTTGGTTTTCGATTTTTTGTGCTTTAGTTTTGCTTAAAATACTTTGCATGGCGTGGCTCCTTTCGGTCTTGCTTTTCGGGATTGGCTAGTGTAGAATAATCGTGACCTCCTCCTTCGGTTTTGCAGAGTGATAAAATGTCCCTCTACATATAGGAGAAAAATCGGGGGTAAATCGGAACTTATGTTTTTGAAACTTTTTACCGTAAATAATTCCTCGCTATACCTTAGTACGGCATAGTCAAACATAAATTGTTCCAACAGCTCTGAGCCTCGCCAGTCCCTATTCAGTTTTCCGAGAGGTAGCATATACACCATATGCACCGCAAATGCCTGTTTTGCCTGCGTTTTTCGGTTTATCACCGTTCCTTTATTATATAACCCTTTTGGCTTAGTGCTCGGCGTTTTGTGCGCTGTGTGATAGTAATTCATCAAGGATAAAACACAAAAATGGACAAAATCTTAGTCATAGAAGACGACATACACATCAGTGGGATGCTTTGTGAGCTTTTGGGGCAAAATGGTTATGCGCCTGTGGCCGCTTATTCGGGCACGGAGGCTTTGCTTTGCTTGCCGCAGGGTGGGTTTTGTCTTGTTTTGCTTGATTTAATGCTTCCGGGAAAAAGCGGTGAAGAGGTGCTTGCGGAAATTCGGTCGGAGTCGTCTGTTCCAGTTATTGTCTTGACCGCCAAAACGGACAAAGAAACTGTAGCCCACCTGCTCCGCTCGGGTGCTGATGATTACGTAGCGAAACCATTTGACAATAACGAACTGCTTGCCAGGATTGACGTACAACTCAGGCGCGTGGTGCATGGGGTTTCGCCAAAAACTGAATTGCGCCACAAGGATATGACGCTTGATCTCGATAGCTTTGATGCGTTTATAAACGGCAATCGAGCAGGGTTATCTAAACGCGAATTTGAAATTTTAGAGCTGATGATGTCTCACCCGAACAAGGTTTTCACGAAAAACAATCTATATGAAAGCGTCTGGGGCGGCGAGTTTCTTGGCGATGACAACACAATCAACGTACACATAAGCAAATTGCGCGGAAAGCTCCACGAAATCTCACCCGATGCGGAGTACATCAAGACCGTCTGGGGCATTGGGTTTAAGATGGGTGAATGATTTGCACAATATTTAAGACTTTTTTAAGGTTTAACTTAGAGATAAATAAGACTTCCTTGATATCCTATGGTCATAAATACTCGCGGTCATAAAAATTTGCAGAATTATTGCGCAGGATTTTTTTCGCCCTGTAAGGCGGAGGACGCAGCCTTGCTGTCGCAAGGTAAGGACGACAACGAAGCAGGGCGGAAAAAAGACAAGCAAGAAACTGCAAATATTTATGACCGCGAGTATAACAAGGAGGAATCGGCATGACCGTGTTAAAAACCCATAACCTTACCAAGCGTTACAAGGACACAATCGCAGTTGATAATTTTAGCATTACCGTCGAAAAGGGAGATATTTTCGGGCTCATCGGGCAAAACGGAGCAGGAAAGTCTACTTTTATGCGGCTGGTGACTTCGCTATCAAAGGCAGACAGCGGTGAGATTGAACTTTTCGGTGAATCATCACCTAAGAAGCTCGCTGCGGCAAGGGCTCGCACAGGGTGTGTCATTGAATTGCCCGCATTAAACAAAAACCTTACAGCTACGCAAAACTTGGAGTATTACCGACTTCAGCGCGGTATAGCCGACAAAAACCGAGTGCAAACTTGCCTTGAAATAGTCGGGCTGACGGATACGGGGAGGAAAAAATTTAAGAACTTCTCTTTAGGTATGAAGCAACGTCTTGGGCTTGCTGTGGCAATGCTGAGCCAACCCGATTTTCTCATTTTAGATGAGCCGACTAACGGCCTTGACCCTACGGGAATTGTTGAGATGAGGGATTTGATTAAGCGGCTTTCTAAAGAGGGCATCACAATTCTCATTTCAAGCCACCTACTGGCGGAGCTGTCGCAAATGGCGAACAAGTATGCCATTATTCATCATGGGCGCTTAATAAATGAGCTCACCGAAGAGCAACTGCAAGAAGAGTGCAGACAGGCATTAGCCATAACTGTTGACGATGCGCCAAAAGCTTCCGTAATTTTGGAAACGGCGCTTGGGATAAGTGATTACAAGCAAGTTTCCAAAAACGAAATCCGCATTTACGGATATACGGACGACCCTTCCGATGTAAATTTAAAGCTAATTCAAGAAGGCGTCAGGGTTGCATACATCAAAGAGGTTGGCGACAGCCTTGAAGATTACTACACTAAACTGATAGGGGGTGCGGCACAATGAGCAACATTATTCGTGCAGATATTTATTCAATTGTTAGAGGTAAAGCACTCTACGTCACATTTGCTTTGATTATGATTTTTCATATTATTACTATAGGCACTCAGTCAGCAGGGGGAATTACAATAGGTGGAGCGGGAAACCTTGGCATGGAAATTCCTGAAGTGGGTTTCGACGGCATAAGAAGTGCCTCATTCCTATACAGCCAAATGGATACAATGGCGTTTTTCCTGTTGCCACTCATCATCTTGGCGGCGGCACCCATTTTCTCAAATCAAACAGTAAAAAACGATATTGCCTGGGGCATCTCAAGAACAAAGCTCTATATGTCGAAACTTGCAATTGCAATTGGTTTGTGTGTTCTTATGGTGTTATTTCACATGGGTGTGGGCATGGCTTTTGCAACATTGCTCCACGGCTGGGGCGGAATTACCCCTGATGGGTTTTGGCTCGGTCTGCTTCAAACTGTTGGCGCACAACTGGTTATGCTGATTGCCCTGACCTGCATTGGAGCATTTCTCATATTCACCTTTAGGCGTACTGCAATAGTCAATGGAGCATATATTGCGTTTTACCTGATTCCCTCAATGCTACTATCATTTTTTCACAGTCAAGGGTTCAATGTTACGCGCCTTTTGGATTTTGATATAATGTCAGGCATTAACAGGCTCGGATTTTTAAGCCAGCTTGAAACTTACTCAATTCTCACGATTTTAGGTGTCGGCGCAGCTTATATTGTTGTTACAACAGTCGCGGGAATAATCTTATTTAAGAGGGCGGAGATTAAGTGACAAATTTTTCAGTAATTGCGATAATAGCCTGTGGTATTTTTGCCATAGGCTTTGCCGCTGTGCTGATAAAATTGTTGCTCATAAAAAGAGACATTCGTAAGATGGGTGAGAGACTGAACGACATTACTCAAACCGACACAAACGCGGAGTTGACTACACAAACTTTTGATAAAGATGTTGTAACACTGGTTCAAAATATTAATTCTACACTGGAGAGAAATCGCCAAGATTATTTTGAGCTAAAGCGAACGGAAGCCATACTCAAGCGCACAATAACAAACATTTCCCACGACCTGCGCACACCACTCACAGCGGCGCACGGCTATCTGCAAATGCTTGAGTCTGCCGAGCTGAGCGAAGAAACAAGGGTGCAATATATAAAAATCATAGACGGGCGACTCAATAATCTTGGGGTGCTTATGAGTGATTTGTTTGAATTTTCACGTATTATCGAGGGAAGCATGGAGCTTGAAATGTCGCGGATCAATCTTGGAAACGCCCTGCGTGACGCTCTTTCAGATGCGTATGTAGAACTTGAAAACAAATGTTTCGCTGTAGAGACTGATATTTCGGACACGCCCGTGATGTGCTTTTGCGATGTGGACGCACTCAGGCGTGTGCTGCAAAATTTGCTTAAAAATGTCTGCGTCCACGGCAAGGAATTTTTACGCGTTCGATTAATTGGCAATCGCATCGAAATTTCAAACCGAGCTGATGATCTCGACAAGATAGATATAGCAAGCATATTCGAGCGGCTATACACCGCCGACTCATCACGGAGCAACAAAAACACAGGCTTAGGTCTTGCCATAGCAAAAGAGCTGACCGAGCGTATGGACGGCAAGCTTGAGGCGAGCGTAGAGGGCGATATGTTCACGATGCGGTTGGAATTTTCATTATGTAATTGATTGCTTTTGTCATTCTGCGCGCAGTCGCAGAATGACGAAGCATTTAATGTTGACCGTAAACAGTACCCAACAATTAACTTTTTATTTTAAATTAAAGCTAAACTTTTCTTTAGCTTTAACCGATAATAGATAATGGGAGTATAATCTAAACGAGACGCAAGGACGCGCCTCGCGGTGGAGCAAAAAGGAGATTGCCGCATTGCGCGTTCCGGATAACCATTCGGGACTATTTTCCATTCAAAAAGTAAATAGGAAACAGATATTTTTAATTGAGAAAGGAATCAAAATATGAATATCAATGCTATGAAAGTTTGCACGCCTTATTACGGAGAAATTGAAAACAAGTATAAGCAGGCTGCATCACCGATTTATGACAGTACGGAAAAAAATATGTCGTTTAACGCAAGAATTCTCAGCTATTTAACTTCAGCTACCGAACCGGACGTGCCTGAAGCCGTGAAAACTACCCAAGATATTCTCGCATATCTGCGGGAAATGATGCCCGGTTGGGTCATCGCCTATGAAGATGGTGGTTGGGCACCGGGTTTCCGCAACCTCAAAATAGAATACGAGCTACTTCAACTCATGGCTGAATGTCCTGAAATAAAGAAAAAAGTTAAGGAAATAATTCGTGGCTTTGAATATTTGGTGCCTAAATTAGAAGAGTGGCATGCGCAAAATCAAGAAAGAATGCTAAATATCAGCATTACGAGAGATGCCAACGGCAACTTCATGGGGCTGGTTTCAATAGGTGACAGCGATGGCTTGCCCTTTGAACTATCTGAGGACTGGAGACAGTGGTACTACATAATGATTGAAAAGCTTGAAGCACTGAGGCAAAATGATAACTCCGAAGATGTTGCTGCGTAGTTGCAATAGGCAATTGCGAAAGTCGCAAGACAAAACACCCACAGGCGGCTGCCGTTTTGACCGGCAAGACTATGATATCCAAAAATATCACAAATATGGTATGAATTCACTAAAAAATGTTGACAACGCGATATTAATAGGGTAGTATAGTATAAGTTAGAGTTAGCTTTGGTACTTGAAATTACATGGAGGTAATGAGATATGAACGTAGGAGGCGTAGGAAATAACAACTGGTGGGCTAATGCTTCGGGGCGTAATCCCGGCATTGGCAATTGGAATCAACCGCTCGCTGTGAGGCAGGGCGGCACTCTGCATGGCGGTGTTTCGGAAGGTGCAAGAAACTCTATAGTTTCACTTAGAGAGACTTCAGGTGCTCTTTCGCAGGCACTCAATGCCATTCGCGGCATTGGCAACATGCTAAATCCGCCAATGCAGGCTCGGCAGCCTAATTCAGCCAACACTGATGCACTTGCCATAAGATCTTTTGACTCAAGCAGGCTCAGAGGTTCGGTCGCAACGCGGGATTTCAGTGTTGAAGTCTTGCAAGTGGCACAGGCTCAAACGCATGAGGGGCATGAACTCAACGCTTCTGCTCTTGCAACAGAGTCCGGCTTTAGCGTGGGCGACCACCACATAGCTATCAACATTGGCAACAGGCAGTTTGACTTTCATTTCACTGTGTCTGAAAATGACACAACCAGAGATGTTCAGCAACGTATAGCCAGCGCCATAAATTCCAGAAGTGATGTCGCTGTCACAGCGAATGTCAATTTTGATGCTGAGGCAGGCACAAGCGCACTCGTACTGCGCTCATCGCAGACAGGTGTTGACGAAAATGTCGGAGCCGGTCAGCCTAACTTCAGTGTCCACAGTGTTACCGGAAATGCGGTTGAGGCATCGGGCGTAGATCTTATGACACAAAGCGCACAAAATGCGGCGTTCAGAGTCAACCGTGGTTTCACGGGCGCATTGCAGACCTCAAGGTCTAACGAAGTTGATCTCGGATTTGGCATAATGGCAGAACTTAGAGAGACAGGCACTACAGAGATAGAGATGGGCAGGGATACCGTCACTCAACAAAATGCGTTTCGCCATATGGTCAACTCATTTAATGAGTTAGTGAGTGCCGCAAACAATGCAAGCCGTGGCAGTTCTTTGGCAAGCGAGCTTAGCGGAATAGTCAGAAACTTTTCAAGCCAACTTGAGCGCATTG
This sequence comes from Oscillospiraceae bacterium, assembly GCA_009787625.1. Classification (GTDB taxonomy): domain Bacteria; phylum Bacillota; class Clostridia; order Oscillospirales; family Oscillospiraceae; genus WRMH01. Next base: position 7,201 of record WQSX01000029.1, read on the forward strand.
GTATTTCTTTAAATTCAGAAGGACGGATGCAAATTGACGAGGCACGTATGGCGGCTGCCGCTGAGAGCGGTGAGCTTGAAAATTTTGCAAACCGTGATGGTTTTAATTTCATGAGTCGCCTGACCAGAACAGCCGATAATGTGAGCGGAAATCCTGCCGCATTCACAGACCAAGCGGCGTCAAGCATGGGTAACATTGACCCTGCAAACTTTATGAATTCAGGCGTGAACTTCTCTCCGATGCAAACTGTAATGATGACAAGGTTTATGAACCTTGGTATGCTTTTTGATTCGCTTGGGTAATTCCATTGCACGCATTCCCGCAGAGGTTGGGTTATTTGCTCCGCTTTTTTCGAGCCATCGGGATCTACACCGCTGTTCTCGAAAAAAGACTCCGCAAACAACCCGGCCTCTGCTCACTTTTGAGCGCAGTTGAGACAGAGAATCGTCCCCTGTCTTATACACATAAACTATTGACAATATTTTTCTTTTATAATATAGTTATTCCACACTAAGGTTAGCACATAAGAAGCTGAAAGGAAAGAATTATCTATGACAGGTACTGTTAATACTGAAAAAATCGGAAAACTTGGCTTTGGCTACATGCGCCTTCCACGCATAAATGGAGAATTTGACTACAAGCAAATCAATAAGATGGCAGATGATTTTCTCGCCAGCGGCGGCACTTATTTTGATGCGGCATACGTCTATGAAGGGGCGGAGATTGCGTTTCGTGAGTCTGTTGTAAAGCGCCACCCCAGAGATAGTTACACAATTGCAACCAAACTTCCAATTGGTATGATTAGCGATGATATGCCTGCCGAGAAAATCTTCAATACTTCACTTGAGAGACTTGGTGTGGATTATGTTGACTTTTATCTGCTCCACGGCATCAATTCTGCGGGTAACACACAAGCTGAGGAAAAAGGCGCGTGGAAGTTTGCGGCTGATATGAAGGCTCAGGGCAAAATTCGCCATGTTGGTTTTTCTTTCCACGGTTACTGCGAAGATTTAGACGATATTTTGACGAAGCACCCGGAGACAGAGTTTGTTATGCTCCAAATAAACTATTTTGACTGGGATAGAGAGAAAATGAACGCCCGCCGCCTGCATGAGATCGGGCTTAAGCACAATGTTCCAATGGTCGCTATGGAGCCGCTCTTCGGTGGTAAACTGACTTCCGAGGACTCCCCCATTGCCGATTTGCTGAAAAATGCTAACAAAAACGCTTCTCTCGCCTCATGGGCACTGCGTTTTGTTGCACAGCTCGAAGGCGTTTTTGTAACTCTTAGCGGCATGAGCACTCATGAGCAGGTCACTGATAATATCAATACGTTTAAGGATCTTCAGCCACTTTCCGCAGATGAAATGTCCACCATTGATGCGGCTGTGAAAATTTTGCGTGAATCTCCGAGAGTTGAATGTACCGCCTGCGATTACTGTAAAGATTGCCCTGTCAATATAAATATTATTGGTTTAATTAACCTCTACAACGATCACAAAATACACAAAACAACCACAAATCTTGCAGGCTCTTACAATTTCCTTACGAACAATAGAGGCAAAGCCCACGAATGCACAGCTTGTGGTGTCTGTGAAACCGCCTGCCCGCAGGATTTGCCGATTATTGATACGATTGCAAAGGTTGCAAAATTGTTCGCTTAATGTTTAGTTTTTACAGAGTACGGGATTTGAGAGTAAATCCCGTACTTTCACATATGCGGACTTCTTTGTGAAGGTTTATTATAGTCAAATTTTGCCTCTTCAACACACACTCGCTCTACATAACCAAGGACTTTATATTTAACGGGACTTGGTAATTTTTTATATAATCCAAGCAATTTATTCTCTTCTTCATCAATCATAGATGGCATTTTAGTCGTCTCGGATTCTAACCATTCCATTGTTACATCATGGTATTCACAGATACGCATAAGCATTGGCTTTCTTGGGACTACCAAGTCATGCTCCCATCTGTAGAGCGAGTTCATAGAGACCTTTAATAACAGACTTTCGTCTTTCAGTGACCTCTTATCCCGGAGCCTCAGACCCCTGATTTTTTCACCCAAAGTGTAGTACATGTAAATCATTTTTTGACCATTCCTTTCTACTTAACTCAAACACAAGCGACCGTGAATGGTCATAAAAATACGTGTATGAGCGGCGGTTTCGCGCAAGCGGGAGCCGCTCGCACATTTGATTAAGTTTGAATTCATTCAAACTTTATGCCTCCCTTTTATAGCATGAAATGAGTATAAAGGTTGAAGTCGGTGTAATGTCAAGCTATTTTTCGCATAATTTCGAACTTTTTTGCTCTTATTAAACTCATGAAAAAAGTTTGTTTTTTATTAATTGCACATCAATATATGTAGATTAATATACACTTATAAGACTTTCACAATCTATTGCATGTTTTTTTGCTACTGACACGCAATAGATTCTCTTTCATTTTGTGCACTAAACCTTATACCTGCTTGAGTGTTAAAGATGGTAACATGTTGCTCCCCTAATAGTGGGATGAAAGGAATGGTCATTTTTATGTTTAATGATTATTTATCCATTTTGGAATTTTCCAAACTTGCAGGTGTATCGACTTCAAAGCTTAGATATTGGGACAAGGAGGGAATATTACGCCCGCAGCAGCGTGACCCCAATAATAATTACCGTCGTTATTCAAAAGATCAATTAGATACATTGAACTTCATTACAACACTGAGTTTACTGGGTTTCTCCCATAAAATTATAAATGAGTTGCTTGTGTCACGAAACCCGGAAGTTGTTTCTACATTACTTCAAAAACTTGATATGCAAGTTTTACATGAGATGGGTATACTGGTCAAGCGTTGTGCATATATTCACTCTTGGAGTGAGTTTATTCACATAGGCATGAATGTAAAAGACGGTTCAGTACAAGAAATGTATCTTGACGACCGCCGAATGAATGAGCTTCCCCGCAATATTTACAACGATGGCGAGGATTTTAGAGCTCCGCTCTATTCTTATTTTTCTGAAACAAAGTTGTTTGGTGTAAACCCTCACTTGCCTATGGGTTGGCTCTATAGTGATATGAGTTCTTTCAAGTCCGCACCTGAGCGCCCCGCTCATTTTCTATCCATTGATCCGAGTGGCAGTAAAGTTAGAAAACCAGGCAACTATCTGGTGGGTTTTGTGCGTGGTAATTATGGTGAGCTCGGCGATCTGCCGGACAAAATGATTCTGTATGCAAAAAAGCACTCGCTCACATGCTCAGGGTCGGTTTATACAATGTATGTCCATACTCACATCTGTACAAACGATCCCTCGCAGTATCTTGCAAAGTGCTCTGTTGCAATTGATTAGCGTGCTTATTTGTCTAGATCCGCCCGAAAAGGGCAGTTCACTCCGTTTTTGCGAGCCATCGGGATCTACACCGCTGTTCTCGTAAAAACGGAGTGAACTGCCCTTTTCGGGCTACCCGGTGCTTAATGTTTTCTTTTTTATCCCCAGACTAGGATTCTATTTGTGCCGGGGTCTAATCCTGCGAACGGTCCGGCTACTGTTTTTGTGCCAAACTTGTTGTCAAAGTAGTCCGAGTCAAGGTGAAGGAACGTTCCGTCAAAGTCTTCAAAGTCGGCATCTACAATTCGTACACGGCCCAATGTATCTGTATTGTGCCCTTCGGATTTGAATTTCCTGAAATTATCGGGCATTGTGATGTTCAGATATATTTTATCGTCCTCTTTTTCGATGCCGAGCTTTACGTCAAAATCGGGGCAATCCAGTTTTTCATTTTCTTTATCGAATGACTTTGCACCGTTTGTATATACGTTATTTGCAATATATACCGGTTGTTTTACATCAAAAAACTCGCGATGGTCACAAGGTTGTTTTGAATCGACAATATCAATGTATTCTTCAAGCGAAGTTGGATAGCCGTTAAAGCACGCTGTTCCCACTTCGTAGGCGGCTTCGCTGTTGCCTATGAATATATTTTGGAAATATCTGTCGTCACCGCCAAAAATTGCTGAAAATCCTGCTACTTCTGTGCTGTGCGGAGCGTGGTACGGTGTTGAGCGATCTGTGGAGAAACGAAGTTCCGATCCGCCTGCGAAGATGTTGTGAACATAGGCAACACCCTGCGCATCGTTGACGTGGGCATTTTTTGAGCCAAACACATTATAGTCAACGAGTGTCGGTCCGTGGGAGACTTCAACAAAAAAGTCACGGTTGTTGTCATAGAGCAGGTTTTTGCTGATTCTGGTACCTTGGTTCTGCCAGTCCAGCCAAATGCCGAGCGAGCAGTCGTGAATATGGTTGCGGTATATGTGTACATCAATTGGTGCGTGGAGCTTTATGCCTGCTATTTCATGCCCGTAGAACTCTCGCTTAATGGCGATGTTGTAGATGTGATTGCCGTAAATTTCGCTAAATACACAGCCTAAGTGCCCGACTATGCCATTTTGTCCACAGTCGTAAATCACGTTGTTTCTGATTATGTGAGAGCCTATTTTTTCCTTAGACCAACCGATTTTTGCCGCTTTGAATACTGATTCGAGCTGATATTGATAGCCGGGTTTATCTTTGCGGTGGGTTCGGTCGTTGTGGCCTGTGGAGGCTTCTTTGCCGATGCTTATCGCACTGCACTTTGCATCGTGTATCACGTTGTCCTCAATAATCCAACCGCGACTCCAGTTTGCACCTATAAGTCCGGGCTGGTCTGCTGTTGGTGGTGTCCAAGGTGATGCGGCGTGCGCCATTTCGAAACCGCGAACGGTGATATAGTCCACTCCTGTTTTTTCCGGGTAGAAAACGGCTTTACGCACATTGATTTCAACGAGTTCTTTATTTGGGTCGGCACCGTGGAAGTTTGCGTAGATTGTTGTATTTTTTTCGTCTACTTCCGAGCTCCAAACGTACTTTGTCTGCTCTTTGTTTTTGACAGGCACTGTCTCTTTTGTCCAGTTGTCTACGACTGTGCTTCGCTCTTTTGGAGCTTTTACTTTTTCAAGTGAGTCTGCTTCATAAAACGACATTCCGTTTAAATATACATCACCTAAATGAGCCGGTTTTTCCCACGGCTCAAGGAGCCAATCGCCGCCGACTGTTTCAACATATGGGTTAAAATCGCCGAACATGCAGTTGGGCAAAACCGCTTTCCACACTGTGCCTTCTACTTTTTCCCAGCTTTCTACACGCTCAGAGCCTTTAATGACCACCGGCTCATCTTCCGCTGCTTCATAAGTGACGCGGCGATTATTTGAGAGTCCTCCGGTTTGCGGCTTGACCCACTCCCTGTATTCTCCGGCGTGGACCGTTACAGTGTCGCCCGGAAGTGCTATTTTTGCCGCTGCGCCAATCGTGAGAAAAGGGTTTTCGTATGTGCCTGAATTTGTGTCAATTCCGTGTTTTGCCACATGCAAAGTTCTTCCCATCTTCTACTCCTCCAATTATGATTTTAATATAGAATAAGCATATCATGACTCAGTTTTTAGACAATAATGAAACAGTATAATATCACACTCTTTTGAAAAAGTCATCACTTTCTTGCAGAATGTCACAAAAATTTGGGAGAGAGCAAAAACAGCGAGGCTTATAAGTCGAGCCTCGCTGTTTTGTTATGCTTTTGAGTCGTGATTTAGTCTGTTACGTATGGTAGCAAGGCTATTTGACGTGCTTTTTTGATTGCAACCATTAAGCGCCTTTGATGTGGTGCGCATACGCCTGTTGTTCTGCGCGGTAAGATTTTACTGCGCTCGGAAATACATTTGCGCAGTCTCGCTGTGTCTTTGTAATCTATGTCTTGAACTTTATCAACGCAGAATTGACAAACTTTTCTGCGCTTACGATTATGTTGTCTGCCTTCTCTCTCTGACATGGTACTTCATCCTTTCTAATGTGATATCACATAGACTTCGGACGGTGGTTTTAAGGATAACTCCTTAGAACGGTAAATCGCCGTCGTCCATGTCCAGTTCGGTAAAATCAGAGCTTTCGACCGGAGTGTTATATCCTCCGCCGAAGTCCTCTTTCGGGTCAACGGTGCCAACCGCTGCTTCCCTGCTTTTTTTGCTCTCTGTGAAATAGACATTCTCGGCAACAACTTCCGCACTGCGGCGTTTGTTGTTTTCTTTGTCTGTCCAATCACGTATTTGCAAGCGTCCGGTGACAGCAGCCATTTGTCCTTTTGTGAAATATCTCGATACAAACTCTGCTGTGTTACGCCACGCTACAACATCTATGAAGTCTGTCTGCCGTTCTCCGCCGTCTTTTGGAGCATATCCTCTATCGACAGCAAGTGAAAACGATGCGACTGACACACCTGATGGTGTTTGGCGCAGTTCCGGGTCTCTTGTGAGCCTTCCCATAATTACGATTTGGTTCATTTTTGTACATTCCTTTCTTTTTCATAAGGCACAATCAGTCCAACTTGTTAAAGGAATGGACTTTTCGTACATCAATTGCAACTCTTCCCGAGAAAGGCAATTGGCACAATCTTGCGGGGTTACGCGATATTTCGCGTTTTGTTTTGAGTCTAGTCTTCTAAAACGGTTATTAGAGAGCGCATGATACCGTCTGTGATATGAAGAACACGATCAAGTTCTGCAGGGAAATCCGGTGCGGAGTTGAACTTGACCAGTACGTAAAAGCCTTCGGGCTTATCGTTTATAAGGTAAGCCAGTTTTCTTTTTCCCATTTCGTCATGCTCGTTAATCGTACCGTTTGCTTCGATTAAGGTTTTAAACTTCTCAACCGTTGCCTGCACTTGTTCTTCACCAAGATCTAAGTCTATGATATACATTAGTTCATAGTTAGCGGTCGTTTTTGCCATGCGGTTACACCTCCTTCTGGTCTATTGGCCCCATATCGATGTATGGAGCAAGGATTTTGGACTGAGCAATGCTTTCGCTCTTTTCTGCATTAGCCTCGTTTTTGTATTATACAGAATAGATTTTGTTTGTCAACTAAAATCTTTTGAATTTGCATGGTCTGAGGGTAAGTAAAGTGTGTAAGAAAAGTGTGAAAAGTGGTAACTGCGGTTTAGATTTTTATCGATTTTGAGGTGGTAAGTGTGAAAAATATGCCATTAAAAAATTTTTTATTCTAACTGCGCTCTTTGAGTTTTTCGTTGATTTTTTTTGCTTCGTGTTTGCCGTATAGGTAAAATCCTGTCCAGATTATGATGAACACTATTATTCCCGATATAATTGAAAATGCGATTGCTGCTGCCGATTCCATTGGTAGCCAGCCTTGGGTGAATCCTATTGTGAAAAATGTTCCCAGACCTACCAATGCGTGAATCGCAACTTGCAGCCATCTTCTCATGCGGTCAAATTCGTAGACAATCGGGGTTGTAGCTGCTCCTATGCCTATGATGATTGAACCTATGGCGTGGGGCGTGAAGTTTTCCATAAGCATTTGCAAACCTTCAGGAAGAAGTAAATCCATAGCTACGCCAATAGCAACAAACCACAGGCATCCCCAGGCAATGCCGTAAAGTAAATACTTTATAATTAGTTTTATCATTTTCATTCTCCCCGCTTCTTATACTCCGAAAAGTTTCTTAAAATCGCTCATGTATTTTCGTGATACGTAGTCGTTTATGCCGTTTTTCATAACTATGTGCATTGTCCCGCCAAATGATTGGGACAGATGGTCTATACGATTTATGTTTACAATGGTTGATTTTGATATGCGAGCAAAACTGCTCCCCAGCCGTTCATGAGCTTCGTGGAGGGGTTTTGTGATGTCAAACTCTTGTGCCTCACAGTTATATAGCTTAATTTTGCCGCCCTCGGTTCGGATAATTTCTATTTGCTCCGGTTCAAAGACAAATATCTTGTCGTCTTTTTTTGCCATCAACAGAGACGACTTGTCCGCCATTCCTTCTAACGCCTCAACCCACGCCATTAGTTCAGGTGTCAGTTTAGGAGTGCTTATAACGGCGATAGGCTCTTTGATTTCGGGGTCTATTTTTATTTCCACTTTCATAAATTTTTTCTCCTTGCTGTCGCTAACAGCGTAAGCTATTATAACATGGATTGCAGATTGCTTTCCACTATTTCATCGTCGCATATGGCATCTTGGAGCCCCAAATCAACCTCTTGCGGAAAGTTGGGCGACAAGGTTTGTTTTAGAGTGTACTATTGGGAACACAGATTGTAAAGGAGTAATCAAAAATGGAAGTATTAGCAAATGTAAATGAGCTGAGTGTGCGATATGGCACTGTCCAAGCTGTGGATACTGCCTCTTTTGAGGTAAATGCGGGGGAGATTGCCGCTATCATCGGACCGAACGGGAGTGGTAAGACATCTTCCGTTGAATGTCTGTGCGGGCTTCGCTCTCCTAGTGGCGGTGCTGTCGCTGTGTTTGGTAGTGACCCCCATGCAGACAGGAGGGAAATATACAAACAGCTCGGTGTTCAGTTGCAGGAATCGTCTTATCCTGAAAAAATTAAGGTAGGCGAATTGTGCGAGTGGTTTTCCTCATTTTATGAAAACCCGGCAGATTATAGAAAATTACTGGTGCAGTTGGGGCTGTCCGAAAAAGAGAAAAGTTATGTCAGCAAATTGTCGGGTGGGCAAAAACAGCGCTTATCCATTGCGCTTGCTATGCTCCCTCGACCACGACTACTTGTGCTCGATGAGCTCACTACAGGGCTTGACCCTGAAGCTCGGCGCAGTATTTGGGAAATTTTGAGAGTCATAAAAAGCGGCGGTGTCGGTATTTTGCTCGTCTCCCATTATATGGACGAGGTTGAAAATCTTGCCGATAAAATCATATTTATGCAGAGCGGAAAAGTCATATTTTCCGGAACACTTGATGGGCTTCGAGCATTCGCCAAAGAAAGCCTAAACTCGGATTTATATGACCCGCAAATGAGTTTGGAAGAAATATACTTGGCTTTTTCGCCGGAGCAAAAATCTATAACATTGGAGGGATTGATGTGAGTATAAAATCATTTTTTAAAACTATGCAAATGGTGAGCAAACTTTATATTCGTGACTTTGCAAGCCCGTTTTTCTCGGTGGTTTTCCCCATTGGAATGATACTGCTGTTCGGCGGTATTTACGGCAACGAGCCGAGTCCGCTCTACGGTTATGAGCTTGGTGCAATGGATGCGATGATTCCTGCGTTTGTCGGCATGGTTATTGCGGTAAACGGCATTATGACCCTGCCGCTCAACTTGTCGGAATATATGACAAATAAGGTGTATAAGCGTTTTGACGCAACACCTGTCGGTAAGGGAAATATTGTTTTAGTGCAGGTTTTCGTATATCTGCTTGCCGCACTTTTGAGTACGGCAATTGTTTTGGGAACGGGCAGATTGCTTTACGACATAAATATTGCGGGGAATGTTTATGCAATACTTTTCGCCATATTGCTCTCATGCGTTTCGATTTTTGCTCTGGGATTTTTTATTGCATCTGTTTTCAAAAACGGCAAAATAGCACAAGTGGTCAGCTATATTGTCTATTTCCTGATGCTTTTTCTATCGGGAGCGACCATGCCTCTTGAAATAATGCCTGAGAATATGAGGCTCTATGCAAACGCTCTGCCGCTGACTCATGTTGTATCGCTTATGCAAGGTACGTTTAGCGGACAGCCTTTAGGGGAGCAGCTTACGGCTATCTTTGTGCTTGTGGGGGTGGCTATTGTTTGCGGTGGTGTTGGAGCGGTTTCTTATAGGCGGAGGAGATGGTGAGGCATCGGCTCAGCGATTAAACGCATCAAAATATCGTCTGAAGAACTGATAGAAGTTGCCTTCCATTATTCTGAATGACGTTTCTTCGTCGAATTCTTCTGTTAGTAGTTCCCTGAATCTGTGTAGTGATGAGACATCTGTTATTCCCTGTGGTGTGCGTGGTATTCCGTCAAAATCACAGCCGAGGCCTATGTTATAACCTGCGCCGATATTTATAAAATGGTGAAAATGTGCCATCACTTCGTCCATGGTTGAATATCTTGACGCACCTACAAAACTCGGGAACATATTAAACCCTATAAGCCCACCTCTCTCAACTATTGCCGCAATCTGGTCGTCTCTCAGGTTGCGGTTATGCGGCATGATTGTGTATGCGTTTGAGTGGCTGGCGAGGTATGGTAATGTTGTGTGGTTGTGCACATCCCAAAATCCTGCTTCATTTAGGTGCGACACATCAATCATCATTCCGAGTTCTTCCATTCGCGCAATGACCTCGAAGCCAAACGGTTTCAACCCCCGATCGGGACCTGTTGCCTGGCCGAATCCGAGCTCGTTTTCTCTGTTCCAAGTCAGTCCGAGCATTCTCACTCCCCTATTGAAAAAATAATCGAGATTATTTATGTCGCCCATCAACGCTTCCCCGCCCTCAATGGCGAGTATTGCGCTGATTCTGCCTGAGCGTGCTATTCTCAAAATATCGTCCAAGTCAAGCGCAAGCTCAATCATATAGCTGTGCCGAGCGACTTCACTCTCAAAAAAGTCAATCATATGGACTGTTTGGTTAAAGCCATCGGCAACCTGACTATCAGAGAGCCACAGCGCAAAAACCTGCACAGGTGCACCAAACTCCCATAGCCGCACAAAATCCACGTGGAGATTGTTGCTGTGCAGCCCTTGATTGTGCTGTGGTTGCAGTGCACGCGAGATTGTGTCTGCGTGTGCGTCTATCATTCCAAATGACGGCGGCGGCTCAGGTGTGGGTTCAGGCGTGGGTGTTGGCGCGGGCTCTTCCGTCGGTGTGGAGATGGATTCCTGCGTTGGTGGCGGCGGCGAAATCGGCGATGACTCGGCTATAGGCTCCTGCGAAACGTGTGTACCCTCGTCTGTATAGCTCTGCCGGGCGCACCCAATAAGCCCCATTATCATAATGCTCGCAAGTATAATATAGATTTTTTTGATTTTTTTCATGATAAAGACCATTCCTTTCAAAAATCTTTAGGCACAAAACGACCATGAAAAGGTATGGCATTAACGTGCATCATTTGCAAACAAAACTTGCTTTCCTGATAGGAAGTTTTCCAAGCTCAGATTTACGTCACCTACTGTTAGAACCAGGGTTTCGGGGTAAAGTTTTCTAAATTCTAAGCCGCCGCCCGCATTTCTGACTCTGCCGCTTTTCACTTCTATTGCGGTTAGTTTGTTTCCTTTTTTTATTACGAAATCTACTTCTTTGTCTCGTTCTCTCCACCAATAGATTTCAAAATCGTCGGATTTTGACCTTGCGAGCAAGTATGCTCCGACTGCACTTTCCACGAGATGGCCTCTTTTGACTCTGTTTTCAAGTAGGAGATGCCTCCCTGTCCCCTCGGTATATGTCATCAAAGATGTGTCAAATACCATGAACCTTGGAGAGCTTTTGCGGGTCCGCAATTTGTTTCCCGAATAGTTTTGCAGACCTGTTAATACACCCGCTTTACTCAGCAGATCTAAATAATGCGCAAGAGTAACTGTGTTACCTGCATCGGTGAGTTGTCCAAGCATTTTTGTGAATGATAATTCTTGACCGCTGTAATTTGAACCCAACATAAACAGTGAACGCAGAAGTGCAGGTTTTCTTACCTCTTCCATCAACAATACATCCTGTGCTATTGTCGGCTCGACAATTGAAGTGCCGATGTACCTTGCCCAGCGTTCCTCTTCTTTAATCAGCGGTGCAGCTCCGGGATAACCACCATAGAGCAAAAAATCGTCTAGGCTATATCCGAAAGCTTCTTTACATTCCTGATAGCTCCAGTGAGGGCTGTGAAGCATTTCAAACCTGCCCATCAGTGACTCACTGAGCCCTTTTTGCAACAAGAGTGTTGATGAACCTGTTAACAACACTTTTAACTTTAAGTTCTTTCTGCTGTCCTCATCCCAAAGTAACTTTACTATGGCAGACCAATCCGGTATTTTTTGTATCTCGTCTACTACAAGTATCGCTTCACCTTGCCGTGCCTGAATACGAGATAGCTCCCATTCATTTTCCAGCCACTCGGCAGAAGTGAGATTGGGGTCGTCCGCACTTATAAAGTGATAGGGCAAGCCTATTTTTTCGAGTGCCTGCACTATAGCCGTTGTTTTACCTGTTTGCCTCGGTCCTGAAACAATTTGAATAAAACGGCGCGGCTCCAACATTCTGGCGGCAATTATAGTGACTAAAAATCTGCTAAACATATCCACACCTCAACTCGAACAAAACACTCAGCATAATTCGCAAATTACTCAATACGATTTACTAAATACTCAATATGATTTACTAATTACTCATTATAGTGTGTAAATGTTGAATTGTCAAGCGCTTATTTCCTTATCACCAAGTCTCCGTCAGTTTGTGTATTTCGTTTTTCAGCTTTGTTATATCCTCGTCGTAAATCTTTCTGTTGCCTTTTTCGCCGGGGATTTTCTCGGTTTTTAGCAATTTCATAGGTTTGTTGCTGTATATGTAGATGTGGTCACCGGTCAGCAGGGCTTCATCAATGTCGTGGGTGACGAAGAGGACTGTTCGTTTATGCTCTTTGTATAGGTCAAGAAATGATGCAATTATGCTACTCTTTAAAGTCAGGTCAAGGGCTTTGAAAGGCTCGTCCATCAACAATATGTCCGACGGATACGCAAATGCACGGATTAGCGCTAACCTTTGACGCATACCTCCGCTCATTTGATGCGGATAGAGGTCTGCTGCAGCTTCCAAATCTGAAATTTTCAAAAATCTGTCGATTATCTGCCTAAGCTCTGCCTTATCGGAATAAATCGGCTTTAGAACTAATTCCAGATTTTTCCTAGCTGTTTTTTGCGGAACCAAGGAATCCTCTTGAAACACATATGATACTCGCTCAGGTTTCGTAACTTCTCCGCTGTCCTCTTTTTGTATGCCGCTAACAAGGTTCAGCAAAGATGTCTTACCACACCCCGACGGTCCAATTAAACAATTTATTACATTCTCCTGAAACGACTCCGAAAAGTTTTCAAGAACAGTAATGTCATCAAATTTTAAGTTTACGTTTGTAAGTGTAATCATTAAAAAATCCATTTCTTTCAGTAATTTTTAGGCACAAATAGTCCATGAAAAGGAATTGATTTTTTTGTGCATCATTTGCGGTTCCCCGCAGGGGGAGCAAATCGCACATTCCCCCGTTAGCGTGATTTTTCACGCTAACTCCTGTTTAATCGGTTATATCCAGGCTGGAGAAGAGGGTTAAAAATATTTAGCACCGCTCAGCCGCCTCTTTGCCACTATTGCATGTACATTTATTTAGGTTTTTTACTTTTCTTATACTGGTTTTTCTGATGTCGGTCGGGCTGCTAAACATTTTTAACCCTCTTCTCCAGCCTTCCTTGCATTCTTGAAAATACGAAAAAATGCTAATTTTAACGTTTTTAGGTCGTTATACTTGTAAGGCATACATAATCGGCTTATTCGCTTCAAAATAAACTCGCAAATCAAAGCCAAAATGACCGCTATGGTCAACCAAGCGAATGTTGCACCGAAGTTGAAGCCCTGTCGAGCGGAGAGCATCAAGTGCCCGATGGACATAGCGGGGAGTCCCATAACTTCAGCTGAGATTACTACTTTGATATTTAAGCCAAAGCCTGCAATTATTGATGAAAATACAAATGGAAGCATTGCCGGCAGGTATATTCCTGTTATTTGCCTGCGCCCGGGTATCTTGAAAACTTTTGCCATTGTAATCAGCTTTTTGTCTGTCTCTGCGATTGCGGCTTGCATGTTTTCGTAACATAGTGGGAAGATTATCAGAAAACCTACCACTATGGGCAAGGCGTTGCTTCCGACTGTGAGTAGTAGTATCAGCACCAATGCCATTGTTGGCATTGCGCGGCATAAGGCTATAAGCGGGCTTAACATTATGCCTATGAATTTGGCGTAGTGCGAGAGTGCCGCCAATATGCCACCTGCAAAAAATGACACCAGAAAACTTACCAGTGACCTTCGAAGCGTGCTGAATATGGCTTCAAAGAAGTTGTCGCTTTGCATTTCCTCGTGGATTATTCGCACTGTTTCAGGTGGTGTGGGGATTATACCTGTTTGGGCGAATCTTGTTTCTGCAAGAATCCACCATGCGGCTATGATTAGCATGAATGCCAATATTTTGTAGATAGCTTGCTTTTTTTTGTTCATTGCTTAAACCTTTTTACCTTTGAATCTCAGTGCGTTTGTGAGTACGCTTATTGAGCTGAAAACCATTGCCAGTGCCGCTAGCATTGGGTTCATTAGTGGGCCGCCCAATAGGTATAGAGCACCTGCGGCTATTGGTATTCCCAGAGTGTTGTAGCCGAATGCCCAAAATAGGTTTTGCTTTATTATTCTAAGGGTTTGGCGGCTTAGGTTGATGGCTTTGGGTACATCTTTTAGGTCACTTCTCATCAGCACTAAGTCGGCGCTTTCCATTGCTACGTCTGTGCCTGAGCCTATGGCTATGCCCACATCTGACTGTACCAGTGCGGGGGCGTCATTTATACCGTCGCCTACCATTGCCACGAGTTTCCCTTCTGCCTGCAGATCTTTTACTTTGCTCGCTTTGTCTTTGGGCAGGACTTCTGAGAGGACGTTTGTTATTCCCACTTCTTTGGCTATTGCATCGGCGGTTCGGCGGTTGTCGCCTGTTATCATATATACATCTAAGTTTAAGTTCTTTAGAGTTTCTATGGCTGCTTTGCTTGTAGTTTTGACCACATCGGACACCGCTATTATACCTGCTAACTCGCCGTCTATGGATATGAACATTGGGGTCTTGCCTTCACTTGCCAGCTTGTCAGGTTCATCTGATAGAAGCCCTGATGATAATTCCTGCATTACCGTATCCATCAGCTTTTTGTTGCCTATGCTCACCACTTTTCCGTCTATTGTTGCTTCTACGCCTTTGCCTGTGATTGATTTGAAGTTTTCTGCTTTTAGTAATGTTATGCCTTTTTCTTTTGCGTAGTTTACTATGGCTTGACCCAGTGGGTGTTCTGATTCCAGTTCGGCTGATGCCGCTAATTGTAAGATTTTGTCCTCATCATTGACCGATGTGGTTAATATGTCTGTCACTGTGGGTTTACCTTCTGTTATTGTGCCTGTTTTGTCCAGTATTATTGCGCCCACTTTATGTGTGGTTTCAAGGGCTTCGCCGCCTTTGAATAAGATTCCGTTTTCTGCGCCTTTGCCTGTTCCAACCATTATTGCCGTGGGGGTGGCTAGGCCTAGGGCGCAGGGGCAAGCTATTACTAATATTGTTATGAAAATTCTCAGTGAAAACTCCACATCGCCGCCCGTGCCTATCAGCCATGCGGCCAGTGCCAAAAGCGCTATGGCGCAGACTATTGGCACGAAAATTGCGGATACTTTGTCGCCCAGTGCGGCTATGGGGGCTTTACTGCCCTGTGCGTCTTCCACCAGTTTGACTATTTGTGCTAACGCTGTGTCCGCTCCTATTTTTTCGGCTTTGAATCTTATCGCTCCGGTTGTATTTATTGTAGCGGCGTAGACAGGGTCTCCCGGTTTTTTGTCTACGGGCATACTTTCGCCCGTCAGCATGGATTCGTCTATTGCCGTATTTCCCTCTGTTACGATGCCGTCTACCGGGATTTTTGTGCCGGGGCGCACCAGAACCATGTCATCTACTTGAACTTCACTTATCGGAATTTCGGTCTCTGCGCTGTCTTTAATTATAATGGCTGTTTTGGGGGCGAGTCCCATCAGCTTTTTAATTGCTTCACCTGTTTTGCCCTTGGATATGCCTTCGAGCATTTTCCCGAGTAAAATCAGGGCGAAGATTACGCCTGCGGTTTCGTAGTAGAGATTCATAACCAGATGGTGGTGTCCCTGAGCTATTTGCCATGTGGTGTAGCCGCTGTATATAAGTGCGGCTGAGGTGCCTATGGCTATCAGGGAGTCCATGTTGGGACTCTTTCTCACTATTGCCATGAATCCGACTGTGTAAAATTTGTAGCCCGCTATGGCGATGGGAATTGTTAGGAAAAGCTGTGTAAGCGCAAACCGAAGCGCATGGTCATGCATGATTTGTTTTAGCCATGGGGTCAGCGGAAAGCTCATAAAGGTCACCATGGGTGCCATTGTCATGTAGAACAGTGGGATTGTGAAAATCATTGCCACCAAGGTTTTTAGTTTTAGGGCTTTGATTTCTTTTTTCTTTTGTTCCCATACTTCGTCCAGTGAGGCTTTTTCGGTCACAAGCTCGGCTTTGAATCCTGCCTTGTTGACCGCTGCAATTATTCCTTGGGTGTCCGGTTTTGAACCTAGGAATGTCACCGTGGCTTTTTCGGTAGCCAAGTTGACTGATGCGGTCGAAACGCAACTCAGCTCATTTAGGGTTTTTTCGAGCCGTGATGAGCATGATGCGCAATGCATTCCAACGATATTAAAAGTTTGGGGTGCTGTTTTTGCCAAAATTGTATCCTCCATACGTAATGACCGATTATGCTGAATTTCAAATTCTCTTCCTCACACATTACCACACACGCCTCAAAAGTTCAACATACATTATACATTAGTAACTCTTCTTTTCAATGGAGCCTGCGACTACGCGCAGAATGACAAGTGACTATGTCCTTTTCAGGCGTGGTGCGAAAAGTAACACAACAAGTGGTATCTCATTTATATGCCTACTCTATATTTGACGTTTTTTCATGAATATTGTAACTTTTGACTCTCTAAGAGCGTCACTTGAGCGGTTTACATAATTTTTGAAAATATTGCACAAATTTACAGAAAAGGGGTTGACATTGTAGTAGTTTTATGAAATAATCATGAACTCTAAGGTGAAACAAACCTTACTTCAAGTTAACATAATTTGCCGTGAATTACAAAAATATGCAATAATTTACAAAAAATTACAAAAAAGTGTTGACAAGATACAAAAGTTGTGTAATAATCTAAAACTCAACAAGCACAGGAAAAGCGAAATCTTATATAAAATTGGAGGAAATAGCGTATGAAAAAACACACATTAGACAGATATGTGAATGTCTCACGTATCAAAAGAGGCCTTAACAAGGCGCTGATGATGGTGTTGGCACTCATGTTTGTTGTCAGCATATTTTCGGTAGTCGCACCTGTTGAGGCGGAGGCTGCGACCAGAAGATTTGGGTTTCATTGGCGAGTTGGCACAGATGCCAATCAAAGTATAACTGAAGGTGCTACCATAAATCCTTTTGGCGAACTTCACAACAATTTGGGGCATTTACGTGTAGGCTACCGAGTCGGTGCAGCAGCCACTCAGGTGAGACCAATCACTGTTACAGTAACAAACAATACAACTACAACGCAAACAGGTGTAACCGTTGGCCTTAGCGGAGTTCGTCCAGCTGATTTCCAAGTTGGAGCACTCTCAAGAACGACTATTCCTGCCGGAGAGACTGCAACATTCACAATTCAACCGATTGCAGGCCTTACACTCCCGGCTAACACCTCCCACAGAGATAGCAACTTACTTGTAACTGTAGGAGTTCCGGGACTTCCTGATCAGCAAGGTACTTTTCGTGTGCAATTCAGATTGCTGCCGGCGCTTGCACCAACTGCAAATCGAGTAGTACCTTTGCGATTTGGGGAGCCCATGGTGCATAATAGATGGCTGACGGATGAACAAGCTGTAAATGTAAACCTTACGCGTCCGAGAGGACTAGATGGTCAGCAATTAGATGGACGCTGGAGATGGATTAGTCCTGCTACAGAAACTATCAATGTCAATACTGCTGTCGCAGAGGCTCAACTGCCTACACGTGTTGTCGAGTTCGTCCCCACTGATAATAACTCTATAACGAGGATACCTATGAGGCAGACTGTAAGGGTTCGTGTGAATCCATTGCCAGTGGCTGGTATAGACGGACCGACATTTTATCCTCTTGCACTCGGGCAGTCGCTGGGTGATGCAAGAATGAGAGCTGACAGTCCACATACACGCGGTGGTACGTGGCATTGGATTGATGCTGCCGGCAGAGACTTTAGTGCTCACAGACCGCAATCAGCCACCGGGTTCACGTTTACTATGCAGTTTAGACCACTCTCTTCAGCTAACTTTACCGGTATTGGTACCACTCCGGTGACGCGTTCTGTAGACATAACCGTACATTCACCTACTTTACGTTTTGTTGCGAATGACCTGGTAATTAATGTGGGTGCAGCAACCCCTACTCTGGCAGATCTGACATATAGGATTACCGGTCTTATAAGCGGCGATCAGCCGGGGTCCACCCCGACCTTAAGACTCAATTTACCTGCAAACTTCAGCACGGCTCAGCCCGGTGTTTTCCAAAATGCTATATTGATTGAGGGTGGCTCGTTACCCCTCGGATCTGCTGCGAATAATTATAGAGGCGTAGAACATGTTGCGGGCACAATTCGAGTAGTTGCTGTAGGTGCAGGCGGCGATGCAGGCGGCACAGGTCCTACAACCACTCTCGCACCGGGATGGCATCAGGTTGACGGTAACTGGGTCTATGCTGAAGCCGGAGGCAGATTGGCGACCGGTTGGGTCAATGCAGGCGGTGGCTGGTTCTACATGGACTCCGCCGGTGTAATGCAAACAGGTTGGCTTGATGATGGTGGTACATGGTACTTCTTGCGCCCCAACGGTGCAATGGCTGTAGGCTGGGTTCTGGACGAAGGAAATTGGTTCCTGCTTGGCTCAAGCGGTGATATGCAAACCGGCTGGCGTCAAGTCGGCGGTACTTGGTACTTCCTTGAGTCCGGCGGTAGAATGGCTACAGGTTGGGTTCAGGTCGGCGGCACTTGGTACTACATGCGTGCTGATGGCTCAATGGTAACGGGCGTTCAAACCATCGGCGGCGTGCGCCATCGCTTCAACGCAAGCGGTGTCTGGCTCGGCAGAGCGTAATTCTCACTTATTAACATAGTGACCTTGCACTTATTAAAATCAGTCGTAACATTTGTTGCGACTGATTTTTTCTGTGGCTTGTCGCAGGCAAAAGGTGATAAAAATTTTTAGAACCGCTCAGCCGCCTCTTTGCCACCGGTGCATATACCTTTTTTTAGGTTTTTTACTTTCCACATACTGGTTTTTCTGATGTCGGTCGGGATTCTAAAAATTTTTATCACCTTTTGCCTGCTTGTTCTTGCTCACATTATAGTCTTTCATAAAATAACTGGACAAATGCTTTTAATGATTGTATTATGGTTTTTGCATTAAACGATTGGGGGAATTTTTTCTATGTCGACTAAAAACTACAAATTTGAAACTTTGCAACTTCATGTGGGGCAGGAAGCTCCTGACTCTGCTACTGATGCGCGGGCTGTGCCTATTTATGCTACCACTTCCTATGTCTTTAAAGATGCGGCGCAAGCGGCGGCTCGTTTTTCGCTTGCTGAAACCGGCAACATCTATACCCGCCTTATGAATCCCACTTCAAATGTTTTTGAAGAGAGGATTGCCGCTCTTGAGGGTGGTGTTGCTGCGCTTGCTACTTCTTCGGGTAGTTCTGCTGTCACTTATGCTGTTTTAAACATCGCCACGGCGGGCGACAACATTGTCTCTGACAGACGTATCTATGGCGGCACTTACAGCCTTTTTTCAAACACTTTGCCTGATTTTGGGGTCACTACGACCTTTGTTGATGGTGGTGATGCGAGCAATTTTGAGACGGCTATTAACGACAAGACTAAGGCCATTTTCATCGAAACTTTAGGCAACCCCAACTCTACTATTGTAGATGTTAGGGCTGTTGCCGATATCGCACATAAGCACGGTATTCCGCTGCTTGTGGACAACACTTTCGCCACGCCTTATCTTTTCAGACCTATTGAGCATGGTGCTGATGTTGTCATTCACTCTGCGACTAAATTTATCGGCGGGCATGGCAGTGTTATCGGTGGTGTCATTGTGGATTCCGGCAATTTTGATTGGGCGCAAAACGATAAGTTTCCCGGCCTTTCTCAGCCAAATCCAAGTTACCACGGTGTTGTACTCACCGATGTCGTCGGAAATCTCGCATATATCATAAAAATCAGGGTTACTTTGATGCGTGACACAGGTGCAACTATCAGCCCGTTCCATTCGTTCTTATATATTCAAGGGCTTGAAACTTTGTCGCTGCGTGTTCAAAGGCATATTGAAAATGCTTTGAAGGTTGTGGACTATCTTTCAAAACATGAAAAGGTGGATATTGTAAATCATCCGATTTTAGAGTCCCACCCTGACCATGCGCTCTATGGTAAGTATTTCCCTCTCGGCGCAGGTTCTATATTTTCGTTTGAGATTAAAGGCGATGCGAAAACGGCTATGGAGTTCATTGATAGGCTGGAGCTGTTTTCACTGCTTGCCAATGTCGCAGATGCCAAGTCGCTTGTCATTCACCCTGCGAGCACCACGCACTCACAGCTTTCGGAAAGCGACCTGCTCTTGCAGGGCATAAAGCCCAACACTGTTCGCCTGTCAATCGGCTTAGAGCATATTGATGATATTATAGCAGATCTGGAGCAAGCCTTGAGTTGAGGTTTAAAACTAATAAAAACCGCTGTTTTGAGTCTCAATCTCAGTTCAGCGGTTTTTATGTCTTGTATTAAAATAGTACGTGCCCGAAATTAATGAGAAAAACCACAAGAGCAATTATTGAAACCCCTCCTATAAAGATGATTGATTTTTTTATCTTATCAGTTTTACGCCTTTTGCGCATGAGATTAAAAACAAGTGCTATCAAGCTCATACCAACGGACGCAAGCACTATAAAATATGCAAATAGGACGAGTGTATAGTCCCATCTCTGTCTGAGAACAGGTTGCATGTCAAAGTGAACTCGCCCAAAACCTGCGAGAAATGCCCACTCGGTCTCCGGAGCCGCCATCTCAATAATTGCCCAAACCACAATCATTGATATAAAGGCTATAATCGTCATAATCGTTGACATCCACGTGACCCAGTCTTTACGTTTCCTGCGGTTTTGTCGCCTTTCTTCTTCTTTTTTGTAGAGCACAACGGTTTCTCTCAATTGAGATTCGTCATAGCGAGAATGGTTTGGAGGGGTGGTGGATTGGGTTTCGCTTTTGCCTTCGCTTTGGTTTTCGCTTCGGCGTCTGCCTCCGGTGCGCCTGTCGGTATTTTGCCCGCCGCCACTTGGCAGGTCGCCGGCCCGCCTTCCGCCGGTGCGCCTGTCGGTATCGCCTATGTTTTCGCGGTCTGTCATGGGTAGACACCCCCTTCGTTTAGATTTATGTTTCAAATCACCTCAGCGGTTGCTTAGTATTCTTTCTACAATCACAAGTTCATCTTGTGTGTTGACCCCTATTATGTCGTCGCCTAAATCTTCCATTAATATGCCTATTTTTTCGCCTTTGCTTTTCATAATTGCGGGTAGGTCGGTCGCGTAGTATTCTCCTTGCGAGTTGTTGTTTTTAAGCTCGTTTAGCGCACTGAGCATTTTTTTTGTGTCAAATACATACACTCCGCTGTTAAGTTCCTCAATTTTTAGCTCTTCGGGTGTTGCATCTTTTTGCTCAACTACTCGCTCAAAAGCTCCATCCGCTCCCCTTACAATTCTGCCAAATGCCATCGGCAGTTTTGAAGTTCCTGTGAGAATTGTGCAGTCATTTTTTTGCTCAAAGTGAGTTTTTATGAGGTTTTCGTAGGTTTCACGCCTCATTGCGGGCATGTCGCCGTAACATATCAAAACTGCTCCATCGTGTGACTGTAGCTCCTCTTTTGCCGCCATAATGGCGTGGCCTGTGCCAAGTTGCTCATGCTGTATGGCAAATTTATAGCCTTTAAAATATTCTATAACGCTCTCTTTTTTGTAGCCCACAACCAGTATTGTGTCCTCTGCTTCTATGAACGACAGTGCCTGCAGCACATATGATAATATTGGTTTTCCTGATGCTTCTCGCATTACTTTTGGTAGGTCGATTTTTTCAGAGCTTATTCTTGTGCCTTTTCCTGCTGCCAAAACTACTGCTTTGATATTTTCTTTCATTAGGTCATTTCCCTATTTCTTTCCTGTATTAAAGTATGTTATACTCATTGTACTACAATTTATCTGATGTTGCAATATGGGAGAATTCATGTTCAGAGAATTCATGTTGGGAGAATTTATTTGAAATTTAATCAGTTTAATAGTTTGGCTGTGTTTCGCGACACTGTGCTTGATATTTTGCTCGAAGATGAGGCAGGCAATAATTTGCCTATCAGTATTATTACCGACAGTAAGTCTGAAACCAGCGGGAGCTGGCTCATGGCTACTGTTACCGATGATTTGGATAGAATTATTTTGATTGCTCTTTGCGCTCTGCCTCATAACAGCATTATCTGCCAGCCTCTTTGGGTGGTTGATGATTTGGCGCAGATTTTAAATAGTGTGGAATTTTTGGCTAGTGAGCTCAGGCGCATAAAGTGTAAGTCGTCAGGTGTTTTTGCTCGGACTGACCTTGCTGACCGCTTTGCCGATGCTTATTTCGGGAACACCGATAATAAGGTAAAAACTTCGTCTGTCTGCATGAAGCTCGATACGGCGGTATCTCCTGAGATTGTCAGCGGCAGTTTCAGGCAACTTGATGAACGCGACCTCTCTTATGCTCCTGCTTGGGAGAGGGCATTTTGTATTGATTGTAATATTCCGCTTTACTCGCCCGAAGAGAGTATCGCCCGCATTAAGGCACGTATTGGCTCAGATAGGCACTATGTCTGGGAAGATGGCGGTAAGCCTGTCTCGCAGGTTGTCTACGGGCGTGACACTCCGGGTGGTGCTGTGATTAACTGGGTCTACACTCCTCCGGAGTTTCGCGGAAACGGCTATGCTTCGGCTCTGACTGCTGAGGTTTCTCGGCTCTTGTTTGAGCGTGGCAAAAAGTTCTGCTGTCTTTTCGCCGATGCGGATAATCCTGTTTCACGGCGGGTTTATGCCAAGATTGGCTATGAAGATGTCGGTTTTTTTCGGCAGATTCAATTTGACAAGGATTTGTAGTTTGCTTTATAATACTCTTTGAGCAAGCTGTGCAGTCGCGTGGGGGGCTCTAAAGGGTTCTCTGTGAGGAAAGTCCGGGCTCCGCAGGGCATGGATAACGGGTAACGCCCGCCGAAGGCGACTTTAGGACAAGTGCAACAGAAATATACCGCCTGCCGTTTGGCAGGTAAGGGTGGAAAGGTGAGGTAAGAGCTCACCCGGTGCTCGGAGACGAAGCGCCGCTGTAAACTCTATCCGGAGCAACACCGTGGAAGGACAATAGGCTTGCCCGGCCGTCCTTAGGAGGTGGCGAGAGCTCATCGGCAACGGTGAGCCCAGATAGATGACTGCTTAACCTGTTTTATTACGGGGGGACAGAATCCGGCTTATAGGCTTGCTCGTATTTGCAGAGAAAAGGTTATAAAAATTTTTAGAACCGCTCAGCCGCCTCTTTGCCACCAGTGCATTTACGTTTGTTTAGGTTTGTTGCTTTTTTTTATACTGGTTTTTCTGATGTCGGTCGGGATTCTAAAAATTTTTATAACCTTTTCTCTGCTTGTTTTTGCCACTAGCGCTGGGTTACTTTTAGTTTTGTGCTTCAGATGAGTCTGTGGGCAGGATTTTCTTACTCAAATACTGCGGTTACTGTTATAATTCCTTCTTGGTCCGGGGGGATTATTATCATTGATATGTCGTGTACTCTTTTTTCGATTGTACCTGTCACCTCAAAATGTGAGAATGTGTGCCCTTCAAAGGGGTGAACCGTCACTTCTATTGGCAGTCCGCGCAGATATGCTGCGTGGAAATTGTCTATGTTAAATGTGGGTGCGCCATCGCGGTCGAACAGTTCCGGACGTATCTCCGCGCCTGAGATATTGAAAAAGCCCTGATTTGAGTCCATCGTCCAGAATATTGTCGTTCTCAGGATTGGAATGTCATGCCCTAAGTTCGGTCTGTCGGTTCTGTTATAGTAGCTACGTATGTGCTCAAGCGCATGTCCGGCTCTTCCTGCGGCAAATACCCTTAGATGGTGCGTAGAGTTCATCCAATTTGTTACTCCTGTGACGAAATCTCCGCCATGCATATTCCAGCGGTAGATGTTGCTTCCGATGTCGGCAATCCGCTCCATAATTAATCCGTCAATCAGGTGATTTACTCTAAGTGGATGAAACACAGTTCCTGCATATGTCGCATAGCGTGCCGCTACGGTATTTCTAAAATGCTCGTTTTGGAAGAGGCTATACCATATGGCAACCGCCCATATGGGCTGATTGTCGTGGTAATATGGCACTCTGTCAAGCGGTGTTGTATCCGGA
Organism: Oscillospiraceae bacterium; assembly: GCA_009787625.1. Lineage (GTDB taxonomy): Bacteria > Bacillota > Clostridia > Oscillospirales > Oscillospiraceae > WRMH01. The sequence continues at coordinate 31,365 of WQSX01000029.1, forward strand.
ACTCCGGCTGTAAATCCTGTTCCGGGAGTTGTAAACAGCTCCATGCCATTGCCGGCAGGGTCGCCGAATGCATTGTCAAAATCGTGTGTGACAAACCGCCAAAGCCCGTCGCCTGTTGGGACATCATCGTAGATTTCGGCAGTTTTCCATAGTATGAAGTTGTTTCCCGGCCAATCCCAATTATCGAGGTGAAAGTATATTAGGAAGTGGTCAATCAGGTTGTCAAAGCAGACGAATTGCATAGCAATATCGAAGTCTGCCTGATTTGACATGTCAAGCCCATACAGACAATCACCGCACTGCGCCGGCATTATCGGCGCTTCCATGCAACTATCACAGTAGACACGACCTCCAACTATTGCGTTATACATCCGCATCCATGAGCGGTATGCTGCGCTCTCATCCGGTCCTTCCTCAAAGTCAATTCTTGATAGAGGGTGCTCACGCGGCAAGCGGCCGTTTTCATCAAGCCATGGGCCAAACGGCCCGTCAAAGTCGAAAATTCCTTCAAAACAGTCGTCTAACGGATAAATCGGCATTACATCGGGACGGTTTGGCCCGCAGCCGGGCGCGGTACAGTTTGTGTGGTCACCCGTGTTTCGCTGATTCCATGCAAACTCGACCATAACGACTGAATCTTCGCTTATACCATAATTATGCTCTGCGATAAATGTGCGGTTTCTCTGCTCGCGAAAACAGTAAATGCCCCAAAACTCGCCATTTACAAAAAGCACGGCGGGTGTCGCATTTTGATTTTCGGGGCGTAGCGGCGCAGTGATTAAATCTGTCAAAGCTTCTCTTATGGTTGTCTGATGCAGGTCAGATGTGCGGAGATTTACCTGCCTGAATCGGCTGACATGTTCGAGTGGGTTATAAAACCCTCTGCGTGTCTGCGGTATTAAGTCCGCATTGTCTGCAACACCGTCTCCTCTGCCGAAGTTGAAGCGCACCGATTTTAAGCGTTCGCGCCTTGACCAGTTTCCGGCGACTCTCATTTCAGCGTGTTGTGCGTGTAATAGTTCACCGTCGGGATAAAACACTTCGACATGCGCCATGCGCCTGATGTCTGTGTTGTAGTTTTGATACATACCGGTTTCTGTGACAAAATCCGTCGGCTCAAGGGCTGCTGAAATCACACGCATGTTGAACGTGCCTCTTCTCCTGCCATCTACTTCGGTTTCGACGAAAAATGAGCGTGTGTCTATTTCGGTGGAGGCAATTTCTCCGTCAAATATACGTGCTCGCACAACCATACCATTGTAGTATGGACGCGGCAGCGGTATAGGTCTTGAGCCCTGTGTCATCGGGCTGTTTTCCATTATTGCCTCGGGTGAGTATATCAAAATCGGCTCAGTAAATATGGCTGAACTCAAAATTGGCTCACTTCCGTCAAGTGTGAACCTAATATCTTGCCCGGCTTCCGCTCCACTGAGCGTTAAATAAAACTCTTCGCTGAAAAAGCCCGGCTCATGCGAAAAGGTTGGAACTCCCAAATCTTCAACCTCAGTCGGTCTCGCCGGTTCAGGGGAATATATAGGTTCAGCAGATTGCGCGTACTGCGCAGATTCGCCCGACTGTTCGTCAGGCGAATCGCTTGCCTCACATGCTGTAGTGAAAATCAGTACAGCACATAAATTAAGTAATGTAATTAGGATTTTTTTTAGTTTCACTTCACAGCTACCTTTATCATATTCCATGACAGTGGTGCGAGATTTGCGCTTACTGTATTACCCGCGACTTTTGCTGTGGCATTGTCGTTTGGTTTTACATCGCGGCTTGATTTTGTGTTTGCCGCTTTGAGGTTAAAGCCGCTCAGCTCGCTGTATGCGTTTATGCCTGTTACGTTGAATCCTTGTAGGTCTATATCCATCTCTACCGCTTCCTCTGCGTTTCTATTTACGGCGAAGATTACAACTTCGTCTTTTTCTTCGTTAAAAATGGCCACTGATTCAACATACGGCACCTCTGAAAACTCTTCGCAGCTGTATGACGGCACGTCAATTACAGGGGTGAGTACTGTGCCTAACCCATGATTTGCCGCGTGCATGAATGGGTAGAATGTGGTTTGTCTCCATGCATCTCCGCCTTTTTCTGTCATTATTGGGGCGATGACATTTACTAGCTGTGCCAGACATGCTATTTTTACTCTGTCGCAGTTTTTTAGAAGTGTAATCAGCAGACAACCTACCAGCAGTGCGTCTTCAAAATTATACACATCTTCCAGTAGTGGCAGTGCCTCTGTCCACGGGTCTTGCTTTCTCAGCTTTTCGTCTTGTGCATTTGAGTGATACCAAACGTTCCATTCGTCAAAGCTTAAGTTTAGCTTCTTTTTACTGCGTTTTTTTGCTTTCATGTAATCGCAGATTGCAACTACTCCTTTTATGAAGTTGTCCATGTTCAGCGATTTTGCCAAGTAACCTTTTAAGTCGTTAGCCCTGTTTCCGTAATATACGTGGAGTGAGAGATAGTCAACATGCTCGTATGTATGCTCAAGAACAGTAGCCTCCCATGAAGCAAATGTCGGCATTTCACTGTTTGAGCTTCCGCAGGCGACAAGCTCGATGCGCTCGTCGGTCCACTTCATCATCTTTGCGGCTTCTGCGGCGATGCGGCCGTATTCCGCTGCTGTTTTTGCGCCCATTTGCCAAGGGCCGTCCATCTCATTTCCGAGACACCATGTTTTTATGTCAAATGGCTCTTCGGCGCCGTTTTTGCGCCGCAGATCACTCCAGTATGAGCCGCTCTTGTGGTTGCAGTATTCGACGATATTGCGGGCTTCGTCAATGCCTTTTGTGCCGAGATTTACAGCCATATTTATCTCGGTGCCCGCCTCTTTTGACCAAGCGGCAAATTCATGGATTCCAACTTCATTTGTCTCCATTGTTTTCCAAGCGAGGTCGAGTCGCCTTGGACGATTTTCTTTGGGGCCTATGCCATCTTGCCAGTTGTAGCCTGATACGAAGTTTCCGCCGGGGTAGCGGATAAACGGTGTGCCGAGTTCTTTTACGAGTGATTTTACATCCTCACGAAACCCAAGGGCGTTAGCTGTTTTGTGTCCGGGTTCGTAGATTCCCTCGTAAACGCACCGCCCCAGATGCTCAACAAATGAGCCGTAGATTCGCGGGTCCACCTTATCAACCGTGAATGCTTTATTTACTGTCATCTTCGCTTTCAATACTTTCTTCCTCCTGTTTATTTTTGGTAATGTTTAAAACATCAGATATGTTACGAATCATTTTCTTTGTGGTGAATAAAAGCAGGTAAAATGCTGCGGGAATGATTCCAAACGGTATGAGAAACGGCATTATCGGTACAATCGCCCAGATTGCGAACGTTCCTGCCAGAATATATAGGGCAATTAGAGGGTACTTTGAGATGCAGTATAACCCAAGCCTCCACGTGCCCTTGACATCAATAATAAAGCTTATACGTATCACAAGTCCAAAAATGAAATGTACATATAGCAAAACTGATAACAAAACGTAAAGCGGTACAATTGGAATCGGTGTGGGTAAATCTTGTGCAAACACAAAAGCCGCAAGCAGTATCAAAGCTCCGATAACATAGGCTATCGCAAAGCGCATTGAGCCTTGAAACTCTTCGCGGTAACATGTAAAATATAGCTTTCGCATAGGTGGCGACTCGTCGTCCAAGCGTTTCATAGCAAGCAGTAGTGCAATCAGAGTCGGAACGAACAGAAAAGCACCGAGTATGTACACAGGAAGTGTCAGAGTGGAGAGCGGTATGGTGAGGATTGTGACTATTAAAACAGTATTTGCAACAGCAAATAAGAAGTTTAGGCGAATCATTCTCCAGATGAATGTAGTTAATGCATTTAGTACGCTCGTTCTCATCAGACAACCTCTACTCCAGTATACCACATATAGCCTAGTATTTCATTTTTTAAATAACTTCCCAAAAATTGTGGTAGATTTTTGCGGCTGCCTAGGAAAAAAGCCGCAGGAATGCCTAGGCATTTCAAGGTTTTTTG
>WQSX01000030.1 GCA_009787625.1 Oscillospiraceae bacterium
TAGAAACTCATGAAAAGGGAGACTGCGCAAACGTGGTCTCCCTTTCAGAAATCTTTCATAAATAAGGGGATGTGCATAATGACAGGAACATTAGCCCGCGTCGAGAAAATTAACCCATTTGTGAGTTTTCTAAACTTCTTTAGAGGAGTTGCTGTTGCTTTTGCAAAGGGCGACTTTTTTGTTAAACTATCCGTGCTTATTATGGGTGCGGGTTATTTTCGTAGAAAACAAATCATAAAAGGCATTTTAGTGACGCTGTTTCAGGTAGTTATAATACTATTTGCTATTACTTTTGCAGCTCATTATATTGAAAGGTTGCCGACACTCGGAACGGTTGAGTTTGAGACTGTTTTTAACCCCGCAACCATGAGAAATGAAGTCAACGATTTCGACCACTCTTTTCTGATATTACTGTTTGGAATAAGCTCAATAATTGTACTGCTTGCTGCTTTTTTTATTTATCTACGCAACATAATAAATGTCCACGCTTTACAGGTAAAAGCAGAAAAAGGCGAACACATCCCTACATTTATAGAAGATGTTAAATCAGCCGGAGACAAGCGTTTTCACATAACATTGTTATCACTCCCATGTCTGGGCGTTGTCATCTTTACTATAATTCCGCTCACTGTACTTATCGCAGTTGCATTTACAAGCTACGACCAACATCATATGCCGCCTGCTTCTCTTTTTACATGGGTAGGGCTAAGTAATTTCCGTGAACTATTTGGTGGTGGAGCTGTAGGAGCAAATTTTGGATATGCATTTGGTAGAGTGCTTTCATGGACTCTTATATGGGCTTTCTTAGCTACATTCAGTAACTTTTTTCTTGGAATGTTTCTTGCCTCATTTATTAATAATGACAAAACAAAACTTAAAAGAATGTGGCGGACGATTTTTGTTGTCACCATTGCGGTTCCGCAGTTTGTAACATTGCTCGTTATTAGGAGCTTATTTGCTCAAACGGGGTTCGTAAATTTCTTTGCCTCTGATATAGGCTTGACACAGTGGCTGATTGATATTGGACTGGTACCTCAGCACCTCACATTCATTCCATTTTTCAATCATCCGATGTGGGCAAGAGCAATGATTGTTCTTACAAATATTTGGATTGGTGTGCCGTTTACAATGCTGATAGCAACAGGAGTTCTCATGAACATACCAAAGGATCTGTATGAAAGCGCAAGGATAGACGGTGCAAGCCCATTTAAACAATTTATATATATTACGATGCCGTATATGCTCTTTGTGACGGCACCGTTCCTCGTCACACAGGTTATTCATAATTTTAATAACTTTAATGTCATTTTCCTACTGACCAATGATGTCTACCGAACTACCGACCTCGCTATGTCGCGAGCGAATGCCAACGAGGTGGATTTATTGGTAACGTGGCTGTATAGGCTTACTCAGGATCAATGGAATTACCGAATGGCATCTACCATAGGTATAATGGTGTTTATAGTGTGTGCAATTATAACCCTTGTTGCCTTTAATGTGATTATCAATCGTAATAAGGAGGATAAGTTTCAGTTATGATTAGTAAAGTTTTAAAAGGTGCTTCCTTTACGCTACGCCATCTGTTTTTAGCTATTTTAGCATTGATATGGCTTATTCCTATAATCTGGCTTGTTCTCAACTCATTTTCAGAGTTTCAAGGCATGAACGCGAGAAGATTTATGCCTGAGCAATTTACTTTAACGGCATACAGGCTTCTTTTGTTTGATCCATACGATACTGTTGCACAGTTTCCGACATGGTTTATGAATACTCTTCAGATTGCACTCTTATCCGGTTTTATTGCCAGTATATTTGTGCTTTGCGTGAGTTACGCCATGAGCCGTATGCGTTTTAAAGGTCGCAGAACTCTTATGAGTTTAAGTGTAATTATTGGTCTGTTCCCCGGACTTTTAGCTATGATAGCCGTGTATTTTGTACTGCAAGCATTCGGGCTTACAAATAGCCACATTGGCCTTGTTTTGGTTTATTCAGGCAGTTCCGGTCTTGGCTTCTTGATAGCGAAGGGCTTTTTTGACACAATATCAGAAACTTTAAGTGAAGCGGCGCGGCTTGACGGTGCTACGGAATCACAAATATTCCGCTTGATTATCATGCCGCTCTCAAAGCCCATTATTGTATATACCGTAATCGCTGCATTTTTGGTACCGTGGATGGACTTTATGTTTGCAAACATCATGATTACATCAGGTATCGCTACAGATTGGACTGTTGCCATAGGTCTGTTCCGAATGATTGACCGCGCTCTAATAAACACCCACTTCGCACGCTTCGCCGCAGGGGGTGTGATTGTATCAATCCCGATTTCTGTGCTGTTTGTCATCATGCAGAAGTTCTACGTTGAGGGCATAACCGGCGGTTCAACTAAGGGGTAAGGTGGTGCGAAGCCAAAAGGCAGTCTAAAAATAAAAGCACCACTCAGCCGCCTCTTTGCCACTAATGCATGTACCTTTTTCTAGGTTTCTTGGCTTTCTTATACTGGCTTTTCTGATGTCGGTCGGGTTGCTTTTATTTTTAGACCGCCTTTTGGCTTTTGGTACTGCACAAAAAAGCACCGCAACTCACCCGGTACGATTAGAGCCAAGCACAAAAGTGACAATCATCATGATGACCAATACCAGCGCACAGAGAACGCCCACACCTATAAGACAGCCTCTTTGAATTGACTCATCAGAAATAGAGTCTTCATCAGAGAATTTGACCGTTTCGGCTGAGTCGTTTTCAGACTCTTCATCTTCTTCCTCATCCTCATAATCAGGAGCAGGTGGCGGGAGCTCCTGCTCATCTTGAGGCTCTTCAAGAGGGAGCTCGGGGAGCTCTTCATCTATATCATAGAGATACCCGCAATTTGGGCAAACCAAATCCTCGGGGGGAAATTCAAAACCACATTGCGGGCAATTGACTAGAGGCATATAGGTTACCGGTACCTTTCTGAAATCTCACATTTACATTAAAACAGCGAAGTGCTTATATACTTAAGTCCGCAGTCGTTAATCACAACACCGACTTTTTTGCCTTTCATTTCGCCGTCGAGCAGCCGAACTGCGGCGGCTACATTGGCACCTGATGAGAAGCCTGCAAAGACTCCTTCGATAGCCGCTAAATCGCGGGTCATCTTCACAACCTCATCATCGCAGACAATGACTGAGCCGTCAATGGTGGCGGGATCTACATTTGAGACGCACTTGGCGTAACCACCGCCCTGAATGCTGTGCATTGCCCCCTCTTCCATTTCCGCGCCATAATAGGCACATCCGCGCGGCTCAACGGCATAACACTTAATCAAAGGGTTGTGACTCTTAAAAACTCCGGAATAGCCGGCAAAAGTGCCACCGGTGCCGATAAAATCAGCAAAAGCATCAAGCTCGCCGCCAAGCTGCGTCCACATCTCTTCGGCAGCGGGTCTTTGAGCAGTGGAGTTGTCAAGGTTGTAAAACTGATTTATTAAATAGGCACCTGTTTCCTCAACAATCCTCTCTGCCTCTTTTTCAACGAGCATGAGGTCGTCGTTGGAGACCTTGCCCTTGACAGAGTTCGGTGCTTGGTCGACCAGAACAATCTCGCCGCCGAACGCCTGAATCATTTTAACACGCTCTATGGAGTTTCCCTTAGACATGCAACATATAAACCGATAGCCCTTTGCAGCGCAGACCAGAGCGAGCCCTGTGCCTGTGTTGCCGCTGGTGACCTCTAAAACAGGTTGACATTTTTTCAGGAGCCCTTTTTCCTCTGCGGCTTCAATCATGCCGAGGGCAATCCTGTCTTTCTTACTAAAACTGGGGTTCATATGCTCCAGTTTAGCATAAATCTCCCCATCAACATTGTATTTTTTTGTCAGCCTGTCAAGTCTAAGCAAGGGCGTATTACCTATAGCTTCCGCAATGCTTGTGATATAGTGGGACATAGACATACCTCCGTACAATTACCCAACTTTTTACATATTCACGTATACTGATGATACCGTATTTTTCGGAAATATGCAATGATAAACTTAGGCTTTATTCTTCATAGATCTGTCTATGTCGCGGTTACTGCTTTTCTCAGCCTCAACATCACGTTTATCGTGAAGTTTCTTACCGCGGGCAAGCCCGATTTCGATTTTAACTAAAGAATTCTTAAAGTAGACAGCGAGCGGAATCAAAGCAAGTCCATCTTGCTTAATGCGCCCGTAGAGCCTATTGATTTCTTTTTTATGCATGAGAAGTTTTTTTGGGCGAAGTGGGTCGCGGTTGAAAATGTTACCCTTTTCATAGGGGCTGATGTGCATACCACGCGCAAAAAGCTCGCCGTCTTTGACCATACAAAACGCCTCTTTGAGGTTAATGTTACCCTGCCTGATAGACTTAACTTCAGTACCAAAAAGCTCAACACCCGCTTCAAATTTTTCCAAAATGAAGTAGTCATGATAAGCCTTCTTATTAAACGCAATCTGTTTTGTACCGAGTTTTTTTGCCACTGAAATGCTCCTTATATCCGCATGTGAGGGGCAATTTGCTACGCGTTTTGCGAGCCATCGGGATCTACACCGCTGCTTCGCAAAAAGACTACGCAAACAGCCACCACCTGCTACATCTTTCAACTACTTCCGCGTCTCTGCTCCAAGCACTTTTGACAGCCTCTTTACGACAGCGTTTGCACAGCTTTCAATATCATCGGAAGTGAGTGTCTTTTTATCGGAGCCGATTAGAAGCCTGAGCGTGATAGACTTCTTGCCTTCGGGGATTTGTTTGCCTTTGTATTCCTCGAAAAATGACACGTTTTTGAGCAAATTATCAGGACCTGCCTTGCCTGCGGCAGTTCGTGCAATTTCGCTCCACTTTGTTTCTGAGTCAAAAAGTAATGAAACATCATACTCGTTCATCGGGTACTCAGGAATCTGCTCAAACTTATTAGCCCTTGACGGTAGTGGTACGAGCGAATCAAGGTCTAACTCAAAGAGCATAACCGAGGCAGTTTTTACACCGCAACCCAGTGCCGCTTTTTGTGACAAAATAGCCATGTTGCCGATACACTTGTCACCGAGCTTAATATTTTGCCAGACGATATCATCAGCCCAAAACGGCTTACTGTCTTGACTGAGACTTAGTGGCTCTAAGTGAACATGACGTGCCATAGATTCAATAATGCCCTTCGCCTGTCTATAAATCTTCTCAAAATCCTCACGCGGAGCAACAAATGCACCTGCAATGGATCTGCACTGGCGGGGGAGCTTTTCCCGCTCATCATACTCAGATGAGAATTCTGAGTTAAAATAGACCTGTGCAGACTCAAAAATGGAAAACTCGTTGAAGTAACGAAGATTATCAGAAACAGCCTTGCAAAGACCCGGCAAGAGCGACGACCGCAGAAATCTCTCGTTAGCCGACGGCGGAGCAGAAAGCTCAAGCATACCGTCCAAGCTACCTAAAACAGCAGTGATGTACTCCTCGGAAACCCAAGGATATGTGTAGACCTCAGTCATACCACAGCGAAACGCGAGATATTCACGGATTTTCCTGTCATTATCTACTTTTGTTTGGTTGATAGCGCTGTCAAAAGCCGTCAAAATAGGAGTAGCCTCAAAGTTTTCAAGCCCATGGATTCTGGTAACTTCCTCCATGATATCCTCAGCGATGGAAATATCACCCGTAGACCTCCAAGTCGGTGCAACCAGATTCATGGCATCGCCTGAGAAAGTGACTTTAAAACCAAGGAGTCCGAGCTTATCGGCAAGCTCATTATTTTCGATGGTTTTACCAAGCCTGCGCTTTAGCCACTCAAGTGAAACCGTGACTTCGGCATTTTTAAGAGGCGTGGGATAATTGTCATGAAACGCCGTGACAGCCATCTCAGGGAAAGCATCTGCAAACATTTTCATGGACATAGCGAGTGCGATGTCCACTCGCTGTGGGTCAATTGCCTTCTCAAAGCGAGTAGCCGCCTCAGTTCTAACCTCATGGCGCATGGAAGTGCGCCTCACGCTGAGTGCGTTGAAGTTTGCTATCTCTAAAATAATATCCTTAGTGTCGGGAAGTATGGAATCTTTACTGCCACCCATGACACCTGCAAGCGCGATTGCCTCTTTTTGGTCAGCAATTACAAGGTCTTCATGGGTGAGCTTTAGCTCCATTCCATTGAGAAGAGCAAGCTTTTCTTCATCATTAGCACGGCGAATGACGATGTTTCCATCAACCACATTTGAATCAAACGCATGAGTTGGTTGCCCTGTTGCGAGCATTACATAGTTTGTGATGTCCACAATAGCGTCAATCGGACGCATACCCACACGCCAAATACGGCTTTGAATCTCAAACGGAGCAGGCTTGACGGAGACAGCCTCAATCTTAGCACCGATGTAGCGCGCGCAAAGCTCCGAATCGTCAATGATAATCTCAAAATCAGAGCCACTGCGACTCAAAACACTCTCAGGCGGTGAGTAAGGCTCAATTTCTTTGAGCGGGAATCCGTATATTGCTGAAATCTCTCTTGCGATTCCGTAGTGCCCCCACAAATCAGGGCGGTTGGTGAGTGATTTATTGTCAATCTCCAAAATAATATCGTCCAAACCGAGCGCAGTGGCAAGCGAGGTGCCGGCAGACGCATCAAAAGCGGACAAATCAACAATCGTATGCTCGTCTTCATAGGGGAAAAGGTCAAAAATTCCAATCTCAGAGGACGAACAAATCATGCCGTAACTCTCAATGCCTCGAACCTTCGCCTTTTTAAGCTCAATCAAATCGCCTTCACCATGCCAGCGCACAAATGATCCCGGACGAGCAACAGCAACTTTCATATCCTTATACAAATTAGTGCCACCGCAAACGATTTCCTTGATGTCCTCGTCGCCGACATCAACATGGCACAAAACAAGTTTATCAGCATCAGGGTGAGGCAAAATTTCATTCACAACACCAACAACCATTTTCTCAAAATCAAGGCTCAAATCAACCATTCCCTCAACTTCAACAGTAGACATAGTGAGGTCATAGGCAAGTTTTTTGAGGTCAAAATCATCAGGTAGAGTGACATAATCTTTTATCCAATTTAATGATAGTTTCATATATATTCCCCCCTACTTAAACTGCCCAAGAAATCGAAGGTCGGCGCTTCGGAGTAGCCTGATATCGTTGATTTCATATCGCATCATGACAAGGCGGTCAAGCCCGACATTCACATAAAAACCTGTATACTCGTTCGGGTCAAGTCCCGCACTGCGGAGGACATTCGGGTGCGGAGTGCCACCGGGCATAAGCTCCACCCAACCGACCTGATTGCAGACACTGCAACCATCGCCGTTACACACAAGACAACCCATGTCAATCTCAAAGCCGGGCTCAACAAACGGGAAAAATCCCACACGCATACGCACGGGAACCTCGCGCCCGAACACCTTAGACAAAATGCTCTGAATCATGATTTTACCGGAAGAAAACGTAAAATCCTTGTCAACAATGAGTGCTTCATACTGCGTAAAAGAACGCTCATGCCTGGCATCAGTTGACTCGTTGCGGTAAACACTGCCGGGATAGACAAAACGATATGGCGGCTTATGCGTCTGCATATAGCGAACACTTGCGCCCGTGAGGTGAGTCCTCATGCAAAGCCTGTCGCCACCACCTGCATTATCGTGTCCTGCGAGCCAATAAGTGTCCATACTCTCACGCGCAGGGTGCGATGGCGGGAAGTTTAGATTGTCAAAATTGTAAAGCTCACTGGTGATTTCATTTTCCTGAAAAATCTCAAAACCCATTGAGCGGAATGTATCATTTAAGTCGTAGCACATCTGCGTGATGGGGTGGAGTGCCCCCGCATGTGGCATAATGCCCGGTACACTGAGGTCAAAATCGGGAGAAATCTCAGATGCCTTGAGCATTATCTCCTCTCTGCGTGCCTCAACAAGTGCCGAAAGATGGTTTTTCAGCTCATTAGCTGCCCGCCCTGCCTCCGCACGGAGAGAAGCTTCAAGCTTAGGTATCTCCCTCAAAAGCTCGGTTATAGCGCCTTGCTTGCCGAGAAAATGAGCCTTAACGTCCTGCAATGCCGCAACAGTAGCAGAATCCTTTATCCTCTGCTCACCTTCAAGAAGTATCTTATCAATTATGTCTTTCACTCTGATTCCCCCTAGAATTAATGACGAAAAGTTTATCACAAATCACGCAGGTTTGCAATTTATTTTATTGTTATTCAGATAGAGGTCGGGTATAATGAGGGAAGAAAAGCATCTTTTCGATGAAAATTATAAGAGGTGGGGTGAATATGTTCAAAATTCGATATGTTGCAGAGATAGATAAAGAATTTTGGTTTAAATTTGATGATTCTCACTTTCGGGAACATGAATTTGAATTAAAAGTTCGTCATAAACAAGGGTACATTATTTGTAATGGCGAACACCCCATATAAACAACCATTGGAAATATTTCTCCAGAAAAATTTAATAGGCTAAGGCAGGGGAATGTACGTGTGGTTGTGTCCACCCCTAAAACTGGACTTTTGACTTTCACCGTGGTATAGTTATTTTGTTAACCATCTTCATTTAACGAGCCTTTCCAATATTTTAGAGGTGATATCTTGTCAGACAAACCAACCGCTGAGTTAATGGATGCGCTGTCAAATGCTGATAGTATCGACAGCTATATGGAGCATAACAATCGTTTTTTGGTTGAGGGCGAACTGTCTAAACATATCGCTCGCCTTTGCTCAGAAAAGGGTTTGGTCAAGGCGCAAGTAATTAAACGCGCTGAGATGAACGAGATATATGCCTATCAGATTTTTTCAGGGAAGCGTATGCCATCAAGGGATAAGCTCCTCTGTTTATGCCTTGGAATGGAGCTTAATTCGACTGAAACAAACCAACTGCTCAAATGTGTGGGACTTGCTCCGCTCTATCCAAAAAATAAGCGAGACAGCATTATTTTGTTTGGCTTTGAAAAAGGGCAAAGTGTAATGGAAATCAACGAAGGGCTTTACGAAAACGACGAAAAAACACTTAATTAGCGCTAAATTCAATAGTACTAAGCGGGGGAGGCATGGTGTGTGAACGAATGGTTTTTCAATACATTAAAGGAGCAATATAGCCTTGTTCGCATATGTAGCTCCGGTAGTGCAGGAGAAGTTTCGCAACTTCGCAACAAGAAAACAGGGCGCGATATTATCCAGCGAGTTTACACCGGCACCGACAGTATCTATCAAATTTTGCACACGCTTCCACACCCCAATATCCCAAAGGTATATGAAGTCGTATTTGACAGTGATACGGTGACAATTTTAGAAGAATACATCGAAGGCCTCACGATTAGTGATGTGTTGGACAGTGGGCTATATAAAGAAAGTGGTGTCATCACGATTATATCATCTCTGTGCGATGCACTTAGTCTATTGCATGAAAACGGAATTGTGCATCGAGACATCAAACCGGAAAATGTAATGATTGACAACAGCGGAACTGTGAAGTTAATTGACTACAGCGCCGCCAAAGTGTATAAGCCCCACAGGTCGCAAGACACACAAACATTGGGAACAGCAGGCTATGCCGCACCTGAGCAGTTCGGAATCACACAATCTGACAGGCGTGTTGATATTTATGCTTTAGGCATACTGATGAACGTCATGCTGACAGGAGAGTATCCTGCGAAGCTATTTTACCAGGGGCGAGTGGCAAAAATCATAGAAAAATGCACGCAACTTGACCCAAACAAGCGGTATCAAAATATCGAAGAACTCAAGAGCGAATTAGCCAAAGAAATTTAATTTAAAATACTAAGCAACCGGCATAGGACACAGAGGTTCCTTTGCGCTATACTATTATTGACTCAGGAGATACTCGGAGCAAATAATAGATGGAGGACACATTTAAAATGGAAAATAATAATTCAGATCATACGCACGGAAATGGAGCACCCCAAGAGGAAGCGACAAAAAAATGTCCATACTGTGGAGAAACTTTACCTGAAAAAATAGCGTTTTGCCTGTACTGCATGAAACCCCTGACAGGAGAAGCAGTACAAAAACTTAATGCACAGCAACAAAATAATGAAGACAATCGGCTCCAAAAGAGACTGGCAAAAACCGTGGTTATCGTCGGAGCGGCGGTAATTTTACTCGTTATTGTTACAGTAATAGCCACTTCTTACATCACAACGTCATTCCTAATGCGGCAGAGCAATTACTCTCACTATCAAGTAACAGCACAAAACCCGACACCGACCCTCAATGCAGACAATGCAGACATAGTATACATAGAAGGCTCTACACCACCCCCGGAGCAAAGTTCAGCCCCGCCGCCAACCGAACCAATACCCCCGCCGCCCCCTGAACAATCGGCAGAAACACCCACCCCTGTATCCACTTCAAGCCCAACCGGCACAAGTGGAAGATGGGGCAGACCATCAAACCCGGCAATTTCACTGGAGCGTGCCATCGAAATCGCATACGCCGACCTTGCAGAGCGAGGCATAAATGCTTCCTTCCGCTCCGATTCGGGTATGTCATGGGAAAGAGGTCAATGGGTGTGGGAGCTATTATTCTCAACACAGGGAGAAAGAATGCCGTTCATCGAATACTACATAAACCTAGATAATGGCAGCATTGTCAAGTTTGAGTGGGATGATTAGAGTGAATTATAATTTTATTGTCAATCATAGAACAGTAGGGTATAATAATTGAAGAAAAGCATCTTTTCTAAAAGATTTATAAGAGGTGATATGATTATGAAAAGTTATGCCGAGCAAACAGTTGATATATTTGAAAACTTAAGCGAATCGGCGCAAATTTCAGTATTAAGGTTTGCGATGTTTTTAGTGTCTGAAAATGAGAAAGATGTTTCCCTATATGACGACGCTAAGGAAAATGATGATGGCTACCGTGTTTCAGCAAATAATTTGAGGAGAAAATATGGAGTATAGCGCCGAGTATAGTAGGGCGGCAGAAAAATACCTCGATAAACAGACAAGAGATGTGCAAAAACGGATTTTAGATGCTGTTGACGGGTTGCCGAACGGTGACGTTAAAAAGTTGCAAGGGCGTGATGGTTATCGTTTGACTGTCGGTGGATATCGAATATTGTTTGACTATACAGACAGAAAAACTGACGATGGAGAAATAATTATTGATATATTAATGATAGGCCCGCGGGGTGACATATATAAGAAATAGATTTTATTGAATAGTACTCACTCGTCCTCATAAAAAGCAACTTGACTATTCCTATAAACCATAACAGGTCGGTCTGAAACTTTATCGTTCGGACCGACCTCGCCAAATAGTAGCGGCGAGAGTGGGTTGTGCTTTGCTCTATTGTCGGCAATGGCATTTTTGTTGTAATTTGCGTAGCAATACAGGCAGCCGTTTTCGCAACTGTTGTACATACCTATGTCAACACTTGATATGCAACCACATTCGAGACGTTGATTTCTATCTTTTTGAGCATCAAAAGTGCAGGACAGTAGCTTGGAAAAAAGCCTGTCATCAATGCATCGTGCTTGCTCAACGCCAAATTCCGATAAATCAATCTTTTCGGCGCAAGTATCTATGCTAAGCCCAAACTCACTAGCGATGGAAGCGAGTTTCGCCGACATTTCTCTCTGTGTATCATGCGAAAAATTAATCAATTTAAGCTCGGAAAGATTGCTTTTCAGACCTTTATAATCTGTGTCGATAAAGCTAATTGTGACTTTCCGAGTATAGTTATGCAGTTTTTCGGCGATTTTTCTAAATGCTTTGATGTGATAATCGAAATTGTACTTATCGCTCAGTAAGATAGGGTCATATCGCCAGATTATCCTGTCCGCTCCGATTATTTCAGAGATTCGCTTAAAAGTGGTAATCAAATCGGTATTCTTCGGTGGGAGATTTGGCTCAATGTCAGTTCCATAAGGGGTAATGGAAAATTGAAAATAGTAAGTAAAATCTTTTAATTCATCTAACCGCTTCACCATTGGGGCGGGATTTTTTGTCCAAAAAACTATGCCGTCAACAACATCGGGAGTTAGTCTAATTCGACTGACTTGCCGAAAGTTCACGGGATTGCGCACCAAAACAAACCCTTCTTTGATTCGACCTAAAAACCAATCTGAGTAAAAGGCGGGAATGTCTGTCCTTCTGCTGGCACTTATAACCATTTTGTCACACCAATCGTAAAGTTTAGAAATCGTTTGTTTCAGTAAACCGGTAATTCTGCTACCGATGCGATAAATTTCTTTTTAAGCCATTATAGCACGTTACAAAGGTGAAATACATTATAGCTTTGCAGAGCGCAGAAAATGCTAAAAATAAAAACATTCAAAAATATGACAGGCAGTTGTCATATTTTTGTGGTATACTAAAAAAGGGTGATGAAATGCAGATGGGCAGATTATAATAAAGCGAGTGAATTTTTTAGTTACAACTCAAAAATTCCAATCAAACAGATAGTTTTTGAGTTACAACTCAAAAACTATTGACGCAAGAGTGTGCCTGTGATACACTGTTCACGAGGTGAGTTGAGAGATGAAAAATCGTCAAAGTTATATAAATACACTATTGGAGTTTCTCGATAAAGAGGTCATCAAGGTTATTATGGGTGTTCGCAGATGCGGCAAGTCAACCTTAATGAAACTCTTTATAGACGAGCTAAAAAAACGCAAAATACCGCCTAAAAATATAATTCATATAAATTTTGAGAGCATGAAATACAGCGATATAACCGACTATCGCCTGTTCTATGACTATGTTGCCGAGTATATCTCTGAAAACGGTAGAACTTATCTGCTAATCGATGAGCCGCAAAATGTAATAGGCTGGGAGAAGGCTGTTAACTCATTTAAGGTTGACTTTGATTGCGATATCTACATCACAGGCTCAAACGCAAGGCTTTTGTCAAGTGAGCTTTCAACGCTGATTGCGGGTCGTTATGTAGAAATCGACCTTTATCCGCTGTCTTACAAGGAGTATTTAGACTTTCACGGCATAGACAAAAACGACAAGACATTTCAAGGTTATCTCAAATTCGGAGGATTTCCTTCCATTGTAGAGCTTGGTGACAATGTCGATAGGATTAACGATGTACTGGATGGGATTTACAATACCGTCATTGTCAAAGATGTAATCGCAAAAAACAAGATAAAAGACGAGGAACTTTTGCAAAAAATTGTTGCATTCTTAGCTGACAATGTGGGCAATTCAACCTCGTCAAACTCGATTGCAAACAGTTTGCTCAGTGATAGACGCATTGAAAACACCCAAAGAGCCCCTGCAGCAAGCACAGTTGAAAGCTATATAAGCGCACTTCAAAAAGCGTTTATTTTCTACGAAGCGAGGCGTTATGACATAAAAGGAAGAAATCTCTTGAAAACACTCGGCAAATATTATATTGTTGATATTGGGCTGCGTAATATGCTACTAGGTTATCGTGATATTGATAGAGGACATATTTTAGAAAACGTCGTATTTCTTGAGCTTAAACGGCGTGGATATAATATCTTTATTGGTAAGGTGGGTGAGAAAGAAATTGATTTCATCGCAGAAAAAGCAAGCCATAAGATGTACATTCAAGTTTGCGAAACTTTAGGCGATGATAAAACGCTGGAGCGCGAGCTTGCGCCGTTTTTAGCGATACAAGATAACTACGAAAAAATGATTATTACAAACGATAAAACTTTCGTAGAAAGCTATGAAGGCATAAAGATAAAAAATGTAACAGAGTGGCTCTGTGCCTGAGAATTTTCGAAAGGAATGGTCATTAAAATGAAACTAGCGACAGCATTACAAATGCGTGACGTTGACCGCCACGCCATAGAGGATCTTGGAATCCCCGGAGCAACTCTGATGAAAAATGCGGCGACGCGCATTGTAAACGAGGCAATGAAACATATCCCGCCAAACGGCAAAGTCGCCGTATTTTGCGGAACGGGCAACAATGGGGGAGATGGAGTATGCGCAGCAACACTGCTCCTTGAAAAAGGCGTAGATGTGAGGGTGTTCCTAATCGGCGACCAACTACGGTTGACATCCGAAAGTCTTGAGATGAAAAAACACTTGGAAAACCTTGGAGGCGCACTGGAACCCTTTACGGCGTCGTCTGACAATCATGATGTGCTAAACGATTGCGACGTAGTGATTGACGCCATATTCGGCATAGGGCTCAACACGATGCTCATAGGTGCGGCACTGACGGCGGTGACGCTCATAAACAGTAGCACAGCATTTGTAATATCCGCCGACATACCCACAGGAATTGGTGCAGACACAGGCGGCGTATACGGCGATGCCGTAAAAGCAGACGTTACGGTGACATTTTCACTGGCAAAACCCGGACACTTTGTAGAGCCGGGATGTATATTCACAGGGAAGCTGATAGTTGCCGACATAGGAATTCCCCAAAAAGTGCTAAACGCTGTGCACTCCCATAAATATGCCGCCACAGCGGCAGACATAACCCTGCCAAAGAGGAAATTAGACACGCACAAAGGAAGTTACGGGCGAACACTGCTCATAGCAGGTAGTGTAGGCTACACAGGCGCACCCGTGCTGGCGGCAAAAGCGGCGACCAAAGTCGGAGCAGGACTGGTATACCTAGGCGTTCCAAACTCAATCTATAGCATTATGGCTACAAAATTAAATGAAGAAATGCCGTTCCCACTGCCCGACGATGCAAAAGGCAAACTCACGGCAAACTCGGCAAGTGAGATACTGGCACATGCAAACCGATGTGACGTAAGCTTAATAGGCCCGGGGCTCGGAATGTCAGACGACATAACAGAACTGGTGCAGTCGGTGACACGCCTCGTCGAAACACCTGTGGTGCTTGACGCCGACGGCTTAAACGCAGTGGCAAAAAACATCGAAATCCTAAACACAGCCACATGCCCCCTGATACTAACCCCACATGTGGGCGAATTTTTACGCCTCGGAGGCGACCTATCAAGTGGTGACAGATTGGGGGCGGCGTGTACATTTGCGACAAAATATGGGTGCATTTTGGTGTTAAAAGGTCATAGAACAATAATCGCCCTGCCAAACGGCACGGCGTATGTAAATACAACAGGTGGCCCCGCAATGGCAAAAGGTGGAACGGGCGACGTGCTTGCAGGCATGATAGCATCGCTGATTGCGCAGAAACTACCCATAGTCCACGCAGTGGCTGCGGCTGTATATATCCACGGACTTGCCGGGGATTTATGCGCTGAAAAACTCGGTGA
The DNA here is from genome assembly GCA_009787625.1 of Oscillospiraceae bacterium. Classification (GTDB taxonomy): domain Bacteria; phylum Bacillota; class Clostridia; order Oscillospirales; family Oscillospiraceae; genus WRMH01. The sequence goes on from WQSX01000030.1 coordinate 15,171, forward strand.
ATACTCAGTAACCGCCACGGATATCATAGAGATGCTACCCGAAGCAATCAAATCAGTTCTTTGATTAAATTTCTTAGGGGATGCGATGCCCAATCGTACCGCAAATCTGAATTATGGGGATTTAGGTCAGTATTAACAGAAAGCCCTCGCAACGGGTGTTTTCCATACCCGTTGCGGGAGTACCAGTTTTGATGTGCTGACACGAACTACGGTTTAGTCACCGAACATTCACTTTATTCATAAAACAGTCACTTCAGTCACTTGACAAAAGTGACTGTTTTGCATATACTGAAATCTACCAAAAACTTACGGGAGGTATGATTATGATATATGAAACTGAAAAAATTGAATTTAAGTCCAATGCTTTAGGCGAAATTTATAAAGAAATTATTGCATTTGCAAATACAGATGGCGGCACCTTGCATATTGGAGTAGATGATAGCGGAGAGATGGTTCCGCTAGTTGATTTGGACGATACATATACTCGTATTACAAATGGCATTCGTGATGCTATTGCGCCTGATGTGACAATTTTTATTAAATACACTCTTGCAGAAAATAAAGTCATTCATATCGAAATAAATGAAGGTTCGTATAAGCCCTATTATTTGAAATCAAAGGGAATAAAACCGTCAGGTGTGTACGTTCGCCAAGGTTCATCGTCTGTTTCGGCATCGCAGGAACAGATTCGCCAAATGATAAAAAATGCAGATGGAGATATTTTTGAAGAGTTACGCTCGTTGGAACAAGAGCTTACATTTAACTTTTGCACAGAAGTTTTCGCTAAAAACAAAGTTGAGTTTTCGCAAGATAAATATAGCATACTTGGCATTTTAAAACCTTCGCAACAACTATACACAAATTTAGGGTGGCTCCTCTCCGACCAGTGTGCTCACAGTATAAAGATTGCGGTATTTGCCGATGAGCAAAATACGGTTTTTCGTGACCGTAAAGAGTTTTTCGGCTCTGTGTTGAGCCAGCTGGAAGAGACATTTGATTATCTTCAACTTTGCAATAGAAATCATTCTGTAATTGATGGACTCGTGCGCAGAGATTCTTGGGATTATCCACAGGATGCTGTTCGTGAGGCACTTTTAAACGCACTTATACATCGAGATTATGGCTTTTCCGGCAGTATCATCATAAATGTAAACGAAAAGCAAATGGAGGTAATTTCCATCGGTGGACTACTCCCAGGAATTGGGGTGGATGATATTCGAAACGGCATATCGCAACTCCGTAACGAAAACCTTGCAAAAGTTTTTGGGCGATTAAAATTTATCGAAGCATATGGAACAGGCATAAGGCGCATTTTCAAACTTTATGAAAATTGCCCCGTTCCTGTGACGATTGATGTAACGCAAAACTCTTTTAAGATAACACTACCGAACATGAATTATGCACAAGCAAGCTCGGAATCGGAGGTCAAAAATTCAGTGACGCCTCAAATGGAGCTTATACTAAATTATTTAAAAGAGTATGGCGATATTTCTGATGAGCAAGTGCAAGCGCTGCTGAATATTAAGCGGACAAGAGCGTTCAACTTGACAAAACAAATGTCAGACGCAGGATTGATCACAATTACAGGACGCGGGAAGAGTAGGAAGTTTACTTTGGCTGAAGTTTTATAGGGAGAGTAGCACTATTATAAAACGAATATGCATAACCTTGAAGATGGAAAAAATTACGAATATGCATTACTCCCGCCAATATGCTGTCATATGCTGGAATGGAATCTGCTTTTCAGGCGGCGGCAGGGTCATGTAGTCACCGTATAATCCTGTAAGGTATGCGTGATGCTCAGCAGGTGCTTTAAACATCACGCCTTCAAACTCAATATCTACGGTTTCATCAAAGTAACTGCGCAAGGCACGTTCTCGCCTTCCATAAATTCCAAGAAGCAAGGAAACAAAGTGTGTTTGCTCATGCCCGTATTTAGTTTTGTTTTTTTCTATCTTTCTATGTATCACATCATAACTTAGAAATTTCAAAAAACTATTTCTCAAGACAAATTTAACGAAATTTTTGAACTTTGTACGTCCATGGGAAAACTTGGAACGTAGGCACCCTAGCCAAAACCAACAAAATAAATGTTGCAGTTCCCGCTTTACTGCATTATTTGAGATGCCGTCTATGGGAAAAATATCGATATGAAGGCTATACTTATTGCAATCTATCATCTTAGAGTTAATGCAAATTGTATTTACATCGCAAGCCCATGCTACGGGGTGCAGGTAATAGTTATCAGATTTGTACGATACAACTGAATAGCCGCCACAAATATCATTATTTGCAGTCAATCTCAGAAATTTTTCGTAATCATCCCGCAACATAGCTATATCGATATCATCATCCCACGGAATAAAACCTTTGTGTCGTACAGCTCCGAGTAGGGTGCCTGTGATTAAAAAATAATTAATTCCATTTTCATCGCAAAATGTTGTAACAGCTTTTAAAATATTGAGTTGCGTGTTTTGTATTTCTTTTAATGATAGTTCAGTCATGTAAATCCTCCAAATTATCTACTTTTTATATTCGCATTGTATTCTCCTGAACATATGTTAAATTTTAAATTACGCACAAATGATAAGCTACCATTTTTCTTATTAACAACTGCTCTTCGGCAATCTTTTTGTGAGTAAAAATCACAAATTATTCCACTCTCATCTGTTGAACCCTCATTTACCAGCATAATATCAAGAATTTTATATGTTGGATTAACAATGCTTTGCAGGCATCTATTGATATACTTTTTGACATTATAAATAGGTACAATAACACTAACTAATGACTTCATACTTACTTAGGATCCAGTTCTGCTTGATGTTTTAATTTATTCTTTGTGCAGAAATATATTCCTAAAAAGAAAGCAAACAAGATGCTAATTCCACCAAACTGCACAAGTCCAATAACTAAATAAACACCTATTAATGCAGCAAACGGGTTTTCAAAACGATTCTTAAACTCCTTAACAAAGAAAAATACAACCATTGCCATGTAAAACACAAATCCAATAATACCTAAATCCAGTAATACCTGGAAATAAATATTATGAATATTAGCATAAATTCGACCAGTATAGCCAAACATTGGCAATACGGAAACTGCGTTTCCTACGCCATAGCCAAATGGATTTTCTAAAAATGCCACCAATACAAAGGACCACTTATTTAATCTGCTAATCGAGCCGGGCTCATATCCTATCATTTGGAATCGATAAATCGCATTGCTTATGAGACCAGTTGATAGTCCTGCCACAAACAAAATTGCAAGTACACAAAAAATAAAAATAATAGCCCGCAATTCTCTTTTACTACGTTTTCTTGAAAAAAGCACCCATAGGAAAACAAGAACATTTATAAGCATACCCGCTCTGCTTGCATATAAAACAGAAATAATCACGCTGAGTGCAAAATAAAAATAACCTTTAGGGCGTTTTAGAAAAAACACGCTAAACATGGCAATCCAAGAAGAATCGAGATTAATTCCGCCTACGAAAAGAGACGGCATAAAGGCTCTGCCGCCATAACGAAAAACACTAACCACTGCGCTAAAGTTTAACAGTGTGTTTATCGAAACTAAAACTATGACTACTATTGCAACTCTTCTTACAAGTGTAAGCCAATATGCAAAAGAAAAGTCAGCTCCAATAGTCATTATGGAAATAATGAGAAGTAAGTTGAAAAAATATGCAATTATATAAGCATCAAATCCATATGTAGGCGCGACAATTGCAGATAGCACAACAGCGTAAAAAATAAAAATAAGCAGATACTTATTCGGCAGTATAAGCTTTTTACGGGAGATAGCTAAGATAAAGAGACTCACAGCAACTAAGTGCTGTATACTTACAAATGTACCAGCAACGTTCAAAAGAATAGTGTGATTAACAATGCAGGCGAAGAAAAAGAATGTGCTTATAATAAATGAGCCTGATTTATTTTTTTCAGACAATTTTATTTTGTTTTCTTTAAATGTGAGTTCCATAACAGCTATATTTTCCTATAACCTTCTATAATACTCTTTCAGATTCACTACTGCCGACTCAATTGCGTATCCTGCATAAAAAAATAGCTCAAATGCCACCACTCGGTCATCGCAATCTCGTAAGGTTACCAAAGTTTCATCAGCCCATTCCACAGCCGAGCTATCAAGCGATATAAACACAAAATTATCCAAAACCTTTATTTCACTCGTCACAGTGTCAGAAGCAACAACAGGCAACCCACAAGCTTGCGCCTCGATTCCAACTACCGGTAGCCCCTCATACAAACTAGGCAACAAAAACAAATCCATTCCCATGAGGAGTCGCTGCACATCATCTCGCACACCCAAAAAGCGAACACTATCGGCAAGCCCTAACCGCTCAACCTTTGCCCGTATTTCAAATTCAAGCTCACCCTCGCCGATGAGCACCAGCACCGAATCAGGATTACGTAAATGCACTTGCTCAAAAATATCGATCAAAAACGAATGATTTTTCTGCTTCATAAACCGCCCGACATGCCCGATAACTAACCTATTTTCAACGCCTAGCTCACGCCTCACAGCATCACGAACCAAAGGGTCAAGCCTAAACTTCGATAAGTCAATGGCATTTTTAACAAGATTCACCATCCCTCGATCGTACAGCTTATCACCAAACAACCATCGTCCGGCATATTCAGAGCAGGCACAATAATGAGTGGGGAAAATCTTTGAAAATGGGCGCAGTGTGTATTTTAATATGTTTCTTGCAAACTCGCCTTTTCCCGCAGTGCTGTGACTGTGTGCAATCCGCACAGGCGTATTTGCACGTTTTGCCGCAAACAGGGGAAACACGCTCAGGGTGTTGATGTGCGAATGAACAATGCGGTAGTTCTCACGAATTAGCAATTGCTTCAAAGCCTTGTGATATGCAAAGGGCTTTTGGTAGGGTGGTATCTTGAAAATCCTGCCACCCAAACTCTCGATTTCTTCAACCGGCACAATAGTAGAGTCGTCATCAATAATAAAGTCAAACTGCACACGAGTCCTATCAATGTGGCGGTAATAATTCATAACAACCGACTCCACACCACCGGACATCATCTTTCCGATTATATGCGCAATGCGAATAGGGGCATCAATTTTACTCATAGACACGTGCTCACCACCTCAAAACGCCCCGCGTCGTGTAATCAGTGCCGGAACCGTCTTGAAAATTAGCACTAGGTCAATAAAAAAGCCGTTATTATTCACATACTCCATATCCATAGCCATACGTGTTTCAGCATCAACTAAATTTCTGCCACTTACCTGCCAAATGCAGGTGAGACCGGGTTTTACCTGCGTGCGTATAGATTCATATTCACCCAGTCGTTCGTGCTCGTACATAGCGAGAGGTCTCGGACCGACGAGACTTAAATCTCCCCACACGACATTAATAAACTGTGGCAATTCATCTATAGCAGTCGCCCTTAGAAATTGTCCAAGCCTTGTAACTCGTGCATCATTTTTTACCTTCTTGATGTATATACCGCTTTTTTGATTAAACGAATCTGAATTCATAAGTTGCTCCTCAGCATCAACATACATCGACCGAAACTTAAAAACAGTAAACGGCACTCCGCCTTTTCCTGCTCGTTTTTGCGTGAATATGACAGGACCGGGGGAGTCGAGCTTAATGCATATCGCAACAACGATAAACACGGGTATGAAAACAATCAGTGCAACAATAGAAAAGATGATATCAAAAAGACGCTTGAAAAATTGATAACCTAATCTTCTGTTAATCTTCCATCACCTCACACAGAATATTGTGAAATATCAAAATTTACCAGAGCATGCGCTATATCGTCGCCCAGCTTTTTTGCCACAACTGCTGCTGCGTTATCGAGCCTGGGCGAGCGAAAGCCATGTGTATCTGAAGCTAAGGTGTGTATCAGCCCGTTTTTTATCAAGTTCAGCACTATTCGCCGTTGCATCATATTCCCTAGTAAAGCATCGGCAGAGCTTTGGGTAAAACAGCCGCTATCAATAAGATTTTCGATAAGCCAAGGTGATTTTACAAAATACAAAAATCTCTCTACATGTGCAAGAATTGGTGTATAACCTTGTAGTTGCAGTTTGTAGAGCACATCAGGAGCGAGACTCGGATATATAGTCCACGGCAGTTCGACAAGAAGTAACGTTGTGCCCTCATAACAGAGCGGTGCGAGATTCAGCTGAGGCAGAGTGGGGGAGTATGCGACCTCTGCACCGAGCAAAAATTTAACATGCGAATGAGAGTCACCGAGAGCGGATTGTAACTTTAAAAAAGCACGTTCGCGCCTGTCCAGGAACTCAGCCAAGCTCATCCTTTCAGGATAAAAATGCGGTGTAAGTGCTATGGTGGTAACACCGCTGTCTATCTCAGCTTCAACTAACGCCAAGCTCTCTTCTACGGAAGCCGCACCGTCGTCTATTCCCGGCAAAATATGTGTGTGTAAATCAATCATTATCTTCTCGTATACCTATAATAGTTGTAGTATCCACCGGATTTGTCCACATGCTTGATATTAAAATCATTTACGACAACACCGAGGATATTTGCATCTACTGCATCAAGATTTTTCTTTGCCTGACGTGCCTGTTCATATGTGACGTTTTTCTGCCTAAGCACCATGATAACGCCATCGGTGTACCTGCTGAGAACGGCGGCATCAGTCACCACGGAGACAGGGGGTGTGTCGATCAGCACGTAATCATAGACATTTGAAAGCTCATCTATGAGCTGTTTCATACGCGTACTGCTGAGCAGTTCGGTGGGGTTCGGGGGAATAATGCCGCATGGAATCGCATCGAAACCTTTTCTGTCTATCTTTGAGTGCAGGCAACCCGCCGCCGCTTGAGTGCCGCTATGCAAAATGTTGGTTAGACCGAGCTTTATACCGTTTTCGAGGTTCAGATAACGGTGAATCGAAGGCCTGCGCAAATCGGCATCTATGAGGACAACTCGATGTTTAGCCGCAGAGAGTGCAAGCGAAAGGTTGATGGAGACACTGCTCTTACCCTCGCCCGGTATTGCGCTGGTGATAACTATGGTCTTTAAATTTTTGTCTGTAGTGAGAAAATTTATGTTAGTGCGCAGAGACAATATTGCCTCTTGGTACTGAAACGGAGCATCCACAAAAGTCTTTATCATGTTGCCCAAAGTTCTTTTATTGCTGCGCTTCTTGTTGAAATTTTGAAATCCGACTACGTTTGAACTTCTACTGCCTCTTTCGCTTCGAGCTATCATGCTCTCAACTGTGGCAAACATATCGCTCACATCATCATATATGTCTTTTTTTTGCGGTTGCTTTGACTCCTGCACATCTGGGGGGGGGATGTTCTTATTATCTTCCATATCTTACAATAACAATTCCTTCTTAAAATTTCAGTTACAAACTGACCGACTCTCCTATAACTAACCCTTGCGGCTGAGTGATGGCAATATGCCGATAACAGGCAAGTTTAACTCGCGGCGCACGTCATCTTCCGTGATGAATGTGTTGCTGTATAATTTTCGTATAAATATAATCAAAAGTGATATTATAAGCCCTGCCACAGCACCAAGTGCTGTGTTGAGCATGATGCGCGGTGAAACGGGCTCGAAGTTAATACGGACGGGGGAGACTATTTCGACCGAGCCTGCCCTGATGGTCGTGACTAAGAGCTCTTCCGCCTGCTCCACAATTATGGTGAGGACACTTCCGGCAATATGCGGGTTATTGTCCCGCATGGTCATTCGCATGACCTGCGTCTGGTTTACAGGCTCTGCAGTGATTCTCTGTTGCAGGGTCTGAACTGTATCGTTGAGGTTAAGCTCAATGATGATTTCATCAAGTAGTGTATCATTTGTAAGAACTACGGCATATGTGTTTACAAGTTGTCTCGCTGCCATGAGCTGGTCATTGGCTATGGCTACGGCAGCCTCATCTCTGGTGTTGACAGCGAGCATAACAGATGCCTCAAATTGCGGGCGAATGAGAATTTCGGAAATTAAAAAAGCACTCACCGAACCTATCATTGTGAGAATGATAATGAGCAAAATGTTCTTTTTTATAAGCCATAAAATGGTTCTCAGGTCAAGCTCTATGTAATCTTTTTCCATAATTCGATAATGACCAATCCTCTCCAAAATTATCAGAATTAAAGTTATAATACATCAATTAATTGATTTTATGCGCTTATTTCGCCGGGATATTCTTATGAGAATACAAGCAAACATGCATAATAGCAGGATAAGCAGTGCAAAGAGGTAGCTGTGAATGATTCCGTCAAGCCATGATGTGATAAATCGATTCAGCGAAAGCGGCATGATCTGTATTCGGCTTGTAAGCGCAGTTATGTGAAAGAAAATCGGAACAGCCGCGCAAATGATTGAAACTGTACCAAACGAGTATAAAAGACCATCTATGGTGCGCGTGACGCTACTATTTGCGAGGTGAATGAAAAATATACTCAGGGCAGAGAAAAATGCTAAAACGGCTGTTGCAATAATTGCATGGACGTGAAAGTGCATAACCTCTGACATGAGATTAATAAGTATAGACTCCATCCTGCTTTGCAGCTCAGCAGTACAGAGAGTGGCGAGGTCATAGAGCCCTTGCACGAGAAGCGGTGTATCGTCAAAACCCAGAGACAATGCATATTCATGTAAAATGTTAAACATACGCTCTGTGTGACTTGAAAAATTATAAGGTGAGACATTTCCATATGCCGCGCGCACAGAGTACTCCAAGGCTATAGCTATTTTTTCGGTTGAAATGAGGGAGAGCATGGTTTCGGGTGAAATTCCCGATGCATGACCATGCGATATATAAACTTCCTCAAGTTCACCTGCAACATGCAGGGCAAACTCACTGTGATTGAGCCTTGATAGCATATAGTGTGAGTTGAAAACTGTCAGTAATAATATCGACATTGAAATAAGCAGTAAAAGTGATATTGAAAGACAAAACGACAGAGCGAGTGTCGCTATATATCGAACTGATGAAACTTTACTCATGAGAACAAATCCACAGGCGTGCCGCTGACCTTGTCGCCAAATACAAAAAGACGATAGCGTGCGGCGCCCATCCAATCAAAAGGATAACATGTATATAAAATTATGTTGTCGTCATCACGGAAAAAGTCGACAGCCTCAGCGGCTATGTCCTCATGAAGGACTTCAGTCCGTACAACCTCATACGCATATATGCCATAGAAGGTCTCGATGGTGATAATAGCACCGATTTCAATAGTTTGTAAGCCTGCAAAGTCGGTGTTGCGATGTCCGGCAAGGAGTGTCGTGCGCCCAAAGCCGGGTAGCCATGTACCCACGAAAGTGCCGACTCCCCTATTGAGAATAGGCTCAGAATCTCCCCAAAAGACAGGAGAATCAACAGTTGTGCCACTGACAGTGAGTCTGGCGTATTGGTCGCCGATTTCAGGTAGAGTAAGGTCACTCCATCTGATGAAATAACCCATATCACCTAAGTCCCTACTTGCCATATTCTCATTTTCAGCATAAGTGACAGAAGTGAGCGGGGGTGCAGGCGGTGGTGATTCCATGAGGTTGACAGCATCGGGTACTTCTGTCACGACATAATCCCCGACAAACCGCATTGCCATATTTATATATGATCCTGCAATGGGCGCAAATGCAAAATATGCAAGCAACCCAATCATAATCACAAAGATTACAGGTACGGCAAAAAGCGCACCTAAATATATCCCGTGACCACGACTGTGTGATTCACGCTCTGAAAATCTATGCAAATTTGGGATATGCGATTTTAATATTCTTCTTGAACTCTGCGGCATATTTATGACAATTCCTATAAAAGTTCTTTAAGGTATAAAACGCTCATGAATAGGTATGGCAGAAATTGCTTGTTTCTTCTTGCGGATAGCGACTGATGTGATTGCAGCAACTCCAAACAGAGCAACAATAGCAATGGTTATAATGATAACTCCGGAGTGATCGATTCCTGTCTGTTGAATAATGCCGGTATACGCAGTAGCCGAAACGATAATATTTCCGGCGGCATCACGAAGTATGAATGTGCCGGCATCTAAATCTGCGGCAAGAGTAAGGTTGAGTGTTTCGGACGCAGCATTTGCTTGAAGTAGTATCTCCTGCAACTGAGCGGCGCTTAAATCAATAAAAGCGTTGGCATCTCCTGCGCTTGCCACAGCCGAATTGAGCTGACTCATAATGGTAGTGGCCTCTGCATCTGTGATGGTGGTTTGCCTGAGCCACACATACGCTTGCGCAAGAGCGTTTTGCGAATTCGGGCCCGGTCGTAGAGCGCGCAAGTTTTGAATAAATGCAATGAGATCACTCTGTGTAGCCGCAAAAGCAGAGGCAGTGAATGCAAAAACAAACACTGTTATTAAAATGATTGTCACGACTCTTTTGAGTGTATTTTTTGATAACTTCATACCGAAACTCTCCACCTTGCTTTTAAATTTAAAGATCTCTCCGAATCTCTGTTGAATAAATATTTTACAACAAAATTAGCCAAAAAGCAAGTGTTTGTTTGAATTTTCTGTGAATTCTGTGATTAATCTGTGACTAATTTGAGGTTAATCCATGAGAGAGAATGCTTAGAAACAAAAACACCTAATCGTCCCATAAATCTGATACACTTAGCGTCAAATAACGGGTGTGAATTTGACATGAATTTTGAGTTAACTTTTATAAATTGCGGAAATTTATTCATAAAGATATGTTACGTTCCGAGTAGAGTATTCGTACCCCTGAAGCTAACACAAAAAAGGGAGAATATACATCTACAAAACAGAAAGGAAAGGTAAAGTACCATGAAAAACAGAAGTTTGAAATTAGCAATTATACTTCCCTCGCTGGCTATACTGGTTATTGGAATAGCCATAATGATTGTCATTGTCGGAACGCTTTCTTCAAACACCACAAAAGATTTGACAGAGGACTTACTTCAAGCGCGCGTGAGCGAAAACGCAAACCAATTTCAGGTATTCAACGAAAAGGCACAAGGCATATTAAATGCAATAACACCAATCATCGTACAACATAGAAACCAAATAGATGCAGGAACCGAAGAGAACCTCCGCGAAGAAGTTGTATCAATCCTGACAGATGTACTTCTGGCGAGCGATATTATCGTCGGAGCATGGTCTGTGTGGGAACCGAATGCCTTTGACGGCAGAGACAGTGAATTTGCAGGCACTGAATTCCATGATGATACGGGGCGCTTTGTTCCCTACGTGTTTAGAGACGGATCGAGCGTTGTAGTTGAAGCATTGGTCGGCTATGACGACCCTGTCGATGGCGACTTTTACATGGGTGTCCGCAACTCCGGCGGGCCTCACGCTACCAACCCGTATATATACGATGTAGCGGGTAGGGAAGTGACTATGTTTTCCATGGCAGTGCCGGTTTTAGATAATGGTGCTGTTGTGGGTGCGGTCGGTCTGGATATCAACTTAAATGATATTAAAGGAATTATGAATGGAGTCACAATCTTAGATGATGGATATTTATTCTCACTCTCACCTGGCGGCTATATCACCACACATCCAAACTCAGATGTTGTGATGAAGCACTTTAGCGAAATATGGCTCAGCAGTCATGCAACACAAATTGAAGATGTCCTCAGAAATGGCGGGAGCTTTTCCTTGGTGGCATATTCAGACATATTGGAATCTACTGTCGAATTTTTGGCTCGCGGTGTCTCCATAGGCAATACCGGACAATATTGGCTCGTTGGAGGAATTGTTCCGGAAACAACTGTTCTGGCAACTTCCACATCACTTCTGTGGACTATCATTGCAATTGGTGTCGCGCTCGTAGTAGTGGTTGGAGTTACTATATACTTTATAGTCGGCAGGTCACTTAGAAAGCTTCCGATTCTCACCGCTACCGCAGAAGATATATCAATCGGCGGAGTAGATGCTCATGCTCTCGACCACAGTTCACAGCCTACAAAAAATGAGATAACATTGCTTGAACATGCATTTGTTAAAATGACGACCGGCATCAGAGAGCAGGCGGAAGTTTTAACTAAAATCGCCGATGGCGACTACTCCGTATCGCTGGCAAGTCGCTCAGATCACGATGTGATGAATCAGGCTATAAACAAATTGCTCGACAGCACAAACGACACCCTAAATCAAATAAATACAGCGGCAGACCAAGTGACTACAGGCTCAAAACAAGTCGCAGAGGGAGCACAGTCACTGGCTCAAGGCTCTACCCAGCAGGCGGCATCTATAGAAGGGCTATCTAAAGCAATCTCCGAGATTGCACAGATGACCAAAGAAAATGCGAACACGGCAGAGAGGACATCTAAGCTTTCCGGTGGAATTAGAGATAGTGCCGAAAAAGGAAGCAAGCAGATGGACGAAATGATGAAAGCCGTGGGTGAAATCAATGAGTCAAGCAAAAATATCAGCAAAATCATCAAAACCATTGACGACATCGCATTTCAAACAAACATTCTTGCACTCAACGCCGCAGTAGAGGCAGCGAGGGCAGGGCAGCACGGCAAAGGTTTTGCTGTAGTAGCCGAGGAAGTCCGTAACCTGGCATCAAAAAGCGCAACAGCCGCTAAAGATACAGGGGACATGATTCAGCAATCAATCGAAAAAGCTGAGTTGGGCACACATATTGCAGGTGAAACTGCCGCAAGCTTGAACGAAATTGTAGCAGGTATACAGGAATCCACACAATACATAATGGAAATTGCAAGAGCTTCGGGAGAGCAAGCTGAAGGCATCTCAAACATTAACATTGAAATTGACCAAGTGGGGCAGGTTGTATCGCAAAACAGCGCAACAGCACAGGAAAGTGCCGCCTCATCAGAGGAAATCAGCGGACAAGCAGATATGCTGTTACAGCTCATTTCACATTTCAAACTCAAGGATAGCGACATGTTCTCACGCGGACTACCGGAGGTGAAAAATCTATCTCTACCGGCAGCAGGCGAAGGCGTAAATTTCGGTAAATATTAATTAAAAATGCATTGGGGCTACAGATATGGCATATTCGCCATATCTGTAGCCCCGGTGTATCTAACTATTAATCACAGACTATCGCCAAAGTCTTTTCTAAATTGCTTTGCAAGCTGCTCAGGCCAATCTCCCAGCGGCTCTAAGCGACCGAAGAAGAAACGCAACACTTTGGGTTCTTCGACAAATTTCAGACCACCAATCATATTGCGGTTTTGATACAGCCAACTTATGCGGTCGGCTGTGTATTTTACTTGCGACAGAGTAAATACACGCCTGGGAACTGCTATTCGTGCAAGCTCCATCTCGGCAAGCCTCTCACTACCGTCTGTGTTGCGTTGCTCACTCATAGTACCGCGCTCCATACAGCGCACACCGCTGGCTATATAAATCGCAGCGGCAAGCGCACCTGCCGGATATTCTATTTGCGGAATATGTGAGCAAAACTCCATTGCGTCCACGTGACAACCGAGACCACCCGGCGGAGTTACAACAGGAACATTATTTTTAATAAGTTCGTTGCACAGAGCCTCAACAATAATCGGCGTCTGGCTTATTACATCCATATCCATTGTCTCTTTAAGCCCTACCGCCAACGCTTCCATTTCACGCACTGACATACCGCCATAAGTGAGAAAACCCTCATACAGCGGCACAAGCTCACGCATTTCAAGAAACAGTTTTTCATCGGCAACGAGAATTCCGCCACCGCGTGCCGAGCCGAGTTTACGCGCAGAAAAATATACTACGTCCATTAACGATGCAATTTCCCGTGTAATATCGATAATTTTACTGTCCCTGTACTTAGGGTCGCGTTTCTTTATAAAGTAGAGGTTATCGCCGAGCAAGCTGGCATCGTAGACGAGCTTAATTCCCTCACTTCGGCAGATACGCGAGACTTCTTGCATATTCGCCATAGAGACAGGCTGCCCGCCAATCAGGTTTGTACCGGCTTCAATACGTACAAATGCTATGTTCTCACGACCGTTGCGCTTTATGGATTCTTTAAGTTTATCAACATCAATATCGCCCTTAAAAGGCGCATCGCTCTTTATTTTGTAGCCCTCGTCATATAAAATTTCCTCGACACTGCCGCCGTTTATTGTGATATGCGCCTTTGTTGTAGTAAAGTGATAATTCATGATGGCGACCGTACCGGGCTTAACAAGCGTCTGTGCGACGATATTTTCGCAAGCGCGGCCCTGATGAGCGGGTAGGAAATACTTCATACCAAATATATCTTGCAACACTGCTTCCAGTCTATAGTAAGTCTCGGAACCCGCATAGCTGTCATCGGCCTGCATCATTGCCGCATACTGCTCCTGACTCATGGCGTTGACACCGCTGTCGGTGAGCATATCCATGAAAACATCGCGGTTTCTGAGCAAAAACGTGTTGTATCCGGCACTTTCCATGCTCTTAAAGCGCTCCTCCACCGGAAGCAGATTTACCTTTTGCACCATTCTTACCTTGTGCATTTCAAGCGGAACATTCTCTCCCGAGAGAAATTTTACATTCGACATAATTCGTTCTTCCTTTCACACTTATAGTTGCTAACTTTATCACAATTTAGTGCTTTTTTCAACAATATAAATGTGTTTATCGGAGTATTGGCTACTGCTTTACGATTGTTTCTCAATAGTCGAGTGTAATGCCTACACCGACTTTGCCCTTGCCGGTATCAAGCGCAATACGCTGATCGGTGTCTATTGCGTACTTGCTCGCAATGGTGGCGGGGTGGGCAAAACAAGTGGTTTTTCTTTCTTCGGAGATCAGTTCGCTGATGTTTTGAAAAATGAAGTTCGACACAGTAACTAAGAGCGATGTCTCTAAATCGCCAATGGCTTCCGGTTCAGAGCCTATTGAGGATTTTACGAGATACATAACAAACGAGAGAGGATACACAATGGTGATGTGTCCGACGATATCACCGCCCAGTTCCGCTGCAACTACAATGTCCTCATCAAGAGGTTCGACATCGGACTTGATCTGTGTTACATCTTTGCTGTCGAGGATATTCATTATGTTCCAAACTTTGCAAATACTTTCGCATACCACATCGGTCTTGCTGTACAAAACTTTTGATTTTGCCACTTCCTTGACAATTCTCTGGTCGGCATCGGACACATGATAGACAAGCCAGGCTATAAGCATACCGGTAAAGCCCTTTACGACATTGTCCGCAAAATCTGAATCAACGAGCAATTTCTCTTGCACCCCGATGTCTTTTTTGAATTCATCGTGTATCTTCTTATGTATTTCATAGTCTTTGTAACCAATTGATTTTTGATATGCCTCCTCATCGGCAAAATGCTGGACAGCATAGTCTTTGAGAAAAAGAATTATTTCGATACATTTTTGCTTGCGATCCTCTCCTCCGCCGGTCGCAACACTGTGCAGTTCCAGTGCCTTTCTAAACAATGATTCATGCTGGTTGTCAATTTTTTCATCGCCAAGACGCAAATCATCCCGCCAAACAAGTGCTTCCTTTTTGACATTATCTAACATAAATAGTACCTCCAAAAATATTATATTTACAATATATCTCCCAGAGTGGCGTTTGTAAAGCTATTTTCATGGAATATTTAAAAATAGGGGATAAAAATTTTAATTTGTAACCTAGAAAAATTCCGAAAAATGTAGTATACTATGCGACTATGAGTAACGACACATTAGATACGAGTATAAGATATATAAAAGGTGTAGGCGAAGCTCGTGAAAAGCTGATGGCAAAGCTGGGGATATTTACACTCAGAGACCTTGTCGGCTATTTTCCGCGTGCTTATGAGGATAGAACAGCATTTGCAAAAATCAAAGACTTGCAAATAGGTGGGGCAGTGTGCGTATGCGCAATGGCGGCATCAGACCCAAAACTCTCACACATCAGAAAAGGTCTCGATATAGTAAAAGTACGGGTTGTAGACGAATCAGGTGCACTGGAAGTCACCTTTTTCAACCAAGCATACATAAAAGATGCCATAAAACAAGGCGAAAACTACATCTTCTACGGAAGAATCACAGGTTCGTTAATACGCCCCGAAATGATAAACCCACTATTTGAGGCAGACAGAGACAGGGGGACGGTTCCTCTGTCTCACGACCAAACGCACCCAACCTCTGTAGGGGAGACCGTCCCCGGTCTCCCGCGCCCGGCACCGGGAACAATCACCGGGCGCATAATGCCAATCTACTCCCTCACGGCAAAGCTCTCACAAAAAATGATCAGCAGTGCTGTAAGGCACGGGTTGGACAAGTGCGGCGAAATTTTGCCGGATGTCCTATCATCAGACATAACAAAACACTATCAGCTCTGCAAGGCACGTTATGCCTTTGAAAACATACATTTCCCGGAGGACTTTGAAGCTCTCGAAATAGCGCGCAGACGGCTCATTTTCGAAGAACTGTTTGTTCTCGCTGTAGCAATGCGCTTTATGCGGGGCAGGCGTATAGAGCAAGCAGGCAAGAAGATAACAAAACCGGATTTTACGAAGTTTTATGGTGAACTGAGCTTTACCCCTACAGGGGCACAAAAACGTGCAATCGACGAAGCGGCAGAAGATATGAGCGGAGCAAAACCCATGAACAGGCTTATTCAAGGAGATGTCGGTTCGGGTAAAACCTTGGTAGCGGCAGCATGTGCTTGGAGTGCGTGGAAATCAGGCTTTCAAGCGGCATTTATGGCGCCAACTGAAATTCTGGCTAAACAGCACTTTAACTCACTTTCAAAGCTACTGGAGCCGATGGGAATGCGTGTTGGATTGCTCGTTGGAGCCATGACAGCAAAGCAAAAACGAGAAATAGGCGAAAAACTGAGCCTCGGAGAAATCGATTTGCTGATAGGAACACACGCACTCATCTCAGAGAGCGTTCATTTCTATGACCTTGGGCTGGTAATAACAGACGAACAACATCGCTTCGGAGTAGCTCAACGCTCAATGCTCACAGAAAAAGGCGATAGCCCACACGTACTGGTAATGTCCGCAACTCCAATCCCCAGAACACTTGCGCTAATTATCTACGGCGATTTGGATATATCAACAATTGACGAAATGCCCCCCGGCCGCCGTGAGATTGAAACACACATAGTAGGCGAAACCCACAGAAAACGAGTATATGCATTCATAGAGAAGCTGGTAAAAGAGGGCAGGCAAGTGTATATCATCTGCCCAATGGTAGAAGAGGAAGAAACACACCAACCCCTTGCAGGGGAGACCGTACCAGGTATCCCAACTTCAGATCTCTTGCGTTCAAATCAAATGAACTCGCAAAATGGTCAAACGAATCCACCTCTGAAATCCGCAACAGAACATCACAAACACCTGAGCAAAGAGGTTTTCCCAAACTTGCAAACAAAGCTCGTCCACGGCAAAATGAAGCCAAAAGAAAAAGATGCAGCCATGAATGCGTTTGCATCGGGCGAAGCGGATATTTTAGTGGCTACAACAGTTGTGGAAGTAGGCGTTGACGTGCCGAATGCCGCACTCATGATAGTAGAAAACGCTGACAGGTTCGGACTTTCGCAACTACATCAGCTCAGAGGGCGAGTCGGCAGGGGGGAACATGAATCCCACTGCATATTATTCAACACAGGCAAGACCGAGGTCTCCAGAGAACGCCTTGAAATAATGAAAGCCACGGGCGACGGTTTTAAAATTGCCGAAAAAGACTTGAGTATGCGCGGTCCGGGTGATTTCTTCGGCTCACGTCAGCATGGTCTGCCTGAGCTTCACATAGCCAACTTTGCCACAGATATGTTAATATTAAACCAAGCGCAAAACGCAGCGGCAGAAACTTTAAAGAAAGACCCAAAGCTGGAAGCGCACGAAAATAGAGATTTATCCGAACAGATAAAACGAATGTTTAATGAAAATGATTTATAGGAAGATGAGACTGTGAAAAGAAAGAGTGCTGCAGAAGAAGGGCACATCAAACAAAAGCGAGTTATATACGAGTCTTCATATGTAGGAAAAATGAAACTTGTAAGACGGCTGAATAGACTATCTCTCGATATACGCAGACAAAACAGACGAGACATGTTTGCAAAACTCAAAAGGGCGCGTCGGCAGATTCTTGTTGCACTTATATATCTCTCACTCATTTCAGCCATAATTTTTCAATTAATTTCCCCAAGAACCATATACCACACAAGATTTGTCACAGAGCAGCAATTTGTTGAGGTAGTGAATGACGAAATCATATCCGAACGTGAAAGAGCTCTTATGGATCAGTACGACTACCTGCTCGGCAGATATGATGCTATTTCTCGTATGCTTGCCGACTCTAATCAGGCAAATACAGCGTTAATGCAGGAACTCGCAGAAATTCGGGACGCACAGCGCAGAACCCAGCCGCGATGGATATTTAACAACAACGTAATGAGAGGACACCGTGACCCTTCACCCGACTTGCAGTGGCTCGTGCATGACCTGCTCTATGAGCATGGGCTGATTGAACTTGAACACGTATTTGCGGCGATGATAACATACGAAAGCCACTGGAGATACGGTGTATCTTCGGGCAGAGGACATTTTGGGCTACTGCAAATAATGAATTGGTGGCTAATATCGCCTCCGCTGGCAAATTTTAGGATTACCGACGACTTCAGAGGCAGAAATCTGCTAAATGCGGAACACAACATCCTCACAGCAATAGAAATGCTGCGTTTTGCGGAGATACGATATGAGTTCTCTGCCATAGAAGAGCCCCATAAATGGGTTCACTATCACTCCACAGGAAACAGTCCGAGAAACTGTAGCGGAAACACAAGATGCTGTTATTGGCGCAGGCTCGCAGTTCCAACAATGAGAAACATCGAGCCATTTGTGCCTGGCTATGAGGAGTAGACAAGGCAGAAAAGTTATTCTTGACGTTTACTCTGAGAAATGTTAAAATCGAAACATAAAAGAGAGAGTGCGGCAAACACTCTCCCTTGGGCAACAGCCGCCAAGGCGGTGGGCTTGCTTCTTATTTCACAGGGAAATAATCGGCTCACCCTAGCGTTGAATTACTGGGGGCCGGTTATTTCTTTCTGTTTCTTCTGCGCTTGCTGACCCTGCGGTTCTTGTGGTCATTACGGGATTTTACTATGTCATATATCAGGCGTGCGATTTTCACCGCAACCATCAACACTTCATATGCCGTCATTATTCCACCTCCCTCCGGTTAGATAACATCTACCCTCCC
>WQSX01000031.1 GCA_009787625.1 Oscillospiraceae bacterium
GCCGATCACGCATTTCCTTACTTCACTCACAGACTTGGAGCTCCAACGGGAGCCTCACAAATAATCACCCTCTCCACATGCACAAACTGCCGCAATGACGACGCGAGGCTGATTGTGCAGGGGTATAGGTAAGGAATGTCAGGAGTTAGACAAGGCGACCACAAAAGGTCGTCTTTTTGTTGCCTGTAGGGGTGGCATTCTGCCGCCCCTACAGAATACGTTGTATTCATGCGGTTGACTTGATAAATCACTACCCAAGCTCGCCCATCATCCCCACAGCCGTCTCATGGGCTGAGGCGAAATCGAAGTCTTGTATCTGGCGGCATAGGTCGTCTGAACCCGGAATCCTTCTTAACTCATCTAACATATTCACTATGTCAGCACTGCGGTCTAACAGCAGTGGAGTAACTTTTTCCAGCAGCGCCAGAGCCTCTGCCTTGCTTAACATTTCACTTTCGGCTATCGTCTCTGCTTTGACCTCGCCGATATCACTGAGAACCCGCTCCAACTCTTGCTCCAGTGCTGAGAGCTCTTTCTTTGTTGGCTGGCGTCTCATTACTAATTTTTGTTCGACATCGAAAGCTGCTTCAAGCAGCTCATTTTCGTAGATAAGTCCTGCGGCACCCTTTATTGTGTGTGCAGTGCGGTGAGCGGTCGCAATATCGCCTTCATCTAATTGTTTCAGCAATTTTGAAAATGCATCACTGTGACCCCTGGAAAAGTCCGCTCTCAATTTTTCGAGCAATTCAGGGTTCGTTTGGAAACTATGGATATCTCTTTTCTTAGCCGGATTTTCTGCACTTGCCTTTAAAGCTGCCTCTATCACTTCAGGGGGCTGCTTATTTTTGATATACTTGATCAAAGTGGAGTTTAAGCTCTTCGTTTGAATAGGTTTCGACATAAATCCGTCAAAACCGTCTTTCATAAATTCTTCCGCTTTGCCAATCATTGCATTTGCCGTGAGCACAACTATCGGCGCATCATACCCCAGCT
This sequence comes from Oscillospiraceae bacterium, assembly GCA_009787625.1. Taxonomy (GTDB): domain Bacteria; phylum Bacillota; class Clostridia; order Oscillospirales; family Oscillospiraceae; genus WRMH01. Next base: position 994 of record WQSX01000031.1, read on the forward strand.
CACGCATCTGCAGCATGGCATCTGTACCACTGATTCCGGGCATCATGTAATCCATGAAAACAATATCGTAGACCTCGCCATTTTTGACTCTGCTTATTGCCTCGTAACCACTTTTGCATGTTACAATTTCTAAATCATAAAAAGCAAGCAAACCCTTTGCTACATACAGATTTTCTTCAACATCGTCAACAACCATTACTTTTCCGTAAGGCATAGACTCAGGCTCAAATGAGAAGCGTTTTCTTACAGACAAAGTATTCTCTTCAAGTTGTTCCAGTCGCAGTGCCAAATCTTTTCCAAGCACGTTTTCACTTAATGCTTTTTGAGGTATTTTCACAACTACGCTTGTTCCCTCATTTACCTTACTGCTTATTTCAACCTCTGCACCCATCATTTTCACTAAACTGAAAACAATAGGCATTCCCAGCCCTGTACCTTCGATAAACCTGTATTCGTTCTCATGATAGCGGGTATATTCATTACTCAAGTCGTTTACTTGCTCAGGTGTCATTCCAAGTCCGCTATCACTGATAGAGATTACAAGTGTTATTTTTTCCGCATCTTCACTGTCTTTTTCGCATGAAAAAGATAGCCCAACTGTCCCTTCCATGGTGTATTTGAATGCATTCGACAGAAGGTTACTAATGACTTGAATAATGCGAATTGGATCACCTTCAAGATTTGTTGGCAGGCTTTCATCTACATGCACACTAAAGCCTATGTTTTTACGTCCAACATGCGATTGTTGTATGTGCGACGCATCAACAATCATACTTGCCACTTCATATTTTTCGCCAATAATTTCAAACTTACCCGCCTCTATTTTTGAAAGGTCGAGTATGTCATTGACTATGCCAAGCAAGGCGTTTGCCGCATTGTAGACTTTGCTGAAAGATTCTGCCGTTTGAATTGGCAATGCGGGGTTATGGAGTTCGATTTCCGAGACGCCCATAACCGCGGTAATCGGAGTGCGGATTTCATGGCTCATCCTCGCTAAGAAGCTGCTCTTTGCCATGCTTGATGCCTCTGCAAGCTCTTTGCTTTGCCGTTCCTCTTGCAATACTTTTTCAGCTTGCACTTTTGCCACTTCTGCTTCACTTTTTCTCCGTGCCTCTTCCACCTCTTGGGTGCGCAGATTGTTTATTTCGCGCATCATAGAACGCACTAAAAAGTTTCCGCCAATCGCAGATAAAGCGAGCAGCCCGACGGTAACTATTATGACCAACATATATCGCATGTCAAGCATGTCATCATGGCTTGAAAGCACTACTATTGACCAGTCTGTGCCGATAATGGGTGTAATACTGCCATAGCTGAATGCACCAACATCAAGCCTTATAGCATCTGATGTTGGTGTTCCGAGTTGAAACATGCCATTTTGCAGACAGAACCTATGATTATATAGTGCATCTCTCAGCTCAGGATTGACCTCTGCTTCCGGCACAGGTGGAAACGCCGGCAACCCATCCGCTGTCGTTTCAAGCTCCCCTGCACTGTCAATGCGTACATTACCATACTTGTCAATTAGGTATCCACGTCTATGTTCTAGATAAAAACCACCGAATGTAGCATCAAAAACATCAGTAAACGGCGAACCTATTGTAAAGACACCCACAAATCGACCTTGATAGTATACTCTATGGTTAGACCATATATATAAATCCCAGTTGCCATGCTCATCCGGGCGGGATCGTTGGATATTGAGGATAAAGGGCATCTCCGAATCTCTGGCATCAAAAAACCATTGACTCACTTCCCCTCCGCTAAGTTGCCCCCAAGACTCAAACTCGTCAAGCGTTAGGTTTACATTAAAATTATAACCTCTGAGTGTCTCTGCGACAGTGAACATGAAATAGGCATACGGCCATGTTGCGGCATGTCCCATCATTGCTTCAAATGCCGCCGCCTTTGCCACTTCGTCAAACTCATTGTCAAGCCATCTGGCTATTGCGGTGGAGTATGACATCTGATTCATAAGAATCATGTGCGGGTTCATATAGACCTGAAAATTAGCCGCTGCTTCAACAGAGTATTGTCTGGAGATTCGCAAAGCAGAATCGTCTGCAATTTCTCTTGATATGGCGAAACCCATCCACAAAATAACAGACGCAATTACTATAGGAATTACAAAGTTTAATAAATGCACACGAACGTCAAGTAACAGGCTCATGTAATCATAAGGCTTTTCTTTTGCGTGAGGTTTTGCGCTATTTGTTTCATTTTCTGACATTTATGTCCTCCACAAAGCTAATTTCGCAAAATATTTTCATAGCTCTTCATTTTTCATCACAAACTATATCATAAAAACAACCATAAAACAACATAAAAAGACCATGCCCTTTAGTTTAGGCATGGCTTTGTGTGGGTTGCAGCTTTCTTTTTTTGGGTTAGTATACTATGTTCTTGCGTATTGTGTTGTCGAGGGTACTCCCACGGGACTTCTGAGTGAGTTGACCAGTTTGCGCACACCTTCCATCTCGGCTCCTGAGTATAAGTTTTCTGATTTTGCATGGTCAAGAAGCAGAGTGATGTTCCATGTGCCGTTTGCAACCTTGACATCCATGATGTGCTTGAAGCCTCTGTGAACGGACCATACATTGATGGCTGACCACTCAAATTTCATTTTTGATGCGCGGATATTATCTATGAAGTTCAGAGCGTCTTTTAGTGTATCTCCCTCAAGTGTGTGGCATACTACTTCGTCGATCTGTGGTTTTGTGTGGGTTTGGTTTTTCGGGTTGCTCGGATTGCTCCGATTCCCCTCATTTTCTGCGTTTAGTGATGTTCCGAAAGCTGCTGATGGTATTAATCCGTACATAATAATTCTCCTTTCACGTAACGAATTTAAAAAACAGTCGAAAGCATTTTGGTTATTACCAAGCTTTCGACTGCATTTTTCTATTGTAGCGTGTGAACGTTGCTACGATGTGTGCGACTTTGAAAGCCGGCTGCAAGGCATTACGACACGGCAAACACTGAGAGCCACGTTGTCTCTTGCTACTATATTCTCGTGTCTCTTTGTTGCTTTTCTCATAGTCACCTTGCTCCTTTTTATTTTTTTTAGTTTACGCTGTTAATGATACAGCATATTTTATTTCTCGTCAATGCCAATAATCGCCAAACATATATCACTACACATTGCAGTTTTCGTCAAATGCGACATAAACGGTGGTTGTTCTATGTCTTTTTGGTGAGCTTTTTTGTGCATTTTGGACAAGTGACTATAATTTTGCCCTTACCGCGCGGGACTCGGAGGCGGTTTTTGCAGTCGGGGCACTTGATGAATTTATGCGTTCTCCGCTGTTTCAAATTCCCGAAAAGACGTTTTATTTTCGTGCGTATCGGCCACCAGTAGCGGATAAATACGTCATTTTCCCTTCTGCGCTTGCTTATGTTGCGGGATAGCATTCTGAAAATCACCATAGCAAGTATAAAGTACGATAAATACAGCAACGGCAAATGCCCGATAACAGCGTACAGCACTGATACCAAAAAAGAAAGAATTATCAGTGCTACACCCAAATGGTCAGGCCCATACCGACCCTGCATGAATTTTCTAAAAAAATTTTTCATTGTTGTACCCCAACAACTACCTGTCGTAAATTCCGCCGCCTATGAATTCTCTCAGTATCGAGTCTTTTGGAACGTGCTTTGAGTCTATTTCTGCAAACTCCATCAGTATGGGGCGCACTGAGTGCAGTTCTTCTTCCCGCCTTGCGCCGCCGGGGATTGCTGTTATTGCATCTTGGGCAAATTTTTTCATTATCGGCACTTCATATGCCATTGAAGAATCAAATAGCAGGTCTGCTTTGTATTTAAATGGTGAAATGTACTGTTTTTCGCCGTCTCTGACATTTGCCCACATTCCGAGTGTGCGCTCTGCTCCCATACCTCTGAAGAAATCGTCTCTGACAACACGGCGAAGGAGTCTCGTCCATGTGCGTTTAAAGTAGATATCGCCATCGTTTACTATATCGGAACGTGCGCTTATGTAGAGCTTGAACGCCTCGGGATGATCCTCTGCGAGTAAATCGTTCAAGGCGTGGATACCCTCGAAGATAACTATTTCGTCACTACTCAGTTTTAGTGGGAACTCGCCCTCTGAATCTCTTTTTTGTGTGTTGAAATTAAAATGCGGTATTATGACTTCATTTCCTCTTGATAGCTCGTCGATGTGCTTATCCAGCAGTTCAAGGTCTAAGCAGTGCGGAGACTCAAAATCATACTCTCCGTCAGATGTTCTTGGGGCTGTCTCAGGGTCACGGGAGAGGTAGTATTTGTCCATGGACACCGTGTGTGCATGGATTCCCATTTTATTGATTGCATCGCATATTTTCTGAGCTGTAGTCGTTTTGCCTGAACCTGAAGGTCCTGACAGCAAAACCACGTTGCACATCGGTATTCTCTCAAATATGCTTGCCGCCGCCTCGTTTACTTTTCTGTTATAGATTGCTTCGCATTCTTCGGCAAATCCTTTTGGGTCGTCTGTTGCTCTTTTGTTTATGTCGCTTATGTGGTATGGATAGGGCATAGTTTATTCTTCCTCACTAATAAAATTTTCACTCGCTAGTATATGTACCTGCTAAGTGCTTTAAGTTTTTTCTCGATTTTGTCCGGGCGGTTTATATATTCGAGAGGGTACTTTGCGTTGAACTCCCGCTCAATTCTGCTGCCGTCATTTGATACGAATTTTGTCACTCCGCCACCACCAACGGCAAGGACTGTGCAGAGTTCTTCCATCATGCAGATGTTGTATATACACTCTTTACCCGGCTTGCTCCAACCTGTGTTTTCAAACCCGCCTGAAATATATGATTGGCGGTATATATAGTATGGCTCATACTTTTCGTTTGTGAGTTTTTCCGATGCATAGTCCAGCTTTTCGCCGACCTCTTCTCCACTCGGTATGCGCTCATTTTCCTCCATAATACGCGAACCTTTTTTGAGTGCCAGTGTGTGTACTGTGATGTTTTCGGGGTCGAGTGCACAAACCTTATCTAGCGTTTTAATGAAACTCTCCGTAGTATCTGTAGGCAGTCCGGCTATTATGTCCATATTTAACTCAACGTTCGACCTCTTTATAAGTTCTGCCGATTTCGTTATATGTTCCGAAGAATGATCCCTTCCGATAGCCGCTAACACAGCATCATTCATTGTCTGCGGGTTCAGGCATATGCGGCTTGCGCCGTGAGTTTTTATCAGCTCTAAATTTTCTTTTGTAATTGTATCCGGCCTGCCTGCTTCTACAGTGTACTCTCGCAGGTTTTTAAAATCAATAGTTTTTTTAATTGTTTGCAGAATTTTTTCTAAGTTTTCATTCGGCAGTGCCGTCGGTGTGCCACCGCCCATGTATATGCTTGTAACTCGCAGTCCCTGTTTGTCTGCTACTTTGGTGGTTTCTTCGATTTCGGCTATCAGCGTTTCGGTGAACGGGGCTGTCAGGCTAAATGATTTTTCGACATTGTTGCTTACAAAACTGCAATACGCACAGCGAGTTTTGCAAAATGGTATGCCTATGTATAGAGCTATGTCCTTTGGGTCGAGGGTTTTTCTTAGGGCTATAGCCTTTTGGGCGGTTTGAGTGATTTTTTGCGCTCTATCCGGCGCCGCTTTGTATTCCTCAGCGAGAATCACTTGCGTTTCCTCAGGGGTTTTGCCTGAGTTTAAAAGTTTCGCTGCCACTTTTGCCGGGCGTATGCCTGTGAGCGTACCCCAAACTGTCTGCTCCGCAATCATACTAATGACCATTCCTTTCACTAACCCTCAAAGCTAAAAATGACCCAACGCCTCTCTCATGTTGCGGTTGAATTTTCTTTCGTTATCCAAAGTTGTTGATTCGTCGTGACCGGGGTATACTTCGTAGTTGCCGTCCAAATCCGCAAGCCTTTTTAAGCTCTTTAGCATAGTAGGATAGCTGCCGCCCTCAAGGTCTGTTCTGCCACAGTCACCTGAAAACAGGGTATCTCCGGTGAATAGCGCATCTTCACATTTTAGGGTCACTGAACCCAGCGAGTGGCCGGGTGTTTCTAAAACTGTCACTTTAAGAGCACCTATTTCGAGCTCATCGCCCTCTCTGTAGAAGTTGAGTTTGCTGTCTGTACTCAGTTTGTGGCGGTTACCTTTTGCGTCTTTGTCGTATTCAAGTTCATGGATATATATGGGGATTTCTGTAACTTCCACCAACTCTTCAAGAGCCATTATGTGGTCGAAATGTCCGTGGGTTATGAAGATAGCTACAGGAGTCAGGCTGTTTGACTCAATGTAGTCGAGTATAGTATTAGCCTCTGCTCCCGGGTCGATTATGGCGCATTTTTTCGAGTTTTCATCGGTAAGAATGTAGCAATTTGTCTCCAGTTGCCCAACAGGTAGTGTTTTAATTAGCATGCAAATGCCTCCTTATTGTGTAACCCCTGCCCTCTTTAGTAAAGAGAGTGGCCCCGCAGGGCCGGGTGATTTGTTCCCACATCTCTCGCCATTGCCCATTATAAATCAAAGCATATTCCGCTTTTTACGTATATCCTCACCATAAAATGTCAAAACTTGATACTCACCCTCAAGGCGAGATGTTATTTGTTCGCTGTAACGTTTTCGCAGTTCGGGGATTGTTAAGTTTGAATTTACTATTGTTTTTTTGCCTGTCACCAGACGTGTATTTATTATCTCATATAGAGCGGCGATTGTGAATACCGTTGTCATCTCCGTGCCGAGGTCGTCCATTATTAGTAGGTCACATTCCATGAAGCGCTTTATTTCGTCTCGTGTGTCCTCCGGGTTTTCTGCGCGGGAAAATTTTTGATCCTCGAATTTTGCGAATATTGCCGCCGCCATTTCGTACACCACGGAGTAGCCGCTTTCTGCCACCACCCTTGCAATACATGCCGATAAATATGTTTTCCCCAAGCCGGGCGCACCATTGAAAAACAGATTCATGGAGTTTTGCGAGAACTTGCTTGCGTATTGTTTGCAGGTTTCAAAAACCATTTCCATGCTCCTTCGTGGGGAAATTCCCGTTTCGAGAGATGGGCGCTCGTCGTAGTAACCAAGGTCGAAGTTCTCAAAACGCTCGTTACCGAGCTTAAATAGGTTGCTCAGCGATTCACTCTGCTCCTGCTTATATATCTCTTCCAAACAGTTACACATTTTGTTGTCGATGTAACCCGTGTCTCTGCATTTTTGGCATATGTAGTTTTCATCTAAATAGTTTTCGGTGAAGCCCGCTTTTTTTATCTCCGTCTTGCGCTCATTTTGCAGGCTTTGGTTTCTTTGGCGGATTTTTTCTATTTCGCTTGTGTCCGTTTCACCCATGGCAACGCCAATAAGCTGTGTCATTGACTCTCGGAGCTTTGCGTCAATTTCAAGCACAACATGTGATTTTGCGTAGACTTCTCGAAGGCGGCTTTCCAAAGTCTCCTCTTTTCGCCTACGCCGTGCACGTAGTGCATTACGCGCCTTCGCTAAGATTTTTCCATCTATTGCCATGTGTGGTTTGCTCCTTCTCGACACTACTCATCAGTAATTTTCTTGAGTATTTTCGCCATTCTATCCAATTCCTCTTGGTTTGGTTTACCGTGCTTTTCTGTGGATTTTATCCTCAAATCACCGGGTGGCGTTTTCCCTTCTGATTCCAATACTTTTGCTTCCGTCAACAGGTCTTTTTTATACCAGTTCTTTAAAATTGAATCCATGTAGGGCCAAGCCATCCTTCCTGTTTTTACCACTGTCTTGTCATAGGCAATTGCAACAGCCTCAGGCTCAAATCCCATTTGAATCCAACTGTCCACATAACGAGCTTCTGTTGCTGAGAATTCTCTATCTCTTATCCGCATTTCATCTTTTATTCTACTGCGAACATTTCTTCGCTCGTCCAGTTTTTTGAGGTATTCTTCTGCTTTTTCAGCAGTAAACAGACCTTCCCGCTCCCACGTATAGGCGGCTTTTTCTATGTAACGCACCGATGGTGCTCTTCCGCCGCCTGTTCTGCGGCTTTCGCTGATGCAATGTGTCATCAGGAGCATTATTACATCTGCGGGTAAGCGCAGGTAGTCGTATATGCCAAATAAACGAAGTAGCTCGTCAGGGGAAAGTATTCGTCCGATCACTCGCTGAGTTTCTTCTATTACATGCGAGAAATCTGAGCCTGATGCCAATTCGGTTTTTATTTCTTCGACCGAATAGTTACGCGGCTGTTTAAGTGGTGGTTTTTGTTCTTCACCGCTTACGGCTGCTTGCTCGTCAACGGATGCAAGCCCAATTCTCGACAGGGTTGCAAGGGCAGATGCTATCCAGCCTTTGCTCTTATCAAGGGCTATGGCGGCCTGCGAAGATGAAAGTTCTCCATTCATCTTTAGTATATAGAGATATAGCAATGCCGCATCACCGTCTCCGGCACGAATAAGTCTATCAATGACCTGCCCGGTAATCGTTATAGTTGCCGTATCAGGCAATGTAATTTTCATGTCGGACATTTTTGATGTGCCTTTCTTTTTTATACATTCTATCACATAAAATACAAAAATCAAACCCCCACAAATAGACAAAAATACTTGCAGTGTTTGTGGAGGTGGTATATACTTATTGGTATATAATTAGAAACTTTTGTTGAGTGTTTTGACAAGCCGACCACTTTAATTGGTAGATACAAGGAAAGGTAAAGTTTGCTTATGAAAAAGAAAAAATGGCTACTATTACTCATGTGCTGCATTTTGTTGGCTTTGCCATTAACCGCATGCGATACAGAAAGTAATGATGGTGCAATTGAACCTGAAGTACTGGAAATCCCACCCGATAGTTTTGAGAATGAAATATTAGCCGATTTTGATCTACCCGATATTCGGCATGATGACATTGACAGGATGCACTATGGCGCCCCTGCCGGCAGGGTTGTTTCAATCGAGCCCATACAGAGTTGGGGCAATTTTGAGGGGAAAGTCTGGATGCTGGTTAACCACCAGAATGGTTCTGCTGCACAAGCAGCCGCTTGGTATGCAAGCGAAACCGGGCATATAACTTTAGTGGGCGACAGAACAGGCGGTGTTTTGGGCGGTCCGCGCACCATGGCACTTATGCCCAACACAGGCATTGCGTTTTACTTTGATATTTTCTATGTAACTGACCGCCACGGTCGCCCGCTCGAAGCCGGCACGATTCCACACTATTTCAACCACCCCGGCATGGACGCACTCGAGACGGTACTTGCCTTGATCGATGAGTGGGATTCATGAACTTGGTGCTAGCGATGAGAACGGGCGACCTGGGATGGTCGTTCTCCCGTTGATTCCCACAGAGGAATGACAATTTGCTACGCTTTTTTGCGAGCCATCGGGATCTACACCGCTTTTCTCGCAAAAAAGACTACGCAAACTGCCGTGCCTCTGCTACCTTGTACTATCCTTGATTTATAATATTACTTAATAAAATCCTTCAGAACATCTTCCATGGTTGGATGCCTTGAAAAAATATAAAGCAAAATTCAGAACTCCGTTGAGAAAAACCCCGAAACATGTTATGATATGGATTAAGAAACGGTGAGAGCAGAAAAGTTAAAGCGAAAGGACAATCCAAAAATGAAACTCGCCACAAGTGCAAAACTTAAAACTGCAACAATCGCCAAGATCAAGTCGGATTATTTGGCGGTAAAAGAAGTTGCCATCAACAATATTGATAAAATAGATGCAAAAATTTCCGGAGATATATTGCGTGAATACTTGCAAGTTTGGTCGAAAGCTTTAAATGATAAAGATATATTAATAGAACTCGTTGCAGATGAAAGTGCATACGGATATGACTTGTGGCAAATAAACCCATTCACAGGAATATTTTCACCAAAAGAAAGGTGGGAAGTTCTTAGAAATAAGGAATGGTCACAAAAATGAACATAAACGAACTTGAACATATCATCAGAGCAGCTTGTGCAATTACAGGGGAAGACAACATAGTAATAATAGGCTCACAAGCGATTTTGGCAAGTTTTCCGAACTCTTCGCTGCTGGAAAAACTCACCCAATCCATTGAAGCTGACGTTTTTTACTTAAATGAAAAAAGTCAAGAACTAACCGACTTGATAGACGGAACGATAGGTGAACTGTCAATCTTTCAAGATACTTTTGGCGTGTATGCACATGGGGTAGGCAAAGAGACCGCAATACTCCCGAAAGGCTGGGAAACCCGTCTTGTGAAGCTCAAAAACGAAAACACTTATGGCTACACAGGATTATGCTTAGACCCATACGACTTGTGTGTGTCTAAGCTATTTGCTTATCGAAAAAAAGACCTTGAATACGTGTCGGCTATGTTAAAAAATAATCTTTTAGAAACAGACATATTAAGCGAAAGAATAAACTCTGTAAGTGATAATGATGAGAAAAAACAGCTGGCTCTGACATTTATTTGCAATATGAAAAAGTAATGCGTTGCGTATTTTTTGAGGGGTCAAAAGAGCCATCAGAAGATAAGACATCAACGTCCATACGATGCAAGAGATGAGAACGGGCGACCGAGGACGGTCGCCCCTACATTATTATTTTATAAAATCCTTTAAGACATCTTCCATGGTTGGATGCCCTATTTCTTGTAGCTCGTATTCTACTCTTGTGGTGGGTTTGTTGATTTTTATTACGCGCTCTAGGTCTATCGGTGTTGCTATCACAACTGCATCACAGTCTACCTTGTCGATTGTTGCGGCCAGGTCGCGCATTTGTTCTTCGCCGTAGCCCATTGCGGGTAGGAGATTTCCTATGTGCGGGTATGTTTTATATGTATCTGCAAGTTTACCAACAGCCTGCTCTCTTGGGTCGATTATTTCAGCCGCGCCGAAACGCTTTGCGGCCACTATGCCTGCGCCGATTTTCATTTCGCCATGGGTGAGTGTCGGACCGTCCTCTACAACTAAAACACGTTTCCCTTTGATAACTTCGGGTTTTTCCACACTTATTGTTGAGGCGGCATCTACAACTATGGCATTTGGATTTACTCTCTCTATGCTTTCTCTCACTGTTAAGATGTTTTCAAAATCTGCGCTATCGATTTTATTGATAACCACCACATCTGCAAGACGCAGTGTGACTTCTCCCGGATAATAGCTCAGTTCGTGACCGGGGCGGTGCGGGTCAAGGACTGATACCATGAGATCAGTTTTATAAAACGGGAAGTCGTTATTTCCGCCGTCCCATAGGATTATGTCGCAACCGTCAGGGTCATTTTCTGCGGCACGCAGGATTGCCTCATAGTCAACACCTGCATAGATGACATTACCACGCTCAATGTGTGGCTCGTATTCTTCCATCTCTTCGATTGTGCAGTTATGCTTTTTGAGGTCGTCTATTGTTGCAAAACGCTGAACTTTTTGTGCTTCCAAATCGCCGTATGGCATTGGGTGGCGGATTGCAATGACTTTTTTGCCGTGTGCCATGAGAATTTCTGCGATTTTGCGTGATGTTTGGCTCTTTCCGCAGCCTGTACGCACTGCACCTACTGAAATTACAGGCTTTGTGCTTTTAATCATTGTATTTTTATGGCCAAGCATTGTAAACGCCGCACCTGCCGTGTTTACTCTTGCACCAAGGCTCATGACGTAGTTATATGGCACGTCGCTGTATGAGAATACACATGCATCCACATCGAATTTTTTAATGAGTTCTTCAAGTTCTTTTTCATCGTAAATTGGAATACCTTCCGGATAGAGTTTGCCTGCGAGTGCTGCGGGGTACTTGCGCCCTGCGATGTCAGGGATTTGCGCCGCGGTGAATGCCACTACATTGTAATCGGCGTTGTCTCTGTAGTAGACATTGAAGTTGTGGAAGTCGCGCCCTGCGGCTCCGATGATAATGATTTTTTTTACTGCCATGGTGGATATATCCCCTTTCAATAATACGGGGGCCCTGTCTCAGTACAAGTACTGCCACCGCCACGCCCATTTTGTCTTTATAGTATATCAGGGTGAGTGTAATAATTCAACACCGAGGAGTAAAATTTGACGTAACCCACCCAACTATGTTAAAATGACCGTTGTTTCAACAAGGTGTTTTCTACGAGGTGTTCTATAATTGTGAAAAAATCAGTACGTAATATCATCATACTCTCATTGCTTGCTCTCTTGCTTTTAATTTCCACACCACTCATTTTGTCAGACCAGTTTAGTCTGCGAAACGTAGATATTGACGAGCCTTATAATGGAGATGACCCCTATTATCAAGATGAAGATATCTCCGCCAATATCCCCGAAGATAACCATGAACTCCCCTACTACTATTATTATGAAGAGGGAGTCCGGGAACTTCGTGCTGTTTGGGTTACTTCTGTTTTTAATCTCGATTTCCCTTCGCGGCAAGGGCTCACGGCTGATGAACTGAAAGCTGAAATTGATGCTATTGTAGACCGCACTGCGTACTTGGGGCTTAATGCCATCATTTTCCAAGTGCGCCCTACAGGCGATGCCTTCTACAATTCATCTATTTTCCCGTGGAGCCACTGGCTTTCAGGCACTCAGGGTGTCGGTGTGCCTGATTTTGACCCACTGCAATATTTTATAGAGGCGAGCCACGCTCAAGATATTGAGTTGCACGCATGGCTAAACCCCTACCGAATCATACACACGGCAAACAATTCATCAGACCCAAACACACTTGCGGAGAATAACCCCGTGCGGATAAATCCTGAGCTCGCAGTACCTTGGTCTACACCTGCGGGAGATTCCGGTTTATTTCTCGACCCCGGACTGCCCGAGGCACGACAGCTTATTATCGACGGCATTGCAGAACTTGTTTTAAACTATGACCTCGACGGCATTCACTTCGACGATTATTTTTATCCCGGCTCAGATTTTAATGATTCCGAGTCCTTTGCCCGATATGGCGGTGATATGGAGCTTGGAGACTGGCGGCGCGAAAACGTCAATACTCTGATTCGTGATATTCAGTCTCTGATAAATGATATAAACTTGGAATATGATAGAGACGTCCGCTGGGGCATTTCACCTACAGCTATCTGGAAAAATGATACTATCGACCCGCTGGGCAAATCTGATATTTCAATTCATGCAATGCAGTCATATTATTCGCTCTATGCCGACACACGGCTGTGGGTCACAGATGGGCTTGTTGACTACATCATGCCGCAGATTTACTGGTATATTGGCTTTGAAGTCGCCAATTTTGAAGTAGTGCTTGACTGGTGGATTGACCTCTGCCGTGATACCGATGTAAACCTATATATCGGCCTCGCCGCATGGCGGGAAGTTGATCGCCACCAAGACTCTCGTTGGGAGGGTGAAATACTGCGGCAGCTCACTATGATGGCTGAGCACGAAACGGTCAAAGGCAGTGCATTTTTCCGCCACAGGTTTCTTTTAGGCGAACTTGGTAATGAAATCCGTGAGTTTTTTATCAGGCAAGATTATCAGATCCGAGAACCTCTCATGATACTTGACCGCCTCTCTGTCGGAAAGCCCGACCACAATGTCACTATCAGAGGTACCGATGCGACTGCTTCAGGATTTAATATTCTCGGTACCAGTATACCTTCTCTGCCTCTCTACATGAACGGAGAGCCTGTTCAAACACGCACTGTTGAGGGTTTTTTCTTTGTGCATGCCCCTCTTGAAGCCGGTGAAAATGTTTTTACGTTTTCTCAGCCGGGCATAGACGATGTTGTGCGTGTCATTACAAGAAATCCACCCGCTGCCGCCCCGCCGCCGCCCGAACCGGTGACCGTCACCAACGTCACCGCTCCACGGCTTGCGACCGTCACGAGTGACGAGGCATGGGTGTTTCCATATCATACGACTGTTGGAGCCAGCGATTGGATGCTCTCCCGCGGTACCGTTGACCGTGTTATTGCAACTTCCAGCAACGGGTTTTCTCGGCTTTCAAACGGTATGTGGGTCAGAAACTCCGATATAACAACTCGTAACGAAAGCAATATGCGAGAAAATACATTCAGCGGCGGCACTTTCATACCGGGGCTTGACTATGATATTATCACTTGGCAAACCGAGCAAAATGTCGCAGTCGTCCCCTCTTTTGACGGTAATGTCCTCACCGTGCGTTTTGGCAAACTCACCGAACCGCCTCCGCTCACACTCCCTAACGATCTGTCACAGACCATGTTCCAAAGTTCTCGTGCAAGGGGCAGTGGCAACACGTGGTATCTTGAGTTTACCATCAGAGAAGGTGCACGTTTTGAAGGGGCTTTTGTGGAATTTGAAGATGGTCAGCTTCGTCTCTACCTCAAACACAGAAAGTCTCTTTCTCCGGGCGACCGCCCGCTGGATGGCATAAGAATTTTACTCGACCCCGGCCACGGCGGCAGTGACTCCGGCGCCATCGGTCCGCTCGGCGGTGATATGACAGAAGCATATCTCGTCATGGTAAATGCCGAGCTTTTAACCGACCGCCTCCGCGCTCTGGGTGCGACGGTCTATCTGACGCGTGAATCTGATATAGATGTAAGCTTGCAAGACCGCGTAAACATGAGCCGTGACCTGCGCCCCGATTTGTTTATTTCACTGCATGTCAACAGCGTTGCTGAGACCACAAATTCCGAGAATATAAGAGGGTTCACAGTCTGGTATCGCAACCCCAATGCCGCACCTTTTGCAGAGCTCACTTTAGATCTCATGTACGACATAAACCCCCTCACAAACCGCTACAGGCAAATAAATCATGCCAACTTCTTCGTAGTCCGCCCCTCATGGGTACCCTCTGTTCTATTTGAATCCGGCTTCATAGTAAATCTCGACGATTTCATCTTCCTAATAGACCCCGAAGCACAAGCCGCAATGGCAGACGCCAGCGTAGAGGTTATTTTAGCGTATTTTGGTGAGTGATTTTTGTCTAGCATTTTAAGCAAAAATAGTGTATTATAGTCTTAGCAAACACAAAAAATTTTTTAGGAGACTCAATGGAAAAACTCGTTTATTTAGATAATGCAGCGACAACAAGGATTTCTCAGAAAGCTATAGACGCTGTTATGCCATTTCTCACTGATAATTACGGCAACCCGTCATCTTTGTATTCGCTTGGGCAAAAGTCCAAAGTTGCACTTGAAAATTCCCGAAAAACTGTGGCGGATGTACTCGCCTGCCGCCCCGATGAAGTTTATTTTACAGGCAGTGGCACCGAGTCTATCAACTGGGCGATAAAGTCTGCCGTCAAGGCGAAAAAAGACATCGGCAAGCATATTATTTCTACCAAAATTGAACATCCTGCCGTGAAAAACACCCTGAAATATCTGGGCGATAACGGCTATGATATAACTTATCTTGAAAGCGACAGCGTCGGGCAGATTTCGCTCGATGAACTTCGCAGTTCAATACGCAGTGACACGGTGCTAATTTCAATTATGATGGCAAACAACGAAATCGGCACGATTTTGCCGACCGCTGAAATCGGGCGCATCGCAAGTGAAGCGGGCGTGCTTTTCCACACCGATGCCGTTCAGGCAGTCGCCCATATCCCCACCGACGTTGGCGAGCTGGGTGTTGACCTCCTCTCGTTATCGGGTCATAAACTCGGTGCTGTCAAGGGCGTGGGTGTGCTATATGTGAAAAAAGGCTTAAAGCTAGAGCCGCTCATTCACGGTGGCGGTCAGGAGCGCGGAAAACGCAGCGGAACCGAAAACATTTTCGGCATCGTAACACTTGCCGCTGCACTAGAAGAAGCAGTGAGCCACATGCCGCTCACACAAGTCACAAAACTCCGCGACAAGCTCATCGAAGGGGTTCTCAAAATCCCCCGCACTCAGCTCACAGGCGACCCCGTCAATAGGCTTCCGGGGATTGCTTCGTTTGTGTTTGAAGGCATTGAGGGTGAGTCGCTGTTACTACTTTTAAACCAGCACGGAATTTGCGCTTCGTCAGGCAGTGCATGTTCTTCAGATTCGCTTGACCCGTCACATGTGCTGTTAGCTCTGGGGCTGTCGCACGAAACGGCACACGGTTCACTCCGCCTGTCACTTTCCGTCGACAACACAGAGCAAGATATTGACTTCACACTGGAAAAGCTCCCAATTGTAGTAGAAAAATTACGCATGATGTCACCACTTTGGAAAGGGTGACTTCCAAAAAGTCGAGAAAAAGGAGATTCACATATGTATTCAGAAAAGGTTATGGAACATTTTAGCAATCCTCGTAATGTTGGGGATATGCCTGATGCTGACGCTGTTGGCGAGGTTGGTAATGCCAAGTGCGGCGATATTATGAAGATTTTTCTGAAAGTTGAAAATGACATTATCACAGATGTTCGTTTTCAGACTTTTGGTTGCGGCGCAGCAGTCGCCACTTCTTCAATTGCCACCGAAATGGTCAAAGGCAAAACCATAAGCGAAGCTCTCAACGTCACGAATAAGGCCGTGGCTGACGCGCTCGACGGACTACCCAGTGCGAAGATGCATTGCTCAGTACTGGCAGAACAGGCAATCAAAGCGGCAATTACCGATTATTATGAGAAACAAGGTATTGACGCAACCACACATGTCGGATGCGATATGCAGTGTGATGGGTGCGGGGCGCATTAATCTGCGCTCGTCATTGCGGCCTCCGAGCCGCAACCCCCTGAATTATCCGCATTCCATAGGGATTGCGGGTCAAGCCCGCAATGACGGGGCAGAATGACCGGGTTCAAAGAAAGGACAATATAATGACTATTCGTGACGTTCAAGAAAAGATTCTCAAGCTAAAAAAAGAGAATGATATATGCATCTTGGCACACAGTTATCAAGCCCGTGAGATACTGGAAGTAGCTGATTTCACAGGCGACTCCTATCAGCTCAGTGTTTCTGCCGCCAAAACGAACAGCAAAACCGTGCTGATGTGCGGCGTGCGGTTTATGGCTGAAACTGTCAAGATTTTATCGCCTGAAAAAACCGTGTTGCTCGCTCACCCCGAAGCGGGTTGCCCCATGGCAGAGCAAATGGAAAAAGCACTCATCAGCGGTGTAAAAAAGCAGTTTCCCGACTACGCCGTTGTTGCATACATAAACACCACGGCAGAGCTAAAAACTATTTGCGATGTCTGCGTCACATCTTCTTCCGCCGTCAGAATTATCGAAAAAATCGAGAGCGACAACATCTTGTTCTTGCCCGATTGCAACCTCGGTGCCTATGTCGCATCGCAAGTTCCGTCAAAGAACGTCAAGCTACTTCAAGGTGGCTGTCCAATCCATGCCGTTGTTGACGTCAATGATGTCAAAAAAGCTAAGACGCGCTATCCGAATGCACTGCTACTGATTCACCCTGAGTGTACACCTGAAGTTGTGAAGCACGCCGATTATGTCGGCTCTACTTCTGGTATTATGGACTATGCAAAAAACTCCGATGCAAAAGAATTTCTCATTGGCACGGAGCTGAGTATTGCCGAACATTTACAATATATGTGCCCCGATAAGCGTTTTTATCACCTGTCACAAAAACTGCTTTGCCCGAACATGAGAATCACCACACTGATTGACGTTCTAAATTGTGTTGAAGGCGTGAGCGGTGATGAGATTATTTTAGATGAGCAAACAATCTCTCAGGCGAAAAAATGCATCAACAAAATGATTGAACTGGGCGGATAGCGTGATAAATCACGCTATCCTAGAATGTACGAATTGCTCTCCCTGCGGGAAACCGCAATTGATGTACAAAAAATCCATACCTTTTCATGGACTATTTGTGTATCGAGTGCAATGAAAGGTATGGATTTTAAATATGAACAGCGCATTGATTGCTATGAGTGGTGGAGTGGATAGTTCTGTTGCCGCCTTTTTAATGAAGGAACAGGGCTATGACTGCACCGGAGTTACCATGAAACTCTTTAGTAATGAGGATATTTTTGACGACGTTATCTCTCGTGAAAATACCTGCTGCTCACTCAGCGATGTAGAGGACGCACGAAGTGTTGCGTTCTCTCTTGGTATGCCCTTTTATGTATTCAACTTTTCAAGCGACTTCAAAACGCAGGTCATTGACCGCTTCATCGGTTCATATAAATCGGGTGCAACCCCAAACCCCTGCATTGACTGCAATCGCTACATGAAGTTCGATAAACTCTACCACAGAGCTAAGGTTCTTGACATAGACTATGTTGTTTCCGGACATTATGCTGTCATAGAGCAAAGCTCAAAATCAGGGCGTTATCTTCTGAAAAAAGCAATCGATGACTCTAAGGACCAGAGCTATGTGCTCTACTCCATGACTCAAGACCAACTCGCACATACTCTGTTCCCGCTCGGCTCGCTCAGTAAAGTTCAGGTGCGAGAGATTGCCGAGACGCAGGGGTTTTTAAATGCGCGAAAACGTGATAGCCAAGACATCTGTTTTGTGCCTGATGGTGACTACTCATCGTTTATCGAAAGCTATACAGGCGAAACTTTTGAGCCGGGGAATTTTGTGGATTCTTCAGGTAAAATCTTAGGCAGGCATAACGGCATCGCACGTTACACAATCGGACAACGAAAAGGGCTGGGGCTTAGCTTTCCCCAACCTATGTATGTGAAGTCTATAGACCCGGCTGAAAACACGGTTGAATTATGTGTAAACGAGGAACTGCTTTCAACTTCGCTGACTGCCGCGGATTTTAACTGGGTTTCGTGCGATGGTGCGCCTGAGCCGATTCGCGTAAAGGCTAAGATTAGATATAATCACCGTGAAGAAATTGCCACCGTCACGCAAGTTTCGGACGAGACCGTGCGCGTTGAATTTGACGTGCCGCAACGTGCCATAGCACGTGGGCAGGCTGTGGTACTCTATGACGGAGATGTCGTCGTCGGCGGCGGAACGATACAATAGCCTAACGCTCCTTGTTTTTCACGAACTTCACCAAGTATGAGTTTAAAACTTTTATGTCAATTGGTTTTGTCATGAAACCTGAGAGCCCACTCTTGAGAAAATCGTTGTATTCGCCTTTGATTGCATTTGCTGTCAAGGCGACTATTGGGTGGACGTACCCCATTTCCCTCAGCCTTGTTGTCGCTTCAATGCCGTCCATTTCCGGCATCATTTGATCCATAAAGATTATGTCGTAGATGTTGCCGTTTTTAACTTTCTCAATCGCCTCAATGCCACTTTCGCAGAGTTCGACCGTCAGACCAAAGGTGCCCAGCATAGCCTCCGCTACATAGAGATTGGTGTCTACATCGTCAACGACTAAAATCTTGCCGTAAGGCATTTGCTCAGGGACAAATTCAAGCTCTGCATTACCTGATATTAAATTAACTTCAAATTTTTCTAAGCTTCGTGCAAGCTCGGTACCCAAGACCTCGCTACCGGAAATCTTCTGTGGTATATGTACTGTTACCGCTGTACCCATGCCGACTTCACTCTCATATTCGATGCTTGCATTCATCATTTGTGCCAAGTTGTAAACTATTGGAATGCCTAGACCTGTACCGGTTGCATACGCAATTTCTTCCTCATGGAATCGCACATAATCATCTTGTATTGCTTCAACCTGTTTAGGAGTCATACCGGCTCCGGTGTCTTTTATTGTCACAGTAAGCATCATATTTTCAGAATCTATATCTTCTCGCTCTACAGACATTACAATCGAGCCCGATTCGGTGAACTTAAAAGCATTACTCAGAAGATTGGTTAGAATTTGCCGTATTCTGAGAACATCTCCTATGAGTCTTTCAGGTATGTTTTCATCAACATTCAGGGTAAAAGTCACGTTCGTTTGCTCTAATAATACGAAGTGAATACCTGCTGAGTCGTTTATTAAACTTGCTACATCGTATTCATTACTGAGAATAGGCATGTTGCCTGATTCTATTTTCGAGAAGTCCAAGATATCGTTTACAAGCTCAAGCAACATCTTTGATGAGTCGTAAATTTTCGTCATTGCCTCTTCTAATTCCGTCGGCACTTTTTGCCCACGTAGCAAAACCTCAGAAATTCCAAGCACCGCTGTGATGGGGGTGCGTATTTCATGACTCATTCTCGCAAGGAATCTGCTCTTTGCTCTGCTTGCCTCTTCTAAGGCGGCAAGCCGCTCGGCTTCCAGCCGTCTTATCTCACGCAGATCATGCACATAGGCAACATACTCTGTTGAGTTGTCTGTTTTTATTTGTGTGAGCGTAACTTCTGTGGGAAACGCCTCACCCTGCGGGATGCGGTGAAGCCAAGCGAATTGAACATAGTCTACATTCTTTGACTTTTCAAAGTTTTTTTCGAAAATATCTGAGGAGCGTTCACCGTTTGCCTGGAATTCAGGGGCGTAATCCAAAGGATTTTCCGTATAGTGCTTGATAAACTTCTCTTTATCGTCTACACCATACATTTTGAGTGTTCCGAAGCTAATATCAACAAGATTTAAATTCTCGTCATATATCTCAATGCCGATTGGCGCAGAATTCAGAATCTGCTGAGTTCTCCTGTTCAGCCTTTCCTGTTCTTGCCTTTTTCGCTCTATTTCCTCTGCTTCTCTGAGTAGCAATAGCTTGCGCCGTTGGTTGATTATTTCCATTTGGTGATATACACGCATTTTGACGACTTTATCACTAAATGGTTTTTTAATGTAATCCACAGCACCCAAATTGAACCCTTTTGTTTCATCATCAGGGCTTACAAGTCCGGTTACAAATATTACAGGTATACTTTTGGTCGTTTCGTCTTCTTTAAGGGACTTAATTACACCAAACCCGTCAATTTCCGGCATCATAACATCAAGCAATATTAAGTCAGGCATGAGCCTTAGTGCCGCATTATAGCAGTTTAACCCGCTTTTCTCAACATAAACCGTGTAGTCCTCACTCAAAATCTCTATGAGTGCTCTGATGTTTACAGCCTCATCATCGACAACCAATATACTGTTTTTTACTGTTTCCATAATTTAAATGCAATTCCTATTACAAAAATTCAATTAGTACAGGTTAGCATATCATAAAAGGTTAAAGAAAACAACACAATCTATCAATTTATTATTTCTTCAAGTCATTTATTTTTTTATTCAGTTCGTTTTCGTGTTCTTCGATTTCATGTATCAGTTTTTCGAGCTGCTGTTCATGCTCTTCTATCTCGTGGATTTGCTTTTCGAGCTGCTGTTCATGCTCTTCTATCTCATGGATTTGCTTTTCGAGCTGCTGCTCATGTTCTTCGAGTTCATTAACTTGCTCTTTTATAACTATTATTTGTTCTTCTATATTCTTCACGCTTTGAGCCAATTTCAGTTCTGATTCTTCGTTTTTGATTTCAAAATGAATCAGTAGGGCAAGTGCTGCGCGCAGCACAATAACCGAACCAACTGCTATGAAGTCGGCAAGCTCTGTCACAAGGACTGTCTTAAGTATCTCCGCCGCGAGTTTGAATTCCAACCCCAGCGCGAGCCCTTTTGCCAGTTTGAGCCGGGTGCTTGGCTTTCGTCGCAAAAAGTTTATAAACCCCACAATACCTGAGACTATCAAAACAGTTAATCCCATGTATTCAAATACCAGTATGCCGAAGTGCAGAAGTTCGTTAAAAATAGTCCTTGCCAGTTCCATTTGGGGTACCTCATTGTGATCAGGGCAGGTGGACGGCTTTGCAAATCGACACCAGTATACAACTTGTGTGAGGCTAAGTCAATGACTCAGTTTAGATATTTTTTCAAAAAACAGTTGACAAGTTGATGACAACCTGTTACAATTCGGTTACAATTTTATTTGAGGGGTTACAAAAACCATGAAATTACTCAGCAAATTTACTGTCTTCCTATTAATTATTGCGATTTCTGCATCGCTGGTTCCACAGAGCGCTTATGCAGGCAAGCCCATAGCTTGGGGTGCTGCAAATGTCAGCGGCAGTAGCGTTCGTGTGCGTAGCACGCCGGATATATCAGGCGATATTCTTACTAATGCAAGCCGTGGCGATGCGGTCGTAATCCTTTCACGTGCAAACAGCGAATGGTACAGAGTCAGCTTCAATGGCAGTGTCGGCTATATGAATGTCCCTTTCCTTGAGAGGGAGCGAACCAGAGCTAATTTTAATGCGCGTGGACGCATCACAGGCTCAAATGTGAACTTACGCGCTCGGCCTGACGCATCATCATCTGTCCTCACAAACGCCGGACAAGGCACTGTTATGAGCATTCTCGGAATCAATGAGGGCTGGTTTAAGGTTCAGCATGGCGGACACACCGCATACGTCCGCTCAGACCTTATGGAATTGGTCGAAAGTTCAACTGCGGTGTCTGCGGCGTCCAACACAAACTCCAGGGGACGGGTCACAGGTTCAGTTGTCAATATACGTGCAACCCCCAGCACCGCAAGCGCAGTGCGCACCCGTGCAAACCGGGGTGCGGTAGTAAATGTTATCGGGAACAGTTCCGGTTGGCTCAGAGTTACACATAATAACCAAAGCGGATATATCAGAGGTGACCTCATAGAAATAGTTCCAAACTCAACTCCGCTATCACAAGGCACCTCTCCTGCAAACCTGACATTGGGCGAAGAGGTTTCCGCTTTTGCCAGAAGTTTGGTTGGCTTGCCGTATGTCTGGGGCGGAACATCACGTGCAGGATTTGACTGCTCAGGTTTTGTCACTTATGTTTTAAGGCAGTTTGGTGTCCGTGTCACACGCCAGTCGGCGGGCATGTTCAGAGATAATGGCACTCCTGTCGACAGAGCCGATTTAGCTCCCGGAGATTTGGTTTTCTTTGCGGCGAATGGACGCACTGTTTCACATGTCGGCATCTACGTCGGCGGAGATAGATTTGTACATGCATCAGGCAGAAATGTTGGTGTCATTGTGAGTGTTCTGAGCAACAGAACACTGCACGGCGCACGCCGCGTGTTGTAAGCCCCCGTCATTGCGGGTCAAGCCCGCAATGACCAGAGCTACACACTTTTCACGGCAACAGCTCACGGCGGGGTGGGTCAGCAGGGGCAATTCTAAATCGCCATGGACGCTCCATACCCCGGAGTTCAGGATACCTGCTCCATGCATTGGTCGCTCTTCTTTCAACATTTGCAACAATATCCATCGGAGCTCCTGCCTCAATTAAAAAATCCCTTTCGACTTCGTAGACTTTCATATGCCCGATCCCTTCCGCCCAAATACTTGGGTCCGGCAAGTTCCCGCTATTCATGTTTACATATTCCCAAAAAAGTTTCGAGTGATACGCCTCATGGACAATCACACCTGCGATAAAAATAGGGCTTCCCGATATGACCCGACTGCCGATTCCGGCTGTCGGGGCATTTTCCCATACATTCATATATGAAGCTTCAGGCCAGTGTTCACCGGGCCTTATTATATCAACATACGTTGTAACCATTTCATAATAATCAGGGTGCGCCCGAATAATTGCCATAGCTCCCTCAATACGGCTCACAAATTGGGCGTCGCCCTCAATGAAAACCACCCCTGTATTTCTCCTTGTCCACGACACAAGCGGCGGTTGCCTGTCGACTGCATTTGCAATATCTGAAAACAGCATGTTTATCCACAGAGAAATCACCTCGTTATCCGAATGAGTCAATATGCCTTCATTTTCTATAGTCTGAACCAATTCCCGCAGCTCGTCAATAAACAAAGTCGCCTGCCCTTGTGCTATGCTCCTGTTGCTCACATCAGCACTTTGGTACACCCGGCTAAAGGTTGCATAATAATCATGCAAAAACCAGCTATACATGAAGCTCCTGCTTACTTCCAGCTCTATACCAACAGCTTCAATGCCGTGAAATCTCCCGCTTCCTGCTTGAAAGGCGCTTAACATGGTATCTATCTCGTAAAAATACGCCAACCTGTCTTCGCGGTCAGGTGAAGCTAGGAAGAGGTTGAGCGAAATAATCAGCTCCATAAGGTGGTTTTCAATCTGAATTTCTATTAGTTCGTTTAAGATAGCGTGTGTAGCTTCCTTGCTGTCTGCCGCAAGAAACAGGATTTGCATTTGCTCAGTTTTACGCAACCTGCTTTTTAAGCGCTCGGCTTCCGAGTGATTTTCGGAGTGCTGCCAATACAAAGCCGCTCCGATTGTTATTAAAATGGCAAACAGGCAAATTAAAAGTAGCCGTCTGTGTTTTGTATTCATATGCGTATGCGCCAACCTTTGAGTTTATTTCGTTTACAGTTCACAGCATACTACAGAACTTATGGATTTTCAAGTTTCATTCTTCATTTGACTGCAGCTCATCTATTTGCTCCAAAGCTAGTTTATTCTTGCTCACAAAAGCACTTCGCAAAATATCGGCAATGGCTGCGCCGTGCAGGGAATGCTCGGTGAAGGGTTGCAGTTTGTCTGCGATTTCGTCGGTTGCGGTGGAATCATAAGCGGCTAAGGCATCTTTCAGCAGTGCAATCAGAGCAAACATTTCGCCGTCATCAAGATTTTCTATATCTTTTTTGGGCAATGCATCTTCAATGCCGGTGAAAAGTTTTTGCAGAGCGTCTATGAAAGCGGCATTATTTTCCCAAATAAACTGCGCATTTCCGGCTATTGCCGCATCCTCAAGATGCTGTGCTTCTTCCGAAAGTGCGGTCGCGCCGATATTTGCGCAAGCAGATTTCATTCCATGTACATAAATTTCATACAGCGCAATGTCGCCTTTTTCAAGCGTAGAAGTCAGTTGCTCAACTTTAGCCGTGCCGCCTTCCATAAAAGTTTTCAAATTGTCTAAATAATTTTCCGCTCCTCTTGAGAAAGCAATACCCAGTGCTGCGTCAATCCCTTCGATATGAATATCCGGCGTTTGTTGGATTTCTTCGGTATGAGTGGCTTTTTGCTGTTTTTCTTCGGGAATCCACTTTGCCAATATATGCGTTATTTTGTCAAGCACTATGGGTTTTGACAGATAATCGTTAAATCCATTTTCTAAAAGTATTTCTTTCACACCTATGATGGCATTGGCGGTAAGAGCTATGATGGGAAGCTCCATGTACTTGCCGCCCATGTTGCGGATGATTTGCACCGCTTCAACACCGTCCATTTCCGGCATCATATGATCCATAAACACAAGGTCAAAGTCGGATTCTTTAACGGCTTCTATGGCGGCAGACCCGCTTGAACACATAGATGCTTCTATTTCGAATAGTTTTAGCATACTGCCGCACACTTTCAAATTGGTTTTAATATCGTCCACAACCAAAACTTTAGCGTCAGGCGCGATGAAGTGTTCTGCATAGTGGTTATCTAATGACTTTGTAGCGTCTCCAATCTTTTGGGGGATGTACACAGTAAATTCGCTGCCTACGCCGTATGTGCTTGTCACTTCAATGCTGCCGCCCATCAACTTCACAAGGTTTTGAGTAATTGCAAGACCCAAACCTGTACCTTCCACGTTCCGGTTCTTTTCCAAATCGAACTGAACAAACTCACCGTAAAGATGATTAAGGTCATCAGGTTTTATACCTATGCCCGTATCTTTTATTTTTATGGTAAGAAGCACAGTGTCATCTGCTTGCACTTCACCGGATATTTCAAGTGAAAACCAGCCCTTCTTTGTATACTTTAAGGCGTTGCCTAAAAAGTTCAGAAGAATTTGACGCAGGCGGACTTCATCACCATAAAGAACAGCGGGAATATCTTTTTGAATATTTGTGCGGAACTCAAGCCCGGTTTCCTGTGTGCGCATTTTTATGATGCTGCACACATCGCTTATGGCAGATTCAAAAGAGTAATCGGAATCAACTATTTCCATCTTTCCGCTTTCAACTTTAGAAAAATCTAAGATGTCGTTAATAATCGCAAGAAGATGTTCTCCTGAGTGCTTGATTGTCAAGACTTGCTCCTGTACATCTTGTGTGAGTTCATCTCGCAGAATCAACTCCGACATTCCGATTATGGCATTCATCGGTGTGCGTATTTCATGGCTCATTTTGGAGAGAAACCCGCTCTTAGCCTTGTTTGATTCCTCTGCCACAATCCGCGCTGCCCTTTCCAGTTCACGTTCTTTCTGTGCCGCTGCTGTCGCAACTCGCCTGACAAAGAAAAACGTAAACACGGCTACCATTGTCAGTGCAAAAACAATAATAAGCATTACGGTTGAAAGCATAGTCCACACAGGATTGCTCGCAACAGTTGTGGGTATAACGGCTATGAGCGACCACTCAACCGATTCAAACGGTGCCGGTATTAAGTAACTTGTTATGCCGCGATAACTTGTCGCCCGGATTATATCTCCCACCGGGTGAACGAGATTGTGCGTTTCATCGCCGTAAACTTCATTTATATTGTAAAATTTGTACAGAGTCGGGTGAAAATACGCATTGGGATGCGCAAGGATATAACCATCAGCATCAATTATAAACAAGTAGCCACCCCCGGCGACTTCAACCTGCTCAACCAAATTTGTGATATACCATAAATGAATGTCAGTAGCCATTACTACGTTCAGCCCGTCAATCTCCCCCAAATCACGTGCCACAGCGGTAACAAGCCCTCCCGTAGCGCGGGACACATAGGGTTTTGTTATGACAGTCTGCCCCTGTGCCGCAACTGCATCTATGTACCATGGCCTGGTAGTTGAATCCCAATCCGGGCCGGGATCCCAGCCCCAAAAACCGGAAAAACCCCCATCGGAAAACCCTAAATAAACACCGTCCAAAAATGGATGGTCTTCCATCAGCCCCACTTCCAGCACATAAATATGCTCAAGTCCCATATTCATCAAAGCGGTTGAAAAATCATCCACAATCTGTACATTCATCCGTAGCCAACCATCAAGCTGTGTTGCCTGTAGAGCTTTATCACGTTGATTTATGCTGATAATGTTTTCGTAAACTAAACTGCGTACTGCTGTATTTACAATAACAAAGGCAACGGCAAAGCTGAGCAGACAAAGAATCACGATGCCCGTCAGAAGTTGCCTCGACAGGCTAATTGGTTTTAGTTTTTTCATAGGACTGCCTCACTTCAACTTTTTACAGCTTGAAATATGCCACTAACAGTTTATTCCATACGTATAACGAAATGACTTCTTTAAAAATACGAAATTTTAGCGACATTAATAACAAATAATGAACACATAATAACATTATGATGTATGCATGTCAACACAAGAAAGCACTAACTCATAATGACATTGCTTTTTGTATCAAGGTTGCTTTCGTCCGATTCTAAGCAAAAAACATTTGATGTATACCTTAGCTCACTATCTTCTTTATTTACAATAACTGAAGCACAGAATTATTGTAAAAAAGAATAACGTATGCGTCAAGTACCCAAGGTAGGTAATATTGGTACGGCTGAAGCTTTCACCCCAACTGCACCCACTGTCAAGCAACAGATGGCTCAGAAACAGACGAAAAACAGAAAGCAAAAGGCTTGAAAAAAACTCCAAAAAATGATAATATTCTCTGCGAAAATATCACTGGAGGGTAATTTCTTCAAATTTCAGGGAGCATATTGTATGAAAAGTGAAAGTCAAAATCAAAAAAGAAAACTGTCTTTAACCAATGCACTGGTAATCAGCATTATCGTACTTGCTTTGTTAGGCGGGGCTATGTTGTTTTTCGTGGTGAATACGGTAATTCGTGGCATTATGCATGACAGATTGATCAGCATATCGGAAAGAGATGTTGCCATCAATGCATATGAGGTTGACGCATGGTTTTTGCGGTACAGCAATTTTGTTGAGCATATGGCGACAACGTGGGAAACCGTAGGCGTAGTACCGGGCGAAACAGGCTTTGGCCCCGACCCCATAGGGGCGAGCTTTCTTGCCGAGTCCGACGCTCTTGTCGGTGTATTCGTTGGATTTGAAAACGGCTGGCATGTTAATTCCAGCGGCTGGATACCGCCGGATGGTTTTGATGCTTCCACCCGCCCTTGGTATCTGGTTCCCGAAGCGGCCGGCGGTGAAGTAGCAATAACTTTGCCGTATGTGCGACTCTTGGACGGCGACATTGTTGCATCTATGGGTGTTTGGCGGCCGGACATAATTGGGATGGAAGCAGTTGTAGCGGTAGATATTCGCTTGCAATATGTACTTGATATGCTTGCAGCACTCACCGCTGCTGCAGACGGATTTTTTATGCTTGTAGGTCCTGACGGCGAAATCATTGTGCATGGGCAGACAGACTATATGCTTACCCCATACCAAGAGGCATGGAATCTGCGCGATGTACACCAAGGTGAAATGTTGATGCAATCTATCCAATCCGGTGAACCGGTTTTTTATGACCATCACATATTTGGGTCTGTGTATTTTTTCAGCACACCACTCTCGATGGTAAACTGGACACTTGGGGCAATTATTCCCACGGCATCGGCAGAAGCGCAAATTACAGAATATCTTTTGATTGTCATGCTTGTGCTTTTGGCGTTCTTCATAGTGTTTTTAATCGTTTCTCTGTCATTTGCGGCCAAGTTCTTTGGGCGCATGAAGAAAAAAGAAGTTGAAGACTTTGAAATGACACAGCTTATTTTAAACAGTGCCCCCTTATTTGTAACGATATGGGATGATGAAAGAAATCTGATTGAAATAAACAACCGAACGGTTGAATTTTTTGGTATCGAAGGATCTGAATATGAAAATCGTTTTGCCGATTTATGGGCAGAAATTCAACCCTGCGGTACACCTGCGATACAGAAAAGCATGGAGCTTGCAAAGCAGATTATGGCAAATGGTTCCATGCGGTATGAGTGGGCATACCATTTGCCAAACGGCGAAGAAGTGATTTTTGATGTAGTAGGTGTACGCATCGAACGCGACGGAAAGACGCTGATTCTTGAATATTATCAAGACCTACGCGAAATAAGAGCCGCACAAGAGAAAGAGCGCGAAGCGGAGAAGTTTGGCCGTATCATACAGGACAACTCGCCAATTTTGATTGAAATGTGGGACACGGATTACAATTTTGTTGATGTAAATAAAAAAATGATGGAAGTGCTTGGAATAAACAGCGTGGAAGAATTTGCAGCCGATGTGTGGAGATTCTCGCCGGAGTTTCAACCTTGCGGAAAAACATCTGAACAAGTAAATACAGAAATAATTGATATAGCAGTAAAGCAAGGATTTGCCCGGTGCGAATACAATTACCTTTTGCCAAACGGCGAACTCCTGCCAACAGAAATTACGTTTGTACTTGTAGAGTTTCAAGCTAAAAAAATTGTATTGATGTATGCCCAAGACTTGCGCCAAATAAAAGAAGCCTCCAAAAGGGAGCACGAGTTAGAGGTTAAACTGCAAGAGCAGGAGATGAATGAGCGTATCCGTGTAATGTTTGACGCTGCGCCTATCGTCATTGAGTATTGGAGCAGAGAATACGAACCTATTGATTGCAACCTCACTGCACTAAACTATTATGGACTCGCAAACAAAGAAGAATATTCGAACAGAATGTCGGATTTCTTCGAAGATGAACACCCGAACACGCAGCAGTGGCGCAAAAACTTGGACAAAATCTTTCAAAAAGGTTTTGGGCAGTTTGAATTTAACGATCACAAACCCAATGGCGAAGTTACTTCTTTGGAAGTTCAGGCTGTACGCTTGAAGATAGAAAACGAAGATGTTGTTGTAACATATGCGCAAGATGTAACACAGATTAAAGAGAGCGAGCGAGCCAAGCTTCAGGCGCTCGAAAAGGAACGCGAAACCTACGAGCTTATGAGCTTGCTTATAGAATCCTCGCCTGTATTTATGGAAATATGGCATGATGGTCAACTTGTTGACTGCAACGAGCAGTGCGTGAAACTATTTGGTATTGAAAATAAAAACGAGTTTATAACAAGGTATGAAGACCTCTCGCCGCCTTATCAGCCCTGTGGTACGCCTTCTCTGGAGAAAGCCGCCTCTATTGTTCAAGATACTATGCGGAAAGGATATACCCGTACACCTTGGTTACACCGCAATATCAAAACAGGCGAAGAGGTACCTGTTGAAGTTATTTTTGTTTTACTAAAGCCAAGTGATAATAGAGAACTTATTGTGGGCTATAACATTGATATGCGCCCCATCATAAAAGCACAAGAAGAACAGAAGCGCTCCGAAATAGCCGAAGGAGCCAACCGGGCAAAGAGTAATTTCTTGGCACGAATGAGCCACGAAATACGAACGCCCATCACGGCGGTTATGGGAATATCAGAAATTGAACTGCAAGACCCGGCCATTCCGCCGAAAACAGGGGAATCCTTTGCAAAAATCTATAACTCTGCCAGTTCTCTGCTTGCGATAGTGAACGACATTCTCGACTTATCCAAGATTGAATCGGGTAAAATGGAACTTACCTGCAGCGAGTATAAAGTGTCACACATGATTTTGGACATATCCCAAATACACCTTGCCTTTATAGACAACAAAGACATTAAATTCACTGTGCGGGTAGACGAGAACTTGCCGACACACCTTGTTGGAGATGCACTTAGGATTGTTCAAATAACGAACAATGTACTTTCAAATGCCTTTAAGTACACCCTTGACGGCACTGTTGAATTGTCCTTTGCTTGTAGGCAGCAGAAAGACGAAGACACTATCTCCCTTGTAATCTCTATCCGTGACAGCGGTTTTGGCATGAGCGAAGAACAACTTCAGGATTTAAGCAATGAATATACCCGCTACCATGAACATGACTACCGCTTAATTGATGGTACGGGGCTTGGTATGCCCATTGTCTTTAACCTTACAAAGCTGATGGGTGCAGACATTAAGATAAACAGCGAGGTAGGCGTTGGCACAAGCGTTGTGATTGCAATTCCTCAGAAACAGGCAAGCAAAAATGTGCTTGGCGCAGATAACGCACGACGTTTGGAGCAGCTTGAGGAATCAGCAAAGGCAAAAGTGATGAAGCTCTCCACCCGCGCCGAACCTATGCCTTACGGCAAAGTTCTCATAGTAGATGATGTGGAGGCAAATCTTTTTGTTGCGAAGGGCTTAATGGAGTTTTATGACCTTACAATAGAAACTTGCAGCAATGGCTATGACGCTATAAACAAGGTTAAGCAAGGCAATGTATATGACATTATTTTCATGGATCACATGATGCCCGGCATTAACGGCACAGAAACCATGCAACAATTGAGAGAAATTGGTTATACTGAGCCGATTGTAGCATTGACCGCAAACGCCATGATAGGTCAAGCGGAAGAGTTTATGTCAATGGGTTTTGATGACTTCATTTCTAAGCCGATAAAAACCCAAAACCTGCACTCCGCACTGGTGAAGTTTATTAAAGACAAACAACCGCCGGAAGTAATTGAAACTGCTTTAGCGGCAAACGCAAACAAGCCCGCACCCAAGATTAATATTGAAAGTTTCCAACGCAACCCCAAATTGCTAGGCGAACTAAAAGCGCA
Organism: Oscillospiraceae bacterium; assembly: GCA_009787625.1. Classification (GTDB taxonomy): domain Bacteria; phylum Bacillota; class Clostridia; order Oscillospirales; family Oscillospiraceae; genus WRMH01. The sequence goes on from WQSX01000031.1 coordinate 32,174, forward strand.
TTTTGTGAAAAGCCATAAAAACACAATATCGCTCCTCCGCCAAGCGTTGGACGATGGTGATATTGGCACCGCCCACCGCCTGGCACACACCATCAAAAGCTCAGCAGCGATGATATACGAAAATACACTTTCGGAAGCAGCTAAAGAGGTGGAGCTTGTATTGGCGAAAAATAAGCAGCCAACAGAGGCGCAAATGTTAACCATAAAAACGGAGCTTGATCGTGTTCTGCACTCAATCGGGGAGCCGGCGGCAAACACGCCAGCCGCCCATGTGAGCTTGAGTCCACAAGAAGCTATAACCTTGCTTGATAAAGTAGAGCCGTTGCTGACAAATAGGAACACTACTTGTATGGCAATGCTTAATGATTTGCGTAAAATTCCGCAAGCAGATTTGCTGTGCGGTCAAATGGAAGATTACAATTTCGGTGATGCCCTCGAAACATTAGAGGCATTGCGAGAAAATTTACGAGACGCGTGAGATTTACGATATTAAAAATGGTAAAGATAAATTTACCAAATCTAAATTTAGTAAATTTATCTTTACATTTCCCTCCCACTGTGTTAATATAGACACGGAGGTGAGGCTCAATGTTTGTTGGTCGCGAGAGTGAGATAAAAACTTTAACAGAGCATTATCTAAGTGATAATTTTGCATTTATCCCTATATATGGGCGGCGGCGTGTCGGAAAAACAAAGCTCATAGAAGAATTTGTAAAAGGGAAAAAAGTAATCTTTTTCACGGCAATTGAGGGCGTATATTCTCAAAATTTGGAACTGCTTTCTCAGTCAATATTCGGTAGCCCATCGGCGCCTGTATTTAATGACTTTTCTGCGGCTTTGGAGCATATATATACAATTGCTGCGAAAGAAAAAATAGTCTTTGTCATTGATGAATACCCCTATCTTGCTCAAAGCGAGAGAAGTGTGTCATCTATTTTGCAGCATGCCATTGACCACAAATTTCTCAGTACAAATATGCTTCTGATTCTCTCAGGGTCTTCGATGTCGTTCATGGAAAACCAAGTTTTGGGGTATCAAAGCCCCTTGTACGGCAGGCGTAGCGGTCAAATAAAACTCTTGCCGGAGAGTTTTGAAAATTCGAGAAGTTATGCTCCTCTGTTTACTGCGCAGGAGCAAGCAATTATGTATGGCGTAACGGGTGGTGTGCCAAAGTACCTCTCGTTGTTCAACGATAAAAACACTCTGGACAATAATATGCTAATGCAGTTTTTCAACAAAGATAGTTTTTTATACGAAGAAACTGATAATTTACTAAAACAGGAATTGAGCGAACCGGCTTTTTACAAGGCAATAATA
>WQSX01000032.1 GCA_009787625.1 Oscillospiraceae bacterium
AAAAAACCAGCTATTCAGATATATCCGCCTGACGGGACTCATATTAGACCTGTCTGATATGGTTGATACCAAGAAACTGGCTTTTAACCCCGCTGTTGAGCTGTCATATCTATCAGTCAAAGAGCAAAAAGCAGTTGCCGAAACTATGGCTGTACACGAAGTTAAGCCTTCCCACTCACAAGCAAAAAGGCTCAAAAAGTTAAAACAGGACGAAATGCTTACCACTGATATTATTCGCCAAGTCCTCTCCGAAGAAAAGAAACCCACCAAAAGCAAAGTGGACGAAAATGGACTTGACGAGAGCGAAAAATACCGCAGTTTCTTCCCTGCAAGCTACTCTACTAGACAGATAGATGATATTATCATCGGCTTGCTGACAGAGTGGAAAGCGGGTGCAGCATGAACACCGCATGAGCTAATGTCTCCCATTACGGTACAACACTCCCACTAAAGGGACTGCTGTGTCGTTTTTGTACCCAAAACCGAAACGAAAATGAGGTGAGCAAAGTGGCAGGCGTAACCCGTGAACAGATAGACAGAGCGAAGCAAGTTGACCTCCTTGATTACCTGCTCACTTGCGAAGCCAATAACATCAAGTGTATCGGCAACACATATTTTCTCAAAGACCACGATTCATTCAGCGTGAGCAACGGTTTGTGGATATGGCGAAGCCAAGACATAGGTGGTAAGAACGTGGTTGACTACCTCATCAAAGTACGTGGTTACAGCTTTGTGGATAAGTCGGGATACTTCGTTTCTATATTCAGGTATTCGAGCGCAGAGTCTTTCCGTCACCTCATGGCACATGAGTTTGCCCTTATCCGCCATGAGCCATTCTTCGCTGTGAAACACACCTTGCAGGAGAGTATCGACGATAGCACTGTCCGTAAACAGCTCTTCAAGATATTCACGCGGACCATAACTTACAAGTACATTGCCAATATCAAAAATATAGTTCATGCAAGCACCTCCCCAAAGACGTATTTTAACAGAAAATATGCCGATTGTGTAGAGTTTTGCAAAAAAGCCAGAAAGTATCACACGTTCCTCTGACCGGCACAACTATTCCAGCATAAAACTGGAGTCTTGCATAGAGTCCTGTGTGCCGTATGGTAATTGCCGCAAGCCTTGATTCTCTCTCAACTTAAACTGCGAAACAAGCCCTTCAAGCACCACCGACCGGCGATCCATCTCGTCCGATGCAGCGGCTGACTGCTCTGCGGTTGCACTGTTTTGTTGAGTCACCTGAGCAACCTGGTCTATGCCTGTATTGATTTGAGTGATGCCAACTGCCTGTTCTCCGGAAGATTTGGATATCTCGCCCACAAGCCGGGTACTCTCATCTATGCCTTCTACAATTTCCGCAAGACTCTTAGAAGTTTCTCCGGCGATTTTAGAGCCGAGTTCAGCCTTTGAGATAGAATCAGCAATCAGGCTTTCTGTATCTTTTGCAGCCTCGGCACTCTTTGCGGCAAGACTCCTCACTTCCTCTGCAACAACAGCGAAACCCTTTCCGTGCTGTCCGGCTCTTGCCGCCTCGACAGCTGCGTTGAGTGCAAGTATGTTCGTCTGAAAAGCTATATCATCTATAGACTTGATAACTTTGCTTATATTCTGGCTTGCAGTGCTGATATCTTTAACAGCAGACATCATCTCACCCATTTGGGTATTACCCTTTTCGGCGCTGGTCTTTATCTCGTTTGCAAGCGTTGATGCACGGCCTGCCATATCTGCATTTTCTTTTGTCTTTTGCGCTATTTCGGCTATGGACGAACTTAGCTGTTCTACAGATGCCGCCTGCTCCGTGCTACCCTGAGCCAGTGCTTGCGACCCACCGGCGATTTGTGTTGAGCCTGCTCGGACTTGCACCGTGGATGCCTTTATTTCGCTAAACATTCTGTTGAGGCTGTCCATAGTTATTTTGAGGGCTTTCCCCATCGTGTCGTCGTCTGACAGAAGCTCAAAATCACGGGTTAAATCACCGCTCGCAATCATCTCAACTTCTTTAGACATATTCACGACATGTGAGATGAACTCTCCGGTGTATGTGAAAAGTCCTCCCATCTCATCCTTGCCCTGTCCATACGTTTTGATGTCCTCGGTGACTTGCTTTGTCAAGGTGAGATCCCCAATAGTGCTTGCACGCTTCATCCATGCGGAGAGGTTGACCAGTGGTTTTGCTACGGTGCGCACAATACGTATGCGCAAAATAATTCCAATCAGCACTACTCCTGCTAAAACAAAGGCAGCCATCAGCATCGTGAAGTTGTTAGTTGCGGATATTACTTGGTCTGCATAAATGTCTGCACCAACAAAACCAACCACATCTCCATCAGGTGCAATAATTGGTGCAAATGCGCTTAAAAGTATTCCCCATTCCCCGGCATCAGCAATTCCTGTTGTTGTGGTCCGCCTTTCCAGCATGGCATCAGTTGCTTCAAAAGCGTACAACTCTGCGTCCGGTTCCAGTATCATAAAACCGGGAACTGCGGTCGAAACGAAGTAATAGAACATACCGTCGCCGCAGGGTATAGTTACATAGAGATAAGCAATTCTATCCGCTCTGTCAAAAGCGGCGTTCACCTGCCGGGAAACATATTCCCAGTATTCGTCAGGCTCAGCACCCGCAATCGATTGTGCCAATAAGTCAGTGTCGATGCTGCTTGCTATGACATTGGCGATGTTTGCTACATGGGCTGAGTAGTTTTCTGTGGAGGCGTTACGATACATAAAAAACGCAAATATCGTGACGACAACGCCGAAAAATAAAATTAAAAGCATAGAAAAGATAGTTATGCGCGTTGTGATTGCTATAGTATTTACCTTGGTCATTTTAGTTTTTTGCATAAGAAAAACCCCCCTTGAGATTGAGACATTGAGAACCTTACCAACTGTTTAACTGTCCCGTGCACAAGGAAAGTTTGCCATTCAATTAGTACATCCTAATGCGGATTATACAAGATGGTCGCTGCTATGTCAACAAAAAAAAATCTAATTTTCGAACTTTTTTATGCTAAAATACAGCATGTTACATATGCACAAAGAGCTTTGTAAAATTCATGTGAACTTTTGAGTTTCCCCAAAACGCAAATCAAAAAGCAGTCTAAACAGTTGCACCCCAGAGGATACAATGGAGTTCAGTTATGAAAAAGTGAAATTCAGAGCCACCCCGGTCTCAAAAAGGAATCCGACATGGAGGAAAGCCTGCACGTCTGAACTCTTTTTACGCTTACAGAGCGGTCGTGTTTTGCACGATAGTTATGGTATCTATAATGCCATAGCAGGGCTTGTATATCAATGGAAACTTTGAGGAATGTTTGTTGCCGAATAAATCACATAAAAAAAGCCAAGGCTGCGTTCACAAATAGTTTACAAACTAAATGTTAGCCTCGCCTTGACATTAGGTTGGTCGGAGTGAGGAGACTTGAACTCCTGGCCTCTTGTCCCCCAGACAAGCACGCTACCAACTGCGCCACACCCCGATAAATATTGCACCGAGAATTATACCTTGTTTTTCACATGTTTGCAAGCATTATTTTACATAAAATACCCATAAAATGCGAATAATGCCCGCTTACTACCCGAAAAATCGCATAGCCTCTTCACAGTCTATCGCAATCTGTGCTTTGAGCTTATCTATGCCGTCAAATCGAATTTCAGAGCGTAGCCGCTTGTGAAATTCAACTCTTACTTTATGCCCGTAGAGGTTACGCTGAAAATTTAGAATGTGCGTTTCGGCAGTGACTGAATCTGTGCCGCTGACAGTGGGGCGAATGCCTACGTTGGTGACACCAATTTGCTCTGCGCCATCTTCAAGGAAAATGCGGGTCGCATAAACACCGTGGGCGGGAACGAGTACACCTGCGGAAAAACACATATTGATAGTTGGCGTGCCGAGAGTTCTGCCAAGCTTGTAACCATGCCTAACGATGTCTGTAAGGATATGTGCGTGACCGAGAAACGAGTTGGCACGCTTGATGTCGCCTGATAGTAAAAGTTCACGAATGTAAGTAGAACTGCATACAATGCCATCTTGCTTAACATGGGGGATAATATCGCAACCGATACCTTTTTCGTCGCACTTTTCGAGTAGCAATCGGCTGTTCCCCATGCCACCAAAGCCAAATTTAAAATCAGCCCCTGCGATTAGGTGCTTTGCTCCGAATTCGTCAATCAAATAGTCGATAAACATATCCCATGGCATAGCCGCAGTCTGTGTATTAAACTCGAACGGAAGAACATCTTCGATTCCAAAAACTCGATGAATTATAGAGAGCCTATCTTCAAGTGAATTTATGAGTAAAACCTCTTTTCCTCGAGTGATGAGCTGAGGGTGAACGTCAAGCGTTATGACAGAGGGGATAAGCCCCGTTTCAGAACCTACTTCCAGAGCACGGTTTAGAAGCGCTGCATGTCCGACATGCACCCCATCGAAAAAACCTAAAGCAATAACACGCTTTTTCATTATCATAAGTATCGCCACTCCATTATATAAAAACTATACGTGATTATTCAGAACCCTCGTCATTCTGCGCGTAGTCGCAGAGTCCATTGCGGGTTGCTCAGTTATTTCGGGCGATTGATAATCGCCCCTACACCTCGTAAAAAGACTTAACAGTCCTAAGTTCATCGCTCAGAACTTCTCCTAAAAGCAAAAACTCGCCATCGGGTGCATAGACTTTGACTTTACCACTTTCGTTGCCTGAAATCTTAATCCGTACACCATTTTTCACCTTGCGAGTATCAGCTTCACTTAGACTGATTGATGGTACTTCCGGGAAAATGCTGTCAATAGGTAAGAGCAAGTCGTGGAGATTATTTTCGGCATTAGCCGAAATAACACTATCGAGTGTATAGGCACTTTCGATCCCATATGCTCCCGCCCTTGTGCGGCGAAGGCTCGATAAAGTTGCACCATAACCAAGAGCTGAGCCTATGTCATGGCACAGTGTGCGGATATATGTTCCCTTGGAGCAGACAACTCGCAAATTAAACTCAGCGTGCTCTCGCTCCGTACAATCCGATTCGGTCAAAATCTCAAGTGTCGAAATGAAAACATCTCGCGCTTTACGCTCCACTTCAATACCTTTTCGAGCAAGCTCGTAGAGTTTTTTTCCGCCTTGCTTGACCGCGGAATACATAGGAGGGATTTGCTCTATCTCACCACGAAATTGCGGCAAAATTTCAGTAAGCTCAGCAATAAGTTCATTGACCGAAGCGGTCGTTTTAATTTGTGTCAATACAGTACCCGTAATATCTTGCGTATCTGTTGTGATACCGAATCTAATACCTGCGATATATTCTTTCTCAGCATTTTCACAAAACTCAGCGGCACGGGTGGCACGTCCCACAAAAATAGGCAACACTCCGGTTGCCATTGGGTCAAGCGTTCCACCATGACCAACTCGCTTCTGCTTGAAAACGCCTCGGAGCTTGGCAACTACATCATGCGAAGTCCAATCACCGGGTTTATCTATCACAAGAATGCCACTATACAAAACATGTCTCCTTTAGACGCATGTAGGGGCGAACTGCGTTCGCCCGTTATTGCGGGTTGCGTGGTCATTTCGGGCGAACGCAGTTCGCCCCTACGGAAAGGCGGAACAAATTGCCCATTCAGGGCGGGGATTTACTGAAAACTTTTTCTCGTAACTTCAAGCAAAAGCTCCTTAATCTCCTCAACCGGCTTTTTAATGGTAGACCCGGCGGCAGACTTGTGACCGCCACCGCCAAAGAACTTGCAGACAGCGTTTGAATCATAAGGCTCTATTGAGCGCACAGAAATTTTGCAGTCGTCCGGAGCGGTTAGCTCGCGGATTGTTATCCCCATTTTGACACCCTCAATGCCTGAGGCGACCTCTGCGATATTGTCCATGTCATCTTCGGTTGCAGCTGATGATTCTATCATATCCATAGTTATCGTCGCTATGGCGAGCTGTCCATCGAAGAAAAATTCCAGCCCCGAAGTCAAAAGACCTTCGAGTTTGACTCTACCTCTTGAGCGAGACCTGAAAAGTTTCTTGTTTATTTCAGCCACGGGGATTCCTGTTTCAGCAAGCTTTGAAGCGACAGCAAAAGTATTGGCAGTTACATTGCCAAAAGAAAAACATCCGGTATCTGTGGAGACCGCGACATACAATCGTTTTGCTGAATCGTGAGTGACCGAACCGGTCAAAAGTGTTACGATCTCATATATAAGCTCACCACAGGCGGCGGCACTATGGTCAAGGCAGAGGTACTCCGCATATTCAGCGTTTGAACCGTGGTGGTCAATGCTCAGGGCAACGCGATTTCTATAGTCTTTCGCATTTTGCGTAAAAAGATCAGGTGATGCAGTGTCAACAGTTATTATATGTTCAAAAGCATACCCTTTAGGAGCCCAAAAGTCCTCTACATATGGAGCATAACGTGGGGTTGCCTCTTCATTTTCGAGTACATAGACAGTTTTTCCTATTTCTCGCAGCCCTGTGGCAAGTCCGCCTGCACTGCCCAAAGTATCACCATCGGGCCGCCGATGGGTTAAAATTAAGAAATTATCTCTTTCCACCAACCAATCAGCAGTTTCTTTGGAAGTAAGTCTTATACTCATAATGAAATTTCCTTTTCTATATAGTCTATTGTGTAAACTAACCTGCTGCAAATTTTGCAACAGGTCAGATATGGAGCGCAACTATTCAATATCCCTGTCATTCTACGCGAAGCCGCAGAGTCCAGTGGGAAAAATGAATCTTAGTTAATATGACTTCCAGGTGCTCTGGATTCTGCGACTACGCGCAGAATGACGTGAGAGCAGTTAAAACAGCGAGTTATTTAATCTACGGCATCTTCTACTTCTTCGTCGGCAGGTATTTCGAGTTCGCTTAGTATAGCGTTAATTTTAGCACCATGTTCAAGCGAGTCGTCGAGCTCAAAGATTAGTTGCGGAGTGTGCCTGAGACTCAGCGCACGCCCCAGCTCAAAACGTAGGTGTCCTGAAGCTGATTTTATGCCTTTCATGAAGTCGTTACGCGACTGAAGATTGAGCACGCTCAGATAGACCTTAGAAACGCTCAAATCGTTTGAAGTTTCAACAGCAGTAATGCTAATCATGCCTTGATTGACTCTTGGGTCTTTAATGTTGCGGAGAAGTGCGGAAAGTTCGCGTGAGATATCTTCGTTGATACGTAAAACAGATTTAGACATGTGGTACCTCCTCCATCGCATAACATTCTATAATATCGCCAAGCTTAATATCATCGAACTTCTCAAGGGAGATACCGCACTCGTAGTTTGTGGCAACTTCCCTGACATCATCTTTAAACCTACGGAGCGAAGAGATTTCACCTTCATGGATAACTATGCCGTCTCTTACGACACGCGCTTGACCGTTGCGGATAATTTTACCGCTTTGGACATAACTTCCGCAGATAGTTCCGACCGAAGAAGCCTTGAAAATCTCACGAACTTCAGCATGACCATGGACAACCTCTTGGAACTTGGGTGCGAGCATACCTTTCATTGCAAGCTCAATTTCATTGATGCAGTCGTAGATAACACGGTACATGCGCATATCGACATTGCTGCGCATAGCACTGTCTCTTGCGGCATTATCGGGGCGAACATTAAACCCGACAATTATTGCGCCACTCGTAGAGGCGAGCATAATGTCAGATTCGTTTATAGCACCAACACCTGAGTGTATAACGCGTACACGCACTTCTTCGTTTGTGAGTTTTTGTAGAGACGCTTTGATAGCCTCGGCACTACCTTGAACGTCGGCTTTGACAATGATGTTGAGGTCCTTCAGCTCGCCCTCTTGAATTCTGGAGAAAAGATCCTCAAGGGAAACCTTGACCGTCCCGGAAAACATGTTGCGCTTCGCAACTTTGCGCTCATCGGCGAGTTCTTTAGCCATGCGTTCATCAGTAACAACGTTGAACATATCACCTGCATCGGGAACTTCTGACATACCGGAAATTTCAACAGGCACAGATGGGCCTGCCTCGGTGAGTCTCTCACCCGTATCAGTCATCATAACACGGACATTACCGACGGCACTGCCCGCAATAATGGTATCACCGTGTTTTAATGTGCCGTTTTGAACCAGAACAGTCATCAGAGGACCGCGCCCTTTGTCGAGCCTTGCTTCAATAACAGTACCGCGAGCAAGGCGTAGAGGATTAGCTTTAAGTTCTGCAACCTCAGCGGTCAAAATAATCATTTCGAGTAGATGGTCGATACCTTCGCCCTTTTTGGCTGAAATCTTGCAGACAATGGTCTCGCCGCCCCATTCTTCGGGAACAAGCTCGTATTCGGTGAGCTGTTGCATGATTTTATCAGGATTTGCACCTGCAACGTCGATTTTATTTATAGCTACAATTATCGGGATAGATGCCGCTCTGGCGTGGTTGATTGATTCAATAGTCTGCGGCATAATACCATCATCAGCGGCTACTATCAGTATTGCAATATCTGTAACACTCGCACCTCGGGCACGCATTGCAGTAAATGCTTCGTGACCCGGTGTGTCGAGAAATGTGATTGGATTGCCGTGGATTTGAGTTTGGTAAGCACCGATATGTTGTGTAATACCACCCGCTTCACCCGCCGCGACACTCTCTTTGCGAATTCTATCAAGCAGAGAAGTCTTACCGTGGTCAACATGCCCCATAACTACAACAACAGGAGCACGAGGAACTAAATCATGCTCTGTGTCCTCGCTGTCGTCGATAAGGCGTTCCTCAATGGTGACAACAACTTCCTTTTCAACTTTACAGCCGAGCTCAATAGCAACCAGAGCCGCTGTATCATGGTCAATAATATCAGAAACAGAAGCCATTACACCCATTTTTATCAGTTGGCGAACGACCTCTGCGCCTGCTTTTTTCATTCGGGAAGCGAGCTCCCCAACGCTGATTTCGTCGGGAATCATGACTTTAAGCTGTGCTTTCTTGGCGACTTCGAGTTGAAGCTTTTGCATTCTGTCACGCTCTTCTTGGCGTTTCTTTGCGCCATGCGCCATGGATTGATGCTGGGTGCGGCCCCCCTTGCGGACTATTTTTTCTTTGCCTCGCGCCATTTTCTCAGCACGTTCGGGGACAAGGTTGTCCAGCCGCTCATCGTACTTAGACATATTGATAGTGGCTCCGGAAGTGTCGATGACACGCTTTTGCGGAGCTCTGTGCGGCATAAACGGTTTATCCGGCTTTTTAGGAGCCTTAGTGGGAGCGGGTTCTGAAGCTGATGCTTCCGAAGACGGGGGAGAGCTCGCGGATGCTGATGGTGTATCTTTTTGCGTTGCTCCCGTGGCTGTCTCTTCCGTTCCTGCATTACCTGCTTTTTTATCATCTGTGGGCATTGATTCAGGCGAAGCTGCCCCGTCGGTAAAAATTTCGCTGATATCCTCGACCTGATTACTGAAAGTCAGATAGTTAAAAATGATGTCAAGCTCGGCGATAGAGAGTATATGCATATGATTTTTAGGGGTCTCCGCATACTTCGTGAGGATTTCAGTGATTTGCTTTGTAGTCAACTTAAAATCCTTCGCGACCTCATGAACTCTATATTTGAACATTGTACTCATATATGCATTTCCTCCTGTGTTTCCATATGCGTTTGATCTTGCTTTGATTTTAGTTTTTCAGTAAAAGAACATGCAAGCCCATCGTCTAAAATCGCCAAAATTCCCGGCGAGCCTCTGCCTGCTATGTTGCCAAACTCAAATTTTGTGTATGGTACGGGCATGTATTTGACTTCATATTTTTCGGCATTTAACTTCGCTCTTCTTGTCGAGCCATCCGAAGCATCGCTGGCTGATAGAACAAGTGATGCTATACCCATTCTCACAGTAAAAGCCACATCATTGGCACCTACAGCGAGTTTGCCCGCTTTTCTGGCAATTCCAAGTAAATTGAGAGTTCGATCCATTATTTCACCGTTAGTTAAATTTTAACTAAAACAAACCTTCCATTGACCGTAGTATATATTCGGGCACCTGAGCCTTAAAAGCTCTGGACACTGCCTTTGATTTTATTGCTTTCTTGAAGCATGATTCATTCAGGCATAGATATGCACCGCGCCCCGGCAATTTACCACTGTGGTCAATCGAGATAACTCCTTCCGGAGACTTGACTAAGCGGAACAATTCAGACTTCGGACTCATCTGACGGCAGGCAATGCATAACCGTAGCGGTTTATTCGGCATCTGCCTGACTTTCTGATTTAATATCAATCTTAAAGCCCGTGAGACGTGCAGCCAGACGGACATTTTGCCCCTCCTTGCCGATGGCAAGTGAAAGTTGGTTGTCCGGAACAATAACACGGCTGGATTTGCCATCTTCGGACATAAGCACCTCAATGACCTCGGAAGGAGCGAGAGCAGAGGCTATATATTCAGTCGGATCCTCGCTGTAGCGGACAATATCAATCTTCTCGCCGCCAAGCTCATTGACAATGGTGTTGACACGAGCACCTTTTGAACCGACACAAGCGCCAATGGGTTCAACATCGGGGTCATTTGATAGAACAGCTATTTTCGTGCGATTACCCGCTTCGCGTGCGATACTCTTGATTTCAACAATGCCCTCTGTGATTTCAGGCACTTCAAGCTCAAAGAGTTTCTTGACAAGTCCGGGGTGAGTGCGGGAGATGAGGATTTGAGGGCCTCTGGTTGTCTTTTTGACTTCTATTACATAGACCTTTATTCTATCACCGTCGCGCAGAGGTTCTGTAGGGATTCTCTCGCCGGAAGAAAGCATTGCCTCTGTGTGTTCGTTGCCTCCGCCGATTTGAATGGAAACACCACCTGTGCGCGAGTCAATTCGCGACACAACGCCCGTGAGAATTTCGTGCTCCTTAGAAGTGAACTCATCAAAAACAATATTGCGTTCAGCTTCGCGAATACCTTGAATAATGACCTGTTTTGCGGCTTGTGCCGCAATGCGTCCAAACTTGGTAGTGTCAACAGGTTCGTTGATGAAGTCGCCGACTACGGCACCCGGCTTGATTTTGCCGGCTTCTTCTACAGAAAGTTGAGTGACAGGGTCTTCCACTTCTTCGACAACAACCTGCTGCATAAACATATCCACAGTTTTTTCAACGGGGTCAAGCACCACTCTGGCGCAGTCTTGCTGCAGGGGGTAATCTTTTCTCAAGGCAGCAAGTAGAGCCTGCTCAATTTTTTCGAGCATATAGGTTTGTGGTATACCTTTTTCTTTTTCAATATCCGCAATAGCAGCGAAAAATTCGGCGTTCATTACGATATCTCCTTCAAATAATAATACACGATAAAAGATTGCGGTGCAAGGCATCCGCTTCGGAGTGGGCATATAAGCTCAGCACCGAATGGAGCAAAAATCACCCTTTGCAGAAAAAAGAGTGGGGATTCCCACTCACCGAGACTGCAACACCTGCAGCGACAAAACATATCGCCACCGATAGGTATAATATCACACACAGCAGGCGTTTGCAAGCATTTTTTTAAATATTTACCATAGGGCATCTCTAAAGTTACTGTTCGTACATATCAATCTGTCAGACACTGAGTTTTTAGAGAATACCTCTTGTATATTTCTCGTACATTTGATACAATCAGTGGGAAGTAATTTATAAAATTTTTAACATTTATCACAACTACAAGGAGAACTACCATGAAATTTATGCTTCCAACCTTTGTATCCCCTGATTTCACAGCAGAAAACTTCAAAGACACACCTGAGTGCAAATTCATTCCTGCACCCGCAGATTTTGTGGCACCCGAATACTACCACGCCACAACAATATTCCCTGAATATTTCAAACACGGTGCCGAATGGCTACTAGCCAAAGAGAGTCGTATGGACTGTGTAGCTGTTTTGGAAAACGGAAAAATACACGTGCGCGAGTTCAGGAACATCAAGAAAGGTGACCTCGTTGCAACCGGGCGTACAGAGGACGGCAGTGAAGGTATATATGTCCACCCTGACTGCTTTAAAGAAAATACAGAAGAAATAGAAAAGGAAAAAGAGACATTCGTATTTCGCCAAGGGCGCAGCCGTGAAACCGCATTTTCAATAGATTACGACTCACTCTACGAACTACTCAGGCATGAGCGCGACAACGGTTACATAGTGTGGGTAATGGGCCCTGCCTGCTCATTCGATGCAGACTCCCGCAACGCATTTAGCAAACTAATCGAAAACGGCTATGTACACTCGCTCTTAGCGGGCAATGCTCTCGCCACACACGATTTGGAAGGTGCCTACAGAAAAACAGCTTTGGGACAAGATATCTACACACAAGAGTCGGTACACAATGGTCACTACAATCACATAGACACAATAAACAGAGCGAGACTACACGGCTCAATAGAAAAATTTATAGAAGAAGAAAAACTGGATAACGGCATAATAGTTGCATGTGTTAAAAAGAAAATCCCCATGGTATTTGTTGGCTCAGTGCGAGACGATGGACCACTGCCCGGAGTATATGGCGATGCATATGAAGGTCAAGAGGCAATGAGAGCGGAGCTAAAAAAAGCCACAACCGTAATCTCAATGGCAAGCGTTCTGCACACAATAGCCGCAGGAAACATATCTCCAATGTTCCGCTTCACGGACGAAAACACAGCACGCCCGATATACTTCTACACAGTAGATATCTCAGAATTTGCGGCAAACAAACTCGCCGACCGCGGCAGTCTGTCAGCCAAAAGCATAATAACAAACGCACAAGACTTCATGGCACACCTCGGCAAAGCGTTGGGTTAAAAGTGATACACCCAAGGTAGCCCGGAATGAGCAGTTTGTGTAGTCGCTTTGCGAAGCAGCGGTTACATGGTGCAAACGGCAAGAGCGGGCGACCGAGGTAACAACACCTACAGCAATTTTTCGTTCTTAATATGCATATCCGCAACAAAAGCCATCGTATAGCGCTTGCATGTAGTTGCAATTATTTGGCACAAAAAAAGTTGTATTTCGTGGCGCATAACAACAAAAAACTGTAGTTGTTGTTATGCTGCTACTACTACTTAACTCATTCATGCCATCGTACTGTTTATTAGAAATGATTATTTCAAAATTATCCTCGTATTCATAAATAGTTGTGGCTATGTCATCATCTTGTTCATACGCATAATTAATTGTAATCATTTCATAGTAATTCGATGCGCCGTTATATACAGAAGTGACTACCATGATCACACCGATACCCAATATCAGAAAAACTGCAAGCACAACACCGAAAGCAGATGCTTTTTTAATATTCATAATCGCAATTATGCGCTTCTCAAGAGGTTTTCTGGCAAAACTTGCAGCTAAAGTCGGATTTATACATTTATTTTCCTCAAGACCTATCAGATTTAGCGCATAGGTTGATTTTGCGCCTATGCCGAAAGTTCGCACCACTGATTCATCACAGGAAAATTCAATATCTCGGTTTGCCAACATATACATCACCCACACCAAAGGATTAAACCAATGCACACAAAGGGCTATAACGAGTAGCCATTTTATTAAAACATCAAACCGCTTTATATGTGTAATCTCATGTGTGAGTATGTGCATGAGTTTTGTTTCATCATTAAAGTCGGTATTCTTCGGTAACAGTATTATAGGTTTCCACACACCATAAGTTAACGGTGCGTTAACTCTGTCTGAAATTCGGACTTGAACATTTCTTTTTATGTTCTGTTCATTGAGCCACTTGCAGATAAAGCTGTGTCGTATAGGAAGTGATGCTTTATACTCTTTTCGGCGACGAAAATGCGTTATAAGAAATATCAACGCAAGGGCAACCACTCCAAAGTTCCATATGACGAAAAAAAGAGGGCGACGCACTGCATCGCTCAGAATATTTGATACCATGGCACTCAATGTGCGCACAAATTCAGGGACTATCAAAAAGGAAGCTATGGCTTCTACTCCTAAATAATAAGTTTCATCAGATGTGATGTTAGTATTTTCGCCGATAGAGCTGTGCACCTCATATTCACTAGATGGAGAGTGCAAAGAATCTGAGCTTGCGCCTAAATATCCGATGGGTACATAAAACGAAATCAAAAGACGCAAAAGCACCATTCCCCAAAACACCATGAGAAATTTCTTAGGTAGCCTACGAAAAACTAGCGTTCGTACTAACATTACTGCTAATATGAGGACAGATGCCGAAAAGCTCATTTGCAAAACACTCATATGCTATGCCTTTCCTGGGTTTTCCATTTCGGTTATCTTCTGCTTTAATCGCTCGATTTCGCCTTTTGATAATCTTCCCTGTTCAAGTATTGATGCTACAAGTTGGTCTGCCGCACCATCATACATCTTGTTTATTAGTTCGGTTGTTTCATACTCTCTCGCTCCGTCAAAAGTTACAAGTGAGTGACAGATAAAGTTAGGATTTTCACGCTTAATTGCGCCCTTATCAATACATTTCTTTATGACTGTGTAGGTGGTTGTTTTACTCCACCCTACCCTTTCTCCGAGAATCTCAGCCAAACGCTTTGCGGTGGTCGCACCTTCACTCCATAAAATATCCATGACCTTGAGTTCGGCATCAAATAATTTTATTGCCACAGCACACCTCCAAGAAGTCGAAAACAAAGTAAAATTAGACAACACATTTATTCTACCAAACTAGAATGGCTCTGTCAACACCATATTTCAGCTAAACATACTTGTTTTTTAAGACTGCGCCTTCTTTTTACTTTGTAGTGTTTTTTGTGATATAATCATATTTGGGTTCAAAGTCATAAAGTTGCTTGAACAAACAATACATCGCCTTTTTCCATTAAAGGCGATGTATTGTTTGTAGGTTAGCCCCATGATTTCAATGGGTTGGGTGTGTTGTACATTGTTGAGAGATGTCTATTACATAGTGCTATAAATGCTGCAAAAGTACCTACAATGTACGAAACATACCATTTTAATAAAGTTGTGAAATAACTATTGACACGCTCATTCTACCGTGATAGAATGAGCGTGTTCTATCGCAATAGAGTGGCGTTAGATTAGTGAGTGATTAATTCATCAACAGTGTGAATGTCAATGAAACAATCCCTACACAAGTAGAAAAAATTTACTTTTCAAATATCTCAGTGGTAATCGCAAAGAGGGCATTTTAAGTATAGTATACAAAAAATCACAAATTAAAGGAGTAATTATTATGTTGACAATTGGTAAACATTCTGAACCCATATTGGGGCTACCACAAAGCGAGTTAGAAGATTTCGACTTTGGCGTATCGGCTGTTGCTGTACCTTTCTGTTGCCCACGTTGCACATGTGGCTGTCGGCGTCCACCCAGTGGTGGAGCAGCATACCAAGAGGAAATTGCGTAGCTATATCAATCCATTGCGATAGAATATCCCTGCAACTAATACTTGAAACCCTCTTTGCGTTATCTCTCTAAATGATAGCCAAACGGCTTGTCTGATAAGTCGTGGTAGAAGAAAGGAATGGTCATTAAAATGAAAAAAATTATTGTCTTGGCAGTTTCTTTACTCATCAGTATTATCCTAGTAGCCTGTGCTGAAAATATAGTCGAGCAAGAGCAACCGCCGATAGCAACTGAACTTAGTGTGGCACAAACTAGTAAAGTTTACGATACATACGAAAATGAGACTGAAGTAGAAGTAAATCATGGCGGAACTTCAATTGATGAAGTATTGAGTAACGCTGACTATTTTGTACAAAGTCAAAATGATATAACTTTTGTGGGATATGTGTCTGATGTCAGTTCTCAATTTTTCTACATTCAGAATGAAGGCGAGTCAGCCGTTATGAAAATTGATTTTCGCGGCAACCAAGTATTTCCACAAGTGGGGGATGAGATTAGTATCATTGGTCAGCTTATACAAGACTGTTGTGACCCAAGTTTATTTATGCTCAGAGCTATTCGCTTTGAAATTGTGGGGTGAATCATATGCGGGTGCTATATCTCGCCGTAAAAAACATGAAACGCCGCAAAAGCCGATTTATTTTTACACTTTTAGGCATAACAATCGGCATGGCATCATTTGTTGCTCTGCTTTCGATGGGTGACAACTTACGCTCGGAAGTGACTCATCAAGCTGATGCTTTCGGAGCAAATTTAATCGTCATGTCAAGGGTTGATTGCCCTTTCATCAATCTTTCCGTCTTAACAGGTGATATTTTGCCGGAATCTATCCCTCGGGAAATTGTCGGTGAAATCGCAAGAATAGACGGCATAACTGCCGCAATTCCGTATTTGACACTTGGCGCATCTATAGACGAAACACCTTTAACTTTAGTGGGTATTTTGCCCCATGAAATGAAAGCACACAGAGAATGGGTGATGAGCTCAGGGACATTTTTTGCAGATGATACGATGCACTCCGCAGTAGTAGGTTATCTCACTGCACAGAGATTTGAACTTGAAATCGGTGAAACACTGATGTTTCGGGGGCAGGAGTTCCCAATAACAGCAATTTTAGAAGCCACAGGTAGCAACGATGATATTTCGGTATTCATGCCACTTGACATAGTTCAAGATATTTTCGGAACAGGTGACTATGTGTCGTTTATCGTTGTCACACTTGATGACGTGACAAATGCCGAGCGATACATAGCAGCGATTATGGATATTGCCAACTTGTCTGTATCGACAAACGAGGAACTTTTATCTTCGGTTTTGCTAATCTTGGGTTCTCTGAATGTGACGCTGCAACTAATCGCCACAGTCGCCCTGATTGCCGCCGCATTTGGCATAATAAATACTATGATGACGGCAATTTATGAACGTCGCCGCGAAATAGGCATACTTAGAGCAATGGGTAGCAAGCGAGGGACGATTTTTTGGATGTTTATATTAGAATCGGGACTATATGGTTTGATTGGCGGAAGTTTAGGGTTCGTAATTGGCTTTGCAATTTCGAGGATCGCCGCTCCGCTCATAGAGCAAAATGAATTTGTCGCGGTCTTGGGCAGTCCTGACACAGCAGTAGTTTTCTCAACTTCGCTGCTGCTCACTGTTTTGGGTTTGTCTTTTTTACTTTCAAGCGTATCCGGATTATATCCCGCTTGGAGAGCATCAAAATTAACTCCGATGGAGGCGATTAGAAATGTCTGAGTGGAGCATACAAACCGAAGGTTTAGAAAAAACTTATGGGAACAAGAACAAAACCTATGCACTGCGGGGGGTTGACATAAAAATCCCCAAAGGCTCGTTTAGTTGTATAGTCGGACCTTCAGGGCATGGAAAAAGCACGCTGCTACAGCTTATCGGAGGTTTAGATACACCAACGAAGGGGTGCGTGTCGATAGACGGTACTGATATTTCAAATCTCAGCGACAGCAAACTCTCCGAGGTGAGAGCAGAGAAGATTGGGTTTGTATTTCAATTTTTCAATCTTCTGGAGAGCTTGACAGCAATTGAAAACATTGAAACGGCTATGATTTTTACAAAAGCGAACCGCAAGTCTTCTCGCAAACGAGCAATTGAGCTTATAAAATTAGTTGGTCTATCTGATAAACTTAATTCTAAGCCTTCAGAACTCTCAGGTGGGCAGTTACAGAGGATTGCGATAGCAAGAGCACTGGCAAATGATCCCGAAATCCTACTGATGGATGAGCCAACAGGGAATTTAGATTCAGAGACAGAGCAAGAAGTTATGAAATGTATTTCAGATATTCACAAGATGGGTAAAACCATTGTGATTGTGACGCACTCAAGCGACATAGCAAGTCAAGCAGAAGTGGTTTTTGAAGTATATGATGGACTGCTGGTTTAGTAAAAACATAAACCTAGAGAGTTGGTTCGACATCGCATATTATTGAAAGGTCTGATTCAAATGTATAAGGTAAAACCATTTTTACTATTTGATTTAAACGACGGTGCATTATTGCAAAATAATGAGGTCACCATTCACCTAAAAAAGCAAAGTATGATCAAGTTCCTCAGAGAGTTGCAAGAGGATAGAACTATAATAAATTCGCAATTAAGCATAGGGGAACATTTCCCAAACAACGCAGAGCACGCTGTGCAATTTTTATTAACAAATAAAGTTATTTTTGAAGAAATAAAGCCAACTTTCAACTTTACAGATATTATTGTATACAGCAACTCTCAAATGTTCATAGAGATATTTGAGTTCTTAGCGAAAGGCTCCTTAGAAAATGTTCGATTTGATAGTTTCGAGGACGGCAAGTTTGATTTTCGTGACTTTCACGAAGATAGTTTGGTTATTTTATTTTTCAATCCGTTAGAACTCCGCATATACGAAAAAACCGTAGAAACAATACGAAAAATAGGGTGTGCTGTTAAGGTTATTTTCTACTATAATCATAGTATTTACATGTCGAACTTCCATAAAAAAAAATGGTATAATCCTTGTCCAAAATGTTTTTTTTATGTAATTGAGGCACAATTACGCGGAGCGAGCAAGTCGCACGGGTCTGTGAATTTCCAGACACTAATTGATATTTTATACTTGCATGAGACAAACTTTAAAATTGAGTGCATTCTAAACCCACTGCGCTTGTTGGGGGTAATGAATGAGCTGCTTAACCAGATAACATCACCTAATAATATAAACAGTTTTGTGAACATAGTACATGAGTTTTCGTTGGAATCAAGTTACGAAAATTCAGATTATTCGTATCATTTTGAGATGTGTGACTGTTATGAGTGATTTTTATGATGAGTTTCCAATGATGAGTATATCGGAAGCTGATGTTAATAGAATACTAAAATTTCATCAGTCAAGTATAACTGTTAAAGATCAAGCTATGCTCGATGTGGGCGATGTTAGAAAAGCGAATATTGCGTGGCTAGAGAAAACAGGTAATAGTTCATTAAGAGTTGAGGTTTTTCAAAGAAAACATCAACTCTCTGAACTATATGGCTCGTTCGGCATGCTTTACA
Source organism: Oscillospiraceae bacterium (assembly GCA_009787625.1). GTDB lineage: Bacteria > Bacillota > Clostridia > Oscillospirales > Oscillospiraceae > WRMH01. Next base: position 18,834 of record WQSX01000032.1, read on the forward strand.
AGTTACTTCGTAAAACTTTTAATACTTTTAAAACCATAACGACACTTCCAATAATGACGGTATATCGAGATCAAAGTGATGGTATAGACGCAGGATTTTATTCATTTGATTTTGACAATAGGCTTTTACTGAAATATGCAGACATATGTTGTGACAAATTATTAAGGATAGCGCATGTCAATGATGTTCAAGTTTCTCTGAGTTTATTTTTGAATATCGAAAGAAGTATACTTGCTTATCACTCAGAAGCATATATAAGCGGAATTATTCAGGTAGGTGAATTAACTCATGCAATCAACGAAGAATGCCTTGCAAGAAACATTCCCATCATTGATACTTACTTTAACACGCAACTATTTACACATGCTGTTGGCATTAGTGTAAGAAAACAATTATTAATCAAAAACATTTTTATGGGGTATGAATTGTGATATTTGCAGATAAAAGAAACTATAATATTTTGCGTGGTAGTTTTATTGGTGATTATATGATGTTTTATGCTTTTCTTGACAGCATTAAGCGGGATAATATGGCTACGCCATCAGATGCTACTTCTATCGACAAGTCAAAACGAATGTTGGTTGTAAAAACATTTAATGAACATTCCGAGCGTGCATTAATGGGTCTTAGGAAGAAAGAGGAGTGTGATGTTATTAATTTTATAGATAAAACCGTTTGCAAGTTGAACAAAATAGATTTTACTTATGGATTCAACAGCCAGTTTGGGCATTCAGACACCACAGGTACGGCTTCGGGGCATAGATCTCACGCGGTAATAAAGAAAGCTGTGCTTGAGTTGTTAGAAAAAAATGAATTGTTGGGGTTGTGGTACGGCAAGAAAGGCTCAGTTTTGGAGCTATCTAAATATTCAGATTTAGTTAATAATTTTAAGTTTATTAGTCCTAACGTAGACATTTTTCTATGCAATGAACTATCAAATTATTATACTATCATTGTGGTGTTGAGTAGTGATGATAAAATAACATCCTCAGGTATAGCAATAGATAGTTGTTTTGATGATGCCTTGTCTCTTGCTCTTCAAGAGGCTAAATTATTAGAGTGGTGCAATTATGATTCCTCCGCATCTACATTTGCAAAGTGGCCTGCCGAAGTTCATATGGAAGCGAAAAGGCATTTAGATAACCTTAGTGCAAGGCTTATAAAAAAGAGCGCGGACAGGCACCAGTATAAAGCAAAAAGTGAACTTGAGATAAACAAATTTATCAGAAGCATTTACATTAGGATGTTAAATGCTTCTTTCGGCAAAAGAGAGCTAACTATAAAGTGCATTTCGATGGAGCTATTCAACTGTTTACCGCGGAGTGAATGGCTAAAAAGTTCGATTGATAAGGATATAATCAAGTATTTCAATATTGATGAAACTGTAATTGACAGCACACCAGAGTGCATCTTGCTATAAGAGATATCATCAAGCTTCATAAGTGAGGGGGGTGAAGGTTTTGACAATACTAAAATTTTGTAAGAGTTATATGTTCTCACATAAGAGGGTGCTTATTTTATACTTTATACTAACTATGTCGGGTGCATTTGCGGGGATTGCTTCACCTTATATAACTGGTCGTTTTTTAGATAGTTTAATTTATGGCACTGAATTTGACGTGATCGTGCGGTTTAGCATAATATTCGGGATAATAAATATAGTTAGCATAGTAATTAACTATGCCGCTTCGCAGCTGTATATTAAATTACAGACATCCGTGGTGTTTGAACTAAACCGCGATGTGATAAAGCACGTTCAAAACTTATCGGTTTCATTTATTAACAATCAAGATACTGCTTATTTGACACAAAAAGTAAATAATGACTCGAGAGAAATAATGATGTTTTGCATAAATGTTCTTCGAGATTCAACTATTTATGTTCTGTTACTAATTGTGCCATTTGCAATTCTTGTTGCTCTAAATTGGATAATTGGATTAGCTCTTCTCGTTTTTTTGTTTTTGTACTTTGCTATGTACTTCGCATTCAAAAAACCTTTGTATAAGATGGACTTTATTTACAAAGAAAAGCAAAGTGCCTATTTTGCAAGCCTCTATGAGCAATTTTCGTTAACAAAAAAAATAAAAATAGAGTCTATACAGAATGTAATTCTTGGGAGACTTGATAAAACATTTATTGGGGTGAGGGATTCAGCGATAAAGAAGCAAAGATTAACTCACTTATTTACTAGCTCTGACAGTATAGTACTAACACTTGCACAGATTGCACTTTTTGCAATCGGTGGAGTTCAAATCTTTAACAACAACTTTACAGTTGGTATGTTTACAATGTTTTTCAGCTACTTTAATATGATTTTATCTTCAAGCCGTTACTTTTATAATGTGAGTGCTGTATATCAAAATGCACTTGTTGCACACAACCGTATTACAGAGTTGCTAGGTAAAAAACAAGAGAGTTGCGGAGTCCTAAATCTTAATGACATTACCAGTATATCAACTGACAATATTTGCTTTGGCTATGGAGAGCATAATGTGATAAAAGGGTTGACGACAGTGTTGTCTAAAGGTGGCATTTATGGAGTTGTTGGACATAATGGCAGCGGCAAGAGTACCCTCATAAACTTGATTTTGGGGTTGTACATTGATGAAACAAACGGTGGTATAGCTTACGATAATATCAACATCAGAGATATTGATATGGTGTCAGTCCGCAGAAATTTAATATCCTTTGCTGAACAAGAGCCTAGTTTAATAAATGGCACTATACGATATAATTTAATTTTTGATGATGATGATGGTGAGTTGGACTATTATAGGCTTGAAAAATACAGTGAAATTCTTGATATGAAAGAGTTTATCGACACAAAAACTATAAACTATGTTGTCAGCGAAAAAAGCAACAATACATCAGGTGGTGAAAAGCAGAAAATTTCTATTCTGAAAGTGTTGTATAGAGATACACCGATAATGATTTTTGATGAACCAACATCTGCCTTAGATTCAGTAAGTAGCAAACGATTAATAGACTATTTGAATCAGATAAAGAAGGATAAAATAATTATAATTATCACGCATGACGAGCGTATTATTAATAGATGTACATCATTGCTTACGCTAAATGGCGATGCAGGGAATGTCAAAGTAACACTTCCCGGTGAAAGTTGAATAGATATTGATAAGCAGTAGAGTAACTACATTTGCTCTACTACTCTACACAAATATTATACAGCTACATGGGTATAGTCGACCTTTTTTGGACAAAATTTTCTCGAACAGCTTAGATGACTACGACATTTCTTTGAGTGCATATTGTTTCTCGAATTGAGATGGTGTTAAGTAGTCAAGGCTTCCGTGAATGTATATTTAATGGGCGTTGTCATACATTGTAGTGTGATGTAAGCGGTCGCCCCTACAGCAAAAAAGCGGAACAAATTGCTCATTTCAGGTGGTTCCAAAGCAATAAAATCCATTCTGTTCATATAATATTCACATTATTGTGATAAAATAGTGCAAAAATATGAGATTGGATAGACAAGAATGCTACGCCTGAAAAATATAAGGAAATCATACACTACCGCCGGATTCACGCAAAATGCGTTGGACGGCGTGTCGTTGGCGTTCCGCGATAACGAATTTGCGGCAATTTTAGGTCCGTCAGGCTCAGGAAAAACCACGATGCTGAACATAATCGGAGGACTGGATCAATACGACGACGGAGATCTGGAAATCGACGGGATTTCAACGAGCAGTTACAAAGCAAGCGACTGGGATACCTACAGAAATAACCGTATAGGTTTTGTATTCCAGAGTTACAACCTAATACCGCACCAAACAGTGCTTGCAAATGTAGAACTGGCACTCACACTAAGTGGGGTTTCCAAAAGCGAGCGCCGAAAAAAAGCACAAGAGGCGTTAACCGAAGTTGGACTCGAAGACCACATGCGTAAAAAGCCCGGGCAACTCAGCGGTGGGCAAATGCAACGCGTTGCCATAGCACGCGCCCTGATAAACGACCCCGAAATCCTCTTGGCAGACGAACCCACAGGCGCACTGGACTCTACAACAAGCCTGCATGTCATGGAACTGCTCACAAAAATAGCAAAAAACAGGCTCGTAATAATGGTGACACACAACAACGAGCTTGCCGAGCAATATGCCACAAGAATAGTCAGCCTAGCCGACGGAAGAGTGAAATCAGACACAAACCCGCTCGACTATAATGCCGAGCAGCTTCGAAAGGGTCGGCAGACACGAAAAGCGAGCATGTCATTTCTAACAGCGATAATGCTCTCGTTCAGCAACCTCATGACAAAAAAAGGCCGTACTCTGACGACAGCATTTGCAGGCTCAATCGGCATAATTGGAATAGCTACAATTCTTGCATTTTCGAACGGAATTAACTTATACATACGAAACATTGAGGAAGAAACCCTGAGCATATATCCTCTTGTCATACAAGACCAAGGCTTTGACCTTTCAGCATTTTTTGTCGGCGACGATGGCGGAACAGGTCCCGCAGGGCACGGAGGCGGACCAGCCGAGCGTCCGCCGGACACAGTTCGTGAAATGAACATAATGGAAACAGTGTTCGCCCATGCCAACAACAACGACCTCGGCGCATTAAAAGCATATTTTGTCGAAAACGAAGAAATACTCAATCAGCATGTCAACACAATCCACTACATGTTTGACATAACCCCACAGATATTCCTTTCCGACACATCAGACGGGCCGCAGCGAGTACACCCCGATGAAATATTCGCAGACCTCATGGGTGGCGGCGGCGGTGGAATGCCCGCACCTGACGGCGGACTCGGATTTATGCCGACAATGAATGTTTTCAGCGAGCTGCCAAATGACGACTCGCTGTTTATTGACCAATACGAAATACTCACAGGAACCTGGCCTCAGAGATATGACGAAGCAGTGCTTGTTGTGAGCAGTACGAGCAGAATTACAGATTTTGCCCTGTTTTCCCTCGGAATACGAGAACGCAGTGAAATGCGCGCCATGCTTGAATCCGTAATGGGCGGAACAGATATGGAAGTGGAAATAACACCGAGTGATGGCGACTTCACATATGAGCGGCTTATGGCAGTATCGTTTAGAGTTGTGAATCCGGCAGAAGCATTTCAATATGACGAAATATTCAATGTATGGGTAGACCGCTCAGGTGACACCGCATTTATGGAAAACCTCGTCGAAAGTAGTATGGAACTAAATATTGTCGGCATAGTGAGACCAAAACAAGATGCCACAATGACTGTACTTGCAGCAGGAGTTAATTACTCCCCCGCTCTGATTTACCACCTAATGGCGGAGGCGGACAGAATGCCGATTGTGAATTATCAACTTGCAAACCCGTATGTCAACGTTCTAACGGGCAACACGTTTGAGCATGAAGCGGAAAATCCGGAAACAGAGTTTGACTTTTCCAGGATAATCTCCATAGATGAAGATGTTTTCGCCGAAGCAATGGGCTTTGACGATGCACTCGGCGCATTTGATATCAGTGAATTAGATTTTAACTTTGATAACATAGACATGAGTGCCCTCAACTTTGGGGATATGGATTTTGGAGATTTTGATCTGGGTAACCTTTTAGGAGACATGGGCGGAGCAGGCGGACCCGGTGGTATGATGGGCGGCGGACCCGGCGGTGGCTTTGACATGGGTGATATGATGGGCGGTGGGCCCGGAGGTGGAATGGGTGGAATAGCCATGCCACCACTTGACCTCTCGCAGATTGACATGACAGGACTGGCAACAGCGATAGCCGGAGTCATAGAAATCGATCAACAAGACTTCATAAGTGTACTGCAACCGATTATGGTGCGTTTCATGATGGCGTTTATGCAGGAAAACCCGGAACTGTTTTTCCCTGCGCCGGATCCGGATATACTAATCCCAGCTCTTTTGACGGCATTCGGAGAATACATATCAAGCCCTGAAGTGGTTGCCGAAATTATGGCAGGTTTACAAATAGATGTGGCGGCACTTCAAGCGCAGATAAATGTAATAATCCAAAACTTTATAGGAGAAATGATTGCAAGCATCATGGCTCCCATAATTGCTTCGATAATAGACCAAATCATGGGTATGATTGGAATGGCAATGAACCTGATGATGGCGGAGATGCAGGCACAGATTGAAACAGCAATTACGTATGCCATGGAGAGCATGATAACCACCATATCAACAGAAATGCAGTCAGCCATGGAAGAAATCTTCGGGCAGATTGAAGAAAATATTACAGAGGCGTTTGAAGGGTTTTCCGAGCAAATGGAAGAATCCATGGAAGGTTTTGACGCTGAAGCACTGACAGATGCGTTCCAAATCGAAATTGGCGAAGAAGAGATTTTGGATTTAATGATGGCTATGATGAACCCAAGAACCACGTCATTTGAGCAAAATCTAAGAAGACTGGGGTGGGCAGACCCGAATGTTCCGACACAGATTCTGATTTATCCAAGAAGTTTCGACGATAAGCAAGAAGTCCTGGATATATTGGAAAATTACAACCTAAGAATGGAAGCATTGGGATATTATGAACTGATAGTCCACTTCACTGACTTTGTAGGTATGATGATGGCAACAATCACGGAAATCATAGACATCGTAAGCTATGCACTGATAGCTTTCGTCTCGGTGGCACTCATAGTATCGTCGATAATGATTGGGGTTATAACATTTATCTCTGTGCTTGAGAGAAAAAAAGAAATTGGAATTTTGCGAGCCGTAGGAGCCAGCAAAGGCAACATCAGACTGGTATTTAACGCAGAAACTTTAATTATAGGTTTCGTAGCAGGCGTAATAGGTGTCTTAGCAACACTGCTGATAAGCATTGTGGCAAACATGATAATAGCAGAGCAACTTGATATACAAAACCTGGTAGTAATGCCCGTAGGAATTCCATTTGTACTGGTCGCAATAAGCATGTTCTTAACATATGTAGCAGGTCTATTACCGGCATCGGCAGCAGCAAGAAAGGCCCCTGTAGAAGCACTGAGAAGCGAATAACTGAAAAATGCGATAAATATGTGACAATTTAATGTTAATATATCAAATAGCATTTTTATAAAAGGAATGGTAAAAGCAATGATAAATGAAGTTCTGAAAATTGAAGACGAAAGAGAAAAAACAAATGGTGTAGGAACATTTGAGATATCTGTTAAGTTTATGCAAAACGCCACGTGGCAAGGTCAAATTCACTGGATAGAGCGAAATCAAAAGCAACATTTTCGTAGCGCACTGGAAATGCTTAAACTTATGGACGAAGCACTTACAGAGAGCCAGCAAGACAAAAAAGCAATAAACTGGTAAACGATACTCTGAACTTTAAATAACGGCACAAATATTGCGGCATTTTTACATTCATAAAAATTTAATAAACACCCTCAAATGTAGAAAATCTTGTAGAAAAATGGTCCCCAAAGTTTTAATATTCTACATAAAAAGCCCCGAAATGCGATAATCGCAGATTCGGGGTTTTTCCGTGTGGTTGCAATGTTTTTTTGATTGTGATATGCTCCTCTCGCAAGCATGAGGGTGGTTGGGTTGTTCCTCTGAAAGGAGGAACTATGACGCTAACAGAAACAATTGCTTTACTTATGTTAATTGCGTATGTAGTCTATCTGGTGGTGTATATATCCCGTAACAAGGATTAACGCCACACCCTAAATTGGCGCGGCGTTCTTCCTAATTTACTTTAGAACACGAGGAACGGCCCCCAACAAAAAAGACCATTCACTTGCTTGCATGTTATCACACCCTTGAGCCCCTTGTCAAGTCATTTTTCAAGTTCATGGTTTGAGGATTTTCAAAAGGAATGGTTCAGTTTGAAAGAATTCAAACTAACGGGGGAATGTGCGATTTGCTCCCCCGTTGGGGAACCGCAAATGATGCACAAAATGACAATTCCTTTAATGAGTCTTTTTGTGGCTGAAGATTTTCGAAAGGAATGGTCATTATAATGGTATCAATTGTCAGATCAATGGGGTTAGGTGGAATTAGTGGGTATGAGGTCTCGGTGGAGAGTTATTTATCGGGTGGGTTGCCGGGATTTGAGATTGTAGGACTGCCTGATGCAGCCGTGAAAGAAGCCAGAGAACGGGTTAGAGCGGCAATTAAGACATGCGGTCTAAAGTTTCCGGTGAGCAGGCTGACTGTGAATCTTGCTCCGGCAGATAAGAAAAAGGCGGGAACAGTGTATGACTTGCCGGTATTGTTAGGAGTCCTAAGTTGCTCGGATTTAATAGAGCCGTTGCCGAAGACTGCGGCATTTATCGGAGAGGTATCGCTTACGGGTGAACTGAGACCAATATCAGGAGCACTTCCAATGGCGCTTGCGGCAGGGCGTGTCGGAATCACAGAGATTTATGTGCCGGAGGATAATGCGACCGAAGCCGCATATGCAACTCAGGTCAGAATTTATCCCGTAAAGCATGTGCGCCAATTGCTTGGGCATTTAACCGGAGCAACCAAGATTACACCGGTAACTCCGCGTGAACCGATAGTGAAACACGATGCGATACTTGACTTTGCAGAAGTAAAAGGGCAGGAAAACGTCAAGCGAGCACTGGAAGTAGCGGCTGCAGGAGGGCATAACATATTGCTCACAGGGCCGCCCGGAGCAGGGAAGAGTATGCTGGCAAAAAGGCTGCCTACTATACTTCCCGATATGACATATGGGGAGATGCTTGAAACCACGGAAATACACTCAGTCGCAGGACGAACAAATCGTGATAACCCAATAATGGCAAACCGTCCTTTTCGTTCACCACACCACAGTGTATCAAAGGCGGCGTTGGCGGGAGGCACCTCAAATCCAAAACCGGGTGAAATATCACTGGCGCATAACGGAGTGCTGTTTCTCGACGAAATGCCTGAATTTACAAGGGATGCGCTTGAATCTCTCAGGCAACCGCTTGAAGATGGACAAGTGACGATTTCAAGAGCTCTGCAGACCGTAACATTTCCTTGCAGGTTGATGCTCGTGTGTGCAATGAATCCCTGCAAATGCGGGTGGTACGGGCATTCGGCAAGGAAATGCATATGCTCCAAAAGCGCAGTTCTGAGGTATCATCAAAAACTCAGTGGCCCGCTTCTCGACAGGCTTGACATGTATATCGAGACTCGTGCCTTGGAATATGAAAAACTCAGCGGCAGAGCGCAGTGTGAAAGCTCAGAAACAGTACGAAAACGAGTAAACAAAGCACGAAAGGTACAACTGCAAAGATATGCGGGCAGTGAGATTAGATGTAACACTTTTATCGGAGCAAAACAGATAGCAAAATATTGCAATTTGACAGTGGAGTGTGATAAACTGATGAAAGATGCATTTACGAAACTTTCAATGACAGCACGCTCATACGACAAAGTCCTGCGAGTGGCACGTACAATAGCAGACTTAGCCGAAATGGAAGAAATAGCCCCGGCGCACTTAGCGGAAGCAATACAATATCGGCAAATATCTTCAATAAAATAAAAAACCGGAGAGGAAAGCAGACCTTTGAACGACATAATACTACTAAAGCAAGGCGAAATAATCCTAAAAGGGCTTAACAGGCGAGAATTTGAAAATAAACTCATAGACAACATAAAACGCAGGCTCGGAGAGCTCGGTAAATTCAACATCTATGCACTCCAATCCACAATTTACGCAGAGCCTCTGGAAGAGCTAGACATGGAGGCGGCACTGCAAGCAGCAAAAACCGTGTTCGGAGCATTTTCGGTGATGCGTGCGGCGGGCTGTGAAAAGGATAAGGAAAAAATAGTAGAGACGGTAATAAATTATCTCGGCGACGAAATAAATGCAGCCAAGACATTCAAAGTCGAATCAAAACGAGCCGACAAACAATTTCCCATGAGCTCAATCGAGCTTTCGCAATATGTAGGCGGCGAAATACACAACAAATTTCCACACCTAAAGCCCGACATGCATAATCCCGAACTTTTAATAAATGTAGAAATCAGAGAACTTGCCGCATATGTCCACGGCCCTGCCACCAGAGGAGCGGGCGGGCTGCCGGTAGGTTCCGGCGGACGCATGGTGACACTGCTCTCAGGCGGAATAGACAGTCCTGTTGCATCATATATGATAGCAAAACGCGGCGTACAACTAATCCCGATACATTTCTACTCTTTTCCATACACCTCTGTAAAAGCTAAAGAAAAAGTAATAACACTGGCAAAAGAGCTGACAAGATACTGCGGCAAACTAAAAATAGAGCTCGTTCCTTTCACAAAAATCTCAGAAGAAATCAGAGAAAAATGCCCGGAAGGTCTGATAACTGTCATAATGCGCCGCTTCATGATGAGGATTGCAGAGCGCTTGGCAAGAGACAACGGCTGTACAGCATTGGTAACAGGCGACAACTTAGGGCAAGTTGCAAGCCAAACCGCTGAGGCACTGGCAGTGAGCGAGCAATGCGTAAACATACCTGTTTTTCGACCTTTGATAGCATTTGACAAAAGAGACATAGTAGACATGGCAAGAGAAATAGGCACATTTGAAACTTCCATACTTCCTTTCGAGGATTGCTGCACAGTGTTCACGCCCAAACGCCCCAAAACGAAACCAAAATTAGATGAAGTGGAAGTTGCAGAAATGAATTTGGATATAGAAACATTAGTAGAAGAAGCACTAACCCAAAGAGAACGCATAGACTGCAAATGAGAAACTCGACACAAGAAGTGCCGAGTTTCTCATAAAAATGAGGGGGAGTAAGAAAATGGGGGTGTGACTAATAAGTCACGAAATTTGCTGTGGAAAAAGTATAGCAGAAAAACAGTGACAAGTCAAGGAAAATCACAAATATAATCGCAAATAAAGTCGAAAAAATGAGAAAATTTAGAGGTAATTGGACAAGATATCCCTACTCATAAGGTTGAATTGTAGCTATTGTGCCGTCCTCGGCGATATCGAGTTTGGTGTACATAGCCGTGCGCAAATGAGTCTGTCCACCTGAAAGCTTGCTGTCGTGGTAGAACAAATACCACTCACCCTCAAATTCCACAATGGACTGATGTGTAGTCCAACCCACAACAGGCTCCAAAATCTTTCCTTTATAGGTGAATGGTCCTGCGGGGCTGTCTCCCTCGGCATAGCAGAGAAAATGTGTGGGACCTGTAGAGTATGAGAGATAGTATTTACCGTTAAATTTATGAACCCAAGGTGCTTCAAAAAACCACCTGTCCCTATCTCCGGCGGTGATAGGTTTGCCGTTTTCGTCTAAAATTTTAAGTTCACGCGGCTTATCTTTAAAAGTGAGCATGTCATCACTCATCTCGGCGAACATAACACCAAGGCCGGGCTCGTTATCCTGTGGGCCGTCGTCGCCGGGGGCCATCTTAGGGTCACCTTCGACATACTCACCTGTTTGCCATTTTTCGAGCTGCCCGCCCCAAAGCCCACCAAAATACATGTATGCTCGGTCGTCGTCATCGACAAAAACAGCAGGGTCGATGCTATAGCTGCCCGGAATATAATTGTCCTCAGCTTTAAAAGGCCCCTCAGGTCTATCGCCGACAGCTATGCCAATCCTAAAAATGCCGTCCTTATCCTTGGCAGGGAATATGAGGTAATATTTGCCGTTTTTGTATGTCGCATCAGGCGCCCACATTTGCTTAGAAGCCCACGGTACATCTTTTACATGCAGTGCTACACCATGGTCAACAACCGGTGCGCCAATATGCTCCATGGAGAGAACATGGTAGTCCTCCATAGCAAAATGCCCGCCTTTGTCATCGTCAAGTCCCTTATTTTCAATGTCATGCGAGGGGTAGATGTAGATTTTCCCTTCAAAAACATGTGCAGAAGGGTCTGCTGTGTACATATGCGTTACAAGTGGTGTTTTAAAATTCATAATAATAGTCAGTCCTCCAATTTTATATTTTAACGTATATACAGGTTATATACTTTTGTGCAATCAATGTCAACTACTTTTATATAAAACTATGGCAAAAAACCAAAGGCTCAAGTTGAACCTTTGGTTTTTTAAGTATGCTTTGATTGTTACGCTTTCATCTCATTGAGATTTTGCACTAATTCCCAATCTCTGTCAACTTCTGCTTGATATTCTTCAATCAAGTGCTCGTTGCCTTTAGCAAACATGTGGCTGAAGCGTCCTTGTAGTTTGAGGTACTCTACAACCGGAAGTTTGTTCTTCGGTGTGTAGTTGAGTGTTAGTTTGCCTTCAACTACTTCAAAGAGCGGCCATACACAAGTTTCAACAGCTAGTTTAGCCATTTCCATGAGCCTGTGAGTTTCGTATCTCCAACCGCGTGGGCATGGAGCTAGGATGTTGAGGAATGCAGAACCTTCACAGTAGAGAGCCTTTTCGCACTTTTCGCCGAGGTCTTTAAAGTTACCGAGCGGCAATGTTTGTGCTACATAAGGAATGTTGTGGCCCATAACGATTCTGGTCAAATCCTTTTTAGGGTGAATTTTACCGGGAACTTCTGAACCTACAGGAGTAGTTGAAGTTGCCGCATATGATGGCGTTGAGCTGGAGCGTTGGATACCTGTGTTCATGTATGCACCGTTGTCGTAGCAGACATAAACCATATCGTGGTTACGTTCCAGTGCTCCTGAAAGTGCTTGTAAACCAATGTCATATGTACCGCCGTCACCGGCAATAGCTATAAACTTGGTGTTAGGCACATCTTCGCCTTTGCGTTTTTTTGCTACATATGTAGCTTCAATGCCTGAAATTGTAGCTGCGACATTTTCGAATGCACTGTGGATGAAAGAATCTTTCCATGCTGTGTACGGATACAAGAATGTTGAAACTTCAAGACAGCTTGTAGCACAAGAAACTACAGCGAAATCTTCCGGCTTGACTGCTCTCATCAGAGTGCGCATAACGGGAGTCGCGCCGCATCCGGCACATAATCTATGACCGCCGGTAAGGCGTTCGGGTCTTTTTGACCACTCTTTTAAATTATAACTCATTGCTTAATCCTCCCTTATGCCTAGATAATTAAAGACTGAATCAACTTTGCCTGTTTTTGCTATTTTAAGCAGTTCATCATATACAACTTTGATGTCATCAGTCTTAACATCACGACCGCCAAGACCATAGATGTAGTTAATAACTTTAACGCCATCCACGCGTCCGAACATACCGGATGTGAGATCTGTGAATACAGGGCCGCCTGCGCCGTTTAGTGAGTCGGCTCTATCCATAACTGCAACAGCTTTGCATTTTGATAATGCTTTGTTGAGTTGTTCAATCGGGAATGGTCTGTAGACACGGATTTTCAGAAGTCCAACTTTTTTGCCTTGAGCTCTAAGTTCGTCTACGACATCTTTTGCTGTTCCTGCTGTAGAGTTTAAAACGACGATTGCAGCTTCGGCATCTTCCATTTTATACTCTTCGAACAAGCCATACTTGCGGCCTGTTGCTTTTTCGAAGTCTTTTGCAACTTCGAGGATTTTCGGGATTGCTGTGTACATTACTTCAGCTTGTTGACGCTTTTGTTCAAAGTAGTAGAAGGGGAGAGACAGTGGACCCATTGACATGGGGTTGTCTTTGTCCATGAGGTTGTATGGAGGTTTATACTTTCCAACAAACTTTTGGACTTCTTCATTTGTCAAAAGCTCAATGTTTTCGACTTTGTGAGATGTGATAAATCCGTCGAAACATGTCATAACGGGGAGCATAATATCAGGGTGCTCACCAATTCTGACACCTTGCAGGAAGTTATCATATGCTTCTTGACAATCTTCACTGTAAATTTGCAGCCAGCCGCTATCTCTTGCGCCCATTGAGTCTGAATGGTCGCAGTGGATGTTGATTGGGCCTGACAGTGCGCGGTTTACAACAGCGAGTGAAATCGGGAGTCTGTATGATGATGCGATGTACAGCATTTCCCACATAAGGGCAAGACCTTGTGCGCTGGTGGCTGTCATACTTCTGCCGCCTGCTGCTTGTGCTCCGATACATGCGCTCATTGCACTGTGCTCTGATTCAACGGGAACAAACTGTGTTTGAACTTCTCCGTTGGCGACATAAGTTGAGAAAAACATAGGAACNTCGGTTGAGGGCGTGATAGGATATGCAGCAACAACATCAGGGTTAATTTGCTTCATTGCTACAGAAATGGCTTCGTTACCGCCCATTTTATCTCTCATTGGCATTTAAGCACCCTCCTTTTCAATAGCTTTAAAATTGCAAACGGCCATACAACATAGGCAACCTTTGCAGAAGTCGAGGTCAAAACCTGTTACTTCACCTTTGTCGTTTAAAACTATTGCGGAATCCGGGCATACAGGGAAGCATAGCATACATTGTTTACAGTTTTCTTTAACAAAAATAGGGATTTCGCTTCTCCAGTCTCCGGTTTTGAAGTTCACGGCATTACCGGGCTCAAATACGTGAGTACCATGCGACATTTCTTTCCAAGGTTGGAGTTTTACACCTTTACCGGCATTCATAGTCCGTTCACCTCCGATACAGCGCGTCTAAACGCTTTCATATTTCCTTCAATT
>WQSX01000033.1 GCA_009787625.1 Oscillospiraceae bacterium
TGGGCAATTTACCCTGATTTTTCGGGAGCCATCGGGATCTACACCGCTGTTCTCCCGAAAAACCAGTGCAAACTACCCATTATCTGCTACCCTGTGAACTGCAACGTAAAAAAAGCAATGAAAACTATAATTTGATTTAATATAGTTTTTTTGTCTGCCGTATGGTATAATATATTGGGAGCCACGGAAAATGTAGAAAAGTCTACACCCGAATTGCCCCCGCGTAGAAAATTAACACTTTGGAATCGATCGGGGGCATTATCATGAGATTAAGGCGCATAGAATTTGTTTTTATTGGATTGACACTGGCATTTATTTGTTTCATGGGGGGATTTTTCGTAGGACGAAATGTGAGCTCTGTGAACCTCGTGTCTGTCGTAGCGGACGGTGGTGAAACACATGGATTACAGGTTCAAGTGGAGTTTGAAGTCGGTGATACGCTTGATTCACCACAGCAAAATGCAGAGAATGTGGATATAAGGGAGACGGCGCAAGACACGAAAGTACAGGAGACACAGACGCCGAGCTCGCAGTCGCAAAGTGAACGTCCTGTGGAAATGCCGCGAGGCAGTGAGGGCAAAATAAATATCAACTTTGCATCACAAACCGAGCTTACAGATTTGCCGGGGATAGGGAACACTATCGCATCTCGGATAGTCGAATATCGGCAACAAAACGGTGAGTATCGCAGCATTGAAGATATTATGAAAGTCTCAGGCATTGGAGAGCGAAGATTTGATGCCATACGTGAATTAATCACCGTTGGATAGCGGTGCTGATGCTAATTTAAGTAAGAAATGGAAGGTCAATTGAATGAAGATTTTAGTTGTAGACGACGAAAAGTTGCTTGTTAAGGGAATAAAATTTAACCTTGAAAACGAAGGATATCAAGTAGATGCGGCATATGACGGTATGGAAGCTGTTGAGCTTGCAAGAAGTGGCAAATATGATTTGATTGTCCTTGATGTTATGATGCCTGAGCTCGATGGACATGAGGCATGTATGAGAATTCGTGAATTTTCGACTATTCCCATAATAATGCTTACAGCAAAAAGTGAGGACATGGACAAGATAATCGGCTTTGAGTATGGAGCTGACGACTATATCACTAAACCATTTAACATCTTAGAGCTGAAAGCGAGAATAAGAGCTTTACTGAGGCGCAGTGCGCTTGTCAGCAGTGCAACAGAATCTATTATCAGTGTCGGGCATATCCGCATTGACACCGAGAGGCGCATTGCACTTAAAAATGAAACACCTGTTGAGCTGACAGTTAAAGAGTTTGACGTATTTGAGCTTTTGGCGAAGAACCCCGGGAGAGTTTACAGCAGAGAATCTTTGCTTAATATTGTTTGGGGCTACGAATATCAAGGTGATATCAGGACTGTTGATGTGCATATCCGCCGCTTGCGTGAGAAACTCGAAGAAAACCCCGCCGCGCCGGAATATGTCATGACAAAGTGGGGGGTAGGCTACTATATCAGAGGCTAGTAGGGCTCAAAAAATAAAGCCGACAGTTAGAAAACTGAATTTTTTTAGCAGTATTCGCACTAAAATCGCATTGACATGTTTTGCCGTTGTTGCTGTGGTTCTTGTGCTCATGAATACGTACTTTCTGTTTGCATCGCGCAATATGATATTTTCCACTAAACAGATTTTCTTAGAACATCAAGCCACTCTAATTGCGGCTCAAATTAATGAAGCGTTTGATGAACTTACTTTTGAAGAAGTGGAGTGGATAGAGACAATTGTTTCGCAACTCGAAATTGCGGGCGGAACGAATATTGTAGTTATAAATTCAGCGAGAGATGTACTTTACGACCCGTGGCAAAGAGCAACTCTCGACGGTTTTCCTATGGAGCTTATCGACCAGGCTCTTGACGGGTACGATGTATTCTTTTCGCTTTTTTTCGACGGAATTTTTTCAAGCACCGCTATTGTTCCGTTTTTTAGCCGCGGTGTACCTATCGGCGCTGTCTACTTTCACGAAGAGGACGCAAACCAAGGGTCGTTGCTATTGGAAATGCAAGACACTATTCGGAACATCTCAGTAATTGTTGCATCTTTTTCAATAGTGCTCGTTTCACTTATAAGCCTGTCTGTTATGCGGCGTGTCGGCAGTATTATGAATGCTGTTAAGACTGTTCGCGAGGGTGAGTACACCTACATGATTGCAATGAGCGGCCGAGATGAACTGGCTGTGTTGGGTGATGAATTTAACAGTCTCACCGACAGACTCAGAGAGACTGACGAGATGAGACGAAGATTTGTCGCAGACGCCTCGCATGAACTTCGTACACCTCTTGCCGCTATCAGGTTGCTTGCAGACAGCATTTTGCAAAATCAAGATATTGACAAAGAGACGGTTCAAGAATTTATCGGAGATATTGGCACTGAAGCAGAGAGACTCACACGCATGACAGGGGAGCTTATGTCTCTGACAAAGCTCGATAGTGATGCACCGTTTCAGCTTACGCGTGTAGACATGAAAGAATCTGTTGAGGGTACACTTCGTATGCTCAGACCTTTGGCGCACAGTCGCGGCATAAGTCTGGCTTATGAAGCTTCGGAAGGTTGCTTTATTCTGGCAACGGACGACTCGGCACATCAGATAATTTTCAATTTGACTGAAAACGCAATAAAATATAATCAGCCCGACGGAAGTGTTTTCGTCAGGCTGAGTATTTCGGATAATAAACAAGTTGTTTTTGAAGTCAAAGATAGGGGAATGGGTGTTCCGGAGGAAGATTTGCCCCATATTTTCGACAGATTTTATCGTGTTGATAAAGCTCGTTCACGCGAGGCGGGCGGCAGTGGATTAGGTCTTGCTATCGTCCGTGATACCGTTCGCAGGCTCGGCGGTAAAGTCGAGGCACGAAAGCGAGTACAAGGCGGCATGGTGTTTACTGTGACGTTTAAGCTGATTGCAGAAGCGGAATAATTAAACTGCACTGCACCACCTATACAAGTATCTTTTCGCCGACTACGTGAACTTTCAGGAGGTTTGTGGTACCTGAGTGCCCCACGGGAACACCTGCTGTGAGCACCACCAGTTCACCTTCGTTTATGAGTTTTGCATCCATTGCGGCCTCTACTGCGTGGTTAAACAGAGCCGTTGTTTCTGTCTCTTCCTCGGTGAGCAGTGGAGTGATGCCCCAATTTAGTTTCAGTTGCCTTCTTACCACGGGGTCGGGAGTGCAGGCGATAATCGGGCATGATGGACGAAACTTTGCCACGTTTTGTGCCGTGTTTCCCGATAGTGAAACTGTCAGAATAGCCGCCGCATTAAGGTCGTGAGCTGTTGTCACGGTGGCGTGCGAGATTGCATTTGTAAGTGATGCTTCGCTTGCAAACTCACCTTTTCTGAATCTTTTGTGATAATCTATTGATTTTTCAATGCGCTCTGCGATATTTGCCATTACGGAAAGTGCTTCGATAGGGTTCTTGCCGACAGCGGTTTCGCCGGATAGCATTACTGCGCTTGTGCCGTCGTAGATTGCGTTTGCCACGTCTGAAGTTTCGGCGCGTGTTGGTCTGGGGTTATTTATCATAGATTCAAGCATTTGAGTTGCTGTTATGACCGGCTTGCCTTGTCCGAGCGTTCTGCTTATGAGGTCTTTTTGAATTATCGGAAGCTCTTCAAATTCGATTTCAACACCCAAGTCACCGCGGGCAACCATAATTCCGTCGCATACAGGTAGTATTGAATCTATATTGGCGAGTCCTTCGGAGTTTTCAATTTTTGCTATTATTTTTATTTTACTGCCGACTACAGTGTCTATTCTGCGCAGTTCATCGCGCATTTGTCTAATGTCGTCAGCGCTTCGCACAAAAGAAGCCGCAATTATATCATAATTATTCTCGACAAAAAATCGCAAATCGGAGCGGTCTTTTGCACTGATATATGGTATATTGAGATTGACGGATGGAACATTGACACTTTTTCTGTCGGAGACATTCCCGCCGTTTACAACTCTGGTGACGATATTTGTGCTTTGGACAGACTCAGTTACGAGCTCTATGAGTCCATCATCAAGCAAGATGCGAGTGCCCTTTATCACTTGGCTCGGAAGATCGGGGTAGGAGACAGAGGCTCGTGTGTTATCTCCGACTATGTCGTCGGTTGTGAGTGTGAAAGTGGTATCGGCTGCAAGCTCTGCTTTTCCACCATCAAACTTACCCAACCTGACTTCAGGACCTTTTGTATCTGCAAGAAATGCTACGGTTTTTCCAGTTTTTTCTACTACTTTTCTAAGAAGTTCGAGTCTTGTTTTTTGCTCTTCATGACTGCCGTGAGAGAAGTTGAATCTTGCCACATCGAGACCGACATTTATGAGTTCTTCGAGTACTTCAGGGTTATCCGTTGACGGACCGAGTGTTGCTACTATTTTTGTTTTACGCATATGTAAATCCTCCTAAAATATACAAGGACGTGTTGACTTGATTACTATTGATGAAATGAATATTATGTTAGATGAAATTGCGGAAGAACTGCCTGCTGAGATTTTTAAGGATCTAAACGGTGGGGTCGGTTTGCTCGATGAAACCAAGAGAAGCAGTAAAGACCCTGACGGTAGGCTCTATACTCTCGGCGAGTACCGTCGTGACCAGATGGGTAGGTACATCGTTTTGTACTATGGCTCGCTCTGCGCTGTTTACGGCAATGCTCCAAGGGAGAGGTATCGTAAGCATTTAAAAGATGTGCTGACACACGAGCTTACACATCACTGGGAGTCGCTTGCAGGCGAACGTGACCTCGAAATTAAAGACGAGATGGATATGGATAGGTATTTGAGCCGTCGGCAAAGATTGGGGCGGCGGAAATCGCCGCCCCAACAATAATATTATTTATTGTCTACGTTGTATGCATGCTCTGCAAGGTCGAGAACTTTGTGTGAGTATGCCCACTCATTGTCGTACCATGCAAGCACTTTTACGAATGTGTCGTTTAGTTGGATTCCTGCGGTTGCATCAAAGATAGATGTGTGCGGGTCGCCGTTGAAGTCTGAGGATACTACGGCTTCGTCTGTGTAGGCGAGAATGCCTTTGAGTTCGTTTTCTGATGCGCGTTTCATTTCAGCACAGATTTCGTCGTATTTCGCCGCTTTTTTGAGGTTTACTGTAAGGTCAACCACTGATACGTTGAGTGTGGGTACACGCATTGACATACCTGTCAGTTTGCCGTTGAGTTCGGGGATAACTACGCCGACTGCTTTTGCTGCACCTGTGGAAGAGGGGATAATATTGCCTGATGCCGCTCTGCCGCCGCGCCAGTCTTTTTTAGAGATTCCGTCAACTGTTTTTTGTGTAGCAGTTGTAGCGTGAACTGTTGTCATAAGACCTGATTCGATGCCCCACTTGTCGTTGAGGACTTTTGCGAGCGGTGCGAGACAGTTTGTGGTGCAAGATGCGTTTGAAATAAGTTGCATTGAGCTTTCATATTTATCATGGTTTACACCCATTACGAACATTGGAATATCGGTTGTCGGAGAAGTGATGACAACTTTTTTGACTCCTGCTTTCAGATGAAGCTCTGCTTTGTCTTTTTTTGTGAAAACGCCTGTTGCGTCGATGAGGTATTCTACGCCCCATTTAGTCCATGGAATAGTGTCAGCGTCAAAGCTGGAATATGTAACGATAGACTTGCCGTCAACTATCAAGCTGTTTTCTGTGTAAGAGACATCGTGATTAAACCTGCCGTGCAGTGTGTCGTATTTGAGCATATATGCCATATACTCAGGCTCCATACCGTCATTGATAGCGAGCACTTCGATACCCCTTTCAACGGCGGCTCTGAACACCAACCTTCCGATTCTGCCAAACCCTGTAATTCCGATTTTTAGACCCATTATGATTTCCTCCATATATAATATATTTATTTGCGGGAATAATTATACTAGTTTTTTGCGAAAAAGACAAACATTTATTTAGGCTTTTTTAAGTATCGCCTACTATAAAATATGTAAAAGAGCACACAGAGTACGCTAAAACCGCCTGTTATAGAGAGTATCAGCACCCATCGCGGCTGAGGATGCTCACTGATAATTGACGGATTTTCAGTTATTTCCGAAGATTCGGGTTCGTAAGTTGGCGGCTCGTCCGAAGTTTCCGGTAAATTTTCTTCCGATGCTCCGTCATCAATAATTTCATCAGGGTCTTGTTCCGAATTTTGCAGTTCGTCTGTATCGGGGTCATCGTACTCTACTGGATCAATCAGTATACTGTCTGGATCATCATAATCATCTTCTTGACCCAAATTTGCTATGACTTCGGCAAGTTCTTCTGCTCGTTCCTCTGCGGCATAAAACCCATAATTGAGCATTAAAGTTGTGTCGGGAAATCGCCTTGACCATGTTGAGCCTTGTATGACAGTAATAATTCTGACACCGTCACGCTCGGCTGTTCCCGCAAAACATGCTCCTGCTGTATTATTAGTGCCTGTCTTGAAGCCGTCAATGCCTTGAAACTCGCCGAGCAGAGTGTTGGTGCTTGGATATACCCAACCATCAAAATTAAGCTCGGTGAGCGCAGTTCTTTCAAGTATTTCCGGAAAACGCTGTATTGACTTTCTTGTGAGTGTCGCCATAGCGCGAGGTGTGAGCCATGAATCCCTCGGACCGCCCGACGGGCTTAGGAAATATGCATCAATACCCCACTCAGTAGCTTTATCGTTCATCATTTCAAGGAAACCCGCCCTTGAGCCGCCAATCATCTCGGCGAGCGCCAAGGTTGCTCCGCCTGCCGATACAACAATAACGGCATTTAGCAGACGCTCGACTGTATAGAAGTTTCCGCGGGTGGTGAGCGGTACATTTGTTTCGTTAGGATTTCTCGACAAATCTATTGCGGCTTGACTTATAGGCACAATTGTGTCGAGGGCAATTAACCCCTGCTCAATTGCCTCATACACGAGATATACAGTCATCATTTTATTCATGCTTGCGGCATTTAGGCGTGCATCGGGGTTATAACTCCATAGCTCAACGCCTGATTCAAAGTCGATAACGATTGCTCCGGTTGCTATAATGCTATCCTCAGTTAGGGTGGCAGATTCTGTTTGGTTAGCTAATGCGTTTGGCTGAACTAATAACAATACGGTCAGCAAAGTCGAAAAAAGATATCTTATAATGTAGGTAGATATGCGTTTGCGTTTTTTCAAGTCGCTTGCACCTCCTGTCCTATAGCAAATCACTTAACTCTAAGGGTAGCACAGGTTACAAAGCGTGTCAAGTTGTTGTGAGAACTTATGTAAATCTAGAAAAGTTACAAAAAGTGTCAATTTATTTACATTTTCTATTGACATTGTAAATTTATTATGTTATCCTAGCAGCACAAAAGGTCGAAAAACGCAGAAACAGGTCATTTACGCATATATTTTATTATTGGCAACTGAAGGAGTGTCTTAGTGAAAAAGCTAATACTAAGAAGTATAACAAAAATTGCGGTGGTATTGTTAGTAGTGAGTATCTTTTCAAGCTTTGCGCCGACAACGCTCGCAGCAGGTACGTTTGTTACTACATTTAGAGTCAACGTAAGGTCTCAGCCGTCAACAGGCGGTGACATTGTGGGCGTAGTTGACTCAGGCACAAACGTTGATGTTTCTTTGCACGACCCGGCGGGTTGGTCGAGAGTAACTTTTAACGGCACAACCGGATATATTCGCTCGGACTTACTGAGATTCGCTGCAGGCGGCACTTTTAGGACAACCGCAGGAGTTAATGTGAGGTCAGGTCCTTCGACGGGAGCGGAAGTGGTTGACAGCTTAGCGAGTGGCTCAAGTGTTGAAGTTACGGAACATAATCCCGCGGATTGGTCGAGAGTAAGTGTAAATGGTGTAACGGGATTTATCAGGTCGGATTTTCTGACACGCAGTGAGCCCGGCACCACACTTGGAACTCCCTCATCGGAACAGGGAGGGCAGAGCCAAGCGGCACCGGCAGCAACGACGCTCTTGACAACAGGAAATGTCAATATGAGGTCAGGTCCGTCCACACAGGATGATATTGTGAGGCTTTTGCCAAGAGGCACAAGTGTGCAGGTCACTCAGGTCATGTCGGGCGGCTGGTCGAGAGTCACGCATAGCGGCACTAACGGCTATATACGCTCGGATTTGCTTTCGGATACTGTCCCGCAAACTTCGGCAGCTTCCACAACACTGAGAACAACAGGTTCTGTAAATATGAGGTCAGGTGCGGCAACAAGCTACAGCAGGGTTTCGTTACTTGCCCCAAACACAAGTGTTGAAGTTGTGGAGAATCTTTCAAACGGCTGGTCGAGGGTCAACCACAGCGGCACCACCGGATTTATACGCTCAGACTTACTTTCAGCGGCAGGAGCGCCGAGCCAGGCAGTTGGAAACTTGACGGCACGTGCAGGAGCCAGATTCAGAACAGGCCCATCAACAGACCACAGTTTGATAACGACTTTTTCCGTTGCTACAACCGTTAATGTTTTGGAAAACAGAGCTGATGGTTGGTCACGAGTTACTCACGGCGGAAATACCGGATATATTTTTACAGAGCTACTTGGCTCGAGCGGTTCGTTTCAGCGCATTGAATGGTCGGAAGCCAGAAGAATAATTCCAACAGGGAGAGATATTAGAATTGTTGATGTTAGAACAGGTATATCGTTTAACATACGAGCTTTTTCGCTGGGCGTCCACGCAGATGTCGAACCATCGACACAAGCAGACACAGATGCGATGCTCAGAACACGCAACGGAACGTGGTCATGGGCGGCAAGACCGGTCTGGGTTACAATAGGGGAACGCACATTCCCGGCGGCTATGAATGGTATGCCTCACGGTGGCACTACAATCAGTAACAACGGCGTAAACGGACATTTTTGCCTGTGGTTCGCCGGCAGCCGCTCCACCGGAAGCACCAGCGCATCTTACACGAGAAACATGCTAAACGCAGTTGAAGAGGCATGGAACGCAAGACCTCGATAGTTAATTTCATTGTTTTGGCTAACTTACCGGAGCCGATTGCATTTTTGCAGTCGGCTCTGTTGTTTATGCAAAAAAATTAAATAATGTCGCAAATTGTATTGTATTTTTATAAAATTTTTGCTATAATACTGAGTTGGGGAAGTATATTTAACAATTCCGATAGTATTGGGAGAATCATGGATAATAAAGTTGGAATATATGTTCATGTTCCGTTTTGCAAAAGTAAATGTGCCTACTGCAATTTTTACTCATTACCCGAGAGTGCATGTAGCGATGAATTAATACAATCATATCAAGGTGCTGTCATTAAGCACATCGAGGAATATTCTGCTCAACTTGATGGATACCTCATTGATACAGTATATTTTGGAGGAGGAACTCCAAGCCATTTAGGCACCGGGCGGCTGATTGCCATATTAAATATACTTAAAAAGAGCGGACATGTTTTATTGGATTCAGAAATTACTGTAGAAATCAACCCCGGCAGTATATCGAAAGAAGATTTGTCAAAACTTAGAAAAGCAGGATTTAACAGGCTTTCGATAGGCGTTCAAAGTGCAGATGATGAAGCACTTAAGAATTTAGGAAGAACACATACTTTCGCCGATGCCGAAGAGGCAGTAAAAGATGCAAGAGCGGCGGGTTTTAATAACATCAGTGTCGATGTGATTTACGGTTTACCCTCTCAGACAAAGGACTCTTGGGAACGTACCGTACAGCTCATAGCCGGACTAAAAGCAGAGCATATATCATGCTATAACCTTAAAATCGAAGAGGGCACAGGATTATACGAATATAAAGATTCACCCTTTTTGCCTGATGAAGATATACAAGCTGACATGTACCTCTATGCCGTAGATATACTTGCGCGGTACGGCTACAAACAATATGAAATTTCAAACTTCGCGCGGCGCGGTTTTGAGTCAAAGCATAATATCAAATACTGGCTGGGTGACGACTATATCGGTTTTGGTCCCGCGGCTCACTCATATGTTGAGCGATGTAGATATAGTTTTACGGAAGATGTCGAGCAATATATCGAGCAAGTTAAGACCGGCAAGAGAATTGTTGAGCATGATGAGCAGATGTCTGATTTTGAAAATGCAGGGGAATATCTCATGCTGAGGCTCAGGACAGTCCATGGAATATCTGAGGAAGAATATTATGACATATATCGGCTGAAAATGGATTTAGTGCTTGAACTGCTTAAAAAATACGAGGAGAGCGGCTGGGCGACATTCAAAGATGGGCGTTGGAGATTCACCCCAAAGGGGTTTATGGTTTCAAATGCGCTAATCGGCGAAATACTTGAAGCTCAAACAAGGCAGAGAACGCAAATAAGCAAGCCGTGGCAAAAAGACCCAACGGGAGATGAAACGCAAATGACTCTTTTCGACAAGCGCCCTGTTGCGGCAGGACTGTTTGGCGGCAGAAGATTAATAGGACGCAACGAATTTTTATAGTGCGTATAAAAATAAGAAGTAAGCATAGTTACAAAGAGTATTGTCAGCCGTATTTTTTGCTAACTCTTGTAGAGAGTGTGAATAGGAGAGATAACCTTGAAAATATTTGGAAGTAGCAGTAGCAAAGGTAAAAGGCAGAGTGCGCCCAGGTCAGGAAGTCGCGCCGAGCCTGCTCACAGTGTGCCTGAGCATCGAGCACCTGAAAATAGGGCGCCTGATAACAGAGAGCCTGCTCGGGTATATGCGTCAGCACATGCGTATGATACAGATGCTGTGCCGCTCAGACATATGCATCAGGAGAATCCGCCCGGCAAAACTCCAAAGGCGGCGAAACCTGCCAAAAAACCCGTTACAGGGGCGAAAAAGTTTGTAAGAGTAGCTTCAATTATTCTACTGGTTCTTCTGGTGTGCGCCGCAGGGGTTGCAGCAGGTTTTGGCTATTATGTAAACAATGTTGACACAATATTCCCAAATGTCAGTGTCGAAGGGTTTGATTTGTCGGGGCTTACGTTTCAGGAGGCAACAGATAGGCTGATAGCCCATGGATACGAAGCGAATGCAGATAATATTTCGGCTACAATTGTATTTCCGGAGGGCGTTAAATTTTCCGTAACTGCTGTTGAACTGGGTCTGTCTCGGAATGCGAGAGAGGCTGCAACTGTTGCTTTTAGTGTTGGCAGAGGCGGATCGATAATCGACAAATCAATTGCTTATGCCCAAGCACTTCTTGAGCCTACCGAGATTAATTATTTAAATTCTGCACACATTGATGACAGTATTATTCGAACCAGAGTTTCTGAATATACTAACGCTTTTAACAGTACCATTCACGAAAGCGAACTGGAAATCAACAGCTCAGAGATCACATTTGTCAAGGGCAGTGCTTTTCAGTATGCAGTTGAAAGTGATGTATTTGATTTAATGATGTTTACTCTTCAACGGGCGATAGAAGAAAATGCACATTTGACAGCTAATTACATGCCTACGGCAAGTACCGGAGAAGTTATAAATCTTGCCTCAATTTTAGCGGAGGTGCATGTTGAACCCATTTCTTCCGAATTTGTGTATGAGGTCATTGAAAATGGCGATGACGATTCTGAACGAACACTGGTTATGGGTGGTACTGAAAGTGTTATCGGCAGAACATTCGATTTAGAAGAGGCGGAGCAAAAACTAGACGCAGCAGTAAATGGGGAAAAAATAGTAATACCAATTGTAGACCTCTACCCTAAGTTTACTCAAGAGCAAATCGACGATATGATTTTGCGAGATACTTTGGGCGAACTCACTACAAATATTGGCGGTAATGCTAACAGGCTGCATAACATAACTCTTGCTTCTAATAAAATCAACGGGACTATTCTTCTTCCGGGCGAGGAATTTTCGTTTAACAGTATAGTTGGTCAGAGAACTCGTGCAAACGGTTTTCGTGATGCGGGTGGATTTATTGGCGGGAGGCTTACTGATGTTGTAGGCGGCGGAATCTGTCAAGTTTCCTCTACAATCTATGCAACCTTGCTTCAAACAGCCATTTTTGGGGAAGATATTCTGATTACAGAGCGAACACCTCACAGCTTGACCATATCATATCTACCTGATGGCAGAGACGCCTCTATTGTGTGGGGCAACAGGAATTTCAGATTCAGAAACATGTTTGATTTCCCGATTAAAATTGAAACAATTGTTGACGGAAGATATATGAATGTGAGAATCATTGGATCGCAAGTTAATGATTATGTTATAGAAGTTGAGACCGTGCCAATCAGAACAATTGAGTTTTATACACTTGAGCGCGAAAGTGACGAAGTGCCCTACGGTGAGAGAGTTTTGTGGACTCCCGGTCAGAGAGGCGAGGTTGTAGAGACTTTCCAAAGGCTCTACAATGCAGACGGAGAACTTATAAGCAGAACACTTGTAGCCAGAGATACCTACAATCGGCAGGATCGTGTTACCCACATAGGCACCCATGTTCCGGAAGATACAGGGTATGTAGCGGAACCGGGTTCTCCATCGGTCGGACCGCAAGACCCCACGGGGGGAGCACCTCCTCCGGAGGGTGAAACGCCGCCTCCGGGAGGTGAAGCACCCGGAGAAGAAGAGGCTCAAGGGTAAATACTCACTATACTATAAAAATTTTGGAGGAAAATATGAGTACAGCTAGTTCAAAAGGTTATAATAAGAAGTCGGTCACAGACATTGATGTGTCGGGTAAAAAGGTTTTACTTCGATGCGACTTTAATGTGCCAATCGACAAAGAGACAGGCAAGATTCGAGACGAGGGAAGGATTATTGCCGCTCTTCCAACTATAAATTATCTGCTTGAAAAGAATGCCGCTATTATAGCATGTTCCCATTTTGGCAGACCAAAGGGTGAATTTAAACCTGAATTTTCACTGGTACAAGTGGCCGAGAGTCTTTCGAAGCATTTATCGAAGCCTGTCAAGATGGCGAAAGATGTTGTCGGTGACGATGCAAAATCCCTCGCGGCAGAGCTAAAGCCCGGCGAGATAATGCTCCTTGAAAACACACGTTTCCATGCCGAAGAGGAGAAGAATGACCCTGAGTTTGCAAAAAAACTTGCCGATATGGCTGATGTTTTTGTCTCTGACGCTTTCGGCAGTGTTCACCGTGCGCACGCCTCTACCGAGGGTGTTTCGCACTACTTGCCCGCAGTTTCGGGATTTTTGCTCAAAAAGGAGCTTGACCACATCGGAGGAGCTATTTCCGACCCCAAAAGACCTCTAGTTGCAATTTTGGGTGGTGCTAAGGTTTCGGATAAATTGGGTGTTATCACAAACCTTCTCAAAATTTCTGATGCCATCATCATCGGTGGCGGCATGGCGTATACTTTCTTCAAAGCCGAGGGTGGTAAAATCGGCAACTCGCTCTGTGAGGATTCTGAGTTTGAGTCAGTTTTAAAATGTAAGCAAGAGGCGAAAGAGCGTGGTGTTAAGCTCCTTCTTCCTGAAGATTCTGTTGCAGGAGCTGAATTTTCAAACGATGTCGAACCAAAGACTTTTGACAGCGACAGTATCCCGGATGGCATGATGGCTATGGATATCGGTCCTAAGGCTATCGCTGAATTTACAAAAGAAATAGCCGGAGCAGGTACTATTGTCTGGAATGGTCCGATGGGTGTGTTTGAGTTCAGTAACTTTGCAGAGGGTACAAAGGCTGTCTCCGAAGCTGTTGCGAACTCTTCTGCCATTTCAATAATCGGCGGTGGCGACTCTGCCGCGGCCGTGAGAAAATTCGGTGTTGCCGATAAAATCACACATATTTCCACAGGTGGCGGTGCTTCATTAGAGTTCATGGAAGGCAAGATTCTTCCGGGTATTGCTTGCTTGTTGGATGCGTAATATTGCGTTATTCGTGCCGCCTTTGGCGGCATTCTCGCAGATGATACGCAATTTGTTCCGCTTTCCGTGGGGGCGACCGGGACGGTCGCCCCTACATAGGACAATCTAAAAAATTTAGGAGATATAGACACATATGAATAGAGACCTTAGAAAAACTGTTATTGCCGGAAATTGGAAGATGAATATGCTCGCTAGTGATGTTGAGACATTTGCATCAGGGCTTACTTCTTTGATTTCCGGTTTTAAGTCATGGTGTGATGTTGTTATTTGCACACCTTTTGTCAATCTTCCTGCCGCCGCTGAGGCTTTTAAAGGCTCAGATGTTGGTGTTGGTGCTCAGAATATGAGCCAGTTTGAGTCAGGTGCTTACACGGGTGAAGTTTCTACTGCGCAACTTTCCGATGTTGGTACTGAGTATGTCATAATCGGGCATAGCGAGAGACGGCAGTATTTTGGTGAGACTGATAAGTCTGTCAATGAAAAGCTCGTTGCCTGTCTTAAAAGCCCGCTTGTTCCGATTGTCTGTGTCGGTGAGACTCTCTCTGAGCGTGAGACAGGGATTACTTTTGATCTGGTTGCCATGCAAGTTAAGGCGGCTCTTTTCTCGGTTTCTGCATCGGATATGCGCCGCACCATTATTGCTTATGAGCCTGTCTGGGCGATTGGTACAGGCAAAACCGCAACTCCTGAAGATGCGCAAGAGGTCTGCAAGGCAATCCGTAAGGTCATCGAAGGTCTGTATGACAAGGCTACTGCCGACGCTGTCACCATTCAATACGGTGGTTCCATGAACGACAAAAACGCAAAAGAGCTTCTCGCTCAGCCTGATATCGACGGTGGGCTGATTGGCGGCGCTTCTTTGAAACCTGATTCTTTCGCCGTTATTGTCAACGCAGCGAATCAATAATGTTTTTTCCGCCGGTTCACACAGACGATGGACAATTTACTCCGCTTTTTTTCGAGCCATCGGGACCTACACCGATGTTCTCGAAAAAAAGACTCCGTAAACAGCCCATCATCTGCTGGGTCCGTGTGGCACTATAAATTATAATAGAGGTGTTTATGGCGAAGAGACCTGTAACTATGATAATTATGGACGGCTATGGATTGACTGAGCCGTCTGCGGGTAATGCTGTTTATAATGCGGCTACTCCCGTTTTGGATAGGCTGTTTAAGACTTGCCCCAACACTACTTTATCCGCTTCGGGTGAAGATGTCGGTCTGCCTGATGGGCAGATGGGCAATAGTGAGGTTGGGCACACCAATATTGGTGCGGGGCGTGTTGTTTATCAAGACCTTCCCAAGATTACTAAGGATATTGAGTCGGGCACGTTTTTTGAAAATGCGGCTCTTCTTGCCGCCTGTGATGCGGCACTTGAAAAGGGGAGTGCTCTTCATTTTATGGGGCTCTTATCTCCCGGTGGTGTTCACAGCCACATTACACATCTTTTTGGACTTTTAGAACTGGCAAAGCGCAAGGGGCTTAAAGATGTTTTTGTCCACTGCTTTATGGATGGGCGAGATGTTCCACCTGATTCCGGTAAAGATTCCGTCGAGGCTCTTGTAGCTAAATGCAAGGAAATCGGCGTGGGTAAGATTGCTACTGTCATGGGGCGTTTTTATGCTATGGATAGGGATAATCGCTGGGAGCGTGTCAGTCAGGCGTATAATGCTATGGTTCTCGGTGAGGGTGTTTTTGAATCTGACCCTATTGCCGCCATGCAGAAGTCTTATGATGCGAAGGTGCTTGATGAGTTTGTTAAGCCTGTTGTCTGCGATAAAAACGGTTTGGTTAAAGCGAACGATTCGGTCATTTTCTTCAACTTCCGTCCTGATAGGGCGAGAGAGATAACAAGAGCTTTCGTAGACGGGAGCTTTGATGGTTTTGAGAGAAAAAACGGATATTTCCCGCTTACCTACGTCTGCATGACTCAATATGATGAGACTATCCAAGGTGTGCAGGTTGCGTATCCGCCTGATTTTCCCAAGGAGACTTTTGGTGAGATTATCAGCGATAGTGGGCTTACTCAGCTCCGTATTGCCGAAACTGAAAAATATGCCCACGTCACGTTCTTTTTTAATGGTGGTGTTGAGGAGCCGTTTAAGGGTGAGGAGCGTATTTTGATTCCGTCACCGAAGGAGTTTCCAACTTACGACCTTATTCCCGTTATGTCGGCTTTGAAGGTCGCAGATGCGGCGGTTCGGGAAATTTTAAGCGGCAAGTTTGATGTGGTTATTATAAACTTTGCAAACTGCGATATGGTAGGGCATACAGGGGTTTATGATGCGGCTGTTACGGCTGTTGAGACTGTTGATGCCTGTGTTGGGAAGGTGAGAGATGCCGTGGCTGAAACCGGCGGTGTTTTGCTTGTGACAGCTGACCACGGCAATGCTGAAATCATGCTTGCAGAGGACGGCAAAAGTCCCCACACGGCACATAGCACATTCCCTGTACCACTCATAATTGAAGGCATGGAGCTAAAATTAAAACCCGGAATTTTAGCAGATATCACCCCAACTATTTTGGATATCTTAGGTTTGAAAAAACCTGATGTCATGACAGGTAAGTCGTTGGTTCTTTAATGCCGTTGGTTCCCGCAGACGATAGGCAATTTACTCCGCTTTTTTTCGAGCCATCGGGATCTACACCGCTGTTCTCGAAAAAAAGACTCCGTAAACAGCCCATCATCTGCTGTAAAGAATAAATTTTAGAATTGGAGAAAAACGAATGAAAGACTATTTGGAGATTATTGACGTAGTAGGTAGAGAGGTTTTGGATTCAAGGGGGAATCCAACTGTTGAGGCTGAGGTTATAGTGGCTGATGATTCAGGATCTATGACCAAAGGACGCGCTATGGTTCCATCAGGTGCTTCTACAGGTAAATTTGAAGCTTGCGAACTTCGTGATGGCGACAAGGACCGTTATCTCGGTAAAGGCGTTCTGAAAGCTGTAGAGAATGTAAACAGCGATATTTCAAATGCCCTGCTTGGTCTGAACGCTATGGATCAAGTTGCCATTGATAAGGCTCTTTTAGAGCTTGACGGCACACCTAATAAGGCAAAATTAGGCGCAAACGCTATTTTGGGCGTGTCTTTAGCTTGTGCTATTGCCTCCGCAAATGCTCTTAAAATGCCGCTTTACAGGTATGTTGGCGGCGCCTCCGCAAACACTCTTCCTGTTCCTATGATGAACGTTTTAAACGGTGGTGCTCATGCTGACAACAGCGTTGACTTCCAAGAATTCATGGTAATGCCTGTCTCTGCCACCAGTTTCCGCCAAGGACTACAAATGTGCGCAGAGATTTTCCACGCACTTAAGAAAGTAGTACCTGCATCGGGTGTTGGCGATGAGGGTGGTTATGCCCCTGACCTCGACACAGATGAAGATGCTCTTGTTGCTCTTATGAAAGCTATCGAAAAAGCCGGATACAAGCCTTATGATGACATTAGAATCGCTATGGACCCTGCTGTTTCAGATTGGTTTAACGATGCAGACGGCAAATATCACCTGCCTAAGAGAAAAACTATCATGACAAGTCAAGAGATGGTTGACATGTGGGTAAAGCTCGTTGACAAGTATCCGATTATATCTATTGAGGACGGCATGGCTGAAGATGATTGGGATGGCTGGAAAATGATGACTGAGGCTCTCGGCGATAAGATTCAAATAGTCGGTGACGACCTGTTTGTTACTAATACCGAAAGACTTAAAAAAGGTATAGACCTCGGTGTTGCCAACTCAATTTTGATCAAAGTAAATCAAATCGGTACACTCACAGAGACTCTTGATTCTATCCGTATGGCGAACAGAGCGAGGTACACAGCAGTTGTATCACACCGTAGTGGTGAAACAGAAGATACAACCATTGCAGACCTCTCAGTTGCTGTCAACGCAGGGCAAATCAAAACAGGTGCTCCCTCACGCAGTGATAGAGTTGCAAAGTATAATCAGCTTCTGAGAATCGAAGATGAACTTGGCGATGCGGCACACTATCCCGGTATTGGTGCATTCTTTAATCTTGGCATATAGGGTAAACCAAAATTTAACTTAATAAAACTAAACACAGGTGAACCGATAAAATTTTATTCGGTTCACCTGTGTTTAGATGCAATATTAAAGTGCTGTAGCTTTTATCATGTTGCTACAGCACCTTTTCAACTTTTGCTATGGAGCACCATCCGGTGGACTACTCGGTGGTGGTTCATTTTGCGGTGGAGTCCACGGCGATTCAACGTATGGCGGGTCGTTTGGTTGGTTACCCGGTTGACTACCTGGGTGGCTGCCCGGGTGAGATGGCGATAAAACTCCTCCTCCCGGACGTTCTCCCGAACCTCCCCACGGCTCCTGTGAAGGATGATAGGCGCCTCCATCAGATCCATCATCACCCCAGCCCGGAGGTTGTTCCAAAGTGAAAACAAATGTTATAATGTTACGGGAAGGGTCTGCCGTAATTTGGATTGCGGCAAAGGGTTCTCCCACAACTCTAAAGCCGGGTATATAGGGTGCAAACTCAGTGACTTCGGCTCCCACTGTCGATAAAACTACACTTTCATGCAATATGGTGCCAAACATATCAATGCCTAATACAGTGTATTCGACCTCGTCCATCTCCCAAGGGTTGAGAATTGTGCTTCCAAGGGTGACATCGTCCGGTCTGTTAAAGGCTCTGGGCTCAAGGTTTTCGTGAATTGGTTGCATTACCATTCTAAAAATCTGAGCGGCGGGATTGCCCTGCGATTGCATTCTTGCGGGTTGGTCAAATCCTGTCCACACAGCGGCGAGATAGTAGGGTGTAAAACCAACAAACCATCTATCTTGACTGTCTGTAGATGTTCCTGTTTTTCCGGAGACAGGCATATCACCGCCGATTATTGCACTACCGCCGGTGCCGGCAACTACGGCATCAACGAGCATATCTGTCATCCAGTAGGCAGATATCGCACTTATTGCGGGTATTTCAATTGGTGAGGAGTTGTCGAGGAAAACATTGCCATTGTGGTCATAAATCATTGTAAAAGTGCGAAGCTCAACTCGGATTCCATCGTTTGGAAACATGGTATAAGCAGATGCCATTTCACGCACGGTAGCTCCCCATGTGAGCTGGCCTGCGGCGAGAGGTGCGTAATCTTCATCTGCATAATGGAGGTCAAACCCCAAAATATCCTCCATAAATCTAAACGAAGCCTGAGGAGTGATTTGGTCGAGCACAACTGCGGCGATGGTATTAATTGATTGGCGCAGAGCAGTTCTAACGGTAACTTGACCGGCATATGTACGGGTTGCATTTCTGGGTAGCCATGTTGTACCCATTAGCTCAATATGGGGGCTGTCGAGGTAAAGTGACTCAGGAGCAAGCAAGTTTCGGTCTAAAGCGGGTGCGTATACAGAGATGGGCTTTATTGCAGAGCCGGGCGGTCTGCGTGTCTGTGTGGCGCGGTTTAACAGCAGGTTGCGGTCTTTTCTGCCAACTCCGCCTGAAAGAGCCCTTATTTCGCCCGTGAACGGATCTGCTATAATTATACTTGACTGCAAGCCCTGCGGCGAGCCTGTCACAGCCGGAAGGTTTTCAGGATTTTGATAGATATAATCGACTGCGGCTTGCATTTCGGGGTTGAAAGTTGACACAATCCTCAGCCCGCCTGATAACAGGTAGTGCCTTGCCACTTGTTCAGATAGACCTAAATTTGTGACCAGTGCAGACACGACATCTCTCATGACGGCTTCTTCAAACCAAGTGTAGATGACTTGCTCTCGTTGGTCGTCGGCACCGCGCTGGAAGTGCAGTGGAGCGCGAATTGCCTGACGCATTTCTTGCTCGGTTATATATCCAAGCTCATGCATTCTGAACAGAATGATTTCTTGCCTGTCTTTGTTTGCTTGGCGATTTGCATAAGGGCTAAAGCGAGAAGGGTTGTTTGTGATGCCGATGATTGCGGCGGCCTCGGGCAAGGTGAGCTCAGAGACTTCTTTGTTAAAATAATATTGTGCGGCGGCACCGATGCCATAGGTACCGTGACCGAAATAGATGAAGTTTAGGTATAGCTCAAGTATTTCTTCTTTGCTGAATTGGCGTTCAAATTCTACGGCTCTGAAGATTTCTTGGAGCTTACGTTGAACGGTTACATCATCTTCTTGCGTCATGTTTTTAATGAGTTGCTGAGTAATTGTTGAGCCGCCAAAAGTATCCCGCATACTGAGGAACATGTTTAAAAACGCACCGGCAGTTCTATACCAGTCTACTCCGTTGTGTGTCCAGAAACGGTGGTCTTCAATTGCAACAACGGCATCAATGAGGTGTTGGGGAAATTCCTCGAAGTCAACCCATCTGCGAAACTCAGGGCTTTGAATGACAACGAGTTCTCTATGTTCACCCGTTTCAGGGTGGATATACTCAATGGTGCTGGACCTTGCCATTCTGAAGTCTGTCGGATTTATTTCAAGCCCGGTGGCTAAATCGTTTCTGACGTATAAAATAAAAAATGTACCAAAGATTACGGCTGTTGTAACAGCTATGAGTGCAAGTGTGCCAACAATCTTTAATCCAAGAAAAAAGATGTCACTGGCGAGCCAAAACCCAGTGCGCAGAGCCTTTTTTGTATATCTTTTTACTACAATAGAGTCCATACAAACCTCTCTCTACAAACATACTAAAAAATTACATATTGCATTATATCATATTTTGCGGTATTATTCAATGTATAATTCCAAACATGGATAGTGGGGTATGAGATATGAGCGATGAATTTGGGAGTGATTTAATCACAATTTCTGATGAGTCAGGTAATGACTTTGTTTTAGAACATGTGGATACGATAGAGCATGAAGGTGTGTTTTATATGGCGGTACTGCCAACAGATATCGACGAAGACGACGAGAACTACGGACTTTCGATACTCAGAGTAGTGAGCGAAGATGGGGAAGATGTCTTAGACACCATTGACGATGAAGAGCTGCTCGATGAGCTTTATGAAAAATTCATGATTCGCATTTTAGACGACGAAGAGGAATAATTTGTTCCATAAAGATTTTCCCTGCTTTGTTAGTGATAGGTCTTTTTAAACCCACATTTCTTATAAGGGATGCCGGACTCTTCCTGTGAATTGCAGGCCTCCCGGGTCATGCTTGACATGGCTTGGAAGAAGGAAGCGCGAAGCAAGAAGGAGGCGACCCACCTGCCCATAGGTGCAGGTTATAAACGGGTCTACACGGCACGGCGGGGAAACACGTTTACGCGAGACGTAAGTATGTAAAATCGCAGAGAACGCAGCTCGCTTAAGCGGGTTTCAGCAGCGTTTTAGGCGGGGAAACATAAAAAATAAATTTAGTATACACAAAAAGGATTGAATAAAATGAGTGGAATGTTTGACGCAAAACCCGATAAAGCGGCGCGAAAGCAAGCGCTGACACAAAAGGAAGAAAAAGCAAGGAAGAAAAGAAGAACCCTGACGATTATAATATGTATTGTGTTCGTACTGGTATTGGCTGCATCAATAGTGCTGAACTCCGACTTTATTCGGCAGACACTGCCTGTTGTCACCATTGATGGAAGAGATTTCACAACGGCAGAGTTTGAGTTTTTCTTCAACACTGTTTTCCAAGATATTGCCACACAGTTTCAGGGAATGATACCAATGCCGGATCCAAACAGGTCTTTGTCGGCTCAAATTTTTAACGAAGAGACCGGTGAGACTTGGAGTGACTTCATAACGGGCATGGCATTTGATAGAATGGCAGGTACTATTAGTCTCTACAATGCGGCAATGGACTATGGGTTTACGCTCTCGCAAGACGACCTCACTATGATTGAAAGTCAAATTATGATGCTTGGTTTTGAAGCGTCTATGCATGGATTCCCAAATACACAAAGCTATATGCAGAGAATATTCGGGTTTTCCATCAACGAACAGATATATAGGGAGATGCTTGAATTTATATTAACTGCGGAATTGTTCAACTCATACATTAGAGACTCTTTCAGCTTCACACAGGCTCAGCTCAATGAATATTATGCAGAGAATGCGGATACTTTGGATGTTTTCACGTTTAGAAGCTTGACGATTTCACCTGAGATTCCTTTTTTTGATGAATCTGAAGATGAGATTGACGAAGAGGGCGCAGTAGCGCAAGCTCTTGCCGATGCACATGAGCGGGCTGATGAAATTGCAAGCTCCATAACCGATGAAGAGAGTTTCTTGGCTGCCGCAGAGGAGTACAATGAAATTTTTGCTGACCCCGCTTCCACAATCAGAGAGTCAAGGGGAGAGTTTCTCGATGCAGACATATCAGAGTGGCTCTTAGATAGCGAAAGACAAGCCGGAGACACAACTGTTTTACACACTGACCACGGCGGAGTTATCTTTTTATTCGTGTCACGCAATGCAGGTGACTACAGAACTGTATCTATGAATCAGATTTTGATATTGCGTGAGACAATTGATTCAACATTGTTTGATTTAGGCACGGATGACCCCGAATACATTGAAGCAGCGGAGCTTGCCAATGAAGAGGCGAGCAATCGCGCTCAAGAAGTTTATGCGCTGTTTACAGTAGGGGAGACAACCGTGGATGCTCTCATTGAGTTGATGGAGGAGCATTCCGACGATACAACACCTGCCGGGTTTTATGAAAATATAGCAATGTCTCAATATCATGGTGCTACTTTCAGCGCAATGAGAGTTGTTCCCGAAATTGAAGAGTGGCTGTTTGATGAAGCCAGAGCTATTGGAGATTTTGCTCTTATTTCAACTGTCGCCCATGGGTATCATCTAATCGTATTTGCCGGATTTGGCGATTATCTGTCAAACTTAATTGCAGACGACAGGATGCGCAGCTCTGCTCACAGCGAGTGGAATGAATCGTTAGAGGTCGGACAGCCGCAACGGCACGGGGCATTTATTTTAGTTTCTACGTAAAATTTAACTGAGTTATAGCGAAAGGACTGAATTTTGTTATGAAACTCTCACATCTTACCAAAGGAACGAAATTATTAATTTTCGAGGAAATTCATAATAGGGCAGTCAGTGAAGGGCATGAGGCTGTGGTTAGATATGTTGAGAGTGAAAGACTTGTGGTGGTGTCTTGTCCGTGGCTCCACGAGAACTATGAGCGACTTTACTTGGGGTCGCAACTAAATATCAGCTTTGAGCAAGGTTATAATGTGCATAGCTTTATAGGTGTGGCAAAGTCGAAAGCCGGCAGTGGAGCTCAGGTTGTTTTAGAGCAACTTTCAGAAGTTGAGTCAAGCGAAAGACGCAAATTTGACAGAGACGAACTACGTGTGAATGTCACAGTCTACGGAATGTCGTCGAAGGCGGCTACCAGACCTGACGCACCACCGGAGTTTACGGATATCTCATACGATTTAAGTTCAGGCGGTCTATGCATTATCACGAACAACCTCCTGGGTTCAAAGTATGACCCGTTCTATATTTTGGAGTTCAGCCTGACAGGCAAGGATAATTTTCTCTTACCGTCCAAACTCGCACGCCGCTCAAACTATCCTCGCACCAAAATTGGCAAATATGACTACGGTTTTCAATTTATCTACGACAACTTGCCTGAAGAAAAAGGAAGGCTCACAGCGGCGATACTAAACAGAAAAATCCGTGGACAGGGTTGAGGGAAGGTTTTTAAGTTTTGGTATCATAAGTGTAAAATGAATAAAGTAAATGCACCTCATATGGCTGAAATATTTCGCCTTTGAGGTGCGTATTTTTTTTGTAGATATGGATTTTTAATCAAACAGTGCAGAAATAACAGTGGGGGCGAGCTCTTCTCTGTATTGGTGTACCAAGTATTCAGGCTTGCATCCCTCTTCAATTCCGAGCTTTTTGAGCAAATCATTGTATTCTTGTGTTGGTAGGGCAGAGAGTTTTCGTGATGTCAGATCTAAAACCTCGTCGAGCATATCGTGAGTGGTGGCGTCAACCATCTTTTGGGCTTGCTGTGCCGCTAAATCAGATAGCTTTGCAACTCGCTCCTCAATGTCTTTTATACCTTGGTTTATTTGGTTGGTATACGCCTCTTTTTCTTTTTGGGCATACTCGGCAGTAGCCCGCTCACACTCACGTGTAGCATTAAGTGCGATTTCTTTGCATTCAGTCTCGGATTCATGTTTAATAAAATCAAGTATTTTGTCAAAACTTTGCACTTACTTATACGTTCCTTTCGAGTTCGTTAGGTGGGAGTGCCGGAGTTTTTCATAGGTACTGCTTTTATAATTGACCACTTTTTGCGAGTGGGGAAAATACTCTTTGCCCGCCACTTCTCATTTTGCCGAGCATTTTAGGGAATTTTAGAAGTGTGGGGGCTTCGTCTTCGGGAGATGGGTTTTCAAAGCCATACGAGCAGGTGAATCCTGATAGCATGGATACTACTTCAGGCTCATTTTGGACCGGAACCCACCCAATGATGGTGTATGTGTATTGGCTTGCGAGAACCATAATACTGTCCATATTTGCAGAATAGTTTTCAAGCTCGATTTCCTCGTGTTTAAAAAGCTCCATGAGGTCAGGAGGGTCGAGCATAATATTCGGCTCGGTCGGCTCAAAGCACGACAAATGCATAAGCTCAGAAATTACGTTTACTATGTCGGCATGTGATACAATAATTGTGAGTTTTCTAATAGTGCTCATTATATGCTCACTATCCTTTCAAATATACGCTGTGATATAACATCAGCGCGTTTTTCGGCTCTTGCCCGCATTGTGGCAAGTCGATTTGCCGTCGAGTTCGCAAGCTCTGCCGCCGCTTTCATAGCTCGGCGGTCAGCTTCTTTTTTTAGCGTTTCCACTTCTGCTTTTGCTCGTACAACTGCGGCAGATACGAGTTTTTCGCCGTCAACATGAGCCTGTTTCAAAGACTCTTTTGACTTTTCAGCTACCAAAAGTTTGACTTGATTTGCCTCATATTCAGCTGCAATAATGTACTTTAAATGTTCAGCAGACATAAAAACGACCATTCCTTTAATTTCAATTCACGAAAATTGCTACTACATAATATACCACAAACATAGGCAATTTGACAAGCACATCTGTCAGTGATAATATGATTTAGAGAATTTTATTAGTTTCATGAGGTGGGTAATGAGCGAAAAACGCAAAAGAAGATTAGGGGATAGGCGCGAGGGCAGGAGATTGCGCACCATTTGCATTTATACTGCTCTAAAGCCATATATAATGAAGGAGAGAAGTGATTCCAGCAACTATTTTTCCGATGTCATAGAGATCACTGAAGTTGAGAAATATTTGCGAAAAAAGCGCAAAGAAGGCTTCCCGGGTATGGGTATGTTGCATTTGTTCACTGCATCATACATAAGAGCCGTGGCGGCATATCCTGCGATTAACCGCTTTTGCAGCGGTCAAAGAATCTATGCCAGACACGATGTTGAAGTAAATATGGTCATAAAAAAGCAGCTCCGCATCGATTCTGAGGAGACTACAGCAAAGTTAAACTTTGATAGAGACGTGACGGTCACCGATGTCTATAATGCGCTGAAAAGTGAGATCGAAAGCCTTAAAAGCGAAGAAACTGTTTCAAGCACCGATGTCGCAGCTACTGCACTGTTGCGATTACCAAGGTTAATTTTGAGAGCCGCTGTAAGTTTTATTAGGTTTTTGGATTATATCGGAAAAGTGCCGCAAGCACTTTTAAAAGCGAGCCCATTTCATGGGTCTGTGATAATTACGGACCTTGGCTCAATAGGTCTGCCCGCGATTTATCATCATCTGTTCAATTTTGGCAATTTACCTGTATTTATAGCCATCGGGCCTAAGCGCAGAGTTCGAGAACTAAATGAAGACGGCACAACAGTGATTAGGAAATATATAGACTATAAACTGGTGGTGGATGAGCGCATTTGCGATGGCTTTATGTTTTCACAGGCGTTTAAGGTTTTCAAAGATTTGATACGAAATCCGGAAAAGCTGGATGTGCCACCTGAGAGTGTTGTGGATGATATTGATTAGACGACGGGGGCGGTTTTTGTGTCTTGTTGCTTTTGTCTGCTCTGTTACCAGCTTCCTTGTCTTTCTAATGATTCCATTTGAAAAAAATTCGTGCAAACTGTTAAGTTGCTTATGAAATGTTACGATAGTTTACCACGTCAGTTGGGGCGGGCGTAACTATGATGATTAAAAAGGACATTAAAGATGAAAGAAAAGAAAAAACGATTATCGTTTAAAAAACTTCTATCTGAAAAGGCTTTTATGCGCCTTGTTATTGCCAATACTGTAAACAGATTCGGTGACTCTATCAGCTTTATAACATTTCAGTGGATTGTTTTCCTGATTACGGGAAGCCCTGTTTGGATTGCTGTTGTTTTAGGAATAAATTTCCTGCCGAATATACTTTTTCAGCCGTTCTTCGCCGTGCTCGTTGAACGGATGAACAAAAAACAAATAATGGCTATCTGCGATTTTGGGCGTGCATCGGTAATATTAACACTACTCGTGATGTTTCACTTAGAGCTTGTGACCCCTGCTTTACTGATGATATTTGCATTTACAAACTCCACCTTTGAATCCTTTCGCATTCCCGCAGGTATATCACTACGTCCGAAAATTTTGCCAAAAGAAAAATTCACAACGGGCATAGCCCTTGATTCATCAGTGGGAAATATCAGTGAACTCATAGGCTTCGGGATAGCGGGTGTCCTAATAACGATTAGTCCTGTGGTAGCGTTGGTTGTTGATTTTTCCGCATTTATTTTGTCTGCAATAGCTGTGCTTTCCATTCCTTATTCGGAAGAAAATACGGATAGAGAGCGGCTTACGGTAAAATCCTATTTTTCTGCGTTCAGTGGTGGCTTAAAGTATTTTAAGCTTAACAAAGCGGTACTCTTTCTTGCGTTATTCGGTGCGGCGATAAACATACCGATTACACCGATTTTGTCTTTTCAAGCAATATATGTCGCTGACTATTTGTTTTTAGGTGCGGCTGCCCTGTCGTTTATCAACATTGCATCTACTTTAGGCAGAAGTCTCGGGGCTGCGATTTCTCCGAAAGTGAGGTCATTTCTCAAACCGGTGCACATATTCCTTGTAAGCGGTGCCGGCATTGCTATGGTTTACATCGCCATTGCTTTTCTGCCAAGTTTAGTT
The DNA here is from genome assembly GCA_009787625.1 of Oscillospiraceae bacterium. Classification (GTDB taxonomy): domain Bacteria; phylum Bacillota; class Clostridia; order Oscillospirales; family Oscillospiraceae; genus WRMH01. The sequence continues at coordinate 26,874 of WQSX01000033.1, forward strand.
TTGGGCTACATGATGATTATGGCTTTGTTGACGGGAATCATGTTTGTGTTCGGCATATTTGACGGTGTTAGTATGGTCGTTTACAGCACTACGTTTTATGCATCTATAGACGATGACTTCGTCAGCCGTGTTTCAGGCATTTTCAATGCAACAGCCACCGCAACAATACCGCTTGCGCAGTTTCTATTCGCATTTATTGCCTCGTTTGCATCGATTACGACGATATTTATTATCGGAGCGGTAATGAGCGTTGTTATATACACGGCGTTCAGTATTCCAAAAGTGATTAGGAACTTGGGTGCTTAGAGTAATGTTTTGAGCAAAACCCGAATTGCTTCATAAGAAGATTTGTTGTCTACGTTTTACACCGACCACTTCTTCTTGAACACAAACACAAACAAAATGCCGAGAACTGCTATGTTCGCCCACATTATGCTAAATGAGTGAAATAGTGGTGTACCTGCGCCGCCGTGAGTTAGGTAGTCTGCTACAATATTGAGTTGTTGTGTGTATGCAACGTGCAGAAATCTTGCTATATTTTCGTTAAATTGCGCCATCATCGGGCCGAAGCCCAAAATGATTGCGATGGGGAAAATTAACGCCGAAGCTGCTTGTTGATTCCCCATAAGAATACCGAAGGTTGCGCCTAATACAGTTGAAGCTACCACAGCCGACATCATCGCCGCCGTAAAAATCCAAAAGTCAAACCCTCTAAACCCACCAATTAAACCAAACGCCGCAGATGTAAAAAAGCTGACTAAAAATATTACGCCACTAACACCAATCAAATATGACATAGGTTTTACGCCTGCCATTGCCAGAAAACGCAAACTTTTCTTTTCCATGTCCTCTGATATAATGCCACTGATAGCAGTCATTAAACCCATGCCCGCAAAAATTGCCGCCTGCATAGTTACCATATTAGGCATATTGGGCATACTTGCCAATATCATTTCTGCTATGTCATCCGGCACACCTTCAAAATCAAAATCAGTTACCATTATGGAATCCATCGCAAATGTGATAAGTGGGAAAATGATGAATTGTATTAATACAGCCGGGTTTTTTATTATGTCTTTCAATTGTTTTTTGAAGATTGCTTTTACACTTTTCATTCTAACCCGCCTCCTGTTAATTCTACAAAAACAGACTCTAAGTCCATTACCGTTTTCATTGCATTGTACTTTTCACAAATATCTTTTGGTGAACCTTCCTCGATAATTATTCCTTTGTGAAGCATTACAACGCGGTCACATAGATGTGTTGCTTCCTCCATATTGTGGGTTGTTAAAAAAATGGTACTGCCATCATCACGCAAGTTGCGTATTAGCCGGTGGATTCCACGTGCTGTCGTCGGGTCAAGTGCGGCGGTTGGCTCGTCAAGAAATAGTACGTCGGGTTTATGCAAAACCGCTCTTGCCAAAACTAAGCGCTGGCGCATTCCTTTTGAGAGTTTTTTTACTGCTGTTTTCTTTGCTTCGCTGAGACCAACTTGCTGCAAGGCTTCTAATGTTTTTGTGCGGGGGATTCCATAAATATCTTCAAACACGACTAAGTTATCGAGACAAGAAAGACGGTCAAACAATCCGTCATGTTCAAGTAGCAAACCGATTTCGTGGCTTTTAGCACTAACATAAGACTCTCCGCTGTCTGCGGCGAGTTGCTTGGTCAAAATATTTATAATCGTTGTTTTGCCGGAGCCGGATGGACCGAGCAATCCAAAAATCTCACCCTTATAAGTGTCAAAAGTCACGCCTTTAAGCACCTCATTATTTCCGAAGGATTTTCTTGCATTTTTCATGCTCACACTAATCATGTCCCGGAGCCCCTTTCGATGTGCCAGTTTGATTTTTGAAATAAATCTCTAATGCCGATTCAATGAAACGATTTGCCGCTTCCGTTTTATTATCTTGAAATTTTGAGTCTTTCACCTGTTTATTCATTTGTTGTATTAGCTCCATATTCCCATCCGTGAATTCCAGTAGCGTTTCCCAAAATGTTTTAATGAATTTTTGTACTTCTTCGCTTTCGGGAGCTACACCATTTGTGTGAAACTGAAACGCCTCATTTGTTAAATCCATAAGTTTAAGATATACCTCTTTTTTATCAGAACCGGTGTGAGTGCCGGTAAAGGTACGTTCTTGATAGACACCAAAAGCACGCATCATATAATCACGCACAGCATCTTGTTCTTCTTTATTTTCATTAACAAGGCTGGCTGCTTTTATAAACTGCTCGCTTATTTTAAACATCATGTTTGAATCTCCGCCTGAAAGTTCCATAAGGGTTTTCCAGAAAGCGTCGGCAAAAGCCTGTCCCTTTTCGCTTTCGGGGGGTATTGCTTCTTTTATAAGCAATACTGTTTGCTTATAAAAGTCGTTAACGGTAGCCACCATTAAAGCGGTTTTTTCACGACCGATAAGTTCTCGGAACATATCCATAACATCATCGTCAAGATGTTTTATCATCTGATACTCTTCGTTTTTCATATGCAAGTTCAGTAGAATGTCAGCATATTTTTTGAAATTCACTTTTTCAATTTGTGCGATTTCTGCATTTAATGATTCAATTGACTCAAGAGATTGTGTTAAAATCTTAATTTTTTTGCGAACATGAGATGCTTGCTCTGCAAGCATTGCGCTCACGTTCTCCGGTGTGTCAAGTTTAGTGAGATGCGCTTTTATTTCGCGAAGCGTAAGACCCAATTCTTTCAGCATAAGTATTTGTATTAGCTTAACCATGTCTTTGTCTGTATAAAGTCGATATCCGCTTTCACTTTCTGATGACGGTGTGAGTAGGCCTTCCTTATCATAATATGACAGCGTGCGAACAGTGACACCTGCTTTTTTTGCTATTTCGCCGATACGCATATATCCTTCCGGGATTGCACGATTTTTCTCCATTTCCTTACCCTCCTCATTCTATTATAAACCATGACGCATACGTCGTGGTCAAGTGTTTTTTGAAAACTATTTTGATAACAGGCAACCGGCTTATGAAACAGATGTGTTAATGCGCAGCAAAACAGCCGTCAAATGCAACTGACTTGTCTGCGGTACATAAATCTTGATTTATCGTGCAATAACGCATATAATTGAACAGAAAAACAACGCAAACTGTGAGCGAGGGCGAATTACATGGATAAAAATAAAAAAGGCGAAATAATAAAAACTGAAAATACCGATATTGCTGTTATAAAAAGTAATGGGCAAATTCTGTTCAATAAGATTTCCGATTTGATTGAGCAAAGTCGCCGTGCTATGTATATTCACGCAAATGCTACAACAATAAAAATGTTTTGGGAAATCGGAAGATACATCAACGAAGATATTTTAGAGAGCAAGCGAGCTGAATACGGTAAGTCAATTGTGTCGGCACTGACTACACAATTGCCATTGGTGTAACGTCTATTCCATATAAGGAAGATACCTCAGAAAACGAACCGCTTACAGTAAAGAAATATTTCGATGAGCTTGGGGGAGGGTTTAAGTATTTCAAAGAGAAATAATGGACAACAATTTCAAAATCGATATTTTAGAGAAATTTTCAAGCGCTGAGCCAATTACAAAAGGTTGGTCAAAAGATAAAAAATATTGTGTAGAAAGCGAAGATGGAACAAAATTTCTACTTCGTATATCAGAGCTCGAGCGGCACGAAGAGCGCAAAGAACTATTTGAAATGCTAAAGCGAGTAGACTCGCTTGAAATTCCTATGTGCCGACCTGTTGAATTTGGGACTTGTGCAGACGGCGTTTATACTCTGCATAGCTGGATTGATGGCGAAGATTTAGAGCCAGCTTTACAGACTATGCCCGAAACAGAGCACTTTATGCTCGGTATTAAGTCCGGTGAAATCTTAAGAAAAATACACAGTATTCCCGCTCGCGACTCACAAGAAGATTGGGCAAGTCTATTTAATCGGAAAACAGATTTGAAAATGCAAAAATACAGCGAGTGTGGACTTCGCTTTAAAGGTGATGAGCACGTTATTGAGTACATAGAAAATAATCGCCATTTGCTTGAAAACCGACCGCAATGCTTTCAACATGGTGACTATCACGTTGGAAATATGATGATTGAGGATGGTGAACTGAAAATAATTGACTTCGACCGTTTTGATTTCGGAGACCCATGGGAAGAATTTAATCGCATTGTTTTTAGTGCATCTGCTAGTCCTCATTTTGCCACAGGTCAGCTTCGCGGATATTTCGGCGGAGAACCACCGATAGAGTTTTTCAAATTGCTTGCTTTTTATATTTCAAGTAACACATTATCGTCAATTTATTGGGCTATTCCTTTTGGAGACTCGGACATTGAGATTATGATGAATCAGTCTCAGGATGTTCTTAGGTGGTATGACAACATGCAAAACCCCATCCCGACTTGGTATCTCAAAGATTATGAAGTCTGGGATATATTGGACAAAGATGGTAATAAAACAGGGCGGTTCCATGAACGAGGTAAGCCGATGGCAACCGGCGATTATCACGTTGTTGTTCATGTATGGAATCATAATGGCAGAGGTGAGTGGCTAATTGATAAGCGTTCACCGCAAAATAAGGAGAGCGGGATAAAAATGAGCAATACAAAGAAAAATGAAACTGAATATGATTATATAATCTATGTGGATGCCTCAGGCGATGACGGCTTGAAATTTGAAAAGGGGTCATCCCTTTGTTTTGTCGCAAGCAGTGTGATTATCCATAAGGATGATATGAGCCACAATATTGCAATTCTCAATGAGATTAAAAAGCTAATGGGCGGCAAAGTTACAGATGAGGTGAAGTATAGTAAAGTTCGCAGGCATTATAACGCTGAAAAAATTCATAA
>WQSX01000034.1 GCA_009787625.1 Oscillospiraceae bacterium
CCGCCTGTACCTTTTACAGAGGACACATTATTATCAGCGATGGAACGTGCAGGGGTGGACGAAACTGATAAAAACGCCGAGCGAAAAGGGTTAGGAACTCCTGCTACAAGAGCCGCTATTATAGAAAAGTTGGTAAGCGGCAGATTTATTGAGCGCAAAGGTAAACAGCTATTTCCCACGGCAAGCGGTGAGTTTCTTGTGAGCATATTACCAAAAACTCTAACATCCGCATCGCTCACAGCAGAATGGGAAAATCACCTTACGCTTATCTCAGACAGTAAAATGTCTCCCGATGAATTCATGGGGCGCATTGAGGGAATGGTGCGGGAACTCGTAGCAAATGGAGGTGACGGAAAATGACCGCCTATGTTAGAAGACAAACTACGAAGTACGGCTATCACAGATTTCACGTATATGAGGGATTACCTGATAATCACAGTGAAGATACTAAGACTGTTGGCATTTACGTTACCCGCCGCCAAGCTATACGGAAAGCTGAACAAGATGGCTACAAAGTTATCATCAAAGGCAACACACCAAAGATAGATGAGCCACTGAGTATATCTGATACACTCATGCAAGTTGCAGAGCCAAATGCCGATTGTTTCACATGGGAAACATCAGAAATTGACCGAAACAAAGTCGCTCAACTTGCTTTTGCTGACTACGGCGGCGCAGTTTCAGAGCCTACAGTAGTATACAACAATAGCACCGCCCAAAGAAGTACAAAGTCAGATTTTTCAAAAGTGCAGACTTGGGGAAAATCCAAGTCCGAAACAGAAGCCGAGGAGTTAAAGATAGCACTAAGCGAGCTGGACAGCGGTATCAAACAAGTCTTTGAAAATGGCGGATATGAAGATTATCTAAAAACACTCTCCACATTCAACAACTACAGCTATGCCAATTGTGTGCTTATCTCCATGCAAAAACCCGATGCTACTTTCGTTGCGGGGCGCAAACTCTGGCATGATGACTTTCAGCGTTCCGTCACAGACTCTGAGAATGAAATAAAGATCATCGCCCCATCTGCATACACTGAAATACGTAATGTTGAACAAGTAGGAAAAGGTGGCGTACCAATTTATGACGATGACGGGAAACCTGTTACAGCTAAAGTTGAAGTGACCGTGCCTGTTTTCAAAGTCGTATCAGTCTATGATATATCACAGACCCACGGTAAACGTATGCCGTCACTTGGTAAAAAAGAATACTCCGACGTTGAAAAGCAGAACATAGAGCCGCTGATTGGGAAATATGCTCAAACATATCTGAAAAAATCTGAGCTACTGCAAGACAGCAAAAAGGACAGCACTACAACAAAATTTGAAGCTGAAAGCATAACCTACACACTGCGGCACCACTTTGGGTTAGATAGTTCAGTGCATACAGCACTCAATTCTACAGAGTGGAGTCATGGCAAAACCATTAAGCAAATAAAGTCCTCGCTTGGTGCAATTCAAAAAGAATGTAAATCTATAATATCGGAAATAAACAAACAGCGTGAGTCTTTGCAGAAAATTCAAAAGGAAAATGTGCCAAAAACAACACAAAAATCCAAATCAAAGACTGCAAAAGCACCCGCGCAGAAGAAACCGTCAATCAGAAGTGACCTCGAGGCCGCTAAAAAACAAGCCGCCGCCCAGAAGTCCACACCGACAAGAGCTAAAAGTAAAGCTATGGAATTGGGGTGAATTATATGCTAAAACATTTAAACTGTGATGTACTCTCTAAGCTCAGAGAAGTAGTCGATACAAATACAAAATCATACAGGGAAGATTTAATACATGATGAGCTTGGTTTCAGAAAAGCCGCCGTTGAGCAAAACCCTGACATGAGCCGCTTTCTATGGCTATCACGCAAAAATGGCACTGTATGCGTAAATGAGCGTAACGCATATATAACGGGAACGGATGCAAATACTATTTGGAGATATTATGCAGAACAAAAAAGTCCTGATGATAGGTATGTTGCCTATGCAGTCGAGATCACAGGTATCTCCGATGGGCGCATAATTGGCAACTTGCATACTCTTGACTATGAGAATCATATTAAGTCGCTTGTTAAAAATGAAGTGCCGCTTGCAAGTGTAGATGTGCTATTTAGCAATGGTACAACAATAAATATGCAAACTCTTGAACTTGACACCTACCGCCAAAGCTATACCCTCGTGCATGGTGATATTGTAAGCAAAAAACCCATGCCCGAAGATGAACCCGTTTTACAAGCCATTTTAAAAGATGAGCGGAAACAATGCGACAGACAGTGCCGTAATGCAGACATAAAGCCGAAAAATAGGAGCATAAAATCTCAGCTCGAAGAATATAAGTGGCAAGTTGATATGAAAACAGGCGAAATGTCATATACATCAAAACAAAATACAAATCAGAGAACTCAGGAGGTCTTATGAGCATACTAAACTTTACAGTCGAAGAAATCAACCTCATTGATATTTACTGTAAACCAAACCCACCACGGCGTACAGCCACCAAAACCGAAACAATAACACGCATTGCAGAATCATACAATTTCATGGACGATTGCATGAAAGAAATAGCAATGACAGCGGCGATGAAACTCAGCTATTTATCCGATGCAGAATTTGACAAGACGGTGTTTACCCCAGCGGAGTAGTTTGAGATAATTACAATGAACAATACATTACCGCCCCACGTTTACAAAATGTTTGCGTGGGGCGATGCAAGTTAGGAGAAAAATGGGAAATTATGGGTATTGCCGTGTAAGCACGGCTGAGCAAAAAACTGACAGACAGCTAGATGCTATGGAAAAATTTAATATTCCAAAAGAAAACATCTACATCGATAAGCAAAGTGGTAAAGACTTCAACAGGGAACAATATATGAGTTTACTCGATGTATTACGCCCCGGGGATTTGCTGTATGTAAAAAGCATAGACCGATTGGGTCGTTCTTACGAAGATACGGTTCTTAATTGGCGGATATTGACCAAAGAACGTAAAATAGACATTTTTGTTATAGATACGCCATTATTAGACACCCGCACAAACAAGGATTTAATAGGAACTTTCATCTCCGATACCATGTTAGGGATGCTTTCCCTTTTTGCTCAAAGTGAGCGAGATAATATAAAGCAGAGGCAGCGCGAAGGGATTGAATCTGCACAAAAGAGAGGCGTACACATGGGTAGACCTGTTGTGCATCCTCCCGAAAACTTCATAGAGTTGGCAAAAAAGTGGGAACGAGGACATCTGAAAACAAAAGAACTGATGGAGTTAACTGGTCTAGCAGAAGCTACACTATATAGGCGGTTGAAAGAGCAAAATTTTGCCAAAAACAGTCAAAAAACAAAAAGACCATCAAAAGGTCTACCTTCTGATGGAAAAACTTAATACAAAAATGATACGCTAACGTTCACTTTTTGTCAATATAATTCTATCAAAATTCGCAAATTCGTGATAATAACCAAATATAGTGCTTTATATGCTGTAGAGTTATTGGAATTTAATTCATTTTACCAATAATATCTTAATTAATAGATCTCGTTTTGGGAGATGATTGCTTTTTTCAAATCCGCCAAAAGGTAGACCTTTTGACGGACTTATGAATGCTGAAAATAGGTGTATAAGACGAGTTTACTTCTACAAACGAGTGAGGTAAGGCAAAAGCAGTTCAGTGCTGATAACCTGTTTAACTTCGATAGAATATGGTGTTAAAAATGAAAATTGTTTTTACGACGTTTCCCGTAGAAATATCCACTGATAGAAACTTTGTGAGTATGAGAAGCACACCATCTACAGCGATGTACTTATTGTCAAGCGTCCTTATAGGCGTTGGCTATGACGTGACAATTCTTGATCCTTATATAATAGCCAATGAGTTAAAAGTTAAGTCTCTGGATGATATAATAAAACATCATTTGAATAATTGTAGTGTTGTTTGTATTTCTTCTAACACCATAAATTGGCCAAGTACGGTTATAGCGATAAAGAGTATACGTAAAGCATTAGGTAATGAAATACAAATTGTGCTTGGTGGATTGCATCCTACGTATTTCTATGAACATATTATCAAGAACCATGATATTGATTATATAATTCGTGGTGAAGGCGAGTTAACACTCCCAATGCTTATAAAATCTATTAACACAGGTGTTGGTTTTGAGAAAATACCTGGATTAGTAAAAAAAAGGGGGGCACTGTTATTCGAAGATGAAATACCTCGGATAAACAATGAAGTATTTAAAAATTTGCCTCTTCCAGCATTCGAGTATCTCCCAAATCAAGCATACCTTATGTTGCCAGTAGAAACTTCAAGAGGCTGTCAGTTCAGTTGCGCATTTTGCTCTATACAGGATCGAAATAACTGGAGAGACTTTGATACTAGTTTTGTTCTTTCAAGAAATCAAGAAATCATTGATAATTTTCTAAATAAATTCAAGGCTAAAAATGTTTTTATCACAGATGATTGTCTCACTGCAAACTTCAGTAGAGCGTCTATTATATTGAAAGATATGGTAAAACGAAACGATGATATTGGCATAATTATTGAATCGCGGGTTACAGATTGGATAGTTAATGAATGTGACAAATATTTAGACGCATTTCTTGTAAACAATATTAGGCTGAATTTTGGAGTCGAATGTGGATATGATGAAGGACTTAAGCGCATTTCAAAAGGGTTGACTATTGATAAACTAGAAAGTGTTTTGCACTATCTTGACGATTGCTCTTTAATAAATCAATCATGCTTCTCGTTCATTATTGGTTTTCCTTGGGAGAATATTGAAGATTGCCTGAAAACAATACGATATGCAGCACATCTCGTTAAAAAGTTCGGAAATGGAATTGTTAATTTAAACTGGTTGCAAATTTATCCATCGAAGATATGGGATGAACGTTTAAAGTATAATATACATAAGGACGAGTCCGTATATGATGAGGAAATCATAATAAGTGCAAAGTATTTCTATGACTTTCACCCAACAATTAGCAGAAGTTCTAGGGAGTATCTTAATCACGTCATAAATGAATATGAGTCAAAAGGAATTTGCTTACGTGGACCATAATCTCACCAACGCTTCGGAAGACCTTGACAGAGCTTTTTTCCACATTGCACAATATGTTAAAAATTTAAAGAAAGAGAGGCTTTAACGTTGAAAGAATATAGGAAACCAATATTACGAGACATGACAGAGCAAGAAATGTACAATACCGACGGCGGAGGATTCATTGTTGTAGTTGCAGTTCTCGCAGCAGGCATAGTGGTTGTAGCTGGTGCTGGTGTAGCTGTAGGCGGAGTAGTTGCCGCCGCTGCAATGGGTGCAGCTGGGGCTACAATGGTAGTTGCAGTTGTCGGCGCACATACCGTAACAATTGCTGACTCAAGAAGATGAATTAAGCAAAACGTAAGTGAATAATCTATTTTGTTTAGCTCTGTCAAGGCTTCGTGATTATCGTTGAGCTTAAGTTGAACTTATAAATAATTAATGTAGGCATAAGCAACACAAAAAAATTGTGAGGCTTTACAGAGAGGATAATATTCTATGGACAATCCAGAACGAAATTCAGAGGATCTTCAAAACTTCAAATTTGAAAATGGCCCTTTGTTTATAGCTTTTGATTTGACACTAGCGTGCAACTTCAGATGTCTCCATTGTTATAATCATAGCGGTCAAAAGCAGAGTGACGAGCTAAGTGACGATGAGGTTCTTGATGTAGCACATCAAATTGCAAAAATGGCTCCCATGACTGTGTGCTTATGTGGCGGAGAACCAATGCTACGCAGCAACCTCTTTCAGGTTATTGAATGTATTTCGCAAACTGTTGGTGTTGTTAATATGGTTACGAACGGGTCATTAATAAATGAGCAAAATATGAACGAAATGGCACGTGCAGGTCTTAGTGTAATTCAAATAAGCCTAGATGGTATAAACCCAATGCAGCACGACACATTACGAAATCATCCTGGTTCGTTTAGCAAAGCTATAAATGCAATTGAGCTTGCAAAAAAAGCTGGACTTACTGTTTATGTCGCTCTTTCTCCGAACAAACTAAACTATCGTTCTATTCCACAATTTGTTGAGTTATGTCATAAATTGGATGTAGCGAGCGTTAGAATAATGCCACTCATTCCAATGGGGCGAGGGCATACGATGGAAAAGTTACTTTTATCTTCCGAAGACTATATAGAGCTACAACTTAGTATCCAAAACGAGATTCATAAGCATCGTGGATCTTCGCTTAACCTTGAATGGGGCGATCCTCTTGACCACTATGCAAGATTGCCAACAAATGCACAAAATGAACTCAACAGCTTTACTTATGAAATAAAAGCGAATGGGAACATTACCGTTTCGACATATCTTCCAATTGTTGTTGGGAATGTCCGCAAGCGAAGTCTTGTGGAATACTGGGAAGCTGGGTATAAGAGTATTTGGAGCAATAAGAAGGTGTTAGATTATATTAGTAAAATTAATACAATATATGATATTAACCAACTGGATCCGAAACCCTATTCAGGCGATTACTATTTTGTAGACTTAAATGATGAAAGGAACTAATGCTATGAATTATGAGTATAAAGATGGTATAATAAAATACAGGCAATCGGAAAGCACAGGAGTGTCACTATTAATGACGGAAGGAAATCATAGATTAATTCTTAATAACACAGGCGTTGAAATTTTGGACTATTTGCCACATTATACAAATACTAACGATGTTTTAAAAAGAATGATAAAGGATTACCCATTAGTCGATGAGAACGTCCTTAAATTCGATATGGATGAAATATTGCGCATTTTTGAAATCTATAGTGTTATTGAAATCAAAGATACTCATATAGAATGCAATGATAATCTGGAGGAGTACGTGATTGCTGGCGATACAAGCTATAAAAAAATAAGTGAATTTATCATTCGTTCAATCAGGTCAAATGCAATAAAATATTATCAAGAAACAGATGAGTTATTTTACTCTCCATTTAATATGCGATTGAGGATAATGGATAATCGAGAGTATGGTGTTTATGTAGCTGTGAACAACGACATTAAAGCTTACCTGTCTGTCGTTTGTCCTCCTATTGGAACGTCTGCTGTGCTTATTATAGGATCTTTGTTTTTTAAAGAAGGGCTTTCACAAGAAGAAATGCTTGTATTTTTGCCGAATATGATAAACCGCATCGCAAGAGTCATTAATACATATCGCAAGATATTTAAGATTCGCATTGCACTTATAGATGAAAGGTATCCCGAAATCATTTTAGATATGTTTAGACGTATTAATTTCGAGCACGAATGCACATTGAAATCAGAAACGTTATTAGGTGATGCACAATTTTATACATATTTTCTTAAAGATTTGATTGAACAGTAGTTTAATGCAATGCTAGAATGAATACAGCGGATGAAATTGTGCGACTTGAGCGGAAATTCAGTGCGCTGTCTGCGGAAATGCAGTGCAGTCGCAGCGGAAATCAGTGCAGCATGACACAAAGCATTGCGGTGCAAGCATTAGCACCTTCGGTGCAGAGTTTAACGCGTTGGTTTTCCAAAGAGAGTGATGGATATGTGTATTTTTCCTTACTTTCACGTATGAATTGCTATATATACTGCACAGTATCCACGCTCAGGATGCACTAGACAAACGTATGCTGTGCACTGAGTTGGCGTTTGTGACGCACTACTCTAGCGCACAAGGCGCACTCGAAAGAAGAAATATTCAGCTAGAACGAGTTGCATTTTATGCAATAAGTATATATAATGTGAGCTGACCAAGCAAGGTTCGGTACATTTAGGTTATGAATCTATTAACAACTTGAGGCGTGAAAAGGAGATAGTATGAACTTCTTAGTCTTAATACTTTTTATGTTTCCAATTTTTTCAATCGTATTTTCAACATTACTCTTGAAACATGCTCCTGAGGATATAAATTGGGCGTATGGCTATCGAACAAAGCGAGCATCAGCTAGCCTAGAAGCATGGAAATATGCACAGCAAGTTAGTGGTGAATATTGGCGTAAAAGTGGTTGGGTTTCAATAATATGTGTTGTTATTTTGGCTGTTATTGTTTTTGTGTTCATCAGTTTAGATGATTATTATGGAATGTTTATCATATTTGGTCTGCTTGCAGTGCAAGTTTTGATTTTTTTGTTAGTGATTCCCTATACTGAAATAAAGCTGAAACGAATGTTCAAAAAGTGAGCATAATATTGTGACTAACCACGTAATCAATTATTGCAATGTAAATTCTGCTTAGGAGGGCTGAAGTTGTCACAAATTTTACAAAACCAATCTTTAGAGATGAAAAACGTCCTGTCTTTACGAGGAAAGTATACTCACATTGAGTTTAACAAAGAATTGAATAAAATTGATGAACTACTTAAACGGAAGAACATTGAAAAAGCAGGTCCGAAAGTAACAGCAATACATAGTTTTGAAATGTGTGACGAACTTCAATTTATGGATATTGAAGTTCTTATACCACTTGAAAAGTACGAAAAATTTGATAGACCATATAGCATTAAGCCTTTGTTTAGGCTCACAAACGCATTAAGAATAGAGCATGTAGGGGATTCTTCCTTCACTCAGAATACGGCAGAGAAGCTCAATGAGTTTATAAAAAATGAGAACCTCACGCCAATAACCACTGCGTATAATGTGATAATGAATGAACCAAAAACATATCAAGACGCAGATACGCTAGTTGCTTATATCTATGTTGGCTTAAGCCCCAACTCTTTGTAGTTTTCAGCTCGTAGTGTTTTATTTAGATATTTAAAGGGATGATATAGAATGGGCTTCAGACGATATTATTGTGTAAAACAGCATGATATTACTGATTGTGCTGCAGCCTGTATTGCCACTATTGCACGAACATATGGATTAAAAATACCTATAAGTCGTATACGTGAAATTGCTGGAACTGACAGAGATGGAACAAATGCTATTGGTATAGTTAAAGCTGCAGAACGACTGGGGTTCACAGCGAAAGGTGTTAAGTTGGATATTTCTGCAGACGAGGACTCACATCAATCTGCTCGGAACGCATTGCTTAGTGTTATTGCCCTTCCTGTTATAGCTCATGTTTTGGTTGACGGCTCCTTGTTTCATTACGTAGTAATACACAAAATTACAGCAAAACAAATAACAATTGCAGATCCAGCCAACGGGATACGCAGAGTGTCATTTAATACTTTTTTTCAAGAGTGGACAGGTGTGCTAATATTGGTTTCTCCGACACACAAGGTTGAAAAAGGAAACCACACACACAATATATATGTACAGTTTTTTAGGTTACTTAAGCCTCAACGAGGACTTTTGATAAACATCTTCTTTACCTCTCTGATATTTACAATACTCGGTATAGGTGCAGCATTTTACTTTCAAGCTTTGATGGACGAAATCCTACCGAATATGCTTGAGCGTAGTTTGATTATTTTGTCAGTCGGAGTTATAGTACTCTATACATTTCAGCATGTATTAGGGGCGTTCCGAAACCATATGCTGATATATTTGAGTCAAAAACTCGATATAAATTTAATGCTTGGATACTATCAGCATGCGTTGGAACTTCCTGTGAAGTTTTTTGGCACCCGACGTGTCGGTGAGATTGTTGCGCGCTTTATGGATGCATCAAAGATACGAGAGGCACTAACAGGGGCCTCAATGACAATAATGATAGATACGATGATGGCAATAGTCGGTGGTATTGTACTCTATTTCCAAAGTCCTCGGATGCTTTTTATTGCCGCAATCGTCGTTATCATTTACGGAGTAATTGTTTTCTCATTTAACAAGCCGCTACGTGAGATAAACGAGAAAGCAATGGAAGAAAATGCACAGCTCACATCATATCTAGTAGAAACACTAAACGGCATAGAGACCGTCAAAGCACTTAACTCAGAACGTTCAGCGAAAGTTGAAACTGAAAAAAGGTTTGTAAAGTTGCTTAGGGTGGTATTTAGATTGGGGTGGTTACAAAATATGTCCAGTTCAATCAGCGGGCTTGTTTCGGCAGTAGGAGGTGTTGTAATTCTGTGGGTGGGCACACAGAGCGTTATGCGAGGTGATATGACACTCGGTGGCCTTTTAACTTTTAATGCGCTACTTGTTTATTTTCTTAACCCAGTACGCAACTTGATAGATTTGCAGCCAACGATGCAAACTGCAATAGTTGCGTCAAACAGGCTTGGAGAAATACTTGATTTAGATCCCGAAAAATCTGAAAATGAGGATAAGAAAATAAAGCCGCAATCACTATGCAAAGAAATAAAATTCAACAAGGTTAACTTTCGCTATGGTACTCGTCATTTAGTATTAGAAAATATCAATCTCGACATAAAGCCTGGTGAAAAAATCGCACTTGTTGGCGAAAGTGGTAGTGGTAAAACCACGCTTGTGAAGCTACTATTGAGTTTTTACAAAATTGAAAAAGGTGATATAACAATCGGAGAGTTTAATATACAGGACTTCAATATTGAAATGCTTAGAGAGAAAATAGCATACATATCACAAGATATATTTTTATTCTCAGGCACTATTTTTCAAAACCTGACCCTTGGCATGGACTATCCTGAAATGGAAGAAGTTGTCCGAGTAGCTAACATGACACAAACACATGATTTTATCAGCCAAATGCCATTGCGCTATGAAACCATGCTTGAAGAAAACGGTACAAACCTATCAGGCGGTCAAAAGCAACGCTTAGCCATAACACGGGCTTTGCTGAAAAAACCTGACATCCTAATAATGGACGAAGCCACAAGTAATCTTGACAGCATAACCGAAAAAGCCATAAGCAATATGATAGATGAGCATACATCAGAAATTACAACGATAATCATTGCCCACCGTCTCAGCACGATAATGCGCTGTGATAAAATCTATCTTTTAGATAGCGGAAGAATTGCAGAAAGCGGTAGCCACTCAGAGCTTATGAGCAAGGGCGGCAAGTACTATGATTTGTGGAAAGAACAACTGCCTGAATCATATGAAATTATTTAGGAGTGAAATGGTTTTATGAGTGGGAAACTAGGTATTATAAATTTATCAGAGCTTACCGATAGTAAAGAAGTGTTAGTTGAGCGACCACATAAGTTTGTTTCTATATTTGTGTACATTTTGATTTCATTGCTTGCTATTGCACTTATCTGGTCAATTTTTGGTGAGATTGATGTATATATAAGAGCAAGCGGCACGGTGCGTCCGAATGATACTGTAAGTACGGTGCGGAGTACATCTTCAGGAACGGTAACAGATGTAAATATTAGAGATGGCATGATGGTTCAGAGCGGCGATATCCTTTTTTCTGTGGATAATGAGGAACACTTAAATACTCTTGGTGTTTTAGAACGTCAATATGCAACAATTTTACTAGAAATAGAAAATTTACAAATTTTTCGTGAGAGTATAATTTTAGGCGAAAATTTATTCAACAGAAACGATGAAGCGCAATTTGACTATTATTTCAGATTTTTAGGCTATTTGGCTGATATTGAAACATCTGTTGAGCAACTAACCAACACCAATTTAGATATCTTACGATTTAGGGTTGATGCTGAAAGCACAAGAGAAAACACATCAATAGCCATAGCTCACATAAACTCAGAAAGGTCGGATTTGCAGTCTCTGTATAATTCAATAAACCAGGGTCAAAACTTAATTCCCACAAGGAACGGTCAACAAAACAGATGGTTCTTGGACTATAATTTAAATTTTCAACGGTTTACAGAGGCAATTCAAATGAATCGCGACAATGTTGAGCGATTTGAGCGGTTGTATGAAGTCGGCGGTGTATCTCGAAATGAACGAGATGCTGCGCGATTTGAACTAAATTTCTTACAGTTGGAGCGAGACAGTTTTGTAAATGAAGCACAGCTATCGGTATTGCAGGGTATTACAAGTTTTGATCTAAATTTACTAGAATTAAATGCGGCACTACGCAGTACAGAAGCTATGCTTGAGCTGCCTGAAGGCGGCTTTAGTGAAGAACTTCTCCGAGAACGGCTTATGCTCGATACACTAAACTTCATATCCGATGCACTTTTCAATCTTCAAAATAATCTTTACTCATTACAAAATGACAAAGGAAGTCTACAAATTCATATCGATAATTCTCAAGTAAGTGCACCTATAGATGGTGTTGTGAGTATGTTTGCGGAACTTAGCGTCGGAGATTTTGTTCAAACGGGAATGAATATAGCGACAATTCTTCCTGCTTCTGAGGGGGAGCATAGGGTCATGTTATTAGTTTCAAATGCCGATGTTGCAGACATTGAAGTCGGCCAGCCGATTTACTTTAGATTTGCTGCATTGCCTTTTGCAGATTTTGGTGAAATGCCAGGTTCAGTGACGAGAATTTCAACAGATGCCCACAGCACTGAAGATGGGCAGAGTTTCTTTCTTGTCGAGGCTGAGATGGAAAGTGGATCGCTTTTTGATAGGGATGGCACGGAATCAGAAATCTTAGTCGGGATGGTTTGCGATGCTCGTGTGATAACTCGTACACAGAGAATAATATTCTGGGTACTCGAAAGACTTAACTTCTGGGATTAGTGGGGTAATGTGATGAAAACTGCTAATAAACGCATACAGCCTCTGGCTATAGCTATTTTGCTATTTGTTTTCACAGTACTTTTCATTGTAGGTGCGGTTAATCTAGTGACAGCGCATTCAGGGTATGATGATAATCAAGTTGAAACTGATAAATATGCGGAAACTGAGTCTCCGGCGAATTATGTATATAGTCAAGACAATTTTGAAGAAAATTCATATGCAATATCAGAGAACTTAGCATATTATAGTAACTATAGCCAGCTCTTAGAAGAAATGCAAACGGCTATAGATGCACTTAGCGAGGAAGTTAATAAATTACAACAAACAAATATGATTTTTAGTGCTGGCGTTTTTTTTGAAAGCGGTGTTAATGATGACTCCAGTGCACGGCAACTGAGACAAAATGAGATAAACGAAAGATTTTTGTATCGAGTGGAGTATTACAATGCTATCGCTCTGAGACTTCGCATCGAACTGATGAACCGAAATGTCACTCTTGCACAGAGGCAGTTTGAAATTGAACGTGTGCGCTTATACTTGGGCGAAACCACACAGGGAAACGTTGATTTTGCTTATGTACAAATGCACGCAGTTGCAGACCAAAGGCAGCTCATTGAAGATTCTTTTTTGCTGAGAGTAGAGGTTATAAATCGAAAAAGAGGGGTGTTTGGATTTGAGTTTATAACAGACTATACACTCCCTCCCACCTCATCGCCATATGCTAGTGATTTAAGTTCATTAACAACTGGCTTACTAAACAACAACATATCGCTTGAAATAATTACTCAGCAAATTGATGAGCATAATGCTGTTTTAGCAGACTTAATCGAAACTAATGCCGATGCCGAGATAATCGAAAGGCTACAGACTGAAATAAACAATCTGTCAATCGAGCAGGGATTTATACGAGGTCGGCTTGAAATGGTAGCAACAATAAGATGGATTGCATATTTGGATGCAAAAATGCAATCTGACTTAGCTATGACAATGCGTCCGATTCTAATAGCTAATCTTGATTTGATAGGCGAACTATATGTACTGGGCGAAATAAGCTATCTTGAAAAACTTACTTATGAACTTGAAGTATATGAGGAGTTATTCAACGCTTATATGGCTGAGATAGCGTTAGCAATTGCGATTGCAGAGATAAATACGCTAATGCTAGGCGTTGTTGCGTGAATTGCATATAACCCTAAATGAATCAGGCATAAAGGAAAAACAGTTCGTTCCTATCGACTATTTCCACTTTTAACTACTCGACCTAGCAGGCAAAATATGCCCTACAACCCGCTCAGTTCTGCGTCGAAGCGATTAAACAGTTTTGACATAGCAGTTAGCATAAGCAATTAGACGACAGCGGAGGATAATTCGATTTGAGAGACATGAATATTGCAAACGTTCTGATTTCACAAAGACATAGCAAAGGCGTTACTCAAGAAGCGTTAGCATTGCACCTAGGCGTTTCTAAAGCATCAGTTTCAAAATGGGAGAAGGGGACTTGTTATCCTAAAATTGAACTTTTGCCTGAAATTGCATCATATTTTGATATAAGCATAAATCAACTTATGAACTATTTTCCACATTTGTCAGAAAGCGATATTCATAACATATATGCACGTCTGCTGGAAGACTTTACTACGAAGCCGTTTGAAAATGTCATAGCTGAGTGTATGTCACTTGTAAAAAGTCATTACCAATGCTTTTCATTTGTTCTTAAAATCACTTTACTCTATATAAATCATTTACAAAATGCAGTGGATAATGACCGTAAGATTCAAATAATACAGATGGCACTGAACTTATGCGATCATGTGCTGAAAAATTGCAGTCAATCGGATTTACTACAAAAAGCAATGCAATATAAATGTTTTTTGATAACAAATGGAGCAGAAAAAGTAGTAGAATAGTTGTCCTTGCTATTATAACGGAGAAGAGTGGGGCTATCCCTTATTCCTCCCTAAAGAGCAGGCTCAAGGTTACGTTTCTTTTGTATTTTCGATTGTTCCACCCTATCAGCTGAATCAATGAAACTCTCAGCACCACGGCGAAGTGACTCCACACTTTTAACATCAGCCTTTAAACTAAAATATTTATCGCACAACTCATATCGCTCTGACCTAAGTTTTTCCCGCTCCGATTTCCAAGTGGCAGATGGTACTGTTGTCCGCCCGTTCAAAACTGAAACAAGATATTTATGCGAAGTTTCATGTGCATTGAGTGCGGCACCGTTCTTCACCTTAAAGCTCTCGCGCTTACTTTTCGGCAAAGCAATATATTCCTGATAAACAGGTTTACTCTCATCATAAATCTTCACATTATGCAAATGCAAATCGAGTGTCGCGAGTCGGCGCTCGTGCTTTTTTATTGCCCCTGCAAGGTCATATTGCGACTGTTGCATATCCGTGACCTTATCTGCAAGTTCATCAATAGAGCCTAAATCATTATCCCCCAAAAAATTAACTACATTAGCAAATGCCTGTAAGTCCGCAATCTTCCTAGCATTTGACCGAAACTGCTCAGTGATTTTAATGTTCTGCAAAACATCACTCATAGATGGAGCTTTCTCAATTTGCTCAAACGGTTGTGAGTAGAGCCAATTTTTGAGCTTTTTAATCCTATCCTTTATCTGCCTAAGTTCACCATTACTCACAGAAATTTCGCGGTTAATATTGCCACGCTCTGTTTTAAAACCTTTCTTCTCCAGCCACGCCGCAGGTCCGAGGTGAACTGTTGGAATTTGCTCATTGCCCTGACGTTCGTAACTTCTATGATCTATATTATTTTTCACCCCCTGCTTTTCAAGTGCGGCGTTACAAAATTCAGACCACGCCTTACGCCACTGTTCCATTTTATCTCTGCCATTCCAGTCAACAGTCGGGATTTTTTTGCCGTTCTTCCTATACGATTTTTGCCCCCACTTTCCATATTCTTCAATCGGTCGCATAGTGAGCATTATATGAGCGTGCGGATTACCGACACCTGTATCATGCACACAAATATCAGCACACATTCCTTTGTTAACAAATATCTCATTTGCAAATTCTCTAGCCAATTCAATCTTTTGCTCTTGTGTTAACTCCCTCGGTAGAGCAATCTCAACTTCCCTCGCAAGCTGTGCAGTTTTGTATCTCTCCGATTGCTCTACCGAGTTCCATAAAACAGAACGGTTTTTGTACTCAGCGGGTGCATTTTCAGGTAATAAAACCTCTTTATAAATAACACCATTCTTGCGGGTGTAGTCGTGGGTACTACCGTCATACTCACTGTACATCTTCTCAGCGGCTCTATATGCGGCTTTGCAGACAGCGGAAGCACCTTTGCCCCTGCTGAAAACCTTAACGCTCATGTGATAGATTGCCATTTATAACACCCCGATTTCGCTTGCGGATTTTTTGACCGATAGGGATAAAACGCCTACGGCAACAAGCACACCTTTCTTTGAAAGGTATAAGTGCGCCATTCCCTCGCTACGCTCAGAATGTCTTGGGCGTAGCGAACCCCGTCACTTTTAGCTTTTATTTGAGTGCTGTGGGATTAAGATGTTGTCCACGAAAGAGTAAAATTCCTCATCGGTCATTGTTAATAATTCAGGAATTTTGCTCTCCATATAACCTCCACGTTTGCAAAGGCGATGTGTCCTCGCCCTGCGCTCTTCGGCTTTGTGCTTTTGGATTAGTACATTTTTCTTGTTGTTGAGTTTTGCGATTTCCTCTTTTACGTTTTCAATCCGCTTCTCTGTCTTGCTTTGCATAATGTTATACGCTCCTTTGAAGTTATTATTCGGGGGAAACAGAAATCCCCCTCTATAACTACTCTGTTTTTTACAGGGCAAAAAACAACTTTTGCTGAGATGTTTACAAACAATTCATATTCACAGTTATAACGACGAGCAGTTAGCACACACTGCTAAGCCTCATTTCCCTTGTTTCGTAAGCGGAACCGAGATTGCAGATTAAAACTGCATGAAATAATACAAAGCTAAAACCATACAAATAACCTGCACAGCAGAATGTAACCATCAATTGCATAACCATAGTCATGAAGCACTCAAACATTAAAGCTACTTTAAGGTTTAGAGTGCTTTTTGCATTTCAATCAGCCAAATTTGCGTACTGTAACATTTAACCTCGCTGAGCAACGCCGTAAAAGTTAATAAAGCAAATCCATCAAAAGCACCTATTACCAGCACTTTCAGAGCTACCCCAAATACATATGTAAACAAATTGCATATTTTAAGAAATTCACTTGACCTTAAACCGACATTATGGCTTACAATTGATAACTTATACTCGACTCGATTGGCAAAATATTGAAGCAATATGGTGAACATAATGCAGAAATAAACGTGAAGCATGAACTTTTAGTCAACACAGAAGGAGGCACTTTATGGATAAAGTATTAGAAAGACTAAGTTTAGCAGTCCGAGACGCCCGCAACAGAGAAAACATAACCCAAAAGGAACTTGCAGTAAAAGTGAAAATTTCTTCACATCATCTCGCAGGTATTGAGTCAGGAAGAGAGAAGCCGAGTTGTTTTGTTATGTGTTCCCTGATTCAAAATCTGGATTTATCCGCACAGATGATAATCCACCCAAAAGCATTTCACAGTGAGGGAAAAATCAGAGAGCTAATTGTCCTGATGCACGATTGCAATGAAGCAGAGCTTGCCATTTTCTCGAAGCTTCTCATATCTTCACAAAGCAGTAGCAAGACAGATTTTGAGCAAATTACAAAAATGGTCATATAGCGTATGCAAAGCTATGAACCCCGAATCTCAATAAGAGCAAAACTAAATAAACCGTCAAAAAAAGCCTGTTGGAAGCAACGGGCTTTTGTTCTTTCAAAGGGTATGTAGCGCATACAATCAAGTTAATTTCAAACGAAGTAAATATCGCAAAAAAGCATTGCAGAGGACCGCCATCACGGTAAAAACAAGATTAAATCTACCGTGATAAAGGCTGTGATTGCAATGCTTTTCTGTGCGTTTACAAAAAGTTCAAAATGTTTTTTCGCAAAAAGTTGTTTTTTTGCCTTAAAAAACCAGAGTAGTTATAGAGGGGGAAAATACATCTTCACCGCCTTTCAAGTCACGGACAGGAAGGAGGTGAGAACATGAAACTATGTAATGATAGATGGCATAGCGTTGAGAGTTTCGACTGCTATATGAAGCAAACGTTAAAGTTTAAAGCAAGAGACTATTTCAGGTCGGCGAAAAAGCGCAGCGAGTATGAAGCCAGTTTCTCAGATTTAACAGATTCCGAGCTTTCAAGTGCGGCGGCATTTGATTATTACTCCGAGTGTGACGACTGCTTTGACGTTAGCGGATGGCAAGTTCAAGTTAAAAACTTTGATTTAGCCATAGCATTGAGTGATTTACCTAAACTCAACCGAGAAGTAATACTGCTTTATTACTTCATAGGACTAACGGGCAAGGAAATCGCCGAAAACAGGGGTATTCCTATCAGCACAGTAAGATACCACAGGATAAAAGCTTTAGACAAGCTAAAGACGATTTTGGAGGATTCACTTAATGGGTAAATTAGTAAAAATCGAAAAAGCAAAGCTGAAAATGCAAACTCTTAAATCAGCTTCAAAGGGCGAAACCGATGCGATGTCGCTTGTGCTTAAAAACTATGAGGGATATATAAACGCCCTCGCAACTGTAAGGCTCTACGATGAGCAAGGCAAGACGTACCTTTTCACCGATGATACGCTGAAAAAAGAGCTTGAAATGCTACTGATGGTCACAGTAATGAAGTACAAGCCAAGGAAAAATAAATCAGCATAGATAAAGAATCCGTGGGCAGTGGATGGAAAAAACGCCCACTGCTCACGGAATACACTGCTACCGTGTTGTAAAAGCGCACTCATGCGGGATTACGGGATTTCACAATAACTGTAATAAATGAGTCCGACTGACATTCAAATTATGGGTGCGTTTTTACAATCCGGTACCGGATTAAAAGAAAACGTCGCAAGATAACGGCGGCGTAGAATACAGCGAGATAGATACTTTCGGTTTATGTCGAGCCATGCGAGATATGCGCAATGATACTCTCTTTCGTGTGAGAGTGGAGCGGTCAACATATCGCCGCCGGGCAAGCGTGGTAGCTTGTTTGCAATGACACATAATATCGGTATAGTGATACTCCTGTTCAGCCACAGCATGAGCGTTAAAAGCGTCGCACGCAATGGGAACAGCTCCGTGAGAACCACGGGGGGATGCAATTTCCGTGAGGTTTAACCAAAAACCGTTTATCGAGCTTGGTAGTTACAAGTTTTATGAAGTGTTAAGACGTTTCATTGCGGATTTTTAAGCTAAGCCAGGAATTTAGCATAGTCAGCTACGGAGGACTCATTATGTCAGCACAAGTTAAGTTTAAAAGAGAGGTCAAAACCGTTCCTTTTGGCGAAAATACAATGAGGATTGAACACATCACGCCGATTCTCTCACCAAAGGAAAAAGAAAAGCGCAGACGTGAAGTGGAATGCAAATTATATGATGTGTTCATAAAGTACACGAACAACAAAAAGCTGAAAACGCCTGAAAACAGGCACTTTTTTCTTGCAAAAAGGAGCCGTTGATGGTATAATGTATATGTAGGTTGGCTCCGTTTCTTACATTGAAAGGAGCCAGAAATGAAAGCATTTTATGCTAGACAATCACTTGATAAGAAGGACAGTATAAGCATTGAAAGCCAAATTGAATTTTGCACTTACGAAGCAAAGGGGGAAAATTATCGCAAATACATAGACAAAGGATATTCAGGCAAGAACACAGAGCGCCCGAAGTTTAAGGAGTTAATCAGAGATATAGAACAAGGTCTTATCTCAACGGTTATCGTTTACAAGCTAGACCGTATCAGCCGCTCAATTATAGATTTCGCTAATCTGATGCAGTTATTCCATAACCACAACGTGGAGTTCATTTCTGCAACTGAAAAGTTTGATACGAGTACACCGATGGGACGCGCAATGCTCAACATCTGCATAGTTTTCGCTCAGCTTGAACGTGAAACAATTCAGAAGCGTGTACAAGACTCTTTTGATTCAAGGTGCAGAAAAGGATTCTTCATGAGTGGAAACGCACCATATGGGTTCAAAGTAGAGCCGACCGTCTTGGACGGTATTAACACAAAAAAATTGGTTGCTGACCCTGAAACAGCCGACCACATTCGGATAATGTACGATATGTACTCCAAGCCTGACATCTCATTTGGTGACATTACCAACTACTTTATAAGTCAAGGTATTAATTGCAGTATTGACTTATCAAGAAGTCAAATATCACAAACACTGAAGAATCCCGCCTATGTACAGGCAGACCTTGATGTATACGAGTTTTTCAAAACACAAGGCGCAGATGTTGTAAACGAAGCAGAGGACTTTGCAGGGATTAATGGGTGTTATTTTTACTCAGGTAGGAACGCTACAGAGAGCAAAAAAGCAAGCATAAAAGGGCACACACTGGTTATTGCACCACATGAGGGACTTGTATCATCGGATGTATGGCTTGCTTGCCGTAAGAAGATATTGAACAACACATCTTTTGCGGCACATCACAAAGCAAAAAACACATGGCTTGCAGGCAAAGTTAAGTGTGGCAAATGTGGCTCAGGGCTTATGTATTCACCTAGCAGTAATGGTAAATCCTATTTCCGCTGTAGAAAACGCGCCGATTCAAAATCCTGTGAGGGTTGCGGAACAATCCGTGTAAAAGAGTTTGAGGACTTCATTTATTGCGAAATGGTAAAGAAACTCGGCAACTTCCAAGTGCTGATGGGCAGTAACCCAAAAGCCAACCCGAAGCTGACCGCCCTTAATGTGGAACTTGCGCAGACGGACGCTGAGATTGAAAAACTGATTGATAGCCTGTTTGGTGCAAGCAAAACCCTGATGTCATATGCAAACAGCAAAATTGACGAGTTGGACGCAAAAAGGCAATCACTAGCAAAAGCAATTGCCGATGTGCGAGCATCATCACTATCTCAGGAAAGTGCAGAGAGCATATCAGGGTATCTGACGGATTGGGAAACTGTGAATCTTGATGACAGGCGGCTTGTACTTGACGGATTGATTACAAGAATCCAAGCAACCAACGAGAGTGTTCACATTGAATGGAAAGTATGATATAGTAGAAACTGTAGCGAGTATAACGCAGATTTAATCACGAGGGGCGTTGTTGTACATTGTAGTATGATGTGGACGGTCGCCCCTACAGCCAGCACTGTAGATTATAATAGGGGCGATTATCAATCGCCCGAAAAATGCGCCTAATATAGGGCGATACAAAGGAGAATGTTCATGAAAGAACTTGAATTAAAATATGGCTGTAATCCCAATCAAAAACCTGCGCGGATTTTTATTGATGAGGGGAATTTGCCTGTTGAAGTGTTAAACGGAAAACCTGGGTTTATCAATTTTCTTGATGCGCTCAATGGGTATCAGCTTGCAGTTGAGCTGAAAAGAGCCACAGGACTCCCTGCCGCTACATCATTTAAACATGTATCGCCGGCAGGTGCGGCGATTGGACTGCCTCTCACTGAAGCTCAGAAACAGATGTTTTTTACGCCCGACATCGACCTTTCACCACTTGCCTGTGCGTATGCCAAAGCCAGGGGTGCCGACAGGGTCTGCTCATATGGTGACTGGGTCGCTGTTTCTGATATCTGTGACGAGGAGACAGCTCTCTTAATTGCACCGGAAGTGTCGGACGGCATAATTGCCCCCGGCTATACAGATTCCGCACTTAAAATATTAAAAGAAAAACGTAAAGGCGGTTACAGCGTTGTAAAAATCGATCCCGATTACACACCCCGCTCTGCCGAGCTAAAAGACGTATACGGCATAACCTTTGAACAGGGGCGAAATGAGCTCAAGATCGACGAGACATTTTTAAGTAATCTTGTTACAAAAAATACGCATCTCTCTGAAGACGCAAAGCGCGACTTGCTAATATCACTCATCACTCTCAAATACACCCAATCCAACTCTGTCTGCTATGTTAAAGACGGAGCGGCAATCGGTGTGGGTGCAGGACAGCAGAGCCGCATACATTGCACAAGGCTCGCCGGAAACAAGGCTGATAATTTTAGTTTGCGGCAGCACCCAAGTGTCCTTGATCTTCCATTTAGAGCCGATGTTATGCGCTCTGCTCGTGACAATGCAATTGATGTGTATATCTCTGACGACAGTAATGATGTACTGCGTGACGGAGCATGGCAAGAACTCTTCACCATTTGCCCGAACGAGCTCACCCGTGAAGAGCGCAAAAAATGGCTTGAAAAAGTCACCGATGTTGCTCTCGGCAGTGATGCATTTTTCCCATTTGGCGATAATATCGAACGGGCAAAGCGCTCCGGTGTTAAATATGTCGCTCAGCCGGGCGGTTCGATACGGGACGACAATGTGATCGAAACATGTGATAAATATGACATGGTCATGACATTTACAGGTATGAGGCTGTTTCATCATTAGGGAGACTTTTTCAGGGATTTTCATCTTTTACCGTTAGCCGGTTTGGAAACTTCATAGTTTGGCACTAACGTTAAATAACGTGTCTTGGTGCTACACGTGGTCGTGTGGCTCTGATGATAAATCTGATTATAATTAGAACAACTCCAATCCCTGCCGCATAGATCCCATAGGTCATTATAAGGCTTATGGGCCCACCTAGTATTGCGGTTGATATTCTATAAAATGTTGCTCCAAACATCTGTGCGAATGATTGAAAAATAAACCCGCTCACAAAGCACAGCAAACCCGATAAAACCATCGGAACACCTGCATTACTGAGCGAATCGGATATTAGTCTCCTGTGGTGTAAAACCATGAGGAGAAATGTCACTATACATAAAGCACCAACCAAAATAAGCACATTCAGCGAAACTGCAAGCTGCGGAATTGTTAGATCAATATCAATGCCCGCCTCTTCGACAAAATTCCCAATACTTAGACTCCCAAGGTCTACAGCCTCATCAAGTGCTCTCGAAAGGCGCTCGTGGTCAACTTCGGTCATCTCGTGACCAAACATTTCACTCAGCTCAGGCTCTACATTTCTCGCAATGCGGAGTATATCGTCCTGCGTTATGTGATGGTCAAGGTTCCCCTGCGCCAGAGCATCGAGATAACCTCCCATCACCCTACTTATTTCCCGCGACACCACGTCATTTCGGATAAACTCGTCCACATCTCTTACATCTATATTCGTTTCTACAAACGGCAGGTCGTTTATTTGATTTACAATCTGATTTGACACACCTGTCTCTTCAAGCACCCATGCAATATCTGTGTTTTGTATAACACTTGCCGCAGTGATGGTTCTCACCGCCAAGAGCAATATGAAAATGCTCACCAGCTTGAACATCAAAATGCTTAGAATTGCTGTTACAAATCCATTTGCGCGCAATGCGCGGTCGTGATTTCTGTTTCTCATTTTATGGTTCCTTTCACTCTCTTCAGTTTCTCCCGGGAACATTAAACAAGTCCTCAAGCCGAACTTCTGACTGCACCATGTTAGAATATGCGTTTTGTTTGATGCCATAGGTTGTTATTAATGTCAAATGTAGCGTCGATTTTGAGCCGGTTTCGCTTCCAAATGAAAAAAGTTTGTTTCTTAGCTTTTCCGCATAGTCTTTGGTTATGGCAAACTCATATTTAGAAAACTTTATCTCACAGATATTGACTATACGGTCAGACCTGAGCAAAGCCAAATCAATCTGTGCGCCGGGATTGCTCTCTTTGCTTTTCCATGAGTAAGCATCTGTGGCTGTGCCTGCGATGCCCAATGCCCATTTTACTTGGTCGATATGCTTCAGACACAACTGCTCAAACGCATAGCCACGCCATGTGTTAAGCTTTGGCGTTTCGTGCATGTCGCTCCAAAAGTTCTCATTTTGTCCAAGGTTACCCTCTACAAAAGTCAAATGAAAAAGTGAGTAATTGTCTATAAGCTGATAAAGACCATTACGAATTTTTCCGGGATAGCGGGCATAATAACGTATAAAACCACTTAGCTCCAAATTTTGCAATATTTCACTGAGAGTGCCTCCATCCGACATACCTGTTATGCGTAGTATATCATCACGAAAAAGACCTTTCGACTTAGTGCTCAGTGCTTTTACCACATCTATGTATTGAGCTGAATTTTTAAATAGTGAAGCGTACATATTCTCAAATTCATTTTTTAGGGGAGCATCATCTCTAAAAACTATTCTGTCTACATTTTGCGGCAAACTCCACCGCCCATCCCAATATCTGAGATAATATGGTATGCCACCAAATATCATATAGGCTTCAGCAATATCCCTTCGGTCAATTACAATGTTAAGGTAACGAAAATACTCCTCACACTCACTGAGAGTAAACGGACGTATTAGTAGCTTACCTGTAATGCGATTGTGCAGCCCACCCCTATTATTTAGCAGTTTGCGAGAAATCCACGTGCTTGCGCTTCCACAGGCTATTAGCAAAATATCAGTGCGTGCCGAGGCAAAACTGTTCCAAAAATATTCCAAGGCGCTAATAAAGGAAGATTTTGGTGTATCCATCCACGGCATTTCATCGAGAAATATGATTTTCTTATCTGACGATGTGCTCGATTCGATTCCTTTTCTCAAACAGTCAAATGCTTCCATCCATGAGCTGAGTGTTGAGTCACAGTTAATGCCATAGTTAGTTAGGTTAAAGCGAAAGTGCTCTAAATTTACTCGCAAATTAGCTTTTTCGCCGGCTTCCGGGGCAACACCTGTTGTATAAAAGAAAAACTTATCACGGAAATGCTGTCTCACAAGAAAAGTCTTTCCAACACGCCTGCGTCCATAGACAACCACAAATTCCGACTCTGCGGTGCTACTGTACTTTTTGAGAAGTTCTATTTCTTTTTTTCGTCCAACTAACATAAAACACCCCACTTGGCATAACTAGCGGTTATCACCTCATTATGCACTGTAACCGCTGGTTATAAAATTGACGACTGTTTGTGAACGACACAATTATACGTGTAATTACAGCAATTGTCAAGGCTTTTCATTAAATTGCCAATTGGTATAACCAGCGGTTATAGCCTCATTTTGCACCGTAACCGCTGGTTATACCAATTTTACTATGCGTCGATTATGCGTTAGTTACTATTACCATTTCACCGTTTTCTTCGTCTTTGTCTTCTTTTCTGAAAGCGCATGTGTGAACTGCAGCCGCTTGTTATAGTATAGCATAGATTGCAAAACATCGAGAATTGCAAAGAACCTTATCCAATCACCGACACAACTAATTTCATTGCCTCAGCGATTGCCTTGTCCATATCGAAGTAAGCGTACCGACCGAGCCTACCGCCAAAATGCACATCTCTGCGCTGCCTCGCTAAAGTCTTATATTTATCATACAGAGCATTGTTTTTTTCATTATTAATCGAATAATATGGCTCTAAGCCTTTCTGCCACGCCACAGGGAACTCACGAGTTATGACTGATTTTGCTCCCACACCAAACTCAAAATGCTTATGCTCAATAATACGCGTAAAAGGAATATCAGCGGCTGTGTAATTCACCACCGCATTACCCTGGACATTCTCCATAGGCAGAACCTCATTTTCAAAACGAAGCGAGCGATATTCAAGTTCCCCGTAGCAATAATCAAAAAACTCATCAATAGCCCCTGTGTATATTGTTGTCGCTGCAATATTCGGATTTTTGGTGATATACTCGAAATAATCAGTATTTAAAATGACTTCGCTACCGTCAAGCATTTTTCTCACCATTTCCGTATATCCGCCTATCGGAATACCTTGATAGCGATCATTAAAATAGTTATTATCGAAAGTAAAACGTAGCGGCAATCGCTTGATAATAGACGGCGGCAAATCTTTACACGACCGACCCCACTGCTTTTCCGTATAACCTTCTATCAGCTTTTCGTAGATATCATGTCCTACCAGTGAAAGCGCTTGCTCTTCAAGGTTTTTCGGCTCTCTGCCATCTAAAGTCAGCTTTTGGCTCTCTATTTTACTTTTTGCCTCAGCAGGAGTTATAACACCCCACATTTGCCGGAACGTATTCATATTAAACGGTAGATTATATAGTTCATCCCCAAAACGTGCCAGAGGTGAGTTGATATAGTTGTTAAAATCAGCAAATTTATTTACATAATCCCAAACAGCTTTATCGCTTGTATGGAAAATATGCGCCCCATACGTATGAACCTCGATCCCTTCGATTTCCTCTGTAAAAGCGTTGCCCGCTATGTGTGAGCGCTTGTCGATAACCAGACAAGATTTGCCGCGTAAAGTAGCCTCATGTGCAAAAGTTGCACCAAACAGCCCCGCCCCCACAATGAGGAAATCATATTTCATCATATAAAAATACATTCCTTCCAACAATCTTAAGGCACAAATAGCCCATGAAAAAGCATGGATTTATTTGTGGTTCCCCACGTGGCACATCAAATCGAATTGATTATCACCTTAGCCATATAGTCTATCATCTCATCTGTCATCCCCGGATATAAGCCAATCCAGAATGTATCATTCATAACGCGGTCGGTATTTGGAAGCTCCCCTATTTGCCGATATCCCGTGCCTGTATCTCTAAGTCGGTCAAAACAAGGCTGGCGCACCAAGTTGCCGGCAAACAGCATACGCGTTTGTACACCTTTGCCCTCCAGGCTGCGAACTAACTTGTTTCTATTAACGCCACCGTGACAAGTAATCAGGAATCCAAACCACGAAGGATCTGAATTACAACACGCCACCGGCAGTATAAGTTTATCGGCAAAGGGTGCAAGGGCTGATTTCAAAAGTTCGAAATTACGCCGGCGAGCCGACGTAAAGTCATCGACTTTGTCGAGCTGCGCTACGCCAATAGCCGCCTGCATATCAGTCGCTTTGAGGTTGTATCCAAAATGCGAATAAACATATTTATGGTCATAGCCTGCCGGCAACTCACCAAACTGCACGTTAAAGCGATGCCCGCAAAGATTGTCCTGACCTGAAGCGCACATACAGTCTCTGCCCCAATCTCGCATAGAACGAATAATCTTATTTAGCAGCTCATTATCTGTATATACCGCTCCGCCTTCCCCTGTAGTCATATGGTGCGGAGGATAAAAACTGGACGTGCCGATGTCGCCAAATGTGCCGGTTCTTTTTGTTTTTCCTGCCATCGTATACTCCGAGCCGAGAGCATCGCAATTATCCTCAATAAGCCATAGGTTATATTTATCACAAAACGCTTTAACTGCAGCTATATCAAAGGGATTTCCAAGTGTGTGAGCCAGCATTACAGCTTTTGTTCTTTCGCTGACGGCATCCTCTAATGCAGAGACATCAATGTTATACTCCGCAATAGTAATATCAACAAATACGGGGACAGCACCATATTGTACGATGGGTGCAACAGTGGTCGGAAAACCCGCCGCAACGGTTATAACCTCATCGCCCGGCATGATTGCACGCTGCTCAAGCAGCGGAGATGTCAGAGTCATAAACGCAAGCAAATTAGCCGAAGACCCTGAGTTTACAAATGAGCAACTCTGCACACCGAGATAAGCCGCCAGTTTCCTTTCAAATTCCTCCGTATAACGCCCCGAGGTCAGCCAAAACTCAAGTGCACTATCTACAAGATTCACCATCTCCGAACTGTCGTATACCCGCCCTGCATAGTTGATTTTATCACCCGGGACAAAAGCCTTTGGCTTATGGTTTTTCTCTGCATATTCTTTTACAAGGTTTAAGATTTTATCGCGTAAATCCGCCATTTTCTACTCCCTCCAAGTACTCGTCAATCTGATTATTCATTACTGTGGTTATATCCTCTCCGGCATGGTGTGCTTTCTCCCACTCTACTGTCTTCGCTATTGCCGTTTTTAGATTCCAAACAGGTCGCCAGCCCAGCTTCGAGCGTATTTTTGAGCAATCTAAGCGCAATAAATTTGCCTCGTGCGGCGCTCCCAAGTCAGAAGCATCCACCCACGACTGATTTTCGCCCCACGCATTGCAAAAGATATCCGCAAGTTCGCCTGTAGTAACACAGTCTGATTCTTCCGGGCCGATATTATAGTTGCCCGCAAAATCATAGGATTTGTATTGCAACTCCGCAATGTGTAAGTATGCACAGAGAGGCTCCAAGACATGCTGGTAAGGTCTCACGGAAGATGGGTTTCGTATGATAATCGGCTTGCCTTTCACGGCAGCCCTGACACAATCCGGAATTATGCGATTAGCAGAAATGTCGCCACCGCCGATTACGTTGCCGGCTCTTGCTGTTGAAATCGGCGTGTTTTTCGGATGTAAAAATGATGTACGGTATGCCTCCGAAACTATTTCAGCGCAAGCCTTAGATGCGGAGTATGGGTCACTTCCGCCGAGTGTATCAACTTCACGATAGCCGTATGCCCATTCCAGATTTTTGTAAACCTTGTCTGTAGTGACAATAACTACTGAGCGCACCGTCTCGCTCTCACGGACACATTCAAGGAGATTTACCGTCCCCATAACGTTGGTATCAAACGTATATGCGGGACGTGCATATGAATCCAGCACCAGCGGTTGCGCCGCAAAGTGGAGCACAATCTCAGGGTTTGCTTGGTGAAATACTTGAGCCAGCTTCGCCATATCTCGAATGTCGTTGATTATAGAGTTCATTCCCTCTGATACAGACAACACCTCAAACAGGCTGCCTCGCTCCGCTTCTAGTGCATACCCACAAACATTTGCCCCGGCGCGTTTTAGTATATGACAAAGCCATGCACCCTTGAAGCCCGTGTGCCCTGTTATAAGCACTGTTTTGTCCTTGAAAAATTCTAAGTTCACTCCCATACCCTCCACGGTGCATTTCCACTTTGCCACCGCTCTTCAAGGAAGCCCTTGTCTCGCTGAGTGTCCATGCATTGCCAGTACCCGTGGTGGCGATATGCCGCCATCTTTCCTTCCGAACTGAGTCTTCTAAATGGCTCATTTTCCAATACGCAATGGTCACTGTCCAGATAGTTAAAAATCTCAGGCTCCATAACCATGAAACCGGCATTTATCCAACCGCCATCCTCTTTTGCTTTTTCCCGAAATCCGGAAAGCCTATGTTTCTCATCAAAGTCCAAAACACCAAATCGCCCACCCGGCTGTATCGCACTGATTGTCACAGTGCTCCCCGAGACTTTATGATAGTCAATCAGCGCATGGATGTCGATATCGCTCACGCCATCACCATACGTCAGCAGAAATGGCTTGTCTTTTACATAATTTTTTATACGCATTACTCGCCCGCCTGTCTGCGCACGTTTTCCCGTATGCACCACTGTCACCTTCCAAGGTTCTGCAATGTTTGAGTGAATTGTCATCTCGTTGCCCTTAGTGAAATCAAATGTGATATCACTGCGGTGAATATAATAGTCGGCAAAATACTCCTTTATCATATATCCCATATAACCACAGCAGATAATAAAGTCATTGAAGCCAAAATGCGAGTAATACTTCATTATATGCCAAAGAATCGGCTGCCCTCCGATTTCCACCATAGGCTTAGGTCTTAAGCTGTTTTCTTCGGCAATGCGAGTACCCAACCCACCTGCTAAAATTACTACTTGCATAAATAACTCCTTCCAACTACTCAGTCTAACTATAATTATACATGAGCAGCGGCCTTTATTCAAGAATTTTGCAGATACTGTGCGATAAATCCCGAGTTTGCTCATCACTCAGGTACTCAGCGATTTTCCTGCCTTGAAATCCCTCTTTAATGCTCTTTACAATCGCTTCATTTTCCATACCGGCAAGACGCGAATAAAACACAACGCTACGTAGTCTCGTGGCGGCATGATTTGGCATTGCTTTTAAAAACTCTTTAAATCCGTTTGACTCGTAGTGAGTAACGAGTGAGTCAAATGTGTCCGCATAGACCTCCGCCAGATTTCCGCGATTTGCTGCTGTGAATATATTGGAGTTGGGACGTTGCAAATAGTTATACATAGCGGGCGAAATATGGACAGCCCGCTTCATATAAGGCAACAACTTAAAATTAAAGAGCGTATCATCACCCAGCTTGTAGTTCTCAAAACGTATGTCGGATTTTTTTACTATATCAGTCTTATATAGCCGTGTCCAAATGTAATTATTGGGTTTTGCCTTGCAGCAGTACTTCACGAAATAGTCGGGAGCAATAATATCGACAGCTTCATCTATCATACTTGAATACTTGACGTCAACACGGTCGTCAAAAATAAGATTGTAATCACAAACCGCAACATCAGCGTTCTCTGCAACGAAAGCCGAGCATAACTTCTCATACATATCAAGTTCCAGCCAATCATCGCTATCAACAAATGTGAGAAGTTCTCCGGTTGCAGCTTCAATTCCCCGATTACGTGCCGCTGTGACACCGCTATTGGCTTGGTCGACATATTTAACACGTTTGTCACTTAAAAATTGGTTGACAATGTCTGCTGTGCTATCAGTTGAGCCGTCGTTTACAACAATAACTTCGAGGTTCTCATATGTCTGCGACAATACGCTCTCAAGGCATTTATCAACATATTCCTCAACATTATAACAAGGGATTATAACTGAAATTTTATGATTCGCTTGGTTTCTTGTCGCACCGTAAATTATCACTTTTTGCATAACTTGCTCCTCAAATAATTCAAGACCATTTCTGTAAGTCGACTTTTCTTTGTCTCGTCAAAAGACTCTACCCTCTCCAATACCTTTTTCGAAAACTCTTCGGTATCTCCGCTTATCCCGAGTGCAGGAAAGAAGTACAATATACGTCCTGTTATAATCGGGCAAAGGAAAGACATACGTGCAGCAAACTCAATTGTGCTGTTCGGGACAGACTCTGAGCTATCCCTAAACTGTGGCAAAACATTGATATCTTCAGGTTTTATAAGTAGTGCTGCGCATAAAAATCCAAGCAAATCCTCATCACTCGTGTTCGATTCATCGTCAAGCACTACATACTTTATTCTCATGTGCCTGTTATCACCAAGCACACTGTAATTGATTAAATTCAAAATTACTTTATCGAAATCATCTGCACCATGAACTTTTTTATATGTTTCCGGAGTCCCTGCATCTATAGATGTAATCAAATTAACGCAACCTGACTTCAGCGACCGCTCTATTCCTTTTGAGTAGACTGAGGCATTTGAATAAATATATATATTTTCAAGCTCATGCGCACGAAAATAGTCCAGCAGTTCATCGAGGTTTTTTCTCAGAGCAGTCTCACCGCTGTTAATAGCAACAAAAAAATATGATGGTTTCTGCCTTGAAATAAATCCGTCAAGTGCCTTGAGTACGATTCTATTGTCATATTGGCAAGCATACTGTTTGTTCGCTAACACTGCATCTCGGCAATATGAGCACCTGTGGTTGCAGACGAGTGTGGATTGGTCATTTACAAGCTGAAGCCCGGATTTCCCTCCTAAGCCTGAAAAAGTTACTTCACTAAACTGCTTTTCGTACAAAAACACACACTCTTCACAATCTCCAAGTGGGCGCTTATTCCTTCCATTTAACGCAAGGAAATATTGTTTTCTCTCGCTCTTTATCATTTCACACAAATCTGAAGCCGAAACGCTTTCGTGAGCGTTTAATGTTTCTGCATCAATTAAAATCCCGGACCGGCCGCTACTTAAGCAGCAACAGTAAATCCCATCAAAAAGAAATCCGATACCCCGCTCTAAGTAATCACACGACTTAACCATATCATCCGGTGCAAAAGGCAAATCACTATTATCTTCCTCAGGATATTCAACAAACATATCAGCCAG
>WQSX01000035.1 GCA_009787625.1 Oscillospiraceae bacterium
GTGGAAGGGGTAGCGGATTGCGAAAAGTCTGCTACCCCTTCCACGACCCCCGCATTTTTACATGTTCTTCTCGTAGGTTTCTCTTGTCATGTCGCCATCGAAAAATAGCGCTATTGTGCCGGGCCCTGAGTGGACTCCTATTGATGGAGCTATTGCTACTATATGGGATTCCTTTACTTCATATGACTCTTTGATTAAGTTTACCATAGTTTTTGCGTCTTCTTCACAATCACCGTGCCCTATTATGATTCTTTCTAAGCTCTTCGTTTTTGAATCCAGCGCATTTTTCATTTGACCGACAAGGTCAGCGAGCGAGCCTTTGCGTCCTTTTGCCTTGCCCGTTTTTTCTAATTTCCCTGCGAGCGAAACATGGAGTAGTGGTTTGACTCCAAGCATTGTTCCTGCTACTGCCTGCAATTTGCTTACTCTGCCGCCTCTGTGTAAGTGGTTTAGGTCATCAACGGTAAACAGTGCAAAGCATGAGTTTTTCTTTTCTTCAAGATACTTTGCAGTGTCTTCAAGAGTTGCGCCATCCTTACATTTCTCGACAGCGTGAAAAACAAGCGACCATATTCCGGCTGAAGCATTTATACTATCCAGACAATAGATTTTGCAGTTTGGATATTCTTCCTTTACCTCTTCGAGTGCCAAAACTGCGTTTTGATACGTCCCCGAAAGCAAACTGCTTAGACTGATATATAGTAGGGACTCGTCTTTTTTTGCAATTTCTTCAAATTTTTCTTTAAACCTCGCAGGATTTACCAGTGTTGTAGTTGCCATGCTTCCACTGCGAAGTTTGTTGTAAAATTCTGTACTGGTTATCTTCTGCCATCCACCATCGTCATGTGTCTCTCCGTCGATTTGATAGGAAATCGGCATTACCGTGAGATTGTTTTCCTTGATGAAACTTTCAGATACATCGCATCCTGTGTCAATCATGATTTTGAATTCGCTCATTTTTTTAGTTCCTCTCTTTAAATATCCCTACCCTCTTTAGCAAAGAGGGTGACCCCGCAGGGTCGAGGGTTTTTTTAGTGCTACTTTTGCACTTGCATAAATTTTAAAGTGTCTTTAAATACGGTTTGCTATTTCTTGCTTCAGAGTTTCTGTGAATTTTTCCGGTGACATAGTGCCTATGTCACCCTCTGTACGTTTTCTCACTGTCAGCTCACCACTCTCGGCTTCTTTGTCGCCAAGCACCAACATGTATGGAATCTTTTGCATCTGTGCTTCACGGATTTTGAAGCCTATTTTTTCGCTTCGGTAATCTGTAGCCACCCGCAAACCCATTTCTTCAAGATTGTCCGCTACGGTCTGTGCATAATCCTTTGTCCTGTCAGTGATTGGCATGACTATGACTTGAACCGGAGCGAGCCAAAGTGGGAATGCGCCTGCGTAATGCTCGGTCAATACGCCTATGAAGCGTTCCAGCGAGCCTAGAATTGTTCTGTGGATTGTGACGGGTCTATGCTTTTCTCCGTCGGGTCCGACATACTCTAGGTCAAATCTCTCCGGCATTTGGAAATCCAGTTGTAGTGTAGCGCATTGCCATGAACGCTCAAGGCAGTCGAGCAGGTGGAAGTCTATTTTCGGACCGTAAAATGCACCATCGCCGGGGTTGATTTTATAATCTACCTGTTTCTCAAGCAATACATCTTCGAGTGCTTTTTCCGCCATATTCCACGTCTCAAGCTCTCCCATGTAGTTTTCCGGGCGGGTCGATAACTCAACACGATAACTAAAGCCAAAGACTTTGTAGATTCTGTCTGCTAAGTCAATAACTGCGGCAATTTCTGCCGGTATGTGTTCAGGAGTCATATAGATGTGTGCATCGTCCTGTGTGAAATTTCTTACTCGCATAAGACCGTGGAGCGCACCCGATGGTTCGTTTCTGTGAACAAGCCCAAGTTCAGCGATACGTGCAGGAAAATCGCGATAACTCCACATTTTGCGTTTATACGCAAGCATTCCGCCGGGGCAATTCATCGGCTTGATTGCAAAGCCCACGTCATCAATATGGGTGAAGTACATGTTGTCCTTGTAGTGCTCCCAATGTCCGCTACGGTGCCATAATTCTTCGTTGAGGATAATTGGGGTGCTGATTTCTTGATAACCCGCTTTTTTGTGCTCCTCACGCCAAAAGTTTACAAGTTCGTTTCTTACAATCATTCCCTTTGGGAAGAAAAACGGGAATCCCGGGCCTTCCTCGAAAGTTGCGAAAAGGTCAAGCTCACGTCCAAGTTTTCTGTGGTCGCGAAGTTTTGCCTCTTCTATGCGCTCTAGGTGCTCGTCCAGTTCCGTTTTTGACATAAAACAAGTGCCGTAGACTCGCTGAAGCATTTTATTTTTTGCGTCTCCCCGCCAGTATGCGCCTGTACAACTTGTCAGTTTAATTGCGTTTGCCTTTATTCTTGCGGTTGTATCCACATGCGGCCCTGCGCAGAGGTCGGTGAACTCCCCCTGCTTGTAGAAACTTATTATTTCGCCTTCCGGCAAGTCTTTTATCAGTTCTTCTTTGTAAGTTTCGCCTTGCTTACTCACAAACTCCAAGGCTTCACCACGAGACAATTCAAAGCGTTCTATCGGTAGTTTTTCTTTGATTATCTTTTTCATCTCGGCTTCTATTTTTTCTACAACTTCAGGCGTTATTGTTTCGTTTGTGTCGAGGTCGTAGTAAAATCCGTTTTCAATCGCCGGTCCGATAGCCAGTTTTGTATCGGGATATAGGCGTTTTACCGCCTGCGCCAAGATGTGCGCCGCTGAGTGACGATAAGCGTGTTTATACTCCTCGTTTTCAAATGTGTATATGTTTTCAGACATAACAAAGCCCTCCCATGGCTGTGTAATTTAAACAGTATGTCACGCAAGGGCTAAGTTGTCAAGTTTTTGAAGCAAGCTGTGAGAAATTTTGCACGTTTTTTTTTTGCGAACCGGCCGAATTCTTTCTTGAGTCATTGTTTTTATAACTAAATGATAACGTGAATCGCCCATAACTTGCACTTATTTATTAATAATGGCGTTTTGACTGAATAATTCTGCGAATTTCGACTGTGCTTCCTTCTATAACGAAGAAGAATACAAAATCGTTTACAGCCAAAGTCCTGTACCCCCGATACCTGAGTTGTGCATCTCTGGCTGTCGGGCAACTGTGCGGAGAAGTTTTCAGGACACTGACACTTTGCACAAGCTCTTCATAATAAGCCGATGCCTCATCGGGTTCAAGAGCGCTTAAATGTCCTGTGATGCTTATAGCATCATGTTGTGCTGCCGGGATTATTTTTACTTCATATTCTTGCATGAGTGACCCCTATAATCTCTTTGCATACTCGAAAAAGTCTGCGTTTCCTGCTCCGGAATTAACTTCCGCCTCTGCTTCTGCCAACTTTGCGTAAAGCTCAAGTTGTGCTTCTTGTCGTTCGTACATTTCGATACTTAATACGACCATATCACCCACGCCATTTTTTGTTATAAATACCGGTTCGTTTGTGGTTTTGCAAAACTCACTTATTTCATTTGAGTTGTTGCGTAGGTCTGAAATTGGTCTGATGTTGGGCACAATAAAGCACCACCTTTCTGAAAATTTTTTAATGAATATTATCACAATACTGACTGAGCAGTAATCGGCCGAGCTTTCGATATACTTCTTCGAAGAAAATACCCTGCTTTTTTATTCAATAGAGTGATACATTTTTTATATACTATTGTGCTACCCACGAGTCAAGCAAAGATTTTAAAAAATATTATTCGTTTGTTTGTGGATAAAAGTGATGTTTCCCTCTTTTTACTTGCATTTTTATACGTTTAACTGTTTATTTTTCGCCTGTACCCTTGTGTTACGCAATAGTTTGTGGTAAAATAATCACATAAAATCTGATAAGGGGGTCGCTTACCATGACCACTAACGGACATTTTTCTATCGGCGAATTTGCGAAGTATTCACGTACAACTCGTGAAACTTTATTGCATTATGACAGGATAGGATTACTCAAGCCGATTTCACGTGGGGATAATAATTATCGTTATTACTCCAGTAATATGTTGCCTTTAGTAAAGGTAATTCGGACATTACAAAAACTCGGTATGTCTCTGGAAGAAATAAAGGAAGTTATGGATACTCGCACTCCGAGACTTGCCGTAGAACATCTTGAACTTCAGATTGAGAAGATAAACAGCAATATAGATGATTGGATTCGCGCTCGAAAATTATTGCTAACACTAAAAAACACTATTTCATCAGTCCTCAATGTTGATATTACTGAGATTTCAATTCAGTATTTGCCTGCTGAAGCAGTTGTCATAGGTGATTTGAATGACTTCACCCGCGATAGACCAAATCATGCTGTTGAGCTTGACTTTTATCAGACGATGAGTGAGAAATATCCTGATATGGATTTGGATTACATGTTCTCGTCAACGTTCTCTGAGGAGAGAGTAAAGAATAAGGATTGGGTGCATCCGGATAGATTTTACTTTCATAACCCCGAAGGCCACGATAAAAGACCTGCTGCACTATACGCCATCGGGTATGAAATTTGCGGATATGGGCAAGGCTACAACCTATATAGTAGAATGTTTGACTACATTGAAGCAAACGGTTTTGAGATTTGTGGTGATGCCTATGAAGAGTACCCTCTAAATGAGGTGTGTGTCACGAATGAAAATCAATATCTCATGCGTGTTTTAATCACTGTGAGGGAGAAAAGCTACAAATAATAGTAACTTGCTCTCGCAATATTATCATATTAATTTTACATATGCAAGCATTTTTTGCTTTTTTGTTGGTCAATTATAAATTGTATTCTTTTAATCATTTGATCTATGTGATATACTAAAGTACGATAGTAAAACAACGGCTGGAAAGGATATTTACTTGATGAAAAAAATAGTGTGTGATAGCCCATTTTTAGCTGCGCAGGCTGCTGCCGACGTCTTTGAAGAGCAAATTAAGGCTAAGTCAAACAGCGTGCTTGGGCTTGCGACAGGCAGTACCCCAATTGAACTCTATAATGAACTTGCTTCAAGATGTAGCCAAGGACGATTTGATTTTTCTCAAGCACAGACTTTTAATCTCGATGAATATTATCCAATGAAGGCAGATAATGCGCAGAGTTATAGGTCTTTTATGAATAAGCATCTCTTTAGTAAGGTAAATTTTGCAAATTCTCGGGTTTTAAACGGCGAGGTTTCCGATCCACATGCGGAGTGTGCGAAGTTTGATTCAGAGATTGAGGCTGTAGGTGGCATTGACCTGCAACTTCTCGGCATTGGTCACAACGGTCATATCGGTTTTTGTGAACCTTCAACTTCCTACACTTTAGATACTTATCTTGTGGATCTCACAGATGATACCATTGAGGCTAATTCTCGTTTTTTCGGTGAGGGCGAAACTCAGCCGAATCAAGCGTTAACTATGGGTGTTGGTACTATTTTTAAGGCTCGGAAAATCCTGCTTCTAATTACAGGAGAAAGCAAAGCTGATATTACGAAGAAGCTATTTGACGGTGTTCTCTACACAGATGTGCCTGCATGTTTACTTTTGCTTCATCCGGATGTTACTGTTGTGCTGGACAAGGCCGCCGCTAAGCATCTATAAAAGAGAGTTATAATTTTCGTGCCTAAAGATTACTGAAAGGAATGGATTTTAATATGAAAAATACAGGAGTTGTCGCCAGAGGCATAGTCACCCCTATTTTTCGGCAGGGGGACGATATTATCAATATGATTTATGAGAGTTTGATGAGTGCCGCAAATGATGGAGATTTTGAGATTGCTGAAGGAGATATCGTTGGCGTCACCGAGGCTGTCGTCGGCAGGGTTCAGGGCAATTATGCAACTTTGGAGCAAATCTCTAATGATGTACGCACTAAGTTCGGCGGTGGTACATTGGGTATTGTTTTCCCTATCTTATCCCGCAATCGCTTTTCAAGTGTTCTTCAAGGTATTGCAGGTGGGTGTGACAAGCTCATAATTCAGCTCTCCTATCCGCAAGACGAGGTAGGAAATAAGCTTGTTGAACTTCAAACTTGTGATGAGAAGGGGGTTGACCCTACTCATGATAGTTTTACTGAGAAAGAATTTCGCGATATCTTTGGCATGGAGACTGTACATAAATTCACAGGCGTAGACTATATTGAGTATTATAAGGAAATTGGCGGTAGCTGTGAAATTGTTTTTTCAAACGACCCGCGGCATATCTTGAAATATTCAAAAAATGTACTCTGCTGTGATATTCACACCAGGCGGCGCACACAAAAGCTTATTCAAAATGCAGGGGCTGATAAATGTCTTTGTCTTGATGATATTCTGTGCAAGTCCGTTGACGGCAGCGGTTACAGTGAGTATGGTTTGCTTGGCTCAAATAAGGCGACCGACGACTCTGTAAAGCTCTTTCCCATTGATACTGATAGGTTTGTGCATGATTTGCAGGCAGAACTGAAAAAGCGTGTCGGTGTCACTGTTGAGGTTATGGTCTACGGCGATGGTTGTTTTAAAGACCCCATGGGTGGCATTTGGGAGCTTGCCGACCCGGTTGTCTCCCCTGCTTTCACTTCAGGGCTTGCAGGTACTCCTAATGAACTTAAAATCAAATACATTGCAGACAACGATTTCGCTGACCTTTCAGGTCAAGAGCTCACTGACAACATTCGTGAGCGCATTAA
Source organism: Oscillospiraceae bacterium (assembly GCA_009787625.1). GTDB lineage: Bacteria > Bacillota > Clostridia > Oscillospirales > Oscillospiraceae > WRMH01. The sequence goes on from WQSX01000035.1 coordinate 6,660, forward strand.
GAGTAAAAAGAGTAACCTTGTTGGCAATATGGCATCGGAGGGTACAACTCCGCGCAGAATCCATGATTTAGTGGGTAGTCTCTGCGATCTTGTTTCCGGAAGCGGCGACAGGGGTACGCCCGTTGTTTTGGTACAGAATTACTTTAAGAATTATGCGAGCGAATAATTGTTAAATCTGTTTTTGTATGAGAGTTTTTGAGAGGAATGGTTCTTAATATGATAAGAGTTGGTATTGTTGGGTATGGAAATGTTGGCAAAGGAGCTGCGCTTGCTGTGACTTATGCCCCTGATATGGAGCTTAGTGCTATTTTTACCAGACGCGACCCGGCTTCTATAGTTGCTCCCGGCGGAGTTCCGGTCTTTTCTTTTGATGATGCGCTTAGCAAAACCTCTGATATTGATGTGATGATCTTATGTGGTGGTAGTGCTACGGATTTGCCTGAGCAAGGTCCTTATTTTGCAAAGCATTTTAACATTGTCGATAGTTTCGACACTCATGCAAAGATTCCTGAGTATCTCGCCTCTATTGATGCTGTGGCTAAGAACAAAACGGCTGTTATTGCATCAGGTTGGGATCCCGGTCTTTTTTCACTCATGCGTGTTTTCTCTGAAGCTGTTTTGCCTAATGGAGCAACATATACTTTTTGGGGCAAGGGCGTTTCGCAGGGACATTCTGATGCAATACGCCGAATTGAGGGTGTCAAAAATGCTGTGCAGTATACGATTCCTGTCGATGCAGCTATCGAGGCTGTCCGTTCAGGTCAATCACCTGCTTTTGAGACCCGCGAAAAGCATATTAGAGAGTGTTTTGTTGTTGCCGAAGGGACAGCGGATAGAGATTTTATAGAAAAGACTATAAAAGAAATGCCTAACTATTTTTCTGATTATGACACTACCGTGCATTTTATTGATGAAAGCGAACTATTAAAATCACACAGCAAGATGCCGCACGGGGGTTTAGTCATGCGTAGTGGTTCAACCGATTCTATCAATTCGCATGTCATCGAATTTTCTTTAACTCTTGAATCTAATCCCGAATTTACCGCCAGCATTATTGCCGCATATGCCCGTGCGGCATATCGCTTGGCGGAAGAAGGTAAGTTTGGAGCTAAAACTGTATTTGATATTCCGCCTGCGTATCTCGCTGAGAAATCCCGTGAGGAGGTTATTCGCGATTTGCTTTGATGTTGTTCGCGGATACGGCACTAAAAAGTTCGTCATTGCGGGCTTGACCCACAATCCCCTGCGAATATGCTCATTATTCATGGGATTGCGGCCCGGAGGCCGCAATGACGTGGTATGTGCGACCGGTAACGTATAACGAACATTAAAGAAAATTTCATAAAAATAAGTATTGACAATTCAAATGAGCTATAGTAAAATAAAATCAAGAATGAGAATCGTTCTTGATTTTATTAATAATTTGAAGGGAATTTTTATCAATGAAAAAATTTGTTTGTGATGTATGTGGTTATGTCCACGAAGGAGATGCTCCTCCTGAGAAATGCCCTACTTGTGGGGTTCCTGCTTCTAAGTTTTCAGAGCAAGGCGAAGGTATGACTTGGGCGGCTGAGCATGTTCTCGGTGTTGCTCAAGGTGCTCCTGATGATATTATGGAGGATCTTCGCGCCCACTTTAGTGGTGAATGTACTGAGGTTGGCATGTATCTCGCAATGTCTCGTGTTGCACACCGTGAGGGTTATCCTGAAATCGGTCTGTACTGGGAAAAAGCAGCACTTGAAGAAGCTGAACATGCGGCGAAATTTGCTGAACTGCTCGGTGAGGTTCTCACTCCCAGCACCAAAAAGAATCTTGAAATGCGTGTAGCCGCAGAAAATGGTGCTACTCTCGGTAAGTTTAACATTGCAAAACGTGCAAAAGAGCTCAACCTCGATGCGATTCACGATACCGTTCATGAGATGGCTCGTGATGAAGCCCGCCACGGCAAGGCATTCCAAGGCTTCCTCGACAGATACTTTAAGTAAAAAGCATAGCCAAAATCGTCGTTGACCGCATTGGTTAACGGCGATTTTTTATCAATTAATGCAACTGTTCGGTACCCTTGTCATTCTGCGCGTAGTCGCAGAATCCATTTAGGAAAATGAATAAATTATTCTGCAACAAAAAATGGCGCAGACCTTTTTTCAGGTTGCGCCATTTTTAACTATGCTTTATTAGTCTTTAAGTGCTGCTTGGGCTGCTGCCAGTCTTGCTATCGGTACTCTGAATGGTGAGCATGATACGTATGTCAGCCCCAATTTGTGGCAGAATTCTACAGATGATGGGTCTCCGCCGTGCTCGCCGCAGATTCCGAGTTTTATGTCAGGGCGGGCTTTTTTGCCTAGTGCGACTGCCATCTCCATCAGTTTGCCAACGCCTGTTTGGTCGATTCTGGCAAATGGGTCTGATTCGAAGATTTTCTTTTGGTAGTATTCATCTAGGAATCCGCCTGCATCGTCGCGACTGAAGCCGAATGTCATTTGTGTGAGGTCGTTTGTTCCGAATGAGAAGAACTCAGCTTCTGATGCAACTGCATCTGCTGTTAGACATGCGCGTGGAATTTCAATCATTGTACCAACGAGGTATTTTAGATTAACTCCTGCCGCCGCAATCAGTTCGTCTGCTACTTTTTTCACGATGTTTTTGAGGAATACAAACTCTTTGACTTCGCAGATAAGCGGGATCATGATTTCCGGAGTTATCGCCCAGTCCGGGTGTTTTTTCTTGACGTTAATTGCAGCTTTGATGACAGCTTTTGTTTGCATTACTGCGATTTCCGGATATGTTACAGCCAGACGGCAACCACGGTGTCCCATCATTGGATTGAACTCATGGAGCCTTGTGATAATTCCTTTAATATCTGCAAGTGATTTGCCTGTGTCTTTTGCCAGTTTTTCAATGTCTTTTTCTTCAGTTGGCAAGAACTCGTGGAGAGGTGGGTCTAGGAAACGGATTGTTACAGGTCTGCCTTCCATTGCTTCGTAGATGCCTTCGAAATCACTTTGTTGCATTGGCTCAAGCTTAGCAAGTGCCGCTTCACGTTGCTCCACTGTTTCAGCACAAATCATTTCACGGATTGCAGGAATGCGGTCGTGTTCAAAGAACATGTGCTCTGTACGTGTGAGACCGATACCTTGTGCGCCAAAGCCGATTGCTTCGCGTGAATCGTGTGGGGAATCTGCGTTTGTTCTGACTTCGAGTTTTCTGTATTTATCTGCCCAATCCATAATACGCCCGAATTCACCACCGATTGTAGCTTCTGTTGTGCCGATTTCTTCACCGTAGAAGTTACCTGTTGAACCATCAAGGCTAATCCAATCATTGACACCGTATTGTTTGCCGCCTATTGTAAAGACTTGACCTTTTTCATCAATTCGGAGTTCGCCGCATCCTGCTACGCAGCATGTACCCATTTGACGTGCAACAACTGCCGCATGTGAGGTCATGCCGCCGCGAGCTGTGAGGATACCTTGTGCCGCCGCCATACCTTCAATGTCTTCGGGTGTTGTTTCGAGACGGACGAGAATGATTTTTTCGCCTGCATCGGCTCTCTTTTTGGCTTCTGCGGCTGTGAATGCCGGCTTACCTGTCGCCGCACCGGGTGATGCGGGTAGAGCTTTTCCGATTGGAGTTGCAGCTTTGAGTGCCGCTGCGTCGAATTGTGGGTGAAGCAGTGCATCGAGCTGTCTTGGGTCAATCATCATGACTGCGTCTTTGTCGCTGATTGCGCCTTCATCGACTAAATCACAGGCAATTTTGAGAGCCGCCGCCGCTGTACGCTTACCGCTGCGTGTTTGAAGCATGAATAGTTTTTTATCTTCAATTGTGAATTCCATATCTTGCATGTCGCGATAATGGTTTTCAAGCTTTTGAGTGATTTTAATGAACTCATCGTATACATCGGGCATAATGCCTTTTAGCTCTTCGATGTTGTTAGGTGTACGGATACCGGCAACGACGTCCTCACCTTGTGCATTCATCAAAAATTCGCCAACAAGGCTTTTCTCACCTGTTGCAGGATTACGAGTAAACGCAACGCCTGTTCCTGATGTGTCGCCGAGGTTGCCGAATACCATTTCTTGTACGTTTACCGCTGTGCCCCAGTCTCCGGGAATGTCGTACATGCGGCGGTATGATACTGCTCTGTCGTTGTTCCATGAGCGGAAAACAGCTTTAATCGCACCCATGAGTTGAACTTTGGCATCATCAGGGAAATCAGAGCCTATTTTTGCTTTATATTCAGCTTTAAACTCTTGTGCCAATTTTTTCAAATCGTCGGCTGTCAGATCAAGGTCTTCTGTAATGCCTTTCTTTTCTTTCATTTCGTCAATGAGTTCTTCGAAGTAACTTTTACCGACTTCCATGACTACATCTGAGTACATTTGGATAAATCTTCTGTAGCAGTCATATGCCCAGCGAGGGTTGCCGCTTTTTGTCGCCATTGCGTCAACAACTGCATCGTTGAGTCCCAAATTGAGGATTGTGTCCATCATTCCTGGCATTGATGCGCGTGAACCTGAACGGACAGAAACCAACAGTGGGTTTTGTGCATCTCCGAATTTCTTTCCTGCTATGCCTTCGAGTTTGTCGATAAACTGCATGATTTCATTTTGAATGTCGTTGTTGATGACTTCACCGTCATCGTAGTACTTTGTGCATGCCTCAGTGGTTACTGTGAAGCCTTGAGGCACCGGAAGTCCTAAGCTGACCATTTCGGCTAGGTTTGCACCTTTACCGCCAAGCAGCTCCTTCATTGTTCCCTTACCTTCGGAAAATAGATATACATATTTTTTGCTCATTGATACCCTCCTGTTATTTTAATGGAGATTACTCCAAATTTTGCGTGCTTAACCATTCTATCACATTTTTTCATAATGTGAATAGAAAATGTCGAAAAAGTTGAAAAAGTTCTCGTTTTATTGTTGCATAGATGACACAAATGATTAGTTATTTGTCCTTGGTGTTAACTAATCTCTTCTCATTCTCACTGCTCTTACTATTGCGGCTATTAGGGTTATCAGCATTAATAATAATGCCGCACCACTTACCAATACGGATATGTTTGTCAGTTGCTGTTGCTGTGCAATTATTTCGTCCAATTCCGCTCCAATTGTACCGTCTCTGAGGTAATTTACCCTCGCTTCTACTCCGAACTCTGTTTGACCGGAGAAATCCATCAACACCAGCATTTCTGCTCTGTTTGCAGTGGCATCACCCGTTACCTCTCTCACTATGGGGCTTACAGGGTGAGTGCTCGCCAGAACTTCACTTGCAGGGAATGATAGGGAGATTAGTCCGTCACCGTACTCAATAGATTGATTTAACTGCTCGGCTACCGACAGTGGCAACTCATTTATGTTTGACATTCGCAAAATTTGCGGTATGTCCACCATTGCTCTGAGCAGATATCTGTCCTGCCTGTAGAAACTTTCAAATACCGTGTCAACTTGCATGAAGATTGACATTGATTCGTCTGTCAGCATTTCTTCAAGTGATGAAAAGGCTTGCGCTAAGCTGTTGTTAGGAACCATTCTTATCATTGTCAATGTGAATGGTGATGACTCTGTCTGTGATGATACCGTAAATCCAAGCTCTTCCTGATAGTGCCATGCTATTTGATTTATCGCATTCCGCAATTGCATTTCGTGCTCGAGCGTCTCATCTCTCAGCACAACTGATATTTCGTATGTCAGGTAGGCTGTGAAGTCGTCAGTGATTCCAATATTGACATTTACTTGTATACAGCCTGTCAAAAGCATGGTTGATGCTGCCGCCAAAAGCAGTACTATGTGTAATTTTTTCTTTATTGACCGCATTGGTTAATCTCCGTTTTCTTCGGATTCTGCTGACTCTTCTGCATTTTCTGTTTCTTCGCCGTTTTCATCATATTCTGATTCTGTTATAGGCGGTGCTATTGGCTCGCCCAAGAATGTGTGTGTTAGTTTTTCCGATGTGAAAAATGTGCCGTCAGGTAGTTGGGCTATTACCATAAATACTCTTGTGCCTTCTGCTAAGTTGTCGTTGAGGAAATGCACTTGACCGTCCCGCTGAACAGCGTATTCACCAATTATTGCTGATGCTGTGATACCGGGACGTATTGTTCTGATTGGTATGCCCCAACCGGTGTAGTTTGCGGGGTCGTATGTTACCAGAGTATATATTGCTCCATCGTAAGGCGTATTCCATGTGATTTCGTAGTATATGACTATCCTTTGTCCCGCTACCAAGTCAAAGCTTCTGACGCGCTGTGTTATTTCCAACACTATCTCTTGGCGCGGCTGAACCGGCTCAGGCGGTGTTCTGTTTATGAAGCTGAAAAAATATTCCGCTAAACCGGGTGCTTCGTTTGCCAGTGGTATCATCAGGTTCTCTTGCGGAAATGCATTTCTCGCTCCCAGCATTGTTTCAGGAGCCTCGGCCGTGTTTATTCTCTGGCGAACATCAACAAAATCAACCACTTGGCGGGTCGTCGGTGAACCCATCAGTTGCACAAAATCTTCTGCCGCTACTTCGATTAAATATCTAAACCTCTGTTCCCAGTAGTCCTCTCCTCTGTCCGAACGGGTTATCAAATCGTGCATATATGCCCCTCTCAAGCGGGCAAACTCTGTATTTCTAAGATCCTCTCCCGCTGCCAAAGCCTCATTGAACATGTGATAAAATGTGAACAGGTGTCCATATTCATGACTCAAGCTTGCCGCCATGCCCGCTATGGTTGTGACCGTGTCTCCGCCGTATAGGTGGATTATACCTATGCCCTGACCGAAGCTAATTCCAAAATCATTTGGCATTGCAGGGAATGGCATGACAAATCTTGTTGTATCTGTGGTCATTGTGTATGAGGCAAGGACATTTCTATCCTGTTCGTCCGGGAACACAATAAGTTCGTGTAAAAAGTTGATTTCATTTCCGTGTTGGTTCAACAGCAGTTCTTCGCGAAGTGCTCTGAGCATTGTTTCATCCCATGCGCTTGAGTGGCTAATCAGTGTGAATCCCTCCGGCGCTCTATAGTAGTAGAGCGGGACAGCCTCGTCTTCAACTATACTGACATATGGCGATGCCTCTGCTGCGGTGTTTACAAACGGCTCTACCGTGCGCGCCAGAAAAAACGCCTCCGACTCGTTTTCGGATTGCCTGTATGCATTTGCTTCTTCCATAAAAAATTGCAGACCAAACACACCTGCACCCATCATGAGCAAGCTTATTATGAATAGCGTGATTATTAACGCCCTTCCGGCTCTTTTATTATACATTGAATTTCCTCTTGGCATACTTGATGTTTTCATTTATAATATAGCTCAGTGCAACATATTACCACATATTAAATCAAAATACAAAATATTTGAGAGGTTTTTGAAAATGAACACATTAGATGTTATAAAAGCTCGGACCAGTTATCGGGGGAAGTATAAGAATACGCCTGTTTCAAGGGATGATTTGACCAAAATAATGGAAGCGGGGCTTGCCGCACCTTCGGGATGTAATACCCAAACCACAAGTCTTATCGCTGTTGATGATCCTGATGTTATGGCTCGCCTCAGAGGAGTGATTGAGCCTGAGTTTAAAGTTTCTTCCCCTGCAATGATTTGTGTTTTAACTCAGTATATTAAATCATACAGAGACCGCTGTTTCAGCGTGCATGACTATTCAGCGGCTATAGAGAATATGCTTTTAGCTATTGTTGACCTCGGCTATGAGAGCTGTTGGGTCGAGGGGCAGATTACTGACGATGATGCCATTGGCAGAAAAATGGCTGATATTTTGGGTGTTCCGCAAGATTATGAGCTAATTTGTTTTCTTCCGGTTGGTGTCGCTGATGAGCCTACTCGGTTTCCAAAGAAAAAAGCTTTTGGTGAGCGAGCTTGGTTTAATGGGTTCGGTGGATAACTAAATACCATTCTTTTTCTTGTTTTAGCGATGAAAAAGTGATAAACTATTTTTGACGTATCACAATTCGGTACAAAAGGAGAGCTAATTTTTGATGGAAAAAAGTCAACGTTTACCTCTGCGCAGAATTATTGCCTTTGGTGTTGGAGATATTTTTGGCGGTGGGTCATTTAATATATTTAACTTTCTCTATCCTGTCTATATTGTTCTCGCAGTTGGTCTTTCGCCGTTTTATGTTGCTATTATCATGTTTTTGGGGCGTGTTATTGACGCCGCGATTGACCCGCTCCTTGGACATTGGTCTGACACTGTACGTGTAAAATATGGTTCTCGCAGACGCACACTTTTTATCTCAGCGCCAATGCTTGTTCTTGCACTATTTTTGGCGTTTTATCCTTACAACATTGAGGGTAGCAGTGAGCTTTTTAGGTTCTTTGCCGCACTGTTTTCGTATCTGTTTTATTGCATTGTCTCATCGTCTATCATGGTGCCTTACTGGTCACTTGCAAGCGAAATCACCGATGATTATACTGAACGCGGGCGCATGACATCTTGGCGGCTCGGTTTTTCGATTTTTTCTTCAATCGTTTGCGTTGCACTGCCGGGAATGATTGTTGATGCACATGAGGGCAATCAAGGCTACATGGTGATGAGCCTTGTATTTGGTGTTGCCTTTATGATTTTTATTTTGATAACTGCGATTTTCGCAAAAGAGGGAATCCGGGTCGATACCCGGATTGAAAAGTTTTCTCTCAAAGAGTTTCTTAAACCTTTTAAGCTCAAATCTTTCCGGCAATATCTATTCATCTTTCTCGGCTGTCAAGTGACCATGACTATTATGAGTTCGCTGTTTTTCTTCTATGTTATGTTTTATTATTTGCGCGATGTAACTGCAGCCGGTGGTGATTCGTTTGCCGCCTATATTTCGGCGGCGATTATGTTTTCCATTCAAATAGTTGCTCTTCCGTTTTATCTGCATCTGATTAAACGAATCGGCAAAACGAAAACATACATCGTTGGAGCAATCATCTGGATTGTTGTTGCACTCAGTCTCTTCGTGATTGAGGCAAACTCTCCATATTGGGTGCTATTCTTGCTTGCCGCTCTCATGGGCTTTGGAATAAGTGGTCCGGGGCTGATTCCCCACGCTATGTTTGGCGACATTATAGATGTTGGTCACCTCAAGTTTGGCGTGCGAGATGCAGGTTCGTTTTCCGGAATCGGAAGTTTTGTAAATACTACCTCACAAGGTGTTGGTTTGGCTATAGCGATGAGCATAATCGGCATGGCAGGTTTTACTGAGCAACAGCCCGGTATGCCGCCTATCTATTATCAGCCTGAATCTGCACAGACCGCTATAATTTTGTTAATGGCACTCACTCCTCTGATACTTTTATCTATCGCTATCTTCTATTGCACGCGCTATCGGCTTGATAAAGTACGGCATGCAAAAGTTCTTGCCGCGATTGAGAGCGGTGACGAAAACGAACGCGACCTCATTTTACGTGAGCTTGAGGGATAAGTCCGTTGTATGCGGGCAGTTAGTTTTCGCAGATGCTTAAGGTCTCTTGAAAGGAATTATCGTTAAAAATGCAAGTAAAGCGCCCCAATGCTCTAATCTATTTTTTAGTTTATATATTTATTTATCCGCTACTGAAATTTCTGTTCCGACTGAAGATTGACCGCTCAGGTTATACCCCGCCCAAAGGCCCATTTGTCGTTGTTGCAAACCACTCTTCATTTGTAGACTTTCTCTTGGTCATGCTGAGCTTATATCCACATAAAATGAATGCTGTCACGGCAAAAAAATTCTTTCTTTACAGTCCTTTACACATATTTTTGCCCATTATGGGTTGTATTCCGAAAACCCTTTTTGACCCCGATGTAAAATCAATAGTGGGGGTTAAGACCGTGCTTAAAAGAGGCGGCAACATCTTGCTCTTCCCGGAGGGGCGCTGTGCATGTGACGGAGTTTATGCAGGAATACATAGGTCAACAGGTAAGCTCATAAAAAAACTTGAAGTGCCTGTCGTGAGTTGCAGCATTGATGGCGCTTATCACTGTATGCCGTTTTGGCGCAAGGGTATAAAGCGCGGGCGTGTGCGGGTTATTCACTCCAATCTTTTTTCCAAAGAACAATTACAGTCTTTTTCAGTGGAGCAGATTACCGATGCGCTTGATTTAAAGCTTTCGCGAGTTAACGACCCCCCGCCTGTTAAGCCTTATCAAACTTTCAGCTCAAAAGGGCTTGCTGAGGGACTTGATAATATCCTCTATTGGTGCCCAAAGTGTGACAGCGAGTTTAAGTTAAAATCGCATGACTGTGTTCTCTGGTGTTCGAGTTGCGGAAATAGCGCAGGGCTTGATAAGTTCATGAAGTTTACGCTATTGACTCCCGGTGGCATTATTTTCTCCGACATTCACGAATGGTACAAAGAGCAAGCTCGGCACGAGAGCCGCAAGTTGCACCATGATATGGAGCCTATCGGAGAAGTTGTTTCTGTGGGGCTTCCGTCTGAAATCCCCGGCGGCGGAATGATTTCTTGTGGTGAGGGTTTCGTCTCGCTTTCTCCCGACGGTTGGCGGTTTAACGGAACGATTAAAGATGAATCTGTGTCCCTGTTTTTCCCTATTAACACCGTTCCCGCTTTGCCTATTGACCCAAACGATGTTTTTCAGATTTATGCAGGCGGTACGTTTTATACGTTTACTCCCAGAGATGCTCGAAAATGTGTTCAGTATTCCGTGCTTGGTGAGGCGGCGCATTGGAAGTTTGTATCAAAGCCATTGATGACTCCTCGGCGTGATAGTGGGTTTTGTGACTGAGGCAATCGCGCGTGAGCGTTCATAAATTGTCGAAAGGATTTGTCTTTTTTATGAAAATTAAGCGTCCCAACATTTTTTTGTATTTTATCGCTTACATACTCATTTACCCCATGCTGAAACTACTTTTTAGATTTGAAGCAAATCGTGACCATTTTGATTTGCCTAAAGGTCCCTGCTTATTTTTGGCAAACCACTTGTCACTCTACGACTTTTTGTTTGTTATGTTACCTATGTTTCCTAAAAGGCGGATAAATGCTGTCACTGCGCAAAAGTTTTTCTTTGCTAAATCACTACACAAAATTTTGCCTAAATTGGGCTGTATTCCTAAGAATATGTTTGACCCGGATGTACGGTCTATTGTGGGGATTAAAGCTGTTCTAAAGCGCGGCGATTCGGTTTTGCTTTTTCCCGAAGGGCGTTGCAGTAGCTCTATGGCATATTCCGGTATGCATCGGTCAACAGGGAAACTTGTTGAAAAGCTGGGTGTGCCTGTCGTCAGTTGCTTTATCGAGGGCGGTGAAATTTGTGCCCCACATTGGCGCAAGTGGTTTCGATTCGGAAAAGTCAGAGTCACGTATAGGAATCTCTTTTCCAAAAGTGATTTGTCATCTTTAAGCACGCAGGAAATCAGCTCTGCGATTGATGCAAGACTCAGTGGTGCCGAAGGAACCGCTCCTGCTCACAAGCCCTTTAGAACCGTTTTTGCGCGCAAACTTGCCGAGGGTCTCTCTCGGATTTTGTTTTATTGTCCGAGCTGTGAGTCCGAGTTTGAATTGTTAACTTCAAAAAACACTATATCCTGCAGCTCTTGCGGCTTTTCGGCTACTATGGATAAGCAGGGTTTATTAACCTCTTCCGATGCCAACTCAGATAGAGAGCATATTTCTATATGGTTCGGTAAACAAGCTAGGTTTGTAGGGCGTTCAATCAATGAAAACATGGAGCCTATTGTAGATAATGTAAAGGTCAGCACCCCTTCTCCCGAACCGGGAGGCGGCATGGTTGTCAGCGGTGCCGGGACTATGACCATTGACCGTAGCGGTTGGCGTTTTGAAGGTATTATGCACGGTGAGAATGCTACCTTGTTTTTTCCTGTTGACTCGGTTCCCGCTATTAGTTATGACCATCAGAAAAATTACCAAATATTTTCTAATGGCGATTACTTCACATTTACGCCAAGTGACTTGCGAATGTGCATCAAGTATGTTGTTTTGGCTGAATGCCTGCATTGGAAATTTGCAAGCGAGCCACGCTTGACCGCTGGCGTAAATAGCGGCTTTGCAACAGCCCCTTAGCGGCGGATATAGCATGTAATTGTGGTGCCTTGGTCTTCTGTGCTTTCTATTTCCAGAGTGCCTCCGTGGCGCTCTGTTATGTGTTTAACAATGGATAATCCCAGCCCGGTGCCGCCTGTTTTCTTTGATCGGGATTTATCTACTCTGTAAAATCGCTCAAAAACTCTTGTGTGGTGCAATTTGGCGATGCCGATACCTGTATCTGCTACACTTATTTTGTTTCGTCCGTCATTTGTTTGGCTCAGTGATACTGTCACTTTGCCATTTTCAGTGTTGTATTTTATGCCGTTGTCTATGAGATTAAATAAAAGTTCGTCCATCATTCGGCGGTTTGCTGAGATGTTAAAGTCTCCGCCTATCAGCTCGAACTCTATGGTATCTGCGCTATCTCTAAGTGAGTCTATCACTGATACGGCAAGCTTGCGGAGGTTGAATATGGTAAACTCTTTTTCCGTAGCACCCTCATCGAATTCCGACAAGCGTATTATATCGTCAATTAACACAAGTAATCTGCCTGACTGTTCTGTTATTTTCTTTGCGAAACCTTCTATGTCCTCACTTCTCGCCATGCCTTGCGCTATCATTTCTGAGAGTGCCGATATTGTCGTCAATGGTGTTTTTAATTCATGTGATACGTTTGCGGAAAACTCACGGCGCTGTGTCTCTGCTCTGTGTTGCTCGGTTATGTCATGAAACAGTATTACTGCGCCTTTCACCTCGCTCCGCTGACCTGAATAGACAGGACTGAAAAACACCGTGTATACCCTGCTGTCTCGACTGATTTGTATTTCCGCATTTGAGCCTTTAAGGGATTTTCTGACTGCCTTTTGCAGTGACGGTTCCCGATATATATGTTGAATGTTTCTCCGCTCCAAATTCTCTCCAAAAAGCTCGCTCGCACTGCTGTTTGCCGATAACACGATGCCTTTTTCATCGACTAGTATAAGCCCCTCTTGCATGCTTTCCGTTATTGTCTCTATTGCATTAGTGCGGCTTGATAGTTCTTCGAGCCTTGCCATAAATTCATTTTTTTGCCTTCCGAGCCTTGCCGCATATGGTGCAAGTTCGTGATAGTCTGAAAAACTTGTATCTTCAAGTCCTATTTCTTCTACTGAGCTTACTATTTTTTTTGTAAGGCCGGTAGCCATTCTGCTTGTTATTAGCGCTACTGCAATTAGCGCAATTAATAGTACGACTATTGGGACTATTATGTAGATTTCAGTTTCTGCGTTCCACCGTCCGGCAAGAAACATGAAAAACACTATGGCGGCAAATGCCATAATGCTTATTGCGGCAGAGATAAAGAGTCTTATGAAGATTTGTTTTTTCATATTAGCGGATCCCTTTGTTATTTGAACTGCCTTCTTGACCGTTGAGGTTAATCTGTTAGCTTATACCCTACATTACGTACTGTGGTTATCTGTTTGCCGGGTTCTCCCAGTTTTTTGCGTAGAGTTTTTACGTGCATGTCTACCGTTCGTGTTTCGCCCTCAAAATCGTAGCCCCAAACTGCTTCCATTATTTTATCTCTGCTCAGAGCTATTTCTGCATTTAAAGCAAGATAGTGGAGTAGTTCGTACTCCTTGAATGTCAGTTTTACCGACTCGCCATTTGCGAAAACTTCTCTGCGGGCATGGTCTATTTTTAGACCTGCTATTTCCAGTCTTTCGCCCTGCTTCTCTTCTTTTTGACCCCTGCGCAAAACTGTTTTTACCCGAGCGATTAACTCCATAACGCCAAAAGGCTTTGCAATATAATCATCTGCCCCCATGTCAAGCCCTTTTACTTTGTCAAATTCGCTGTTTTTCGCTGTGAGAAGTATAACAGGCAGATTTTTTGTTGCCTGTGTATTGCGCAGGTTTTTGAGGATAGACAGTCCGTCCTCCTTTGGAAGCATGATGTCTAAAATAACGAGCGATGGCAGCTCCTCTTCTATCGCCACAAGGAACTCCTCGCCCGTCTCGAATCCGCTAGCCTCAAATCCCGCAGAGTTTAAGGCATATATTACTATTTCACGAATATCTTCATCGTCTTCAACGACAAAAATTTTATACACTTATCTCATCTCCCACATGCTTGCCTGTTATTGAGAACACAACCCACTCTGCGATGTTTGTGGCGTGGTCGCCTATCCGCTCAAAGTATTTGGCGACCATTATGTAGTCAACCGCCTGCTCTCCGCACGCGCTGTCGTTTTGTATCAGGCTTATAACGTCATTTCTGATTCTGTGGAAGAGATCGTCAACCACATCGTCGTAGTCTATGACTTTTTGTGCCAGTTCTAAATCTTTCTTTACGAATGCGTCAATGGCATCTGTAACCATTCTGGATGTCGCCTCAGCCATGAGTGGGATAGTATCCAGATTTATGAGATTTTCTTTTCCAATGAGATATCTTGCAATCTCTGAGATATCTGCGGCTTGGTCACCTATTCGCTCCATATCAGTGACCATTTTCATGGCTGCAGATATTAGGCGAAGGTCTTTCGCTACAGGCTGCTGTCTTAAAAGGAGTTGCAGACACAGTGCTTCTATATCTTTTTCCTGCTGGTCTATCTCACTGTCCATTTCTATTGCTTTTTTCGCTCGTTTTTTCTCGTGGTCAACTATCGCACGTGTGGCGTTTTTAATGGCTTTTTCAATCATTACACCCATTTCTATGAGCATGTCGTTAAGTTCTAAAAGTTGTTCATCAAACCTTGTTCTCATGGGCGGAATCTCCTTTCGGTTTTCGTGACGTTGGGGACGCCGTCCCCTACAGGATTCGGTGGGCGAACGCGAAAATCCGTTATTTGCGTTTTTTGTGAGAGCGGGCGACCGGGGACGGTCGCCCCTACAGGGGACGGACGGGCGATTGATAATCGCCCTTACATTTTAACCAAATCTTCCTGTGATATAATCTTCGGTGCGTTTTTCTCTTGGCATAGTGAATACTTGTTCTGTGTCTCCGAATTCTACTACCTCACCCAGCAGGAAGAAGGCTGTTTTGTCGGAGATTCTTGTCGCTTGTTGCATGTTGTGGGTAACTATTATTACTGTGTAATGTTTTTTCAGTTCAAACACCAGCTCTTCAATTTTACCTGTGGATATTGGGTCCAGTGCGCTTGTTGGTTCGTCCATTAAAAGCACTTCCGGCGATACTGCGAGAGCGCGCGCTATGCAGAGTCTCTGTTGTTGACCGCCTGAGAGTGCGAGTGCGCTTTTTCTGAGCCTATCTTTTGTCTCTTCCCATATTGCCGCATCTTTCAATGATTTCTCGACAATTTCATCAAGTTCCGCTTTTTTCTTGATGCCGTGCGTGCGTGGTCCGAATGCAATGTTGTCGTAAATGCTCATGGGGAACGGGTTTGGCTTTTGGAAAACCATTCCAACACGTTTTCTGAGAGCGTTAACGTCTATATCACCGTAGATGTTCTCGCCATCAAGCAGCATTTCCCCCGTGATTCGGCAACCCTCTATCAGGTCGTTCATTCGGTTGAGGCTTTTAATAAGCGTTGATTTCCCGCAACCGGACGGGCCTATAAAGGCGGTCACTTCATTTTCCTCTATATTCATCGAGACGCTTTTTATCGCCTGAAAGTCAGTATACCACAAATTTACGTCTGATAATACAAATTTCACTAGTTTTTACCTCGTTATTTTAATCTTTGTTTAAAGCGGCGTTCTATTGTTGTTGACAGGGCGTTTAATCCGAGGACTAAGACGAGCAATACAACTGCTGTCGCGTAGGCTTGGTCTACAAACATACCTTCATTTGCAAGTGTAAATACGTGAAGCGAAAGTGTTCTACCCGGTGCAAACAAGCTGTCAGGCATTCTCACCACATTTCCTATTGTAAAAATGAGTGCCGCAGTTTCTCCGACAATTCTTCCGACACCGAGAATTATTCCTGCGAAAATGCCGGGCATTGCCGACGGCAACGTTACTCGAAAGACTGTTCTGAGCTTACCGGCTCCGAGACTAAATGCACCTTCGCGGTAGCTGTCGGGAATAGATTTTAGGCTTTCTTCCGTGGTTCTCATTATAATTGGCAATAACATAATGGCAAGTGTTAAACAGCCTGCAATTAAGGATATTCCCAGGTCGAGCCAAAGTGTAAAAAATATATATCCAAAAAGTCCGTACACAATAGATGGTATTCCTGCGAGGGTTTCAGTTGTTGTGCGTATGATTCGCACTAGTTTACTTCCGCGCGAGGCATATTCAACAAGGTAAATAGCTGTAAACACTCCGAGCGGCACTGCCATAGCTAATGTAACAACAACCATCACAAGGGTTGTAAATAGTGATGGTAGGAGCGACTGATTTGCTGTTGTCCATGCAGGTGAAAATATTGCCGGTGTGAGGTGCGGCACTCCTCTGATTACTATAAAGCCAACCATGTAAAGCAGAATAAACACAGTTATTACAGCCGATGCCCACATGACAAAAAAACGAATCCAATCGGCAGGTTTTTTTCTTTTTGCAAAGTTTTTTATTTTCTGCATGGCTACTATTGCTCCTTTTATTCATGACGGGCGACCGGGGACGGTCGCCCCTGGAATTTGATTTGGCGGGACGTCGAGGACGCGTCCCTTACATGTCTGAATCTTTTTCTGATTTTTTCATGTCGTCTTTAATGTTTTTCTCTCTGCTTAGTGTTGAGAATAGGGCATTGATTATTAAAACAAATATGAATAAGACTACTCCAGTTGCAATAAGTGCGCCTTGATGTAGGCTACCTACTTGTGAATATCCCATTTCCATTACTATGTTTGCGGTCATCGTGCGAATTCCTCTGAACAGCTCATATGGCATACGCATAGCGGGTTGATTGCCTGCGACCATTGTTACTGCCATCGTCTCACCTATCGCTCTGCCCACGCCCAATACGACTGCCGCCATTACGCCACTTCGAGCGGCTGGCAAGATTACTTTAAAAACAGCACGTTCATGGCTTGCTCCGAGTGCCACCGCACCCTCGTAGAGTTCCTGCGGAACTGCTCTGAGATTTGTTTCGGCGATGGTGATTACTGTCGGCAGTATCATTATACCCAAGATTATTGATGCGGCGAGCATACTTCGCCCGTCTACCATGTCAAATGTGTCAAACAGCATCGGCACTACAACCATCATTCCAAAAAAGCCGTAGACTACCGATGGGATTCCCGCAAGCAAATTAAGTGCCGGCTTAACGAAGCCGTATATCCCTTTTGGGCACATTTTCGCCATGAAAATTGCTGTGAATATTCCAATCGGCACTCCGAGGATAATCGCACCCGCTGTGACATAGATGCTCCCGAGTATAAACGGCAATATCCCAAATACAGGGCTTTCACGATGGAGTGGTTGCCATCTTTCGCCGAGCAAAAAGTTGAGTATTCCGACTTCGCCTATTGCCGGAATCCCCTGTGCAAACAGAAATACGCATATCAGCACCACTGCTGCAACTGATGTCAGTGCGGCAATGAAGAATGTTACGCGCATTGCGGTTTCTCTGAATTTAAGCATAGGTGATTTTTCTCCCACGAATCGCTCAAAATTAGTTTTACTTAATTTTTACGACACTCGTTTCTTTTTTATGACATAAGAATAGTTGAAAATTGTAAAATTTACATACCTCTATTTGTAAAATTTAAGTAAAATCATTTTACTGTTGTTCCGGCTCTTGGGCTTTTAGTGAGGTTGAGCACATAAAATTGTCTGAGAGGTGGTTTACTAAAAACCACCTCTCAGACAATTTTATATAATGATTTTAAGAGTATGTTATGATACTACGTCTGACCATCTGAGTGTGCCTTCTACGAAGATTTCTCTTACTTGTGTCATAGTGAGTCCTTGGATTGGGTTTGCTATGTTTACAATAACTGCAACACCGTCAAGCAACATTGGTATGTATTCAAGGTTTTCGAGTTCGCCTTCTCTCAGCTCACGGCTTGCCATTCCTATATCAGCTACGCCTGTTGCCGCTTGTTCGAGCCCTGTGCCTGTACCTGTTGACATTACGTCGATTTGCACGTTTGGATTGAGATCCATGTATGCTTCAGCAAGTAAATCCATTGCGGGGGCAACTGATGTTGAACCGCTGATTGTGAGATTGCCGCTTAAGTCGCTGGATTCAAATGGAGCCGGATTTGCTACAGCCGGTGTCCAGCTTCCTGCAAGAAGTTCTTGACCTTCTGCTGAGAGTACGAAATCAAGGAAGTCTTGAAGCAGTTCGTTGCCTGCTAAATTTTCTTCTGTGAAAGCTAGGAGGAAGCGACGAGATAGTGGGAATGAGCCGTCGCGGACTGTATCATCTGATGGGTATACGCCGTCAATTGCAACTGCTCTTACTTCGTCGTTAAGTGAGCCGACTGATACATAGCTGATGGCGAGTTCATTTTCTGCTACTGCAGTGCGGATTGAACCTGTTGATGTGAGAACCGCCGCTTCTACTGACATATCGTCGTCTACACCGGTTGCATCTACGAATGCATCGCGTGTGCCACTACCGTCTTCACGGGTGAAAACTGCGATGAATCTGTCGAAGTCGAAATCGTCTTGAACTTCTTCTACGGGTTCTTCTTGTGCCGGTTCTGTTGTCGGGTTTGCATCAGGTGCGGGAGTTGATTCTGCTACAGGGTCTGCTTGCACAGCCGGAGCTGTTTCTGTCTCACCGTTGCCACATGCCGCAATCATGATGATTGCAAAGGCGCATACTAGGATAATTGATACTACTTTTTTCATTTTGGTCTCCTCATTTACGATTCATAATTTTTGTTTATTTTTTTAAACTACGTTATGAGAATAAATGAGGAATGTAAAAAGTGTATAGTTGTGTGTGTAAAACTTTCGTAAAATTATAGATTGAGGGAGAGACAGAGAACCGTCCCCTGTCTTACCTTACACCACAACACAAAACGAGGCAAAAATTGCCTCGTTTTGTCACTTTACATTAGTATGGATTTACTTGGTAACTACGCAGTTACTGTGAACTCCGAGAGTTTTCCGAGTAGCTCGTCCACATTTACGCCATGTGCGGCGCATGCCTCTCCTAATGTTTCCCCGGATGCCATAGCGCAACCGAGACAATTCATCCCCACTGATCGAAACAACGGAACCGCATCCGGTGCGACTTTTAGGATGTCAGCGATAATCGTGTCTTTAGTAATTTGGGACATGAATCTTATTGCTCCTCCCTAGACTTTGCGAAACAATCACTGCAATAGACCGGTCTTTCAGTTTTTGGCTCGAATGGAATCTTTGCTTCTGATCCGCAATCTGCGCAAACTGCTGTAAAGAACTCTCTTGGTCCGCGAGCTGCAGCTTTTCTGTTATCGCGGCAGGGTTTGCATCGTTGTGGCTCGTTTTGGAATCCACGCTCTGCGTAGAACTCCTGCTCGCCCGCTGTGAATGTAAAATCTTCGTTACATTCCTTACATGCTAATGTTTTGTCTTCGTACATTTTGAAACCTCTCTTTTGACATAAATCGTACCCGTTAGGGCTGTATTTTGCGTTCAGCTTTCACTGATTATCGCCTTATGAATTCGCAACTAGAAGCTGTGATAGCTTTCTCCTGATTCGTTGCACTGCGTTGTCGATTGACTTCTCCGATTTGTCCAGTTCGACTGCCATATCTTTATATGACATCCCCTCTAAATACAAAACCAACACTCCGGACTCAAATCGGGATAATGCTCCGTAAAGCAGTTTCTCAATCTCGCCAACTTGCTCTCGCGCCACTAAGATTTCCTCAGGAGTACGCAGAAAAGATACGCCTTGGGCAGATTTCTCGTCATTTTGCAGAGATTCAAGTGAAATATAGTTGTTCAGTGGAGTATGCTTACTGCCGGAAGCAGATTTGATTGCACTGTAAATTCTTCTTCGGATACACAACTCGGCATAAGTGGAGAATTTTACACCCTTTTCTGAGTCAAATGTCCTTATGGCAGATAGCAAGCCCAGCATTCCTTCTTGGAACAAATCTTCACTGTCGCCACCAGCTAAGAAGTATGGACGGGCACACATTTTGACAAGCCATGCGAACTCACGCACTAAAATCTCTTCAGATTTTTGATTGCTTTTTGCCATCTTTTCAGACATAATATGACTTTTATTGTCACCAGTACAATTCATTGCACAGAGTAGTATATTCTATATGGCTTGCAAAGTCAAGACTTTTTCGATAAAAAATACTTGTTTTGCAATAAAATGTCAAAGTTCTTTCATGCAGCTAAGTATATTCTCTGCAATTTGTGACGATAATTCTTGTGTTTCCGCCTCAACCAGCACGCGAATAATCGGCTCTGTACCTGATGGTCTGATAAAGATGCGACCGTTGCCTTGCAAGAGTTTTTCCTGTTTTTCGATTTGCTCTGCAAGCTTTGAGTGTGATAAAATTCTCTCACGTTGCTCTGCCCCGCCGCTTAGTTCAAAGCTCGGCATAACTTGTGGAAGCCGCGGCACATTTTTTACCAGTTCTGAAACTTTTTTTTCTGATTTTGTGAGTACATTTAGAAATTTCACGGCAGTTAGTTGCCCGTCACCTGTTGTCATGAAGTCAGAAAAAATTACATGACCCGACGATTCTCCACCTAAATTACATCCAAGTTCTTTCATCATTTCGAGTACATTTCTGTCACCAACATCTGCGCGGTGAAATTTATAACCATTATCCCGAGCAAAAATTTCCATACCTGCATTTGATACAACCGTACCAACGAAACCGCCGCCTTTGAGAGTTCCGGACTCTTTCATGTCGTTGGCGAGAACTGATAGCATGACGTCTCCGTCAACTGTTTCTCCATTTTCATCGACAATCAGACATCTGTCGGCATCTCCGTCAAAAGCAATGCCTAAGTTAAATCTTCCTGTTTTCATCATGTCCTTAATATAATTTAGGTGTGTTGAGCCACATTCAACATTTATATTAACGCCGTCAGGCTCGTCTGCGATAATTTCAAATTCAGCATGAAGTTGCCTGAAAAGTTGGCGTGCTGTTTCCGAAGCTGCACCATTTGCACAGTCGATGGCAATTCTGCCGTTAAACCTGCCTGTAATCGATAGTGACGCCAAATATTTGACATACTCGCCCGTCCACTCACCGTGGTCAACTGTGACTCTGCCCAAATCTTTGCCTGTGACTTTATGTACTTTGCTATCATCGTCAATGAGCATTTCGACGAATTCTTCAAGGGCATCTCCAAGTTTATAACCATCAGACCCAAACATCTTTATGCCGTTGTGTTCATATGGATTGTGCGAAGCAGATATGACGATACCCATGTCAGATTCGGACTTTACGGTCAAATATGCTACGGCAGGGGTCGGCAAAACTCCAAGCGATGTGACGTCAGCACCTGCACTACAAAGCCCTGCGGAAAGCGCAGATTCAAGCATATCGCAAGAAATACGAGTGTCGCGCCCTATCAAAACACGGGGCTTATCGCCGATTGTCGGTGGCTTACTCTGCTTTCCTGCATTTGACAGAACTGTTCCCGCAGCTCTGCCAATCTTAAAAGCCAACTCAGCATCGAGGTCAACTCCCGCAACACCTCGGATTCCATCAGTTCCAAAATATTTACCCATTTTCCCATTCCTTTCAAAGTTACATACTCAATTGTTCATTTCCCGGAAATAGTAAGTCCAGATGCTCGTAGGCACGGCGAGTAACGCAGCGGCCTCTTGGGGTTCTTGTTAAAAAGCCCTGCTGCATTAAAAACGGCTCGTAGACATCTTCTATTGTAACTGCTTCCTCATTTATTGTAGCGGCGATTGTCTCAAGCCCGACCGGGCCACCGCCATAGTTTTCTATTATACTCTGCAAAAACCGCCTGTCGTTTGCATCTAGCCCTGTTTCATCTATTTCAAGTCTTGTGAGTGCGTCTTGTGCCACAGCAAGTGAAATAACACCATCGCTGATAACTTCGGCAAAGTCCCTCACACGCCTGAGTAGGCGGTTAGCTATGCGGGGCGTTCCCCGGCTGCGCGAGGCAATCTCTGCCGCACCGTCAGACTCAATTGGTATGGATAAAAGCGAAGCGCTCCGCTCGACTATTGTCATAAGTTCCTCAGTGGTGTACATTTCCAGTTTCAGGTCAATGCCAAATCTATCGCGTAGCGGCGATGAGAGTTGACCTGAACGAGTCGTCGCCCCGACAAGAGTGAAACTCTTGAGTTCAAGGCAAATAGAGGTCGCAGACGGACCTTGACCGATGATTATATCAATTTGCTTATCTTCCATGGCAGGGTATAGAATTTCTTCTACACTGCGGTTCATTCTGTGAATTTCGTCGATGAACAAAACATCATTTTCATTGAGGTTTGTCAGGAGTGCCGCAAGGTCTTTAGGACGCTCAATGGCAGGGCCCGAAGTCTTACGCAGGGAAGCTCCCATCTCGTTTGCAATTATTGCGGCAAGGGTAGTCTTACCGAGCCCCGGCGGGC
This sequence comes from Oscillospiraceae bacterium, assembly GCA_009787625.1. Taxonomy (GTDB): domain Bacteria; phylum Bacillota; class Clostridia; order Oscillospirales; family Oscillospiraceae; genus WRMH01. Next base: position 29,075 of record WQSX01000035.1, read on the forward strand.
CATGCAGCAATACATGGTCAAGCGGCTCTCCCCGCCGTCTTGCCCCCTCAAGAAAAATGGCAAGATTATCTTTCACCCGAACTTGCCCTATATATTCGGCAAGGGTCTGCGGGCGCAGACGAACCTCACTTGCATCCTCAGTGGAAAAGTTAGCAGAGAGCAAAACACTCTCTTCCTCATCCTCCACTAAAAGTTCATCACTAAAGTTAATTGACATTTGAAGTACCTCAAAAACAAATCACGCGATGTAGTATATCATACAATATTGGGTTTTGGCAAAATTTTTATACATAGGTAAATTGCCCACCATCTGCGGGAACGGTGAACTTTCACTTTTACAGTGAACCCATTTGTGATATACTAGCGACATGATAATACTTGGAATCGACCCGGGTGTTGCCACGGTCGGGTTTGGGGTGGTTAGTGCCAATAATGGAGTTATAAAGCCGCGCAGGTATGGAGTTATCTCGACACCTGCGAAAATGCGGCTTGCTCTGCGATTGCTTCAGATTAATAACGATGTTGCTGAACTTATCAAAACTTTTAAGCCTGATGCAATAGCTGTTGAGGAGCTGTTTTTTAACACGAACCAAAAGACGGCACTCATTGTCGCGCAGGGCAGAGCGGCTATAATACTCGCTGGTGAGCAACATGGCATACCTATGTTTGAATACACGCCGCTCCAAGTCAAAAAGGCAGTCACCGGATATGGGCGAGCCGAAAAAAAACAAGTAATGGAAATGGTTCAGCGGCTTTTAGAGCTCGAAACTATTCCAAAACCCGACGATGCCGCAGACGCACTTGCCATAGCAATATGCCACGCCAGAACCTCAAATTCATTACTTACTATTCAAGGAGAAAATGTATGTTCTACTATTTAGAGGGAAATGTTACCGTAACCGCACAAAATCTTGCCGTAATCGACATAAACGGGGTGGGCTACGCCTGCTTGACCACACTCAGCACGCTATCGCACCTTGAAATTGGCAAAAAGGCAAAACTCTACACATATTGCAATATAAAAGAAGATGCTTTTGATATCTACGGTTTTTATGATACAAATGAAAAAAGGGCATTCGAACAATTGCTGAGCGTTTCAGGAGTCGGCCCTAAGGCGGCACTCTCCATTCTCTCGGCATCTTCACCCGAATCTCTTGCGCTAGCTATTATTGGCGACGATGAAGCCATGCTGACTCGCGCTCCGGGAGTTGGAAAAAAGCTCGCCCAGCGAATTATTTTAGAATTAAAAGATAAGGTGAGCAAAGAGATGCCCACTCTAAGGGCAACAGGTGCTGTTCCTGCTATTAGCGGTGTGGCAAGCCTCGGCACAAAGCAAAGCGACGCAGCGGCAGCTTTAGCCGTTCTAGGCTACAGTCAAGGCGAAATTTCCGCCGCCATGCGAAGCATTGACATAACAGATATGTCGGTGGAAGATGTAGTAAAAGAAGTGCTGAAAACAAGTTTGAAGTAATTGCTTATTCACCGAAACCCCCAGTATAGCCCGAAATTGGCGGTTTGCTCCGCTTTTTGCGAGAACAGCGGTGTAGATCCCGATGGCTCGCAAAAAGCGGAGCAAACC
>WQSX01000036.1 GCA_009787625.1 Oscillospiraceae bacterium
CCAAGCCAAAAGTGGATGATTTGTGGAGTCTTTTTTGCGAGAACAGTGGCGCAATGCTCTCTGGCTCGCAAAAAAGCGGAATAAATTATCCATTTTTGGCGACATGTGAACAGTAACGAATAAAGTGTTGATGTGACTTATGGGGATTTTTTCAGGTGTCAGCCCCGTGTCTTTCGGAGATTATTAAAAAAGTCTTTTAGCAGTTTCCCGCATTCTTCTTCCAGAACGCCGCCTGTTATTTTGGTCTTAGCTCCGTAGGACTCCATGAACAGGTTTATGACACTGCCGCAGGAGCCTGTTAGTTCATCTTTTGCGCCGTAGAATAGTTTGTCCGGGCGGGACATTATTATTGCTCCTGCACACATTGGGCACGGTTCGAGAGTTGCATAAATTGCACAACCACTGAGCCGCCAATCGCCGAGTGACTTACAGGCTTGCTCTATTGCCTCAATTTCGGCATGGGCTGTTGCAGATTTTTTTCTCTCGCGACGATTTCTGCCTATTCCGATTATTTCTCCGCTCGAGTTCACGACAACGGCACCAACAGGGGTTTCGCCGTCCTCTGCGGCTTCTTTTGCCAGCGTTAAGGCTTTTTTCATGTAATATTCTTGATTTTGCATAATATATCCTCAAAATAGCTTGGAAGGTCGGAAGTCAGCTCCATTTCCACACCCGTGCGGGGATGCAGTAATTTCAGATTCTTTGCATGAAGGCACTGTGAGGTTTGCCCAAGTTCCGCCTTTTTTCGCCCGTATACAACATCGCCGAGAATAGGATATCCTATGTACGCCAGATGGACACGAATCTGGTGTGTGCGCCCTGTTTCCAGTTTGCAGCGCACATATGAGTGGAGCGAAAACCGCTCTATCACTTCATAGTGGGTTATGGCTGTACGCGAATTTTTATCCGTCACTGCCTGTCTCTTTCTATCTGTAGGATGCCTTCCTATAGGTGCATCTATGCTTCCTTCATCGTTTTTTAAGATGCCGCACGCTATCGCCTCATACTGCCTTGTCAGGGTACGTGCCTGTAGTTGCTCAGTGAGAGACATATGCGCCTTGTCGTTTTTTGCTGCGATTACAAGCCCCGACGTGTCTTTGTCTATACGGTGGACTATGCCCGGACGTTTTGCGCCGCCGACTCCCGAAAGGCTGTCGCCGCAATGGTACAGCAGGGCATTTACCAACGTGCCGTCAGGATGACCGGGTGCAGGGTGGACTACCATGCCCTTTGGTTTATCCACCACTATGAGGTCGGCATCTTCAAAGACTATGTGTAGTTCCAAATTTTGCGGCAAAGTATCAAGACTTTCAGGCTCTTCAAAAGTCACTTCGTAAATTTCACCCTCCACAGTCCTGTGATTTTTTGTCAGCACTTTGCCGCTCAGTGTCACTTTTTCGGCACTGAGCAGTTTTTGAGCCATGTTTCTGGTAAGCTCTGAAAGATTTGAGGCGAGGTAGACATCCAGCCTTTCCCCGCCTTTTTCACATTCAATAACTTTTATGTTATTCATCGTCATCTAAGCCGTATTCTCTCAGCAGTTCATCTACATCGTAGTCTTCTGCATTGCTGAAATCTACGTCTAAATCAAATTCATCAAGGTTAAACTCTGCTTCGGATGCCATATTGGCTGTTATATCTGCTGTTATATCGTCGAGTGAATCGAAAACATCAGGCAAAACAATATCTTGCTGAGGTGCGGTTTCGTAGACCGGCTGCGATGTGTAAGTTTCCTCGGGAACGTAACTCGGTTGCTGTGCGTATGCTTCATCAGGTGTGTACTCGGCTTCTGCTACAGGTACACTCTGTGTGTATTGTTCCTGCACACTCGGTGCATATTGCTGATGTTCTGTGTAGGCGGTACCCATCTCTTGCTCTGCCTGTGTCGCCACCATTGAGTCGATTTCGGGGAATTCGTCGTATGTCCCCTCTGCGCTGTGCCCACTATATTCTTCTTCGTGCTCATCTTCATAGTATTCGTCATCTTCATAATCGTCTCTATCGGCATATGCCGCCCCGCCTCTTGCCTCTTTAATGGAGAGCGATATAAAATGAATGAGAAATATTAAAAACCCGAGGGTTATGAATATGTCTGCAAAATTAAATATCGGGAAGTTGATAAATAGTGTTCTGAACATATCTACTACTGCGCCATCGTTGAAAATTCTGTCAATGAGGTTTCCGACTGTACCTCCAAGAACAGATGCAAGACCCAGTGAGCCCCAAAATCCATCATTATATCTGAGCAGTATCATAACCAGCACAACTGCTGCGACAAAGGCTATACCCGCCAGCAGCCATTGCTGACCGGAGAGGATGTTGAGCATCGCTCCGTCATTTTCCCATCTTGTCAGCCCAAGAATACCCGGTATTATTACGGGGCCCCTTTCGCCTATTTCAAGCGTTCTCATTATATAATGTTTAAAGAACTGGTCAAGCGCAACTATCAGCGCTGAAAAGAGAAATATCAGCATTTTTTGTGTTTTCCTTTCGGTGGCGTTTCGGGCAATTGACTGTCGCCCCTACACGGCATTGATAACCACATCATGGCAACGGGGGCATAAAGTCGGGTGGTCGGTCTTTGTGCCGACATTTTTGTCATGCTTCCAGCAACGCGAACACATGGCATCCTCACTTGGCTTTACGACTATAGTTGCTCCCCCGAACTCCACTCCTTCATATCCATTCGTTTTTCCGTCATAAATCTTTACAGATGATACGATTAATAAATCGGCAAGCTCAGTGTCTGTTATATCAGGAAATTCTCTTTTTGCATCAACGTCCAGATATATTTCTACATCGGCATCAAGGGATTTGCCTATTGTTTTTTCACCGTTTTCTTTTTCGGTGCGTGCAATTTCAAGAGCTTTGTTTACATCGTCCCGTAGATTCTTTAGCCTACTCAATACTTCTTCACGCTCCGGTGCCAGTGAGTATTGCGGCATGGACTCAGGCATTTGGTTTAGCAGCACACTGTCGGTTTCTACGCCTTCGTGATGCGGCATATGGTTCCAGATTTCTTCTGTTGTAAAGGCAAGTAACGGTGCAAGCATACGCACTAAAGCATCTAAAATTATATAGATTGTTGATTGTGCGCTTCGGCGTGAAAGGCCGTTCTTATCATTACAATACAACCTGTCTTTGATGATGTCAAGATAGAAATTTGACATATCCACTGCACAGAAATTGTGGATTGCGTGGTATATCGTGTGGTATTCATAGCGGTCATAAGATGCTCTGACCGATACGATTAGCCTGTTAAGAGCAGACAGCGCCCAGCGGTCAAGCTCCGGCATTTTTTCCGCAGGTACAAGTGCATTTACGTCAAACTCGTTTAGATTTCCCAGTATGTATCTCGCTGTGTTACGTATTTTCAGATATATGTCTGAGAGCTGTTTGAGTATGTTTTTTGAAACCCGTGTATCAACCTTGTAGTCAGACGAAGCTACCCAGAGCCTGAGTATGTCTGCGCCGTATTCTTTGATTATTTCCTCGGGTGCGACTGTGTTTCCAAGCGATTTGTGCATCGCTTTACCTTCACCGTCAACTGTCCAGCCGTGTGTAATGACCCTTTTATATGGTGCTGCTCCGTTTACCACTATGCTTGTAAGCATAGATGATTGGAACCAGCCTCTATATTGGTCGTTGCCCTCTATGTATAGGTCAGCGGGGAAACTAAGTCTTTTAAATACGCCGCTGCTGAGTACCCCTGCATGTGTAGAGCCGGAGTCAAACCAACAGTCCAGTGTGTCTGAGCCTTTCTCTATCTTAGATGCCGAGCAGTGCGGGCAGGTAAATCCTGCGGGCAATATTTCATGCGTTTCCATTTCGTACCACGCATTTGAGCCTTTTTCACCGAATAGCTCGGCAACGATGTCTATGGTTTCAGGTGTGCATATAGGCTTGTCACATGTTTCGCAGTGGAAAACAGGAATGGGCAGTCCCCAATGCCGCTGGCGGGATATGCACCAGTCGGAGCGTTCGGCGAGCATTGCTATCATGCGTTCTTTGCCCCATTTCGGAATCCACTCAATTTCTTCACATGCTTTGATTGCTGCCTCTTTCATGGCATCAACTGATGCAAACCACTGCTCTGTTGCACGGAAGATAATGGGCTTTTTGCATCTCCAGCAGTGCGGATATGAGTGAACAATTTCTTCTTCCGCAAATAGTGCGCCGCTTTTTCTCAAATCTTCGATTATTATGTCTACAACCTTTGAGTAGTGATGCCCTTCATATTGAAGTGCTTCCTCCGTCATTATACCGCGTGAGTCAACAGGTGTGAACATCGGCAGTTCTTTATAGTTGCGGCAGACGTTGAAGTCGTCTGCACCGTGACCGGGAGCTGTGTGAACGCAGCCTGTTCCCGCTTCTACGGTTACGTGGTCGCCGAGTATTACAAGAGAATCTCTGTCATAAAACGGGTGCCGTGTTTTTACCCGCTCAAATGCACTGCCGGGTAGTTTTTTGATAACATCAAATTTTTCTATGCCCGCTTTTTCAAAAACGGCTTTTGCAAGTTCGGATGCTACTACAAATATCTCATCTCCTACGCGGCATAGTGAATATTCTATTTTCCCGCCCATGCTGATAGCCACATTTCCGGGAAGTGTCCATGCTGTAGTCGTCCATATAAGAACATATGCGTTTTCAGCATTTTCTACACCATCTAGGACTCCTTTTGAGTCAGTTATTTTAAACTTGACAAATATCGGCTTACAAGGCACATCTGCGTATTCTATTTCGGCTTCTGCAAGCGCAGTTTCATCATTCGGGCACCAGTATACGGGCTTTAAACCTTTGTTGATATAGCCTTTTTCGTACATTTTACCAAATACTCGGACTTCTTTCGCTTCAAACGAAGGTGCCATCGTGAGATATGGGTTGCCCCAGTCTCCAATAACTCCAAGCCGCTTAAATTGTTCGCGTTGCCTGTCTACATAGTCATCGGCAAACACATGGCAAGCGTTTCTAAACTCCGGGATTGACATTTTTTTTCTGTCAAGCTTATTTTTCTTGATTATTGCACTTTCTATAGGCATTCCGTGATTGTCCCATCCGGGGGTGTATGGCGCTTGGTAGCCTGTCATGTTTTTGTGGCGCACTATGATGTCTTTGAGCGTTTTATTCATGGCTGTGCCTATGTGGATATCCCCGTTTGAAAATGGAGGACCGTCATGCAGAATATACGAGGGTTTTCCCTCGTTTTTCTTCATGAGTTTTTCGTAGATTTCCTTTTCGTAAAATGATGCAAGCAGCTCGGGTTCCTTCTTTGGGAGCCCTGCTCGCATTGAAAAATCTGTTTTTGGCAGTAATATTGTGGCGTTGTAATCAGAGGACATAAACTTAATGTTTTTCCTTTCATTGGATATAGGGGTCTACGCAAGCGGGACGGGCAAGCCCGTCCCTTGCGAGTTACGCTTGTTTAATCTTCGGTGTCGAAGTTTGCACCGAATTTTAGGTCATCAAAGTCGAACTTTGGTCTGGGAGATGTGTGCTCCATCGGGTCGTCATCTTCAGGTGAATAAAGTTTAACTGAGTCCTCTTCATCAGAGAACAGTGACTGCGGAGGTTCACCCATAGCCACAGGTGTATTTATTGTCGGAGAATCATTTTGGGACTGCGAAATAGTTTCATTATCTCCGAGCGCAATCGCTTCAACAGCGTTNCCTATTTCTTCTGCGATACTGTCAAACTCAATGTCCGCAACCGGTGCTACCGGCTGCTTCGGCTCTTGCTGCCTTGGCGGTTTCGGCGGCGGAGCCGGTGGGGGTGGAGGTGGTGGGGGCGGTGGCGCAGGTTGTGGAGGCGGGGGTGGCGGAACTTGCTTCGGAGCAGCTTTTGCGTTAGCTGCCGGGGCCGGATTTGCCGCGCCTTTTTTAGGTTTGACAGTGCGGTGTGCCGTTTCAAGTTTTTTCAGAAACTCTGAGTGTTTGCGCAAAATTGCTTGGGAAAGCTCTATAAATTTTGCAGTTTCTTTTGATGCTGCTACAAGACGCATTTCTTCTTCCGCTACCTGTCGTGCTGTCTCGGTAAGCTTTTCCTTAATTTCCTTTTCTGTGCTCAAGAGCATTTCGTCTCTTGCTTTGGTTGCCTCAGAGGTAATCTCATCTCCCATACGCTGTGCCGTTAAGAGTGCCATTCTCATTGCATCCTCAGTCGTGCGGTATTCTTCAACTTTTTCCACCAACACCTTCAATTTTCCTTTTAGGATGGCGTTTTCTTTGTACAGCGCACTATAATCTTCTGTCACCGTTTCGAGAAAATCATCAACCTCGCCCATGTCATAACCATTGACAAGAACTTTGTTAAAACCTTTTTCTGTTATGTCTTGTGGAGTCAGCATATGTTTTCAGTCCTTTCGGCTTTTGTTTTGAATATTCGCTGTGGAGCTAAAAATACAGTCCGTTGTTTTCAAGTTCATCAATCAAATCACCAAGTAAGTCAACATTGTATGGCGTGATGAGGTATGTGTTAACCGCTACTTTTTTTATTTTACCTTCCTGAGCATAGGCTACACCGCTGAGAAAATCGACAAGGCGGCGCGCAATGTCTTTGTTCGTCTGCTCAAGATTGAGTACAACTGTGTGGCGGTCGCGCAGGTTGTCTGCTATCTCCGCAGCAGCTTCAAAACGCTCAGGCTTAAATAGTGCAACCTTTAGCTGTGCAGTCGCATGTATGTTTACCACTTTATTGTTATTAACTTTTTGCTCCTCAAATCCTCCGTAGGTGCTTCTTGCCTGTGCCGGAGTTTTTGGAGCAAGGGGTAACTCGTCAGTCATTTTTGGCTGAAAGTCATCAAAATCATCCTCGTCATCATAAGGCTTCGTTAGTCTTTTTAATTCATTGAATAATCCCAAATCAAGAGACCTCCCTTAGTGTGAAGTTAGCGCTCGCCGAAGATTGCCGAACCTACTCTAACCATATTTGAACCAAATCGAATTGCATCTATGTATGTGTCACTCATGCCCATAGAAAGTAATCGTACAGAGACATTATCATATTTTTTTGCGCTCATGTCAACAAAAAGCTTAAACATTATGTCAAAATAGTAACAATTTCTTTCATTTTCCACAAAAAATGGAGGGATTGTCATGAATCCATGTACGTTAATTCCCGTTAATTGCGATGCATATTCCAGGATTTCCTCTGTCTCCTCCGGTAAAATTCCCGATTTTTGCGGTTCTTTGCCTATGTTTATCTCTATGAGTACATCTTGTGTAATGCCCAGAGACTCTGCTCTTTTACCTATTTGGCTGAGCAGGGATTTTGATGATACCGATTCTATCAGGTCGCATATCCCGACTACTTTGTTCACTTTGTTCGACTGCAAATGTCCGATAAAATGTAAAGGAACTCCTTCATAGGCACCTTCGGCGTTTTTCTCCATCATTTCTTGCACTCTGTTCTCGCCAACGGCATCCACTCCTGCGGCTATAGCTTCTTTTATGTATGTTGCAGGTTTTGTTTTCGAGGCTGCTACAAGAGTTATATCTTCGGGTTTTCGCCCGGAGTCTATGGAGGCTTTTGCTATGCTCTCACGAATACGGGATATATTGTCTTTTATAGCCAAGCTCAACCTACCACCTTTCCGTGGTAGAGGTTGTTGCCTCTTACTATTATTGTGGACTCGGCTCTTAGGGGAGAGCCTGTTTCTATACCGTCGCGCACAATGAACACATCACCTGTTTCTCCTAAAATTTCCACATCTACCCGCTCTGCATATGCTGAAGTTTGAAGAAATACAAAGGTTGTCCCGTTTTCATCGAGGTGGATTGCTTCCATGGGAACTCTTATTCCCGCTGTGACGTTGGTCACTATTTCTGCTCTGACTTCACGCAGAGCCACCGTATCGTGGATGCCCCGATCACTGGATAAGAGCACTACTGCGTGATCTCCCTCCCGTCTGCTTATACTCTCCACGAGCATTTCCATATTTCCTTGAAATACACCGGTGAATGACACGTTAATCCTGCTTCCGGTGCTGAGTCTTATTGCATCTTCGTGGTTTATTATCGCCGCAAAATACCACTTGAAAGCCGTTACCAGCTTGCCCGCTCCGCTTGTGGCTCCCGGGGTTTCAAAATGTGCTCTGAGCTCTGACGGACTTACTCCGGTCATTATATCAGGAGTGATGTGCTCAAATCCGTCCACTATATGTGTGAATGTTCCGCTGACAGGTGCGGCGATTGTCCTAGTGCCGTCACTTCTAAGCTCAAGTTCTTCGAGTCTGCTTCGCAGCGCTTCAATATCGGTTGCTACGTCGAATATTGTGGTCTCGATGTTCATTGATATTTCTTCAAGACGTCTTAAATCCATTGTATTCACTGCCGCAGACAGTTCTCTTATCGTTTCCATGTGCTCTGAATCTGTTACGTTACGATTTGATTCAAGCTGTGTTATTTGCATATTAAGAGAGCGGATTTCACTTGCTGTCTCCAGCGCCTGAGCTGTCATGAACTCTATTGCGACTGCCTGCCCTACTCCTACCCGTTCACCCTCTCCTACAACGGGAAGTACCGATGTTCCTGCATCGTACAGGACTGTTTCTGTTCGTATTATGAAGCCTTCTACGGGGAGTGTTTCTTCGATAGAGTAGCGTATTGCCGCTTCTGTGACAAAGGTATTTGTGATGGCGCTGTAAAGGTAAACGCCTATGTATGTCGCCACGGCGAGAAACAACACGGCTGTTGTCAGACGTATGAAAAAATCACTTCGTTTCATAAGCTGCAAACCTTTCTTGTTCAGAGTTCGTGGGTGACCGATGGGGAGGGGCAGTCGTCCCTATATGGGGTGGACTATCCAAGTAAGGGTTTTGTCGCGGCGTAGCCATGTAAGCTGGCGTTTTGCGTAACGCCGGGATTCCATTTTTACTTTTTCGATGGCTTCTGCCCGACTTGTTTTTCCTTTTAGCACCTCGGCTATTTCTTTGTAGCCTATGGCTTGCATTGCTGTACTTTTCTTGTCCTTGCACATTTCTATTAGATTTGCCACTTCGGTTTCAAGTCCTGATTTTATCATATTATCCACACGTTTGTCGATATTTTCATATAATGTGGCTCTGTCTTCATATGTGAGTGCGTATTTTTCAGCCTTATAGCGAGGGGGTATCTGTTTTGTTTCTTCGTCGTGCGCTGCTTGCGTTTTTCCTGTTGTCAGATATGTTTCATGTGCGCGGACAATTCGCTTTTTGTCATTAGGGTATAGTTTTTGTGCTGTTATGGGATCGAATTCATTGAGTTCTTTTAATAATGCTTCGCCGCCGATGATTTCGTAGCGTTCTTCCAGTTTTTTTCTCAAATTCTCGTCGCCTTTTTCGGCGAATTCTCTGCCGGCAAGGAGCGAGTCTATGTACAGCCCTGTCCCACCGACCAGTATAGGCTTTTTACCTCTTTTTATTATATCATCTATGCAGAGTGTTGCTTCTCTGACGTAACGTGCTACCGAATAATGATCCCATGGAAGCACTATATCTATCATGTGGTGGGGTATACCTTGCCGTTCTTCAATTGCGGGTTTTGCTGTGCCTATGTTCATGTATTTGTAGACTTGCATCGAGTCGGCAGATACAATTTCTCCGCTATGTTTTTTTGCAAGTTCTATCCCGAAAGCTGTTTTTCCTGTGGCTGTCGGTCCCGTAATTACTGTCAGCAACACACATCACCACCGTTTTAAACTCTTCCCAGATTTTTGTCCAGGGTCGTTTTTGTTAGTTTATATACTATCGGGCGACCGTGGGGGCAGTGTGTAACTTCGCCGCACATTACTTTTTCGGCAAGTTTTTCAAGTTCGTTTTGACTTGATGAACGCCCTGCTTTGATTGCCGCTTTGCAGGCTATGGTTTTATATATACTATCTCTTTTTTCTGTCTCCGCTACGCCGCTTTGCCTCAGTTTTTCGCATATTTCTGCGAGGGTCTGTTCTACGTCATCTATGCTTATTTCTGCGGGTATGTATCTGACGGCTACGCAGTCTTCTCCAAAACTTTCTGCCGTGAAGCCCAAATCATCCAGAAACTCTGCTGATTCGAGCAATACTGCCGTATCTTCATGCCCTAGGCGGCATATAATCGGTGTTAACAGGGCTTCTGACATTGGTTTGTGGTTTTTCTTGCGTAGGGCATCGAAATGTATTCGCTCGTGAGCGGCATGTTTATCTATAAACAAAACATTTTCACCTTGTTCGACAATTATATACATCGTCATTGTTTCGCCTATGACTCGGTAGGGTTCGGGTGATAAAAGCGAGGGAGTCGCAGGGGTGAGGGTCGCCCCCGCAGTGTGGGCAAGTTCTTTCCCGGCAGGGTAGTTTTCCGGTTGCCTCTTGTAAATTTGCCGGGGCTCCGCAACGCGCATAGGGGCTGAGACAGGGGGGCGGTTCGCTTGACTCACAGGCACAGAGGCATTCACAGGAGCAGATAGGGGTGGTGAGACAAGAGAACCTTCCCCCTGTCTCTGGTATTTATCTAATGCTCCCAGAGCCGCGTAGTATACGCCATCGTAAAATTGCTTGTCGGAGACAAATTTTATCTCTGTCTTTGCCGGGTGTACATTTACATCTACAGTATTTAGTCCGGATTCTATGTATAGTACACATGACGGGAAGCGACCGCCCGGTAAAATGTTGCGGTATGCTTGCTCCAGTGCAGTTTGCAGTAGTTGCGATTTTACGGTTCTTCCGTTTACAAAGAAAAATTGGTATCCCCTGTTGCCTCTCGCTGCGGATGGTTTTGATACGTAACCTTTGACGTTAACTGTGTCGTCTGACGTGGCTGCGCTTATCAGCCCTGATTCCACTTCTCTGCCGAGAAGGCTGTATATCGCCGAGTCAATGCGAGAGTCGCCGGGGGTGTGGTATTCTTGTTTTTTGTCTTTGATGAACCGAACTGAAATGTCGGGTCTTGACAGAGCTAGGCGCGTAACCACTGCCGCCACTGCCGAACCTTCGGCACGATCTGATTTCATGAATTTAAGTCTTGCAGGGGTGTTGAAAAATAAATCCCTTATTATTATCGTTGTCCCTTCAGGGCAACCGACAGGTGATTTTTTTAGCACTTTTCCGGCTTCTAAGGCAATTTCAATGCCTTCCGCGCTTTCTTTTTGGCGAGTTTGCATTGTGACTCTCGAGACTGCTGCTATTGCCGCAAGTGCTTCTCCTCTGAAGCCTAATGTGCCAATAGCTTCAAGCCCTCTCGCATCACTCAGCTTGCTTGTGGCGTGGCGCAAAAAGGCTGTCTCTGCTTCCTCCGGGGCTATGCCGATTCCGTTGTCGGTGACTCGTATGTATTTCATTCCGCCACCGGCTATTTCGACGGTAATTACTCCGGCACCCGCATCTACTCCGTTTTCCAGGAGTTCTTTAACAACCGATGCCGGTTTTTCCACAACCTCGCCGGCTGCTATAAGGTCCGCTACATGTTGCTCTAATTTAAGTATTTTAGGCAAACGCTGATTCATCTCCTCCAACGCCTCACCTGTATTCTATGGGGAGGCCTTTAACATTTACGGGGTCAACGTCTAATACGGCTATATCGCCAACCGTGCAGCCGATGTTTGTCACGTCAACCATTGTGTGCATCAGTCCAACGCTTCCGAGAACTCTTGCCTTATGCCCGTTTACTCTGACAAAGGTTTTACGTCTGCGCCAGCGAAATATGCCAAAAAGACTTCTCTCGACTATGTATCTGTCAACGCCAAAACCGTGATAGTAGCCTACTGAAAGGATTGCAATTTTTGTCGGGGCTTTTGTTACAAAACCACGCTCCGAGCCTATTGTGTGACCTTTTGGAAACCAGCCCACTTCTTCGATTCCGGCTTCTATGTAACCTACTTTTGACAGCCCTTGTACCGGTTTTCCCGGGATTCTTCCTGTGAGTGCCGTTTCTACCCGTACTGCATCCATCAGTTCTATATCATACTTAAAGAGTGCGGCTGAGTCTACTGCGTGAGCCGCTCCGGGTTCGTAACCCATCTCTATTATTCTGTCAAGAGCCACGTTAAATTTGTCAAGTTGGCTGAATGTTTGTTTTTTACTTCGCCATGATGCGGAAAATGTTGTGAATGTTCCTATTACGTTGACACTTGACATATAGTTGTAGATTGCCGCTACTTTGTCTAGTTCTGTGGGTTGAAAGCCGTATCGGCCGAGCCCTGTGTCGAGTTTAATTTGTATGTCTGCTACTAAGTTATTTGCTTCTGCTATTCCGTTGATTGCGACTGCGGCATCATATGATCCTGCCGTGCATACTACTCCGCAACCGAGTAGTTCTGCTATTTCATTTGGATCCGCCGTACTTCGCAGCATCATGAGACGTTCTTTAATAAAGTCGTTTTTTCTCAGTAGTTTTGCATCTCCTGTGTCGGAGATTATGAAATTTCTTATGCCTTCGTCTCTCAGAAATTGTGCAACCGGAAGAAGCCCCATACCTCCTGCATTTGCACTTAAGTCGGCATAGACATTTACCCCTTCTGCACGGTCTTTTATCTCTCTAAGGTTGTTGCGTACCACACGCAAGTCGATTACCAGATTCTTCATTGAGCCTTATTCACCTCTCAGCTTCTCATGCCTGTGGATTATATCATATTTTTGATTGGCACGCAAGAGTTGTGCCTGATTGGTTTGCGGGAGTGTATTTTGCGCAGTATCCAATATTTAGTATTAGTTGCTAATATTTAGTCATCTGGTTGAGTCGAGTCATTTGAGATATAATTAACAAATGTCCTGGGCTTTTCCTATCTTGATGACAGCAGGTGTCTGCCGATATGTATGATTATGTGGCTTTGACTATAAAGACAGTGCGAAAAGCACACAATCTGACACAAGAAGAGCTTGCTTCGGAAGTCGGAGTATCTGCCGGTCATATAGGTATGCTTGAGCAGGGGAGAGCACGACCGTCTTATAGTTTGATGAAGACAATGGTTTTAAAGTATAATGTTGATGCCAATATGTTCTTCGGCAGAACCCGGAAAGAAGTGGACTCTGAGTATGACAAAACCATACTGGCAGTGGAAAATTTGCTTGAAGGTGTGAACGAGCAGATTAAAAGCTATCGTAAAGAGTCCGGTTAAAGTTTGACCGGGATAATTTCCGGTTCACAAATTAAATATAACGAAAATCAGACATCTTGATTTTTATCTTAAATGGTGATAGTCTGTTAACCACAATTTATTGCAGTTAAGGTTGGTGACTTTGTGGGTAGCAGACAAGAAGCTTTGGCGACTGATATGGATAGGCAGATTGCGATAATGCAGGAGATGCGTGAGGCTTCTCTTTCGCTTGCCGCAAGGCCTCTTGGTTATGTTGACACTTATGGTTGTCAGCAAAATGAGTCAGATAGCGAAAAACTTCGAGGAATGCTTGTCGAGATGGGCTATGGCATAACAAAAGATGAAAATGCGGCTGATGTCGCCATTCTCAACACTTGTGCTGTCCGGAAAAAGGCAGAGACCAGGGTTCTCGGGAATGTTGGCGCACTTATCCACACTAAAACGGCAAATCCGGCGCAAATTATCGTTTTTTGCGGATGCCTTGCTGCCGTGCCCGAAACAGTTGAAACAATTCGCGAATCATATAAGCATGTTGACCTTGTTTTTCCTCCAAGCCAAATTTGGAGATTTCCTGAGTTTTTAGAGCGTACAAAAAATGAAAAAAAGCGTGTTTTTATCGACGATGATGAGAGCGGTGAGATTCACGAAGGACTGCCGCTTCACCGTGACAACGCGGTAAGGGCCTGGCTTCCTATTATGTACGGATGTGATAATTACTGCTCGTATTGCATAGTCCCTTATGTGCGCGGGCGTGAGCGCAGCCGCGATGCATCAGTGATTTTAGACGAGGCACGCGCACTCGTGGCAAGCGGTTGCAAAGATATAACTTTGCTCGGGCAAAATGTCAATTCTTACGTGAGACAGGGGGACGGTCCTCTTGTCTCATCAGACTTTCCAAATCTCATCCGTGCTATCAATGAAATTGATGGTGAGTTTCTCATTCGGTTTATGACCAGTCATCCTAAGGATGCCTCTTATGAGCTTTTTCAGGCTATGGCTGAGTGCGATAAGGCTGCTCGGCATATTCATCTGCCTTTTCAGGCGGGAAGCAACCGCATTTTAAAGGCGATGAATCGCGGCTATACAAAAGAGAGTTACCTTGAAAAGATTGCTATGGCAAAAGAGCTTATGCCTGATATTGTCTTAACCAGCGATGTTATCGTTGGTTTTCCCGGGGAAAGTGAAGCGGATTTTTATGACACATTGGATCTCATCAAAAAGGCTGACTTTGATGCAATGTTTACATTTATTTTTTCAAAACGTCCGGGCACTCCAGCCGCGGAGTTTCCCGATAATATCTCAAGAGAGGAAAAACAGACTTGGTTTGAGCAACTCGTTGACTTGCAAAACGAAATTTCGGAGCGCAAGCATGAAAGTTATATCGGAAAATCTGTCCGGATTCTTGTTGACGGTGAGGCACCGGGCGAAAAATATCCACTACGCGCCAGAACAAACGGAGGCAGACTTGTGCATCTTTTGGATGCACCTGAGCTCATAGGACAGTTTGCGGAGGCTACAATTACTCACTGTAATAATTGGTCGTTGTTTGGAGAGGTTAATAAATAATGATAAAATAGCCGCTTTGTGCCTGAAGATTTTTGAAAGGGATGGTCACTATTATGCCCAGAATTGTTCCCGGTGCTGCTGTTGATATTGGTACTACCACAGTTGTACTATATATTGTCGATACTAAGTCCGGTAAAAAGCTTGTGACTTTGAGTAGGCTCAACGAGCAGTCTCGTTACGGTGCCGATGTGACAAGCCGAATAGAACATACAATCACGCAAGACCACTCCTTGCTTACAGAGCTTATTCGTCAGCAAATAAGTTCAATGTTAAATGAGGCATGTGAGCTTGCAAAGATTGACCCTCACAGGATTTCAAAAATCACACTCGTAGGAAACACTGTTATGCAGCATCTTGTTGCAGACTTTTCTCCTGCCAGCATGGGTAGTGTGCCGTTTAATCCCCATTCTCTGTTCGGTGAGAGTCTGGAGGCTTGGCCTGAGCTCAAGCTCCGCAAGAAGGTTTCTTTATATTATACACCTGCGGTGTCCGGATTTGTCGGCGGCGATATCACCGCAGGGCTTTTGGCTGCTGGGTTTGAAAGCATTGATTATCCTGCTTTATTTCTCGATATCGGGACAAATGGTGAGATTGTGCTAAAGCATAACGGCACATATTATTGTTGTGCAACCGCTGCGGGTCCCGCATTTGAAGGTGCTGAGATTGAGATGGGAATGGTCGCCGACAATGGTGCAATTTCTCGTGTTAAACTTTCGGGCGATAAGCGAGTCATCGGCTATAGCGTGATTGGCGGCGGTGAGCCAAAGGGTTTTTGTGGTTCGGGGTTGATTGATTTGCTCGCTGCCTTGCTTGATAAGGGTGATGTAGACGAAACCGGACGTTTAGTGTCCGGCGATAAGTTTTATGTTTATTCTGATGTCGTCGCAATGGGTTCTCGCAAGGGAAGAAGTTCTTTGGATTCCGAGGTGTCTGCGCCGCCTAAGTCTGCGCCATATGTTACTGCGGAAGATGTCAGAAAGCTCCAACTTGCCAAAGCCGCCATCGCTGCCGGAGTTGATGTGTTGCTTCATTATGCAGGGATAAATGAGTCTGATATAAGACTTTTGGCTTTAGCGGGTGGTATTGGCAGCTTTTTAGACACGGCAAGTGCTGCCCGAATCGGCTTGTTTGATAAGAAGCTTTTGCCTGTTTCGTATCCTGTGGGTAATGCTGCGGGTGAGGGAGCGGTACTCACATTGCTCGAAAAGGATGCAAAAGAGCGACTTGAGACCATTAGGGCTAAGTGCGAATACATTGACCTCTCGGCTAATGCGTTTTTTAACGACAGGTTTGTGGAGCGAATGGGGTTTTAAGTGTTATACAACTCAGTGAATTGATGTAGGTGTCAAGTTAAAAAATCTCAAACATTTGATTTGATCGCATGAAAAGGAGCGGCTTTTGCCGCCCCTTGGAGTCTTGCTAAGTTTTGTTTTTACAGAGAGTTCAGGCTTTCGGGGTTTAAAATCAATACAGGACTGTCCAGTCTTTCGCGAGTAGCTACTTGACGAATGTATTGGGATGAGTGCGCTGCCTCTCCTTCATTCACAACTCCTTCAAGGAAGTTTGTGATGTATTCTACCGATACAATCTCATCGACAATCACCCCGCGCTTTTTCTCTCCTGTTTCGATAACCATCATCATAACGGGGTCGTCTTCGTTCTCTTTGGCAGATACGTAGTCGCCCAAACCGAACAGGGCGCGCAAGTCAAGCAGGTCAATCATGTCGCCTCTGGATTTTGTGATGCCGGGGCTGTGGCTTGCAGCATCCACCATTGGTGTTATTTCTCCGATTATCTCGATTGACAGTACGTTTTTGCTGTTAATGCCGTATTCTGTTCCGTCTACACCAAACACAATCCACGGATAATCTGCTTCAGTACGTTCGTCTTCGGTTTCCTCCCCTAAAAGTTCACGGCGAAGTTCTTCCCTCAACTCATCACGTAGTTTTTGCTTTAAATCCTCCATGGAAAGTTCATCTGCTGTTTTCATCGCAACGCTCATAGAAACTGCCTCCTTCATTTGTACTAAATTTAATGAGTGTTCCTTTTGTGTGTAATAGAATACCTCAAAGTCAGAAAATTAGCAACAAATTTATGTGCATTTTATGAATATTTAACAATTTTGTGACAATTGCCAATGATAAAGGGGACAGTTCTCCTGCCCCCTGTTTCATATTATGGATAACTCAGTACTTTCCGAAGCTGCTGTTTTGGATATTCAGGTGGGCGAAGTTTTCCTGTTCAGGTCTTGAATGTTCGGAAAATTGTGAGATGCCCGGAACCATACCCGGAAGCTTGCTGAAGTCGCCTGTGTTTTTTAGCTTAAACCTGGAAACCAACTCTTCCAAAACCGAAGATTGACCACTCATTTCTTCGGATGCTGCGGCTGATTCTTCCGCTGTCGCACTGTTTTGTTGTACAACTTGGGCGACTTGGTCTATGCCAATGTTGATTTGAGTTATTCCTTGCGACTGTTCTTCGGAGGCTTCTGCAATACCGCTAACGAGTTGACTTGACTCCGTTATACCTGTCACAATATCTTTTAGGCTTTCCGCAGTGTCACCCGCAATCTGTGTGCCGAGTTTCGCTTTCCCCATAGAGTTTTGAATCATAACGCCTGTGTCTTTAGCAGCTTCCGCACTTTTTGATGCAAGGTTTCTGACTTCCTCCGCGACAACCGCAAAACCTTTGCCGTGCTGCCCTGCCCTTGCAGCTTCTACAGCAGCGTTGAGCGCCAAAATGTTTGTCTGAAAGGCAATATCGTCAATCGTTTTAATTATCTGGCTGATAGATTGGCTTGCTTCGTTTATGTCTTTAACTGCCATTATCATGTCGTCCATCTGATTGCTGCCTTTGAGCGCACTTTCTTTAATTGTTGCAGAGAGTTTTGCCGTTCTGTCCGCTGTTTCGGCATTTTCCTTTGTCTTGCGCGCAATCTCACCGATTGAAGCCGAGAGTTGCTCAATTGAAGCCGCTTGCTCTGTTGAGCCCTGTGCCAACGTCTGTGCGCCGTCTGCAACCTGCTTTGAGCCGACAGAGACTTGAGATGTTGAGCTTTGAATATTTGAGAACATATTGTTGAGATTATCAACCATGCTGTGCAGCGAGTTGCCCATAGTATCTTTTTCTGATAGTCTCTTAACGTCAATAGTCAGGTCGCCGCCTGAGATGGTTTCCAGATCACTCGAGATGTGCGTAACATGGTCCACAAATTTTACACTGTCTTTGATTGCCTGTCCTATCTCGTCTTTGACTTCAGAATATGCCGATATTATCTTCGCATCTTCGGGAGAAATTGAAATATCACCCGTTGTACCGGCTCTATTCATAAATGCGGAGAGAGTACCAAGAGGTCTGCTTATGAGCCTTGAAATATAAAGTGCGAGGAATAGGGAAATGGCGATGGTTGCCACAAGCACAGCAATTTGAATTATTGTGAGTCTTGAAGCCAGAAGATCCCCTTCTGTATGCGATGTTACAGCCCACTCGTGATTTATTCTGGCGCTTTCCTCCAAACCCGAGGTTATCGGTGCGATAATCGCAGCTCCTTCTGTTGTGTATAGTTCATATGCCTCGTCAAATCTTCCCTCATTTATGAGTCCGAAGGTGCGATTTTTTAATGAAGCATATTCTGTCAGCCAAGTTTGTCTTGCTGTCAAGAAAGCGCCTTCCAGCGACTGATCGACGATAGTCAGCTCATAACTCGCAAAATTTTCGTCTGCAATCCTGTCGAACTCAGCAAATTGTGCCATGGTGGTCCTTATCCGTTCCGTGTTGTCTCGATGCAGAATCATCGTGCGTATGGCGTTACCCTCATTTGCAAACAGTTCTCTCAAATTGCCCATTGCTTCAACTGCCAATAAATTTTCTGAGTACAACGCATTTTGAGCACTGCTCAGTTGACTCATACCCACAATTCCGATTGCCCCGACAATGGTTGCCAAAATAATCACTATTAGGAAACTTACGATAAGTTTTGCGGATACTCTCATGTTTTTCATGGCGGAATTTTCTCCTTAAAGATATTTTATTTTTGCCTGATAATATCCATTTTTTACTAATATTCATTCTGTTTTGTTTTTCGTTTTCACGAGTCTTTCTGTGGGTCAGAATAAGTTTTGCAAAAAATTCGTATACAAAATAGTAGCACCATTTGCGCTCCCGTGTCAATGGCAAATAGTGCTATTATCTCTGGTTTTTCAGTTGTTTATAGTGTGTTTATATTGCTCGAAAACGGCTCATTCCACATTTGAAACCACTTGTACTGCACCTTCATTTGAAGATAGGTTCACATATCGGAGCGGAGTCGCATAGTTGGATATTATTTCAGTCGCAATCATATCTTCTATTTCCTTTTGGATTAGTCTTCTAAGATTTCTTGCTCCATATGCCTGCGAGAACGCTTTCTGCGTAAGGTACACAACAAGGCTTTCATCATAGTATAGTTCTATATGTTTTTCAGCCATTGCTTCGCGCAGTTCATTTAACATCAGCCTTGCTATTTCCCTAAAGGCTTCTTCACTTAGGTGGTTGAAGTAGATTATCTCGTCTATACGATTTATGAACTCGGGGCGCAAAAAGTCCTTTAGAGCTTTTTCGGCTTTTTCTTTGCCTTGTTCGTCCGTTGACCGATTAAACCCAACTGCTCCGTCTTTTCTGTCACTTCCTGCATTTGTGGTCATTATAATTATTGTGTTCTCAAAATTGATAGAGCGTCCTTGTGCATCCGTTATGTGCCCGTCGTCAAGGATTTGAAGCAGTATATTCATTACATCGGGATGTGCTTTTTCTATTTCGTCAAACAGCACTACACTGTACGGCTTACGGCGTATTTTCTCTGTCAGTTGCCCCGCATCATCGTAGCCCACGTACCCCGGTGGCGAACCTATTATGCGTGACACTGCGTGCTTTTCCATGAACTCGGACATATCAAGCCTGATTAGCGACTCGGGTGAGTCGAATAAATCAAGTGCAAGTCTCTTTACTAGCTCTGTTTTTCCTACACCTGTTGAACCTATGAATATGAATGACACTGGTTTGCGCTTTGCCGAGATTCCGACCCTGTTTCTTTTTATCGCCGAGCATACATTATCTACCGCTTCATCTTGTCCCATAATATGCTCTTTCAGCCGCAAGTTAAGCTCTGAGAGCCTTTTGTACTCATCCTCGCGTATGTTGGATGCGGGAATTTTCGTCCATAGCTCTATTACTCTTGCAAGATTGTCGATTGTAAGTGCGGGTTTACCCTCGTTTTCTAGCATATTCAGCTCATCTGTCAGTCGAAAGTCCATGCTGCGGATTTCGGCAAGCCTTGCATAATCACTTCCATCCGGGGCCGACAAAATTAAGTCGCGCTCTTTTTGCAGGTCTGCTTTTTCTTTTGCTATTGCATCTTTTCTTGCAATTATTTCACTTTTAAGGTTCATGTCTGAACAAGCCTCGTCTATGAGGTCGATTGCTTTGTCAGGCAGAAATCTGTCTGTGATGTATCTCTCGGCTAAAATAACCGCTTGCCTTGCCATTTCCTCTGATATGTGAACACCGTGGAATGTCTCATAGTAGCCTTTAATCCCTATGATTATTTCGATGGATTCGCTGATGGAAGGCTCGCTGACTACCACGGGCTGAAATCTGCGCTCAAGTGCCGCATCTTTTTCGATGTGTTTTCTGTATTCTGTGAAAGTCGTTGCACCTATGACTTGTATTTCACCTCTGGAAAGTGCGGGTTTGAGGATGTTTGCCGCATTCATTGACCCCTCTGCATCGCCCGCTCCAACCAAGCTGTGAACCTCGTCAATGACCAGTATGACGTTCCCATGTGCTCTGATTTCTTCCACAAGCCCTTTCATACGGCTTTCAAATTGTCCTCTAAACTGCGTTCCGGCAACCAATGCCGTGAGGTCAAGCAAATAGACTTCCTTACTGCGCAGTTTTTGCGGCACATCGCCGTTATAAATCCTTTGGGAAAGTCCCTCTGCAATCGCTGTTTTTCCGACTCCCGGCTCACCTATGAGGCAGGGATTGTTCTTTTGTCTGCGGTTGAGTATCTGTACAACACGTTCTGTCTCGGTATCGCGCCCCACAATTCTGTCAAGCTTGCTGTCTGCTGCTTTTCGTGTCAGCGAGATGCAGTAGTTTTCAAGATATTTTCTTCTCTTACTGCCTGCGCCTTCTTTTTCTTTTTGGTCGCGCCCGTGCCTCGTATCTCTCGGCGGTGAATCATCGGGTCCGCCAAATAGTCTGTTTAGAAACGGGAATGTCGCTGTTTTGCCGTCGTCAACAGTGTTTTCTATGTCTTCATCTGCTTCACCCAGCGCATCAAGCCCTCCCATGGCTTCCATCATTTCGTCTGTGAGGCTTTCCAAATCCTCATCTGTCAGACCCATTCTCCTGATGATGTCTTCCACGGGCTTGATGTTAAGCTCACGCGCACATTTGAGGCAAATCCCCTCGTTTGTTGTTTGTCCGTTTTCAATTCTTGTTATAAATATAACTGCCGGACTTTTTTTACATCTTGAACAAATTGTTGGTTGCATTGTTATTCTCCAGATTCTTGCTTTTCTGCGTTAATTATTTTTGTATATGATACTATATAGCTTGCCAGCGCCACCAGCGTAAGGGCTACGGCAACCGAAATCATTAGGACTGCTATGGCATCCGATAGATTTCGGAAAAGCATAAGTAATATGCATATTATGAAAAACGTCACCGTTGATGCTTTTCCTATGGCATTTGATGCCGGTAACTCCTTGTGCCCTTTTCGGTGTAACACCAGCCCTCCGGTTCCCATTAGTGCTTCTTTTACGAAAAATACACACACTGCCCAAAAAAGTATCGGTCTTGTAATTGTGAGGCACATTATAGCAGTAAATGTCATTAATTTATCTGCCAGCGGGTCGAGTACCTTTCCGAGTTTTGATTGTGCCTGAAACTTGCGTGCAATTATTCCGTCAAGTATATCGCTGATTCCCGCTATAGCAAATATCAGTACGGCGAAGATACGAAACTCGCTATGGTCGTTAAAAAAGACGACAACAAACACCGGAACCAGGCAAATGCGGAAAAATGATATAATATTCGGTAATGCTTTCACCAATTCACCGCCTAAACTCCAAGCATGGTAGCTATGGGATTGTTGTTGACTAAAAAGTAAAGAACTGCTGTATCTTCCAGTATCGGTAGAATCACAAGTCCAAAATATCTTATTATTACGGCAAGCACATAGACTACTATTATTCCTTTTGCTACGCCGCACACTGTTCCTGCTATAATATCAACAAACCTCAGCCCGGGAAGCGAAAAGACCAAACCTATCAAGTTACCTAGTACTGCAAATGCAATAGAAATTAGTAAAAATGCAACCGCAAATACTCCAACAAATGCGAGTGACCCTGTGAGTCTTGATGCCACTATATCTACAAATGACCTGTTATCATCATCATACAATTCTACTAATCTGGACTGCTCTGCTATGGCGACTGCCGCTGCCTCGGGTAATCCAATCTCGCGCAGCGCCATGTATGCTCTTCCGAAAAAATCATCTGTCATTTCGTGGTCATGTGCGATTGCCTGATATTCTATTCCCTCATCGGCGAGGTCACCCATTGTTGATTCTATGATTCCGCTGGCAAACGGTAAGAGCAACATCTCTGCATCGTCTGAATATGCCTGTGCCGCAAAGTTTGCTACAAACAGAGCCAATAATAGTGATACAACTCCGAACACCCCGCGTATGAGTCCATTTTTATATCCCCTCCAGCCGCAAAATACGACTGTTCCAAGAATTGCAATGTCAATTAAAAAGCTAATCAACTTTTAGTGTTCCTCCATTTTTTATCGACGCACCAACAGAGCTGAGCTATCATTGGTGGCAAGTGCTACGTTTTCTCCAAGCATGAGAATTCTGTTTGATGCTACTGCGAATGTGTTTTCTTCCGAGGCGAGATATTCTTCCATGTTCTCGTTGAAAAAAGCGATTGCGTTGCTCTGCAATACCGCAAGCTGACCGTGACCGAACGACATCGAAATTATCTCTCTATGTACTCTGTGCTCCCCCATTATTGTTCCATCGTCTATGTCCACAGTTACGATTTGACCGGTATATCCTACCCCGTAGTCGTATAGGTTTAGTGCTATGAAGCCCTCTCCATATGCAAAACCACCAAGCCGTCTGCCCCTGAAATTAAAAAGTTCCGTGCCCTCTCCCGTGTTGTCTATACGTAAGACCGATTCTGTGGATATGGCGAGTATTTCGTCGTCTCCCGTGAATTTGATATCGAATATGACTGTGTCCCTGAGCTGAAATTGGTAGTATGGCTCTCCATTATCTTCGTCAATGCCTCTGTAAAATGTAACTCTGCTGCCGGCATCTGCGAGATTTAGTACGGCAAGATTGTTGTTATTTTCCGACAGTATTGCTGCTACAGGAAATCCACTCCCTAAATCTACCCTGTAGACTACCGCGCCTCGATCGTTATATACTTGTATTGTTCCGCGAAATGCCCCGGGTTCTTGTGTGACCACGGGAAACCACCCATTTTGGTTGATTGTTGCCGAAACAATATGCCCTGTTGTTTCCACTTCATGTATGACTTGGCTTGAGTTAAATACTCTTAACTCTGTTCCTCCTATGTCAAACACCAGAAAGTATCCTGATTGCTCGGTTATTGCGGGATTAAACATACGAAAGGTGTCTCTTAGAATTTCTTCTCCGTCTGCGTTTAAAACTTGTATGCCAAAGGTTCCTGCCGCAGCAACCGCTCCGCCGGACTTTGCAAATACCCTATTTCTCCCGATATCGAAGTTTAATTCATCGACAGTAAATACGGGGCTCCGCCTCGGAAATATAGCAAATGTTCCGGCTGAAAAGCTTTGTACGATGATTACGGTAATGAGTGTGAGCGCCAGCGATACCGCAATTACTATTACGAAGCGTAGCCATCTGCGTTTTTTTTCTTTTCGCATATAGGTGCTCCCCCAAGCAATATCATCTCACACATAGTTAACCGATTTTGTATTGTATCACAAGTTTCGCAAGAATGGAAGATTTAATTACTCGGGTGGTTAGTTTTTGACCGTTTTATTGCGTTTATTATCAGTCCTCGCCTTTTTCCTCCGGATGCCGGTTTCGTATATACCGGATTAAAATATCATTCATTTGCCGCAAATCAAGCGGTTTTGCTATAAAATCGTCAAATCCTTCTCGCTTGAACATTTCATCGTTACCTATTAAGGCATTTGCTGTCAGTGCAATAATTACACCTTCGTAGCCTGCCTTGCGCATTCTTTTTGCGGTTTCTATACCGTCCATTTTCGGCATCATATAATCCATAAAAATTATGTCGTATACGTTGCCTTCTTCTGTTTTTTTCAAAGCATCAAAACCACTAGTCACCATGTCTATACTCAACCCGTAATACGAAAGAATACCTTCCGCTACATACAAGTTTGTCTCAACGTCGTCCACGACCAAAACCCTGCCGTAAGACATAGACCCGAGAGGAATCATAAACTCGTCATTTTGATAATTGCTGGTATAAGTGAAACTGCACAGACTTTCGGCAACTTCTGCACCGATGGTAACACTGTCTACCGCCTCTTGCATAACGGTGATAGTAAAGATGCTGCCCTCTCCGTACTTGCTTTGCACCTCAATAGTGCCGTTCATTTTCTCAACAAGTTTTTTTGTGATGCTAAGGCCAAGTCCCGTGCCTTCCGTTGTGCGGTTTTCTTCCATGTTAAAGCGTTTGAACATAGTGAACAAATGCTTAATATCTTCCTGCATTATGCCTTGTCCCGTATCACTCACAACAAAGCGCAATATGACATTTTCTTCTTCCGCGGAGTGCTCTATCGATAATTTTACATATCCTCGCTCTGTGTATTTTACGGCATTACTCAGTATGTTGTTTAAAATTTGTTTAAGCCTTAGCTCATCACCAAACAATCTGAGAGGCAGGCTTTCGTCCATCTCTAATATAAATTTTAGGTTTTTCACAGCGGCTCGCACTATGTTTAGCTGCACCGTGTCATGAATCAGCTTTGATAAATCATATTGTGTAGGCTCGAGCATCATATGTCCCGTTTCGATTTTTGACATATCCAGTATGTCGTTGATAATTCCAAGCAAAATACCGCCCGAATCATGTATTTTTTCCAAATCTGTCGTGTATTCATCGGGCAACCCTTCCTTTTGCAACTGAATTTGAACGATGCCGATTATTGCGTTTAAGGGCGTACGAATTTCGTGAGACATTGTTGCAAGGAAGTCACTTTTGCTTTTGTTTGCGCTTTCTGCTTCATTTTTGGCAAGGTTTAACGAAGTTATTGATTTATCCAAGGTTCTTGCAAAACCGACCACACACACAATAAGCACAAAGAATATCAGTGCCAAAAGAATTACCATGATTCTCACCACGTCGGTGACCGCCTGCATTGCTACATCCCTGTCCTGAAGCGTGATAATCGCCCAGTGGTGAGAATACCCCGGCAACGGGATAGGCTCGAAGTTCACATAAAAGGCCCTTCCGTTAAGCGAGATAACTTCAATGCCGCTTTCGCCCTCTAAAACGGCTTCAATTATAGCCATGTATTCTTCGGATACTTCAATGGGCTCTTCTGTTGCGGCAACGCTCCCAAACTCATCTATAAGCGCATTCCCGTGTTCGTCCACAATGGGTACTGTGCGGGTAAGATTCTTGTAGTTTACCAGTTTTTCCAAATACATACTGTCCGGGTGTGCCATGACCGTACCCTTTCCGTCAATGATAAATGAATACAGCTCGTAAGCAC
The DNA here is from genome assembly GCA_009787625.1 of Oscillospiraceae bacterium. Taxonomy (GTDB): domain Bacteria; phylum Bacillota; class Clostridia; order Oscillospirales; family Oscillospiraceae; genus WRMH01. The sequence continues at coordinate 25,404 of WQSX01000036.1, forward strand.
CCTGCGCAAACTGGACTATAAGGGTTTGGATATATGCAAGGCTTATATCCGTGCCGAAAATTCCGACCTTTTCACCGTCATAATAAATAGGTACATAAATAGAAACGCACGGAAGACCCGTGCTTACAGACAAATATGCGTGGGAAACAAACGGCCTCGGATCGTCCATCATCTGCCTAAACCACCATCGGTTGCTTCTGTCTCCGCTGACACCTGTTGAACGCGAAATTTGCATACCGTCCAAGCCCTGTATGTAAAACAGTTCAACATACTGGTTCCGCTGTGCGTTGTCTACGAGGATAGGTGTTTGAGCATCGCCGTCCATCGTGATAATGGCAGGGCTTGTGGCAAGCGAATAGCTGAGGTTGTAAACGCCGTCAATAAACGAACGCACTGTTTCTCGCATAATAAACGAGGATGAACTTATATCCTCCCTAATTCTTTCGTCATGGGCATTCGTAAGAAAATTCATGGTGATAAGTGGGATAATCACAAGTATCGCACCTATAATCACCACGGAAATAATGAATATATGAATCCTCGTTTCTCGTTTATCCACTATACGCCTCCTTCTATTCGAGAGTGCGCACAATTCTCGCAGTCCGTAGCATTATATCTCAACATAGCAAGGAATTCAATATAAATTACAGCAACATTTCGCCAACTTCGCCGTCATACCATATTTTTGTCATGTATAGACCGTCGGGTGGGACTGTAGGGCCGGTCAGACGGCGGTCTTTTTGCTCTAATAAAACAGGTAATTCGGCGGGGTCTATTTTCCCCTCGGAAACGTAGAGCAGTGTGCCGACCATCGCTCTTGCCATATTATATAGAAACCCGTCGGCTGTGGCCCTAAACTCGATTATCGGGCTATTTTCCTCAATTTCGTACTCAAGCACCGTACGTACTGTTGTTTTTGTCTCCGTGCCGACTGAGCGGACTGCTGCAAAGTCATGTGTGCCCACGAAGTGTCTGGCTGCCTGTTTCATCTTTTCGATGTTTAATTTTCGGGGATAAAAATATGCTCTTTCGGCTTCAAATGGGTTTCTTATGCGCAGGTTATACAGCCTGTATGTGTACTGTTTTTTTAAGCATGACAGGATTGCGTTGAAGTCATCGGGCGCATACATGGCTTTTTCTACGACTATATCCGCAGGGAGAATGGCGTTTACGGCAAGCGGCAGTTTTTCCAGTGGTATGGTTGAATCTGTTTTGAAGTTTGCGCAGTATATCTTCGCATGAACACCCGCATCTGTCCTTCCGCAGCCGACAAGTTTTACCTCGTGCCCGCATAGCTCCGCCAGTGCAGCTTCAAGCGTACCGCCAACCGTTTTTTCCGTTTTTTGTATCTGCCAGCCGTGATAGTTCGTGCCGACAAAAGATAATTTAAGTGCTATATTTTTCATGTGTTGCCTCGCTTTTCGGGCAGATTACCACCCGCCCTACATGGGGTCATCTTAGAAATATTACCACAGCTACAACAGCGGCTCCCGCTAGGAGTGCCGCGTAGTCTTTTGGTGTTGCTTTTAGGACTTTCATTCTGGTTCTACCCTCATCGCCATGGTAACAGCGGCTTTCCATTGCCGTAGCGAGTTCATCCGCTCTGCGAAACGCACTTATAAATAGTGGGACTATTATCGGCAGTACAGCTTTGGCTTTTTTAACTATGCCACCTGTTTCAAAATCTGCGCCGCGGGAGCGTTGCGCACTGATTATTTTGTCTGTTTCCTCAATTAGTGTCGGGATGAATCTCAGTGCTATGCTCATCATCATGGCAAACTCATGTATTGGCAGCTTTATCTTTTTCAGCGGTCCGAGCAGCCGCTCTATGGCGTCGGTCAGGGCTATGGGTGATGTTGTGTAGGTCAGGAGAAATGTGCTTACGATAAGCATCATAAGCCGCGATGCCATAAATGCCGCTGTTTGCAAGCCTTCGAGCGTTATCACAATAAACCGCCACTCAAAGAGTATTGTTTCACCACGTATGAAAAAGATGTTTAAAATTACCGTGAGAATTATGATAATGAATATCGGGCGCAGACCTTTGAGCACTGCTCTTGGTTTTATTTTCGATATGGTCAGGCAGGTTACGAGTATGGCAAACATGAACAGATAGGCGTAGATGCCGCTTGCGAGAAACAGGGCTGTTATGTAAGTAATCATCAGAATCAGCTTCATGCGTGGGTCTAGTCTATGAACTATTGTTTCGCCCGGGAAAAATTGCCCCAAAGTTATGTCTTTAAGCACTCGCTTCACCTCGCTTTAGCTCTAAAATAGCTGTTTTGAGATATTCCAGTGTGTATATGTCTTTTTTGAGGTTTACTCCGCGTGCTCGGAGGCGCTCTGCGATGAGAGCAGCTTTCGGAGCGGCAAGACCAAGGTTTGTCAGTCTTTCAGGATCTGCGAAAATCTGATTGGGCATCCCATCCATCTCTACCCCGCCCTTATTCAGCACCACTATTCTCTCGGCGTTTTTGGCGATTTCTTCCATGTTGTGCGTAACCAGTATTATGGTTGCATCGTGTGCTTTCTTGTAAGTCTTGATGTTTTTGATTATCTCGTCTTGACCACCGGGGTCAAGTCCTGCTGTCGGCTCGTCGAGAATCAGGATTTCCGGGCGCATGGCAATCACACCCGCTATGGCTGCACGTCTTTTTTCGCCGCCCGACAGCTCAAACGGCGATTTTTTCATAAACGACTCACCCAGCCCGACAAATCCTGCTGCTTCATGTGTACGCTCTGTCACTTCTTCGTCCGACAGACCCATATTGCGGGGGCCGAACGCTATATCATCAAAGACTGTTGCTTCAAATAGTTGGTATTCCGGGTATTGGAACACCAGCCCTATCTTGAAGCGCACATCCCTTGTGAATTTCTTTGATTCATGTATGTCTGTGCCGTCGTAGTAAACTTTGCCTGATGTGGGTTTCAGCAGACCGTTCATATGCTGGAGAAGTGTGGACTTGCCTGAACCTGTAGCTCCGATGATTCCTATGTATTCGCCTTTCTCTGCCGTAAAGTTTATTTCGCTGATAGCAACACGTTCAAACGGCGTGCCGATACTGTATGTGTGTGTGAGGTTTTCTGCTTTTAGTAGTGGCATTTTATCTCCTTGCTGGTGCTGTTTTACCGGGGTTTATAGCGGGCGATTGATAATCGCCCCTACAGTTAGGGCAGTGCAAATTGCTTCGGCGCATTCGTCTATTGTCAGAGCATCTGTCGGCAGGTTAAAGCCTTCTTCGTTCAGTGCGTGCAGCAGTCGGGCTGTTTCGGGGATCTCCATGCCTGTTTTCCTGAGCGTTTCTATGTCCCGAAAAACCTCTCTTGGTGTGCCGTCTTTTATTATTTCTCCGTCTGAGAGGACTATCAGCCTGTCGGCTTCTACTGCTTCGTCCATGTGATGAGTTATCAGCACGACTGTTACACCGTGCTTTTCTTTCAGTTCACGCATAATTTTTACGACACTCTCCCTGCCTCTCGGGTCAAGCATCGCTGTCGGCTCATCAAATACTACGCATTTCGGGCGCATGGCAAGTACACCCGCTATGGCTATTCGCTGTTTTTGTCCGCCCGATAACAAATGTGGTGCGTGTTTGCGGTATTCATACATCGAGACTATTTTAAGAGCTTCGTCTACCCTATGCCTTATTTCATCTGACGGATAGCCTAGATTTTCGGGTGCAAAAGCCACGTCTTCTTCCACCACAGTTGCGACTATCTGGTTATCGGGGTTTTGAAAAACCATGCCCACCCTGCGCCGCACCTCAATCATCAAAGTTTCATCTGATGTGTCCATGTCTTCAACATAGACTTTTCCGCCCATGGGCAGCAGTATTGCATTGAAGTGTTTAGCGAGTGTCGTCTTTCCCGAGCCGTTGTGTCCTATTATAGCGACAAAGGTTCCCTGCTCTATCTCAAGGTCAAGTCCGCACAGCACCTGCCTTGTTTCTTTGCCGTCCTCGCTGTAATATGAAAACTCCAATTTTTCTGTTTTGATTATGTTTTTCATGGGGAGTAGTATACCTTATTACTCCATGCTTGACAAGGCATTTCGGCTTTGCTATACTTTCTCTGTTAAGGGCATCCACAATATGCGCGGGTGGTGGAATTGGTAGACTCGCTAGATTCAGGTTCTAGTGTGCAATACGCACGTGCCGGTTCGAGTCCGGCTCCGCGCACCACGAAAATGTCAAGCTCCCACTAAAAAATATTTTTGGTGAGGGCTTGGCTTGCTGTTACTATATTTTTACCGGTGCGGACTCAAGTTTTGAGTCGTAGTTAAGATAGGTGTGATTGTGATGGTGCTCGGTGTGGTTGAGAGCCCCTGCTAATTCATGTAGACATTCATCTTTTTAAGTGAAATAATGGTATGTATCATTATTTTGAAAGGTGCTGTTAGGATGATAAAACTAACCGAGGAAATCACAAAATATCTGGATTACTGTAAATATCAGAAGAAACTGAACGACAAGACGATAAAAGCATATTCGATAGATCTTACACAGTTCCGACATCAGATGTCAGTGGCAAACTGTACGGAAAAAAGCGAAATCTCAAAGTATATAACTTTTCTCCACAAAACATTCAGCCCAAAAACCGCAAAGCGCAAGCTCGCAAGTGTCAAGGCATTTTACAGCTACATGGAGTTTGATGAGATAATAAGCGACAATCCAATCAAAAGGTTAAAGACCAAGTTTCAAGAACCGCAAGTGTTACCAAGGACAATCCCAGTGAAATCCATTGAAAAGATAATTGCAGTGACATATGGCAAGTTGACAAAAGCAAAAACAATGTATGAATCACAAACTGCATATCGGAATATCGCA
>WQSX01000037.1 GCA_009787625.1 Oscillospiraceae bacterium
GCGAATTCTTTCAAAGCTCACTGATGAAGGTGAGCTCGAAAAAATTGGTGCAAATAAGAATCGAAAATACAAATTAGTTAAAAACTGAAAACAGCGTGTTTGCGATATAGTCACTAAGCCAATCGCCACGCTGTGTCGATTGACCTTATTCCATTGTGCAAAGTGCGTGGTGTCAAGGGGCTGCGATAAACGACTGATGCGCGCCGCAAGCGTTGCGATAAGAAAAATTTTGTGAGCGCATATCTAGCCGCCCTTGACACGGCAAGATTTTCGCACCGCTCAAAAAAAGAAACAGCCCACCTTATCGTGAGCTGTTTCTCTTTGCAAGTCAAGCCTTGTGCTTGTTTTCAGAAAAAACGTGTACGAATCGTGTATGGACTCATTTTACACTCAAAAAACCTTGTATTTTCAACGTTTTTTGAAAATTTGGTCGGAGTGCTCGGGCTCGAACCGAGGGCCCCCAGTTCCCAAAACTGGTGCGCTACCAACTGCGCCACACCCCGACATTTTCAAAACCGAAGAGTATTATACCTCAAGTTAATCCGAATATCAAGATATTTTTTCTATTTTCCGCAGCGATGTGGCAGTTTGCCACATCGCTGCTTGCCTGTCTCACTTAAACTCCTTCACAAAGTCATTCCTATAGTAGACTTTATGCAACCGCTTATAAAACTCACTATCTATCTCACTGAGCACACCACTACGGATTCTGAAGCGCCAATTGCCTGTGGCGGTGCCGGGAATATTTGTGCGGGTATCTGAGCCGTAACCCAGCAGGTCTTGGATTGGCACTACTACCAGTGACGAGGCTGTTTTAAACAGCACTTTCATCCAATGCCTTACAATTGCGCAGTTTGGACCTCCGCTGCTCCAGTCGCCCTCATATCCGGTGTAAAACAGCACTTCTTCACGGTCACGCTCCGATAGCTCGTGCATCCATGCCAAGAGGGTGGTGTTGTCGTGTGTGCCTGTGTATGTGACTGATTTTTCGGTTATTCTGTGTGGCAACTGACTTCCATCGCCTAAAAATGCAAACTGTAGTACGTGCATACCACGTAATCCTGAGTTATCAAGCAGTTTTACGACTTTCTTATCTATTATTCCCAAATCTTCTGCGATTACAGATAGAGTAAGCTCTCCCAGTTCTTCATGTAATGCGTCAAACAGAGACATTCCGGGGCCTTTTTCCCATACACCTTTTCCGGCTGTCTCAGACTCTGCGGGAATTGCCCAATAACTTTCAAAACCTCTAAAATGGTCGAGCCTAACCACATCATACCGCTCTAAATTTGCCCTTACGCGGTCAACCCACCACCTGTATCCCTCTTCTTTGAGTAGCTTCCAATTGTAAATGGGATTGCCCCAACGCTGACCATCCTCGCTGAAATAGTCGGGCGGCACACCTCCGATGGCTTTGAAGTTGCCCAAATCGTCTGCGTTAAAAAGTTCTCGTCTGCACCAAACCTCTGCACTGTCCTCTGAGACGTATATCGGCATATCTCCAATGATTGAAATTCCGCGTTTCGTCGCATATTTTCTCAGCTCTGTCCATTGTTTGTCGAACAACCATTGCACAAACCTGTGAAAATCTATCTCATCGGCAAACTCTTTTTTAAACTTTTCTATTGCTGTTTTATCGTGACGGCGAAGTGCCAAATCTTCCCACTCATACCATGCGGTATTATTGAAGTGCTGTTTTAGCGCAACAAACAGTGCATATTCATCCAGCCAAAATGGGTTAAACTTCCCATAAGGCTTATCTTCAAGGCGTGAATATGCCGTTTTAAGTAGCTTCCACTGTTTTTCGCGAAGTTTTTCATAGTCCACACAAGTGTCACTCAGACCTTGCTTTCGCTCTTCCAGCTCGCCGTCTGTGATAAGCCCCATTTTTAGCAACATGCTTGGGTCTATGAGGTTCGGCTCGCCTGCAAACGCTGAAATGCACTTATATGGAGAGTTGCACATGCCTGTGTGTTCAACGGGCAATATTTGCCACGCATGAAATCCTGTGTCGCACAGAAAATCAATGAACTCCATTGCTTCTTTCCCTAAAACGCCAATACCATACGCACCTGAGAGTGTGGTAATCGGCATCAAAACGCCTGACGAACGTGGATATTTTTGCTTAGACATTCCAAATTTCCTTTGCATATTTTCTAATAACTTCATCGCTTGAGAAACAGCCGGAATGTGCGATGTTCATTGCCGACATCACAGACCATCTGTCCACATCTTTATACAGCTCCGTCGCCTCTGCCTGTGCTTTTATGTATGCGTCAAAATCTTTGAGGACAAAGAATTCATCGTTATGTGTGATAAGCGAGTCAAATATGTGCGGGAAACTTGCCTTTAGCGCATCTCTCCAGTCTGAGTTGATGAAATCTCGGATTATACGTTTTAGCGGCTCGTGCCCGTACAGAAACTCACGGCTGTTGTAGCTTTGATTTCTGCGAAGTTCAAACACTTCGGGAACTGTAAGTCCAAATGATATGTAGTTCCCTTCGCCGACAGCATCAAAAATCTCGACATTTGCGCCGTCATGTGTGCCTATTGTCACAGCGCCGTTCATCATGAATTTCATGTTACCCGTGCCGGATGCTTCCATACTTGCAGTTGAAATTTGCTCACTTAAATCGGTTGCAGGGAAAATTTTCTCTGCGAGTGAAACTCTATAATTTTCAAGAAATACCACTTTTATGCGGTCTTTGACTCGTGGGTCTTTGTTGATTTTATCCGCAATAACTGATGTGAACTTTATGATTTCCTTTGCAAAATGGTAGCTCGGTGCAGCTTTACCTGCCAAGATGTATGTCCTTGGCGCGGTGTCTGAGTTCGGGTTGTCGATTATTTCATAGTAGTGGTTTACTATGTTCAGCAGTAGTAGTAACTGCCGCTTGTAGGCATGGATTCTCTTTATTTGCACGTCAAATATAGAGTCGGGACTTACGATTGTTCCGTTGCTGTCCTTTATGATTTTTGCGAGTTTTATCTTGTCTATGCGCTTGATTTCAAGCATTTTTTCAAGGAAGTTCTTATCACGCACTGCGCCCTGCTCATCGAGTAACTTAAGTCTCAGAGGTTCTCTAATCCACTCCGGACCGATTGTATCTGAAATTAGGTCACTCAATTCCGGGTTTGCTTTGAGTACCCAGCGCCTGTGTGCTATGCCGTTTGTTTGGTTATTAAAACGCTCGGGGTATATTTGATAAAAGTCGTTAAACAGCTCGTTTTTCAGGATTTCACTGTGTACTTTTGCCACTCCGTTTATCGCATGACTGCCGATGATTGCAAGAAATGCCATGTGTATTTCGCCGTGCTTTAATACCGCCATCTCTGCTACCTTGCCTAAATCTCCGTTAAAGCGGTCATATAGGAGTTTGCACCAACGTTCGTTTATTTCACGTACAATCATGTAAACTCGTGGAAGTAGCTCAGAAAATGAGCTCTCTGACCACTTTTCGAGTGCCTCAGGCAAAATTGTGTGGTTTGTGTAGGAGATGGTTTTGACTGTGATATCCCATGCCTCATCCCAGCCCAATCCATGCTCGTCCAAGAGCAGACGCATCAGTTCAGGCACTGCAAGTGCGGGATGCGTGTCATTGATGTGAACTGATACAAATTCGTGCAGTCGTCTTATGTTTCCGTAATTTTCCATAAAATGGCTGAGAATGCTTTGCAGGCCCGCAGATACGAAGAAATATTGCTGTTTTAGTCTCAATATTCTGTTTTGATAGTTAGAGTCATCGGGATACAGAACTTCTGATATCGCCTCTGCTGAGTATTTCTGCGACACCGCATTTAGGTAGTCTCCTCCTGAAAATGCACCATAGTCAAACTGCTGAGTGGATTCTGCGCTCCATAATCTCAGCGTGTTTACCGTTCCGCTCTCGTATCCCTGTAGCGGAACATCGTATGGCATCGCTATTACAGGCTCAAAATTCTCATGGTGGTAAGAAAGCCTATTTCCTGCCGCCTCTTCGCGCAAGTTTCCATAGTATTTTATAAGCACGGCTTTGTGTGGTTTTTTAACTTCCCAAGCTGATTCATTTCTCAGCCAGTTATCGGGCATTTCCACTTGATGACCGTCAACTATTTTTTGCTCAAATAGCCCGTATTTATAGCGGATAGAGCAACCGTTTCCCGGAATTCCCAAAAAGGCAAGCGAATCCATAAAACATGCGGCAAGCCTACCGAGACCACCATTTCCTAGTCCGGGGTCAAGCTCCACAGCATAGATATCATCGAGATCTATTCCGAGCTGTTTCATAGATTCCCTGCAAATGTCAGTGAGACCGAGTGCTAAAATGTTGCGCTCAAGCATAGGCCCAAGCAAAAATTCAAGTGAGAAATAGTAAATTTGCTTTTTCTTTTCTCTTTTAGAATTGTATACAACACTTCTTGTCCAGTTTTTCATGATCTGGTCTCTAACCAGAGAAGCAAGCGCAACATAGATATCGTCGTTCGTTGCGCCGTCCAGCGTAACACCACGCAGTATTTCAAGTTTGTCGAGAAACAGCATTGAAAATATTTCGTTGTCACTGTAATTTGTGCCTTGTAATCCGTCTTTACCTATAAGTTTATCTAACATTTGTAAAAACCCACCTCTTTCGGTTTAATTGTCGGCGTATGTATTTTCGAGCCGCTCATAAGGTCTGTATAAAAACCTTCTATATTCACCTGTCTGTCGCTATCAGATGTGTTTACAGCGACCAAGACTCTTTCTGTACCTTCTCCGCGCGTGAATGCAAAAAATCCATCACGAGCTTCAATCAATTTATACTCGCCATCTTTAAATGCGCTGTTTTGTTTGCGGATTTCTGAAAGTTTTTTGTACCACTCAAGTAGTTCGGTATCTTCTTCTCCCCACGGATAGCAACGTCTGTTGAATGGGTCTATACAACCTTCCATTCCCACTTCGTCGCCATAATATACACACGGCACGCCCGGCAGTGTAAATTGCAGTGATGATGCAAGGCGTAGACGTTTTTTAGCAAGTTCTAATTGTGATTCTGTGAGCCTAAAGTGGCTCATCGCGAGTTTGCCTTCGGGGAAATCGGCTCCGCCTAAAACTGTAAGGATACGCATTGTATCATGAGTTCCGATTATACTCATCAGCGAATCCAGTACATATTTTGGATAATTTCTGCAAAGCGCCGCTACTGTATCTGCAAGTGCATAGGCGTCGCCATCTTTTGCAAAAGCTATTATTGCGTTTTTCAGAGGGTAGTTTGTCACGCTTGTAAGCTGCCCACCTAGGAAATATCTGCGCCTTACACTGTAGGCTATTTTATGCGATGCATCTTCCCAAACTTCACCTGCAATAAATACGTTTTCGTTTTCTCGCCTCATAGCCTGACACATCGGGTCGAGCAGTATATCAGGTATTTCATCGACTACATCAAGCCGCCAACCTGAAACTCCTCGTCTCATCCAGTGTGCTAATACGCCGTCTTTGCCGCATAAGAATTCTTTGTAGCTTTCACTTTGCTTGTTGAGCGTTGGCAGTAGTTCAATACCCCACCATGATTCATATTTTTCATCGTTTATCCAGTAAAACCAGTCATAGTATGGGGAGTTCCTGTTTTTGTATGCACCCACGCTGTCATAGTTTCCGAGTTTGTTGAAGTAAACGCTGTCACTGCCGACATGATTGAACACGCCGTCCAATATGACCTTTATTCCATGTTCTCCTGCTTTTTTACAGAGCTCTTCAAGAGCTTCATCACCGCCGAACGCCGCATCTACTTTCATATAATTGCCCGTGTCGTACTTGTGATTTGAATCCGCCTCAAATACGGGACTGAGATATATGCAGGTCACGCCAAGATCTTCGAGGTAGTCGAGTTTTTCTATTATGCCGTAGAGATCGCCGCCGAAAAAGTCGTTGTTGCGTACAATGCCTTTCTCGTCAGGCAAGAAATACGGGCATCCACCCCAGTCTTGCCTTTGTATCGCGCCCTGCCGTGGTCGAAGTTTTCCATCACTTCTGAATCTGTCCACAAAGATATGGTAAATCATACCGCCCTGTATCCAGTCGGGCTTTGCGTTTTCCGGGTTGTATGCTGTTATTTGATAGCCTCCGCCCACGTGTTCTGGTATGGCAATTTGCCCTCTATCTGCGGTGTCTATCAAAAAATTGTACCAGTATAGGGCGGCGGTTTCAAATCCAAGAGTGATGCTAAATACATCGAAATTCCCCACTGCTTCTACGTAGTTTAAGGGTATTTCTTCGGTTTCTCCACCGTCGGGGTATACACAGACACGCGGGTTTGATGCTTCACCACGCTTGAGTTTAAGTTGCAGTGTCAAGTCACCTGAGACTTCAATTGCGCCGCCCGGATTTCTAAAATATATATCATTTTCGTCAAATATGTACATGTGAACGTCTTTTTATCCTTCCAGCTCTCTGTAGAGATTTGCATATGCCTCTGCACTGCTCTCCCATCCGAAATCGAAGTTCATAGCCTCGCGCATGAGGTTTTCCCAATCCTCTCTTTGATTTGTATACAGGTCATATGCGCTTTTAATTGTGCTCATGAGCGCTCTCGATGTATACTCCTCAAATACAAACCCGTTGCCGTCACCTAGTCGGCAGTCTTGTATTGTGTCCGCCAGGCCACCTGTCTTGCGGACAATTGGTATTGTGCCGTAGTGACATGCTATCATTTGTGCCAGTCCGCAGGGCTCACTGCGTGAAGGCATTAACAGAACGTCTGCACCTGCGTAAATCATTCCGGCTATTTCAGGGTTAAAGGCTATGCTTGCACCTACTTTGTCGGGGTAACGCAGTGCCATGTCCTCAAAGAACAGCTCATATTGGTGGTCGCCTGTGCCGAGTAGCACGAACTGCGCATCAAGTTTGATTAAGTCGTCGAGTATATATGTAATAAGGTCAATCCCCTTGTGGGAGACCAGCCTCGACACAACACAGAGTAGCATTTTATCCGGTTCGTTAGGCAAATTAAATAGGGATTGCAGTTTTGCCTTACAGCCCTGCTTACCTTTCAGGTTGTCGGCTGAATATGTGTTTTCTCCCAAAAGTGAGTTTTCTGCAGGGTTGTTTACTTTTGTGTCAATACCGTTAATTATTCCGCTGAGTTTGTAGGAGTTTTCCCTAATTATCGGCTCTAGTCCGTAGCCGCCGCTCACTTGTATCTCGCCTGCGTATGTGGGGCTGACTGTTGTGACTTTATCGGAGGATATTATTGCACCTTTCATGAGGTTTATACACTCATTATACCAAACTATGCTTGCGTGCTCGTTTGATAGTTCAAACACATCATGGAGAATATGTCCGGGCATCTGCCCTTGATATTCCATATTGTGAATTGTAAATACGGTGCGGAGTCTCGGGTATCTCTCCGCATAATGCGTTTTGAGGTAAATTGGCACTAATGATGTCTGCCAATCGTGGGCATGAATGACATCGGGGATAAATTTTGTTATATCCATCGTTTCAAAAACTGCTTTTGAGAAGAATGCAAATCTCTCACCATCATCGACGTAACCGTAGGCTTTTTCACGGTCGAAGTAGTGGCGGTTGTCCACAAAATAATATGTGACCCCACCTTGTTTCAGCTCAAAAACACCACAATACTGTGTTCTCCATGCAAGCTGTATTTCAGTTGCTCCAAGGAACTTCATTTGATGCTCATACTTGCTTCTGAACGCCGCATAAAGAGGCATAATAATTCGCATGTCGAGGGATTTGTCTGCCACCACGAGCGTTTCGGCGAGGGCTCCCGCCACCTGCCCTAAACCTCCGGTCACCATGAACGGTACTACTTCTGATACGGCACCTAATATTTTCATTTTTTTCTTTCTGGGCATAACCCTACCTCCATTCATACTTTGAGTCATCGTCTTAATCTCTCCATTAAATTACTCTCTTACGTTCTATATAGACAGGATACGAGCTATATCCCATCATATTTCGGTTTTCGGATATTACAACACCTCTATCGGCTATTATGCAATCAAGCCTTGCATCTTTATCCACTACGGTGTCATCCTGCAACACCGAATTTTTCACAACTGCGCCCGTAGCAATTTTCACGTTGCGACAGATAATGCTGTTTATAACCGTGCCGTCTATCTGGCATCCGTCTGCAATAAATGAGTTTTTTATGTCAGAATTTTTCCCATACTTTGCAGGAAGCGAGTCTTTTGAGTTTGTAGATATTTGCCTCCCTTCAAAATCGAAGAGCAGTTTTCTCTTCTCGGCATCTAGTATGTCAAGGTTGTAGTGGTAAAACGTCTCAACCGAGCAGATGTGCGCTGAGTAACCTTTAAACTCGTATGCAGCTACGTTTAGCCGCTCAAGAGCGCTTGCGAGCAGAACTCTTGAAAATCTAAGCATTCCGCAATTTTTTTCACCTGCCGTTAGCTGAATAAAGCAACGTTTGCTCATGATATACGCTCCGAGGGAGACATTTATTTCGTCGACATTGGGTGGTGCTTGCTCAACAGCGACAACCCGCCCTGTGTCGGAAATATTGAATATTACTGTATTTTCCCGTTCACCGGGTGTTATGTTTTTCTTTGTATAAATAGCCGTAACATCTGCTTTATTTCTCTTATGCGCTTCAAATGCTGTACGGTAATCCATGTTGTAAACAACACTGCTGTCGGCTAAGACCAAATAATCATCTTTTGTTGTAATTTCAGTCAAAAACTCTGCGGCTCTCTGCAAAGGGCCGTCAAGTTCGCCGTTTACACTGCGGCGCTCGTCTGCGTGGTACGGTGGGAAGAACGTAACACCGCCGGATTTACGAGCGAGATCCCACTCTTTACCCATACCAATGTGACTTATGAGGGATTGATAGTGGCTGTTCAGTATCATGCCGATGTTGAATATTTTAGAGTTAACCATGTTGGAGAGCATGAAGTCTACAAGGCGATATCTGCCTGCAAACCTTGCCGCTGATAGTGTTCTAATCGGGCTTCCGTCACCGGCACGATCGGGATGAGGGTCGGAAAGGCAAAGTCCTATCATTACACTCCCCTCCTTTCATCTGATACATGTTCGAAAATTGCATCATGCGAGTAGACGTTGAGCCTACCACCTTCGCGCGGCTCACCTGCCGCACAGTTTTCGGGAACTACCGTCTCTTCGTCTAAAATGCAGTATTCGACTATTGCATTTTTCCCGATGCGTGCGTTTTCCATTATAACGCTGTCTCTTACAACTGCACCTTCTTCAACAACAACACCCACTGACAATATGCTGTTTTCTACAGTGCCGTGTATTTCACAACCTTCTGTGATTAAAGCACTTTTAATACTTCCCGTGGGTGAGATGAAATGCGGCGGACGCTCTGATGACCTCGACAGAATATGCCAGTCCTCAAAACCCAAATGCATGTCGTCGAGCAAGTCCATGTTTGCCTGCCAGAGACTTTCTTCGGTTCCAACATCTTTCCAGTAGCCATCAAAACGATATGCAAATAAGTCTAAACCATCTCTGAGCATTGCAGGAAGCACATCTTTTCCAAAGTCATGTGACGACTCGGGATTTGCCTCATCATCGTTGAGGTACTGCCTTAGTAATCTCCAGTTAAAAATATAAATACCCATTGATGCTAGGTTGTTTTTCGGGTGTTCAGGCTTTTCTTCAAACTCAACAACCCTGTCATGCGGGTCTGTGTTGAGTATGCCAAATCGACTGGCATCTTTTATAGGCACTTCAATAACAGCGATTGTGACTGCTGCATTGACTTCCTTGTGGTAGTCAAGCATGGCGCCATAGTTCATTTTGTAAACGTGGTCTGCGGCGAGCACGAGTACATATTCCGGTGCAAATGTCTCAATGAAGTTTTGGTTTTGGTAGACTGCATTTGCCGTTCCGCTATACCATGCGGTGCTTCCCGGCTTGCTGTGCGGCGGCAGTATTGAAACTCCTCCGTGCAAGAGGTCAAGATCCCAGTGCTGACCTTTTCCGATGTAGTCGTGGAGCAACAGCGGTTGGTATTGTGTCATAACTCCCACGGTATCAATCCCTGAACGAACACAATTTGTGAGTGGAAAATCGATGATTCTGTACTTTCCGCCGAACGTAACTGCGGGTTTAGCCACGTGTTCTGTGAGTGCTTTTAGCCTGGAGCCCCTACCTCCGGCAAGCAACATCGCGATACATTCTTTTCGATCAGCTATCAAAGCGATGACCCCCTTTAATTTATTATGTGGTTTTGCTTAAACATACCACACCAAGTGGTGGTACGGTCAATACTAAACTGTGTTGATATCCGTGCATCTCGATTTCTTCTGTTTTTATTTTGCCTGTGTTTAAGTGATTCCACCCGCCAAACTCTTCGCGGTCGGAATTAAATATTTCAGAATATTCGCCGTCCTCAGGCACACCTATGCGATAGTCGTGCATTGCCACGGGCGAAAAATTTATCATAGCAACCACATTTTGACCTTTGCGGTCAGTGCGAGTAAATGCAATGGTGTTGTGGTCATGGTCGTTGTGGCTAATCCACCTGAAGCCATCGGGCGAAAAATCTATTTCCCAAAGAGCGGGTGACTTTTTATAAAATGCGTTTAGTTCTTTAACGTAGTTTTGCATTTTTTTATGCATTGGATAGTCGAGCAATAGCCAGTCCAGTCCCACTTCGACATCCCATTCTTTGAACTGCCCGAACTCTGCACCCATGAATGTGAGCTTTTTGCCCGGGTGTGTCATCATGTAGCCGAGAAATGCCCTGTGACCCGCAAATTTTGTCTCGTAGTCGCCCGGCATTTTATTGAGAAGTGAGCGTTTTCCGTGGACTACCTCGTCGTGTGACAACGGCAGTACATAGTTCTCGGAAAATGCATACATAAATGAAAATGTAATTTTGTTGTGCGAGCCTTTTCTGAAAAACGGGTCGATTTGAACGTATTCTAACATATCGTTCATCCACCCCATGTTCCATTTGAAATTGAAACCCAAACCACCGTCATGAATGGGTTTTGTAACCATCGGCCATGCTGTGGACTCTTCAGCAATCATCATTACGCCGGGTACTTCGGCAAACACTTCTTTGTTGAGTTTTTGCAGAAATGCTATGGCATCAAGGTTCTCGTTTCCACCGTTTGTATTAGGTGTCCACTCCCCTCCCTCTCTGCCATAGTCGAGATAGAGCATTGAGCTCACGGCATCGACCCTAAGACCGTCTGCATGGTAGAGGTCAAGCCAAAAAATTGCGTTTGAGACAAGAAATGACTGAACTTCCGTGCGACCGTAATCAAAGCAACGTGTACCCCACTCCCTGTTTTCGATGCGATCCATGCCATGGCACTCGTAGAGCGGACCTCCATCAAATTCGATAAGCCCATGTGCATCTTTTGGGAAGTGCGACGGCACCCAGTCTAGTATTACTCCAATGTCAGCTTGGTGGCACTTGTCGATGAATTCCATGAGCTGATGAGGATTTCCGTAGCGGGATGATGGTGCGTAAAACCCGCATATCTGATATCCCCAAGACTGCCCGAACGGGTGTTCCATAACGGGCATAAGCTCTATGTGAGTGTAGTTCATCTCCTTTACATATGGTATTAGCTTTTCAGCGAGTTCTATGTAACTTAAAAAACTTCCATCTTCATGTTTCATCCATGAGCCTAGGTGAAGTTCGTAAATATTTGTAGGTGCATCCAGTGGGTTTTTCTTTTTTGACTTTTCTTTCCACTTTGAATCGCCCCACTCATAGCCTTTTATGTCAAAGACCATGGTTGCGGTCTGCTCGTTTGTTTCGGCAAAAAAACCGTAGGGATCAGACTTTAGAATCATGCCCCTATGGCCTGTTTCGATAGCGTATTTATAGCACTGATATGTCTTGACGCCACTCACTGTTGCTTCCCAAACTCCTCCATCGGAGATTCGTCTCATGGGTGCTGCACAGTAGTCCCACCCATTGAAGTCGCCAACAATACTGACAGCATGTGCTCCCGGTGCCCACACTCGAAATACTGCAATTTCGGTGTTTACATCGTAATGACACCCCAAAAACTCGAATGACCTGTAGTTCGTACCTTGATGAAATAAGTATACGGGAAGTTCATTGTTTTGATCCATACAGCACCTCTTCGCTATTTTACTATACTATAATATACCAGTTTGTTAAAATATTGTCAATTTTGGGCGGACTTTAACCTGTTTTTTTGATTTTTTCCAGTATCTTAAGAGCTTTTTTATAGTGACCTCTCAACTTTCTGCCGTATAGCACTTCTTCGTCAGTCGGCTGCCAGCCGCATTTTTCGTAGATTGATATTGCCACATGGCTCCAAGTTTGAGTGCTTAGGTAAAAGTCTACATCACCATCCAGTTCGCGCATCAGTTTTGTCACCCTTGAAGAGAGTGCTTTGCCGAGACCAAGCCCTTGATAGTTCGGGTCTACGCTCACCCAGTGTAGCCACGCTCGTCTTTCTTCTCCGATATATGCCCACCAAGCTGTAGCTGTGGCGATTTTTTCACCTTCGGGGTTTTCAATGAACAGGCAGCGCTTAGGGAGTTCGTCAGCCGGGTAGAAGTCGTCTTTGAAGCGCATCAACGCAGCGAATTCGTTGTCAAATTCATCTACCGATGTTTCGATTCTTGCCCAGCTTTTTTCATCACCATTTTGGTAAAACACAAACCTAAACCCGTTCGGCAGCGGAAAATCCGGTATTTCAGTTCCCGCCGGGTGTATCATCTTTAGTTTGGCAAACGGTACGCTTTTATCAATCATAATAATGACCATTCCTTTCGAAAATCTCTGGGAACAAGCGGGTTCCCCTTTATTATAACAATTTAGAAATTTATTTCAACCTAAATATCGACTTAAATTACTTCGTTATGACACCCCACGGTTAAAATTGAATTCTCCCGAAATCTTCCATCGCACCGAGCGTGATATCTTTTTCTGTCAACAGACAAAACAGAGGCTTTGTTGTGAATGTTTCGCCATCCGGGATTTTTGATACTTTTTCATTCACAAAGTGATTGACCACGCCTATGTCAAGATCGTACTCAACACCACTTTCGCTCCTATCTCTCTTAGAGTCTGCGAAAATGTACAATTTCTCGCTTCTTGCTCTGCTGTCACTACGTTCAATGCGGATTAGGCGGTCATAGGACAATTCATCTTCTTCACCGTTAAAGTGCATACGATATTTCGCTCCGTCTTGTGTGAGCATTTCTGCAACCGTACTTTCATTTGCGACTTTATCAGTGATAAACACTTGCGGATACAAGGTGATTTCCAGGTGTCGACCTGTGTTGTTGTTAACTCGCACAAAGTGGCTTAGTACGGGGACACCGGGGAGAGTCAAAAAGTATTGAGAGTAGCTGATGCCACTAAACTTATCATGTTTCTTTACTTCAACATCTAAACGCATTCCTCTCCACAAATTGCCGAAAGAGTCAGTTTCTGCCGCGAATTCGGCTGTAATCTTCTCACGAAGCGTGAGTCTGTTTC
Organism: Oscillospiraceae bacterium; assembly: GCA_009787625.1. Lineage (GTDB taxonomy): Bacteria > Bacillota > Clostridia > Oscillospirales > Oscillospiraceae > WRMH01. The sequence continues at coordinate 13,437 of WQSX01000037.1, forward strand.
CGAGATTTTTTATAGTTGTTTTAATGCCACCTATAAATGGGTTGTACCACGAGTATGGCTCATGTTTAGGATATCCTGAGAATATCCACTCTCTGCCTTCATATGTCATCGTGTGTACGGTATCCATAAATTTAGGTGATGCCGAGAATGACAGCTTCCCGTTTGTTACGGTCAGTACATTATCGTTTTTCTCGCAAAGAATTTCTGTGCCGTCTGTGATTAAGATTGTTCTTGGTATTTCCTTTTCATAGCCTGAGAGGTTTAGAGACAGGGCAATTTCTGATATGCCTACTTTTCCCTGTGGAATTGTCACATCTGTGGATACCCGCCGGTATAATGAGGTTGTGTCATTGTCGTCATCATCGTCAAATTGCCATGCAAGTTCTATGTCCTCAAACAGTTCACCTTTTGATGCTAACCCTACTGTTCCTTCCCACGGCCTTTGGCGGTTGCTTTGCAGTGCAAGAGTTACCTGATTTTTTGAAATAACAGGATTGTGGGCATTTACTATTGGCTCCAGATGATTTCTCGTGATTGGTACATCTTCACTTGACTCGCCCATCACATAATTTCTAAATTCGTTGAAGTCTTTAAACACTCCAAACATCAGCACATATGGCTCAGATTCAAAACTCTCACCCGGCTGCACTTCGCCGATTGGGAAAGTAAATGTGAGTTCATCACCCCAACTCACTTTTGGCGTGAACTGCTTAGGCCAGCAGATACCTGTAGGACAGTTTGGATTCTGATCAAACACCCAGTTTTCATCAATCTTTTCAAACGATAAGCTGTCATATCCATAGAGCATACTGTCATCTACAGAATGAAAATCACCATCATAATGGAAAATAGCTCTTCTGCCAACACTTGTCCAGAAAACATGTTGCAATGAGAGATTTTGTGGTTTCTGCCCCGTATTTGTAATGCGAGAACTGCGGCGCAGTGTGCCTGCCTGATCGAATTCGTAAATTTCAGTTAGTATCACACCCTCAAATTTCTTTGATGCAAAATCTGCTTCAAACTTTATAAACGGCGGTTTTTCGATAGTTCGCACCGCTGCTGGCCCCATGGTGTCAAACTCACCCTCAAGCGGCATTCCAAGCTTTGTTACCGTAAACTCAACATGACCTTTTGAGCTGAGATTATCAAAGACAACATCGTTATCCTCTTTACTCATGGCAAGTTGCCAGAGACCATTTGCCGCTCCATAGTTTTTGTCTGTTTCAAAATAAAACGCATCGGAAAGCCCTTGATTTACAAGAAATAGCGGCTTTTCGAACTTCGTAGTTTCGCCCGATTCACCACAACATATTTCATACTCCACCATCGCTTCTTCGTAGCCGCACGAAAGTATTTCAGCTTCAGTTTTGAGCATAACGTCTTTGCCTTTTTCCAGCTTACTGCTGAAGCTTTTCGTTTCAAAATGAGTGAGCTTGTTATCAGGCAAGCTAAAGCTGACAGTGCTGTCTTTTGATAGGTTGTTTTTGATGCTTATATAGTAAGTTTCTTTATTTTTCGGCTTTGCGATTTGGCTTTTCGCCCTGAGACTTACTTCGACAGGGAACTTTGGCTCAATACCAAGCCCAAACTCCGCATGTTTGCCGTCGATATATACATCGGCGAGCACTGCGGGATGTACTCGCATTGCATCGAACTCTTTTTCTATTTTGCCCACATGGAAATCGGCCTCTATGGTTTTCCTCTCATTGACCCCTACGGTCACTTCCCAAGAACCCGAAAAAGCAATCGGCTCATCATTTTTTGCACCGACCGTTACAGTCAGCGGAGTAGTTTTCTTATTTACAATTTCAAACACACACGGATAGCTCGCTCCGAATGCCGCTTCGTGGTCCGCTGCGGTCAATTCAATTTTATAATTTTCAGTATCTATGAGCCGTATACGCCTCCCTGATTTTTCAAAGCCAACCGTGAGATACTTCTCGCCTTTTTCCCATTTATATTCATAGAGTTCGAACTTGTCTTTTTTGACGCCATCAACTTCAATGTCAATTTCCCTTGTGCTGTCGGCATACCAATCCGCTTTTTCAAAGAATTCTTTAAAGAGCTCTGTGTCAAGCACTGTAGGAATGAAGTTACTCAAAAGTGTCGTATCTGAGCGGTCTTCCCACATGAAGCCGCATTTTTTGTACATCGGCATGGCTTTTGTGTTGCCCGGCCATGTATGCAGATCAAGCCTTGGCATACCGAGTTGAATGGTCCGCTCCAAGCTCATAAGTATCAGTTCTTTGCCTATACCTTTTCCGTGACAATCAGGTCTGACACTGAGTAGTTGGACATATGCTGTGTTTTCGTCTTTCCAATATCTTTTCAAACTACAGTAGCCTAAAACCTCGTCGTCATCCAGTGCCAGATAGATGTTAAAATATGCATCGCTCTCCTGCTGTGCTATAGCAGTCTCACGAGTCCAGATTCCATCGCCGAAACGCCCACCCCAACCTTCGCCGCTCCTATTCCACATGTCAGCGATTGCAGGGGCTAAAGATTCATCGTACTCGACTATTTTTATGCCGTTTGGCAGTGTCTTATAAATTTTCATTTCACTTTCTTCTTTCTTGATAAATTTAAGGTAACTATTCACCAGGCTAGCAGTTGATGGGCAGTTTGCGCTGATTTTTCGGGAGAACAGCGGTGTAGATCCCGATGGCTCCCGAAAAATCAGGGCAAACTGCCCATCAACTGCGGGAACACAGAACAGTTACAAATTAAGAAGGGTGTGCTGAAATAGCTCACCCCCCTCGTCATATCAATATTGGCTAAAATCGCACAGCTTACTTACTCAGCAGTAAACTCGCTTGCCAGTGATGATATTGTTCCTTTTGCATCGCCGTAAATCATCAATGTGTTCGGCATTGAGAACAGTTCGTTTTCTATACCTGAGAAGCCTCTGCCTTTGCCCCGTTTTAGGACAAAAACCGTTCTCGCTTCATGTGCTTTGATGATTGGCATACCGTAGATTGGGGAGCTTTCGTCTGTTTCTGCGGCAGGATTTACTACGTCGTTTGCACCTATGACGATTGCCACATCTTGCATAGGCATGACGGGGTTCATCTCTTCCATTGTTTTAAGTTGTTCGTATGGGATATCTGCTTCTGCGAGTAGGACATTCATGTGTCCCGGCATACGTCCCGCTACAGGGTGGACACAGTGGCTGACTTCAGCGCCGTTCTCTTCAAGCCTTCCTGCAAGCTCACGCACTACGTGCTGTGCCTGTGCAACTGCCATGCCGTAACCGGGAATAAACACAACAGATTGCGCCGCTTCGAGTATGAGATATGCATCTTCAACCGAGATTGACTTAGGTTCTGCGCCCGGACCTTTACTGCTTTGGGTGTCTGTGGCACCAAACCCGCTAAATAGCAAATTGCCCAAACTGCGATTCATAGCTTTACACATGATGAGTGTGAGTATGACACCCGAAGCCCCGACCAGAGCACCTGTAACTATGAGCATTGTGTTTTCAATGATAAATCCTGCCATTACAACAGCTATACCGGTTAAGCTGTTGAGCAGAGAGATTACAACAGGCATGTCGCCGCCACCGATAGGGAGCACAAATGTTATGCCAAACACAAACGCAATTGACGCGAGTGTAATAACAGCGATAAATGTTATCTCGCCACCAAGCGCAGGTATTGGAGCTACATAAACTACTATTGCCGCAACCGCCGCCAGAAGCAGTACTGCATTTATGAATGTTTGCCCCCGAAATACAATGGCTCTGCCTGTAATTTTTTCCGAGAGCTTACCCCATGCGAGGAGTGAACCTGTAAATGTGATTGTTCCTATAAAGATTGCAAGTGCTGTTGAAATATCGTGAACTATCTCGTAGGCATAACCACCTTCGGCTGTGTAGAGCAGGTAAAATGATGAAAATGCCACGAGTGCCGAGGCAAGGCCACCAAAGCCGTTAAACAAAGCAACAAGTTCTGGCATACCTGTCATTTGGACTTTTTTCGCCCACACTATACCGATTATTGAACCTACGAAAATTGCGAGGAAACTCCAGAAAAAGCCGTTTTGCAAGACATTTGAAGCATCCCATGAATCCAGAACACGCCCATCGAAGAAAACAGCAATCACAGCTACAATTGTACCTGCGGCGGAGATTAGCATTCCACGCCTCGCCGTGTCAGGTTTTCCGAGCATTTTTATACCCAAAATAGTACACACGCTTGCTATCATGTAAGCAATATTATTGATATCGGAGAGATTTAGGTCTTGTAGCATTATTTCTTACCCTCCTTTTTCTTAAACATGCCTAGCATTCTGTCTGTGACTGCATAGCCACCAACTGTATTTATTGTTGCAAGCACTGTTGCGACAAATGATAATCCTAAAACCAACGGCTCATCCGTACTCGTCGCAAGCACAACAAGTGCGCCAAGGACGGTTATGCCCGATATGGCGTTTGTCGCAGACATCAGCGGCGTGTGAAGTTGTGATGGTACTCTGGATATCAGCTCCCTGCCTAAAAATGTCGCAATGATTAAAATAAAAATGAGTAGTAAAAATACCATTTCGTTCCCCCTTATTTAAACCGCTCATCGAGAGTTTGCCCATTCGCTGTTATTAGGCAACTTTTGATGATGTCATCTGATGTGTCGAGTTTGAATACTTTATTTTCTGTATCCCAAAAATGTTCCAAGAAGGCAAAGATGTTGCCTGAGAACATGTTGGATGCATCTTTTGGCACATGCCGCTCAAGTCTGTCACCGCTGACAATCATTACCCCGTTGTCGAGGATTACATCTTCATCAGGGTCAGAACCTTCGACGTTTCCACCCGTTGCAACAGCCATATCAACGATTATTGAGCCGGGTTTCATATCGACTATCATGTCTTTTGTGAGCAGTACCGGTGCTTTTCGACCAAAAACTTTCGCAGTCGTGATGACTATATCGGACTGGGCGCACACCTTGGCTTGCCCTTGGCGTTGCTTTTCGACTTGCTCAGGAGTCAACTCTTTTGCATAACCCTGCTCTGTCTGTCCCATTTCACCGAGGTCAATTTTGACAAACTTTGCACCGAGCGATTTAACTTCCTCTTCGACGACAGGGCGTGTGTCGAACGCCTCAACTCTTGCACCAAGCCTTTTTGCTGTGGCTATCGCTTGAAGCCCTGCCACGCCGACACCGATTATAAAAACTCGCGCAGGTGAAATTGTTCCTGCGGGTGTCATCATCATCGGGAACAGCTTAGGTAATCTCGATGCAGCGAGAATTACTGAGTAGTAGCCTGCGAGCGAGGCTTGCGAGCTTTGGATATCCATTTTCTGCGCAATTGTTGAGCGTGGCATCATCTCCAAACTCACCATTCTAATGCCCGCTTCTGCGTATTGCTTTATCTCCTCTTTTTCGTTAAACACGTCAAATGAGCTGACATGCATCACTCCTTGGCGAATGCCATTTACGTTATCAGGCTTATTTATACGTACTATAATATCAGCGAAATCATAGCCGTCAAAGACTGTTTCGACTATTTTAGCTCCTGCTTCTCTGTATTCCTCATCGCTGCAAGCGATGTTCTCACCCGCGCCTTTTTGCACTGCGACTTCATAACCAAGCTCTATCAACTTCTTAACATGTTGCGGAACCATTGCTACACGGGTTTCGTCAGGAGCTGTCTCCTTACATAAAAAGACTCTATTCACTTACACTCCTCCTTGGAATATTTTGATTATTCATTCTATCGGATATTGAGTGCATAGTCAATAGGTGTATCCGTGATATTTTTGTTTATTTTTATACGTGTACAGTGAACACAAATATGGTATACTATTTGGTGATTATTTTGATAGAACTTCAGGGGTTTAGCAATGAAATCTAATTATTTAAATGACGAATCGGCAGCTTTGCCATTACGTGTGGGTATAGATGTGGGCTCTACTACAGTAAAAATTGTCGTTTTGGATAGTGCAGGTAAAAATATACTATTCAGTCGTTATCAGCGCCATTACACAGAGCAAGCGGCGACTGTTCGCAAGCTTTTAAGCGAGGTAAGCCGAGAATCCTCTGAGTGTGAACTGCTTGTTTGCATCTGCGGTTCCGGCGGGAAAGCCATTGCTGAAATTATAGGAGCACACTATGTGCAAGAGGTGGTCGCAACTTCGATTGTGGCACGCCGTCTGTACCCGAATGTCCGCACAGTCGTTGAAATCGGCGGGCAAGATTCAAAGGCGATCTTTTTTCACCATGATGAAAAAAGCGGACAGCTCACAGTGTCCGACATGAGAATGAACGGGCTCTGTGCAGGTGGAACAGGTGCTTTTATAGACGAGATCGCAAGCCTGCTAAAAGTGCCGATAGACAAGTTCGATGCCCTTGCTTCGAGTGCCAAGACGGTTCACACCATATCAGGACGTTGCGGTGTTTTTGCAAAAACCGATATCCAATCCACACTCAATCAAGGCGGCAGACGTGAAGATATAGCACTTTCAGCTTTTCACGCAGTTGTTAAGCAAACCGTAGGAGGACTTGCACAGGGTCTGGAACTGGAGCCACCAATAATGTTTGCAGGCGGGCCCATAACATTTAACCCTACGCTCATAAAAGCATTTGGGGAGCGACTGAGCCTCAAAGAAAGCGACATCGTAGTTCCGGAAAACTCTGAGACCATCATCGCTCTGGGAGCGGCACTGGCGGCAGAGGAACTGTTTTTAGATGAAGGCTCGGAAGCTGAGGGGTCGAAAATCGGCAGATTTCATGCAATTTCAATTCTCGGTGAACTGGATAAACTTTTTGAAACTAAACAGAGTCACGAAAATAACTCTGTACAGCCATATTTTCGCTCAAGCGAAGAATATGAAACTTGGAAAACCCGCCATACTGCACCCAAACCTCCGATGGAAAATCTAGGCGAAGAACTTCGCGTATATATCGGCATTGACGCAGGTAGTACAACCTCAAAGTTTGCCGTCATTGATGATAGTGAAAACATAGTTGACACCTTTTACTCAAAAAACAACGGTGACCCTCTGCGTATAATCAAGCAAGGGCTTTTAGAGCTTCAAAAAAAATATAGCGCAAAGGGAACTAAGCTTAAAGTTTGCGGTTTTGGCACGACAGGATATGGAGAACTGATGTTCGCCAAGGCATTTGGCGCAGACTACCACGCTGTTGAAACGGTTTCCCATGCCGCAGCGGCGAAAAAATACGTGCCTGATGTCAGCTTTATCTTGGACATCGGCGGTCAGGACATGAAAGCAATATGGGTCAAGGACGGGGTTATCACAAACATAACACTCAATGAGGCATGTTCGTCCGGCTGTGGCTCATTTCTTGAAACTTTCGCCGACTCATTAGGTATTGTCGTCGAAGATATTGCAAAGCTCGCATTTCAGTCAAAAAATGCCGCAAATCTTGGCAGTCGATGTACTGTTTTTATGAACAGCACTATAATCACCGAGCAGAAAAACGGCAAACAATCAGACGACATTATGGCAGGACTCTGCCGCGCTGTCGTAGAAAACGCCTTTACAAAGGTCATCAGGGTCACAGACGCAAGCTCGCTCGGCAAGCGCATTGTCGTTCAGGGTGGTACGATAAAAAACGATGCAGTTCTCAGGGCACTTGAGCAGTATTTGGAGCAAGATGTATTTCGTGCGCCATACCCCGGTGAAATGGGGTGCATAGGCGTTGCACTTCTCACAAAAAGGCAAATAGAAAAAATGAACAAAGATGTAGCGAAAACAGAGCTGCAGAGCAGTTTCATCGGTTTTGATGCATTAGAAAAATTTGATTATACACAAATGAGCAATGTTCCCTGTACCGCATGTGCCAACCACTGTAGCCGCACACAGATTATTTTTTCAAACGGCAGAGCTTGGGTAACAGGTAATCGGTGCGAGATAGGCGATGTTGTGTCTGAAACTAACGGTAAAAACACAATAACAAAAAAGAAAGATGCTGTTCCCGATATATTCTTATATAGAGAAAAACTACTGTTTAGACCATATGATTTCACTTCGGTGAGCCAGCCTAAGAATATCACAATCGGAATACCTCGTGTTTTGGAATTTTGGGAAAGTATGCCTTTTTGGACGACATTTTTTAAGGCATTGGGTTTTGACATAAAAATTTCACGTCCAAGTTCCGTGGAGCAATATGAAAAAGGCATTCCCTTTGTTGTCTCGGACACAATTTGTTTTCCGGCTAAAATTGTCCATGGCCACATACAAGATTTGGTGAGTCAGAGCGTCGACAGAATTTTTATGCCCATGATTATGGAAATGCCGAGCGAGAGCGTGAACGAGGAAAGTAATCATGTTTGTCCTGTCTTAAAAGGCTACTCATATGTCGTCCGCAACTCAGAAAACCCTGAAGCCCGCTGGGGCATAAAGTTTGATGCGCCTATTTTCCACTGGTTTGACGAAAGAGATAAAAAGCGGCAAATAGTTAAGTACATGAGTAATGAATACGGCATATCAAAAATCGAAGTTACTCAGGCAATAAAGCAGGGCGAAGCGGCTTTAAAGCTCTTTCACACAGACCTTGTCGCCAAAGGTGCAGAAATCATCGAGCAAGCAAAGAAAAGCGAACAATTCGCCGTTGTTCTTGCGGGGCGGCCTTACCACAACGATTCCTTTGTGAGCCATGACCTGTCGCGAGCGTTCACAAAAGAGGGCATACCCGTGCTGTCGTTAGATTCACTCCCGGACATAGCGGACGTAAGTCTTAGAAACACCCGTGTTGAGACAATGAATAATTACCATATGCGCCTGCTGTCGGGCGGTATACTTGCCGCGAAAAGCCCTGAGCTCGAATATGTGCAGATTGTCAGCTTCGGCTGTGGGCACGACTCAATTCTTTCAAACGAAATAACCCGCATCATGTCTGATGTCGGTGGTAAGATTCCGCTTATTTTAAAAATTGACGAGGGTGATGCCGTCAATTCGCTCTACATCAGAATTAAATCATTCATTAACACAGTATCTACTCAGCGCGAAGCTAATAATTTCACCCCTCACAGGGAACTTATTGATGCATACCCGAAAAAGTTTATAAAAGAAGATATAAAAACAAGAACCGTCCTAGTTCCAAACGCTTCCGCCGCCTTTTGCACGCTCATGAGCAGTGTTCTTACTAGAGTGGGGCTAAAGATTTACCCGCTCCCCATGGGTGGCGAGCACGAGATTATGCTTGGAAAAAAATATGTCCACAACGACACATGTTTTCCCGCTCAAATAGTTATCGGCGAGGCGATTTCGGTTCTTCAAAGTGGAAAATATAAAAAAGATGAAGTGGCTGTGGCAATGGCAAAACTCCACGGCGACTGCCGCCTGTCTCATTACCCCGCACTATTGCGGCTTGCACTCAATGAAGCCGGATTTGAAGACGTGCCGATAATAACCACCGATGCAACAGACTCCAAGGACATGCACCCCGGCATTAAGCTCGGAATGAATTTTGAACTTCCGGGAATTTGGGTACTTTTAATGCTTGACACCTTAGAAGAACTCAGGCGGCAAATTCGCCCATATGAACTAAATCAGGGCGATATCGACAGAGTCTTTGATCAATCAATCAACCGTATTGCAGCAGCGATAGAGAAAGGGATAGGCAAGGCTATTGACGCATTTAAAGACGCAATCGACGACTTCTGCCTTGTTCCCTATGACATGAGCAATCCAAAGCCGAAAGTTTTTATAACAGGCGAATTTCTTGTGAACTTTCACCCCGGCTCGAATTTTAATATGGAAAAATATCTCGAAGATAATGGAATGGAGGTAATTCTCCCGCGCCTGACGCATGTCTTCAGAAAAGATGTCGTCTCGCATATTTCATATAAGCGGGAGTTTAATGTGGGTTTCCCCATTTCAAAAATGCTGTTCACCTACGCCAAAGACGGAGTGTTTACATACATAACAAAAAGGCTCGACAAAATCGCCGAAAAGCACCCACTATACGCTCCGCACATAAGCTTTGCACAGCTCGCCGACAACGTAACCCCAATCATGCACCGCACCTACACGTCAGGCGAGGGTTGGCTCATTCCCGCCGAAATCAAGGAGTATGCCGAAATGGGCGTAAATGCGTTTGTCCTGCTTCAACCATTCGGTTGCCTACCAAACCACATCTGCGGCAGAGGCACAATAAAACGCATTAAAGATGAGTTCCCATTTATCCAAATCCTACCCATCGACCTTGATCCGGACAGTAGCTTTGCAAACATAGAAAACCGTCTGCAAATGCTGATTATTAACGAGAAGAACAGGTTTAGGCAGGTGGGGCGTACAGATACCGCCTGACACCGCCTGAAATAGGCAATTTGTTCTGATTTTTTGCGAGCCATCGGGATCTACACCGCTGTTCTCGCAAAAAATCAGAACAAACCGCCCATTTCAGGCTACCCTTGGTGTATCGGACCGTTCTCTACCTCACAAAAATAGTGACATTTGGTACCTTTTTTTGGGTGCTTTTTTCTCGTATAATAGCACCATAACAAATACAAACGGAGGAATTGATAAATGCTGGCTAGTATGAAAAGTCTTGTAAAACGCTATGGAGAACAAACGGTCGTTGACCAAATAGATTTAGATGTGCTCGAAGGGGAAGTGCTCGGACTACTCGGACCAAACGGCGCAGGCAAATCGACCACAATCAATATGCTCTGCGGACTCATAAATGCAGACGCGGGTGATGTGGTGCTGTTTGGGCAAAAGCAATCAACCAAAAACTTGAAGATACGGCAGGGCCTAGGGCTTGTAACGCAGGATCTTACTCTTTTCAGCGAACTGAATGTTTATGAAAACCTACGATATGTGGGCGGATTATACGGACTGCGTGGTGTCGCTCTGAAAAATAGAGTTGAAGAAATCCTAGAATTTATCGAACTTAAAGACCACTCAAAGAAAAAGCCCAAGCAACTTTCCGGCGGTATGAAGCGTAGATTAAACATCGGTTGCGCACTACTCCACAAGCCTAAACTTCTAATAATGGACGAACCAACCGTAGGTGTTGACCCACAATCGAGAAATCGCATTTTAGAAACCGTAAAAAAACTCGCAGAGCAAGGCACAACAGTTATTTACACTTCCCACTACATGGAAGAAGTCGAAGCTGTTTGCGACCGCATAGTAATCATGGACTTGGGTCGAATCATCGCCGAGGGAACTTTGGATGAGCTAATAAAACGCACCAGTCATGAATCTGTGGTTAATTTGACCGCAATGAACCCCTCTTCTGAACTCACTGAGTTGATTAAAGCTGTATCAGGTGTGAAGCATGTCAGTTTAAACGGCAATAAGTACACCATCATTTCAGGCGTTGAAAGCGGAAACATCAACCGCATCACAGAGCTTGCAACACAGCATGGTGGAATTGCAGGGATTTCCGAAGAAAAAGGAAATCTGGAAGATGTGTTTCTAACATTAACAGGCAAATCGCTCAGAGAGGGGGATATGTAACATGAATACTTTTCTATGGATTTTTAGACACTACTTTAAGAAGAATTTGCTATCCCCTACAAACCTGCTTGTGATAGGCCTTCCCCTAGTTTTTCTCACGGCTTTTACCCTTATTGATATGTTTGTATATGATGTGGCAGGAGGGCAGTATGTTATATTTTCCGGAATAGCAATCCCGCTTGTGCTTGGTTTTCAGTTTTTCGGTGCAGATTTGACAGCAGATTGGTTACATGGCGACCTCAAAACTTCAACCCGCCAACGTCTGCTTGTGAGCCCTATCGACCAACGTGTATTTTTCACGGGCATCATGACAGCAGGTTGGCTGACAAATGTTCTCTATGGTGGGGTAGTTGTTGCAGTTACAGCGTTGGTTTTCGATGTCGCTTGGGGAAATTTTGGAGTGGTTTTAGCCGTAATGCTCTGCATATCGCTCATAACCCAACTGGTGGGTGCAATAATTTTCTATTTCACAAAAGACGAAAAATCAGGCAACAGATTGACATATCTTTTTGGAGAAATTATGATAGGTATTTCATTGTTACCGATTGTTGCAGGCAATATTTTCAGTCCGGGCGGTGCGCTCGAAGCGATATTTGACCATCTCCCCGTTTCGCTTGGCACGCAGGTAGTAGAGGGAAATAACATGGCACTCGGTTTTGGCGTTTTAATTTTGATAAATGCTATACTCGCCGCAGTAGTACTTCTTGTGGGGAGGCGCAGAAATGACGGTATTTAAGTTTGCACTCCTCAGAAATATCAGAAGTCCCGTTTCATTTTTGGCAAGTTTGATTGTCCCTATAACTTTAATGTTCCTTTTCCCTAATGTTTGGAGATATCACCCTATTGGCAATGTTGCATTGCTTGTTTATTTAATGGTACTGAGCGCACATTTGCTCGCAGGCCTTATGCTCGAAGATAGAGTAGATGGCTCAGTCATCAAGATTTACCTATCGCCCGTCAGCACTGTCAGTTACATATTTCAAAATCTACTCTCCGCCATGATGCCCATTGTCGTGCAAATAGTTATTCTTGGAATTTTAGGGATAGTGCGCTATAATTGGGAGACGGAAACTTTAGTGGGTATTCTAATCACATTACTGATATTTGCCATAGCCAACACCGCTTTTTCATTTTGTTGGAANATGCTCCTTAAAAGTAAAAGCGCCAGCAGAAACTCATTTTTTTTCGTAGCCGCTGTCATGTTACTGNTGAGTGGAATTATGGTGCCGATTGAGGCACTACCGGGGATTACGCAATATGTAGGTGCAATCTTCCACCCCTACTGGCTCATGAGAGCTCTCACTACCTTAGCAGTTGACGGGCTGACCACCTCTTTCTGGATATATCAAGGTGTAATGCTACTGTTTGCAATCGCATTTTTGCTACTGGGAGGCAGAAGGAGAACTATTTGAGTAAAATAAATCCTAGTCTTGTTTTTAATGCATTAAATATCACAGGATTAAGCCTTTTGTTTGTCAGTTGGTTACAAACTGCCGACACACTGGGCTTTATCCTACTTATGTTTGTTTCTATCATGTACATTACCAGATATAGGTTTAGGCACTCAAAAATTCGATGGACTATATTCATAGATATAGCGGTAATTCTAGCACTTCTGCCTCTACAGCTTATTTATCAGGCAGAGCTATTTACAGGTTTTGCACTTTTCGGCGCTATGTTTTTTGGCTTTTACCCTGTGGCGACACTTCTTGGAGTGTTGTTTATAATGTTCGATTTGCCGATATTTATTTTAACTGTCTGCTTAACCTTGCTTGGTCTAATCTTAAATTTCTGGAAAAAAGAACGTAAGCTCAGATTTTCACAGCGTGACTATTACTCCAAGAAAAATCACGAGCTTGAAAACCTGCAATCCGAGCTCACAGCAGCATTAGCGGAGGTCGAGCGGATGAGCATTATAGCAGAGCGTTCACGCATATCCGCAAACATTCACGACAACGCAGGGCATGAAATAGTCTCCGCATACATTGCACTTCAGACAGTCAGAAAACTAGCAGAGAAAAATCCGACAAAGGCATTTGAACTGTTTGATAAATCAATGGATAAACTAAACGCCGGTGTAGGAAAAATGCGAGATGCGGTTCACAACATGTCGGTTGTCTCATTCATGGGCGTAGACAGAATAAAAGAGATATGCACAAGCTACGAAAAAGCACCTGTAAGCTTCAAAGCCACAGGTGACATGACAGGGGTAACAGTAAATGTCTGGCACGTGTTGGAAGCGGTTTTAAGCGAAAGTCTAACAAACGCCATGAAGCACGCAAACCCCACTGAAATAATGGTAGAACTCGATGTTACAAAGCATTTGGTCAGATTACTTTTTGAAAATGACGGTGTGATAAAAAAAGACGAAGCACCGGGGAGCGGACTACGCAACTTACGCTACCGAGCCGTGACAGTGGGCGGGAATTTGACAGTAAAAAAAACCGACAGATTCAAGCTAGTTTGTGTGATACCGATATCGTAGGGGCGAACTGCGTTCGCCCGGTTCGCAGGAAGCTCTGTGTATCAAAACACCCGGCCCTGCGGGGCCACCCTCTTTTCTAAAGAGGGTAGGGGATAGAAAAATGGAGGAAACCATGAAACTAATTATAGTAGACGACGACGCGTTAATCCGCGAGAGTTTATCTTTAACCCTAGGACTCGAAGATGACATCGAAGTTGTAGGGGAGGCGGAAGATGGGCGTGCGGCTCTAGCCCTGTGCGAAAAACTACAGCCTGACATCGCTTTAATGGATATTCGTATGCCAAATGTTGATGGCATCACGGCAACGAGGCTGATGCGGGAGAAATTCCCGAATGTTAAAATCATGATGCTCACAACATTTGCAGACAAGGCAAACATCCAGCAGGCGCTGTCCGCAGGGGCCAACGGTTATTTATTAAAAACTGATGAAACAGACGGTGTCGCAGGTAAGCTTCGCACACTGATGAGTGGAAGTGGTGTTTTAGACCCCGAAGTCTTAAATCAACTCACACGACCGGTTTCACCTCTGATGGATAAACTCAGCACAAGAGAAAGAGACATAACCCGACTAGTCGCCCAAGGTTTGACCAACAAGGAGATTGCCACCCAACTATTTTTAAGCGAGGGAACAGTCCGCAATAGAATAATAAGCATTATGGAAAAGCTCAAAGTGAGCAACCGCACCCAACTTGGTGTGGCTTATTATGAGAGGTGACTCAGAAAAGAGAGGATATTCATTTCTTTCCATTTCTAATAGTTTGAGTAGATCTTTTCGCAGATTTTTGCTGTGTTTAAAGCTGTTTCAAGTGTGCTTGGGCATTTGCCTTTTCCGTTTAGTTCGTCTACTATTGTCTGTATAAGTGGCTGGTGTACATGGTCGGGTGGTCTAAACTCAAATACATCTGTTTTGTTTTCTGTTTCAAGCATTATCGGGTCGGTTCCGAAGCATGAAAGTGTTATACGCCCTTTTGAGCCGACGATTTCTATTTCATCTCTGCTTATCCCCGCTGTAAAGCACCAGTCTGCACTCATTTGTATTCCGCTTTTAAATTCAAATACGGCATTTATCGTATCCTCCGGCGTGTAATAACCGCCGCTATTTTTAGAGTAGGCTTTAACTTCATCAATCGGTCCGAGTATGAAGTCAAGTATGTCGAGCTGGTGAACGCCTACATCCATAAATATTCCGCCTCCCGATATTTCGGGGTGGATACGCCATGATTTGTTTGTTATCTCTTCATTGCTTGCGGGGCGATAAAGGCTGAGATGGACAAACCGAACTTCGCCAATGGCTCCGCCTGCTGTGAGTTGCTTTACCTTTATAAATCGCTCATGCGCTCTGCGGTAGTAGGCCGCAAAGGCTTTAGTGCCTGTTTTTTCAAACGCTTCCATCATCTCAATATGGTCTCGCAAATTGAGAGCTATCGGCTTTTCAATATAGCACGGGATTTTCGCCTGCGCGCATTTTTTTGCATATTCTTTATGTGAACCCGGTGGTGTCGCTATATAAATTGCGTCCACGTTTCCATCCGCTATCATTTCGTCAATATTTGCATAAACTCTTTCTATACAATGCCTCTTCGCATAGTCAACTGCTTTTTCGTAGGTTCTGTTTGTAACTGCATATAGCGTAGAGTTTTCCGCCTTAGAAAACCCCGGTCCACTCTTTTTTTCAGTTACATCACCCGTACCAACCATGCCCCAATAGATTATTTTCCCCACAATTGCACCTCACTCTTTTGATATTGCCAATTTTATCATTAAAATCGCTTGACTTCAACATTCTTTATGCTATCGTATTGAAAATATTGACACTGTCAGCATTTTATGTCATAGTATACTTACTCTGCAAGAAAAACGTGATTTTGGAGGTACATCATGCCTAATACATATATTCGATCACCTCAAGATTTGGTTGACAATTATTCTGACATTGTGCAAAGTGTT
>WQSX01000038.1 GCA_009787625.1 Oscillospiraceae bacterium
ATTTGCTCCCCCTGCGGGGAACCGCAAATGATGCACGTTAATGACCATACCTTTTCATGGTCGTTTTGTGCCTAAAGATTTTCGAAAGGAATGGTCATTATAATGACAAACACAATAAATAAAACCGCTATGATTTCAATTATCGGCAGACCTAATGTTGGGAAGTCTACGCTTACCAACGCTTTGACGGGCGACAAGGTCGCTATTGTTTCGCCTAAGCCTCAGACTACACGCAATAGGATTTTTGGGGTGTTTTCGCATGGGGATTCGCAAATTGTGTTGCTTGATACTCCGGGGTTTCATAAGGCGCAGACTCGTCTTGGGGAGTATATGGTTGGGGTTGTCAGAGATAGTGTGGCTGATGTTGATTGTGCTGTTTTGATGGTTGAGCCTATTGATAATATCGGTACGCAGGAGGAGCTTCTTATTGAGCATGTGAAGTCTTCTAAGGTGCCTGCTGTGCTTGTAATTAATAAGATTGATACTGTTCGTTTTGATCTCACGCTCCCGATTATTGAGACTTATTCCAAACATTTTGAGTTTGATTCTATTTTGCCGATTTCTGCTCGAAAGAACCTAGGTGTTACTGAGCTTCTTGACGTGCTTGTTAAGTATGCAAAGCCGGGGCCGCAACTTTTTCCCGACGGCATGTCTACCGACCAGCCTGAGCGTCAGATTGTGGCTGAGATTATCCGTGAAAAATTGCTTATTTGCCTCGATAAGGAGATTCCCCACGGAACTGCTGTTGAGATTACTGAATTTTCAGAGCGTGGAGACGAGGATTCTCCAATCATTGATGTCGATGCTACGATTTATTGTGAAAAGCAAAGTCATAAGGGTATGATAATTGGCAAAAACGGTGCAATGCTCAAGAGAATCGGGCAATATGCACGTGAGGATATCGAGCGTTTTATGGGGGCGAAGGTGTTTTTGCAGACTTGGGTCAAGGTCAAAGAAAACTGGCGCGACAGTCGCACTATGATGAAGAATTTTGGGTATACTAAGTGATATGTACACAAATGCTAAGGGAATTGTTTTGCGTGAAGTTAAGTACAAGGAGTCCAGTAAGATTTTAACTGTTCTTACTGATTCCGTCGGCAAGCTCACTGTTAGTGCTCATGGAGCGTTTCGGAAGAACAGTCGTTTGGCGGCGGCTACTCAGCTTTTAGTGTTTTCGGATATGACTCTTTTGCAAAAGAAAGATAGGTGGACACTCACTGAGGCTCAAACTATTGAACAGTTTATTGGGCTTCGAGACGATTTGCCGCTACTCTCCCTTGGGGCGTATATTGCGGAGCTGACAGAGGCTATTTCTGATGAGGATAGTCCTAATATCGAACTTTTGCCGCTTTGTTTAAATGCTCTTTACGCTCTAAGTGAAAAATTAAAACCGCCGGAACTTGTTAAGCCTGCGTTTGAGCTTAGGCTTATGCAGGTTTCGGGTTTTGAGCCTGTTTTGCGTAACGGGGGCGGTTTTGAAAAAGCGCAGGTGGAAGATGGTGTTTTGGCTTTGAGTGAGGGTGCTTTTGGTGCCGCTCAGTATATTTTGAGTTGTGATGCTAAGAAGCTTTTTTCGTTTCGTATTTCCGATACTGCACTGCGGGAACTTTCTACGAAAACTGAAGGATTTGTGCTCACACACCTTGATAGAACGTTTAAAACACTGGATTATTATAAAAAAGTTTTGACTTTTTTCTGAGATTGTGTTAGTATATCCTAGCCGCTTTGAGCAGGTACTATTGGTATTAGTATTAGAGTGTGATTTTTATCACCACCTGACGAGAGCGAGTCTTAATATTTATGAGGTGAATTCATGGCAGGCGCAATTTTTGAAACAGGCGGAAAACAGTACAACGTTAAAGAGGGCGATGAGCTCTACATTGAAAAACTTGGCTTAGAGGATGATGAAAAAATAAAGTTTGACAAAGTCCTCGCGGTTTTCAAAGATGACGATTCAAAAATCGGCTCTCCGTATCTAAAGGGTGCATCAGTTACTGCTAAAGTTATTAAAAGCGGCAGAGCAAAGAAAATCATAGTCTATAAGATGCATGCCAAAAAAGGCTATCGCAGAAAACAAGGTCATAGACAGCCTTATACCAAGATTAAAATTGACAAAATATCGCTCAGGGCAACAGCTGCGAAGAGCAAGGAAAGTAAGGACGGTGACGAGTAATGGCACATAAGAAAGGTGTAGGTTCAACAAAAAACGGTCGCGACAGTATGTCCAAACGCCTCGGCGCAAAGCGTGCTGACGGGCAGTTTGTGCTTGCAGGAAATATTCTGGTTCGCCAACGTGGCACAAAAATTCATCCCGGCACCAATGTAGGTAAGGGGAGTGATGATACTCTGTTTGCCAAAGTTGATGGCAGAGTTAAGTTTGAGCCAATGGGGCAAAGCCGCAAGAAAGTTTCAGTTTACGAAGAGTTAGCGGCACAATAAAATAATTAAAATAAAAAACGGTCGATTGACCGTTTTTTATTTTGATGAGATTTTTACTCTTCAAAGTCAGAATTGATGAGTTCGCATAGGGTGTCAACTGCTTCGATTTCGTCCGGACCGTCAGCCAGAACGCTGATTGTTGAGCCTTGTGCGACTGCCAGAGAGAGAACACCTAACAGACTTTTGGCGTTGACTCTGCGCTCATCTTTTTCTATCCAAATACTGCTTCTGTACTCATTAGCTTTTTGGATAAAAAATGTTGCAGGTCTTGCATACAAACCGACCTGTTTCGTAACCGTTGCCTTCTTCTCGTACATCGATTAACATCCTCCTAATCATAATGACATCTGCAGTGAGTCATTACCACCACTCTATCAAATTATCAACACTCCGTCAAGGGAGATATTTGATATTATGGCATTTTTGTAGAGTTTCACAAGGAAACTATGGTGACTCCGTCTTCGCCCTCGCCATAAACACCAAGGCGAAACGATTTTATGCCATGTTTATCACGTTTCAAACTCGTGTGGACGGCTTTACGCAAAACGCCCGTGCCTTTGCCGTGAATTATGCTGACAGAGTTTAGCTTTGCCATTTTTGCATTATCTATGAAACGCTCCATAATTGGAAGAGCTTCGTCTACGTTCATTCCGCGAATGTCAAGCTCAGGTTTTGCAGAGACTGAGCGTAGTTTTGCCTCAGATTTTGCTATTTGCTTTTTTATGTCGTTGCTTTGCTCGGAATCGACCAAAATGACCTCGCTCGCTTTAGCAGTTACGTTCATTATACCTGCTCGCAGTGATAAAGTGCCGTCATTCCCCACAGAAACAACGTCGGCGAGAGTTCCGATGCTTTTGAGTTTAACTCTGTCGCCGGCTACAATCTCTCTTTGCGGAGCTGATTCGGCATTTTCGTCAATTTCTACAAAATCGCTGATTCCGTGCTCAGCTTCGTTTAATTTGCGTAAAAGATTTGCTTTATCTTCACCGAGCTTTTGCATACTCATATCGCTGACAGCTTTTTTGCGTAGGGTATTTAGCTCATCTATCACAGAATCTGCTACTCTTCGTGCATCTTCGATTATTTGCTGTGCGTCGCGTTTTGCTTTGTCTGCGGCTGTCGTGAGTTCTTTGTCGAGCCGTGCTTTAAGTGTGGCGGCTTGCTCTCTTTCGACTTTTGCATCTCTGTGGAGCTTTGTTGTTTCATCTCTCTCTTTTTCGAGCGATAGGCGAGACTGCTCAAGGCCAAGCAGGGCATCTTCAAATGCTGTGTTATCACTACTGATGCGATTTTTTGCATCTTCAATGATGCGGTCTGACAGCCCAAGGCGTTTTGAGATAGCAAATGCGTTAGACTTGCCGGGTATGCCTATAATTAATTTATATGTGGGTCTGAGTGTTTCCACGTCAAACTCGCATGAGGCGTTTGATACACCCTCTGACGTCACAGCGTAGCTTTTTAGCTCGGCATAGTGGGTTGTGCCTGCTATCAAGGCTCCTGTTTTTCTTGCATACTCTATAATGGATATTGCAAGTGCCGCACCCTCAACAGGGTCTGTGCCTGCGCCGAGTTCGTCGAACATGATTAGTGAGTCAAATGTCGCCTGCTCTAAAATGCCGACGATATTTGTCATATGAGATGAAAATGTTGAGAGAGACTGCTCAATGGATTGCTCATCTCCAATATCTGAAAAAATTGAGCCGAATACAGGTACATAACTGCCGTAATTTGCAGGAATATGCAGTCCGCATTGAGCCATGGCACATAGCAGACCGAGCGTTTTTAAAGATACGGTTTTACCGCCTGTGTTTGGGCCTGTTATGACTAATGTGTCAAAGTCTCCGCCAAGGCGAATATCTATCGGAATGGCGGTTTCTTTCGGCAATAAGGGGTGGCGGGCGGCGTTAAGTCGTACTTTTCTCTCGTTTGAGATTTCGGGTTCGATAGCATCCATTTTATATGATAGCTTTGCCTTTGCGAAGATGAAATCAAGCTCAGCGAGGATTTCGTAATCTCTGATTATGTCGTCACCGCTGTTTGCCACATCTGCCGAAAGCTCCATTAAAATGCGCTCAATCTCCGTTTTTTCTTTTGCCGAGAGTTCGCGCAGTTCGTTGTTGATGTTTACAACACTCATGGGTTCTATAAACTGAGTTGCACCTGAAGATGAGATATCGTGAACCATGCCGGGAAGATTCCCTTTTTGCTCTGCTTTGACGGGTACGACATATCTGTCGTTTCGCATGGTGATTATCGGCTCTTGGAGAACTTTGCTGTAGGTGGGTGAAGTGATTATTTTATTAAGTGTCTGTCTTATTTTTTCGTGTGATAGCTTTATGTGGCGGCGGATAGTGGATAGTTCGGGGCTTGCGTTGTCGGAAATTTCTTCTTCTGAGACAATTGCGGTTGAAATCTTGTTTTCCAAAAACTTATCAGGATTTAGTGAGCTAAAAAGGTAGTCGATTGCTGTTTTCTCAGCGTTTTTATCGCTCCTGAAATATGAGATTGATGAGGATGATGCTCTTATAAGCTCTGCGATACTTAAAAGCTCCCTTGTGCTGAGAGCCCCGCTCATGTCAGCTCGCTTTACAGCCGCTTTTACATTTCGAACGCCTGAAAATGGAGGACTCTGGCGCACAACCATCATATTTTTTGCCGCAGTTGTCTCGCTGAGGCGTGTTTTTACAAGCTCAGAATCGGTAAATGGACGCAACTCAGCGACTGCGCCTTTTGCCGATTCGCTAACCGCCTCAGCGGATAGCATGGCTAATATTTCAGGGAGTTCCAGTACTTTTAATGATTTTTCAAAAAGCGTCATTTACGGCTTGATTACCTTTCTTGTTTCGGGAATGTGTGGGGTGATGTTTTGTGTTATTATACACTATGCGGGGCTGGTTGTAAACGCCCGATGAATTGCGATCTTAAAGGCACGGCTGAAACTACTACGTTGGAAGAACACAGTAAACCGACAGATAATGGGTGATTTGCTCCATCATCTGTCGGTTTACTGCTTCATTTTTTACTTCACGATTTCAATCGTATCTCTTGCTATAACGAGTTCTTCGTTTGTTGGTACAACCAAAACTTTTGACTTTGAATCTTTGCCTGTGACATCTAAATAATCGCTTGCTCTTACGGCGTTTACGTTTTCGTCTAAACAAATACCAATGCCTTCGAGATGCTTACATACGGCTCTGCGGACATATGGAGAATTTTCGCCGATACCTGCTGTAAAAATCAGTGCATCAAGCCCACCGAGTGCTACGATGTAGGCACCTATGAACTTTGCCACTTGATAGGCGAAAACGTCGAGTGCGAGCTTTGCTTTTTCGTCAACAGGAGCGCCTTCTTTTTCAAAGCCTGTATTGATATCCATACCTGCGGCAGTCTCTATGTCTCTAAAGTCTGATGATTTTCCGAAGATGCCTAAAACACCTGATTTTTTGTTGAGCACATCCATTGAGTCTTTTAGAGATGTTCCTTCGATAGATGCGATGATATCAACGAGAGACGGGTCAATACTGCCTGAGCGTGTGCCCATAGGTACGCCTTCAAGCGGAGTGACACCCATTGTGGTGTCTATGCTTTTGCCATCGCAGATTGCGGCGAGTGATGCGCCGTTTCCGAGGTGGCAGGTTATAAGTTTAGATGAGCCTGATTTGAGCCCAAGACGGTCGAGCGCAATGTCAGAGACATAGCGGTGAGATGTGCCGTGGAATCCGTAGCGGCGAATGTCGTTTTCTTCAAAGTATTTGTAGGGGATTGGGTATGTGTATGCGTGCTGCGGCATAGAGTTGTGGAAAGCGGTGTCAAATACTGCGACTTGCGGTACGTTTGGTATGTTTTTTTGACAAGCTCTGATGCCCATGAGGTTGGCGGGGTTATGTAATGGAGCCAGTCTGACACAATCTTCGATAGCGGCAACAACTTCATCGTTTATGAGAACACTGCTTGAAAATTTGCGTCCACCTTGAACAACACGGTGACCGACGGCGTTTATTTCGGAAAGAGATTCGATAACGCCATATTCGTCTGAAGTGAGCTTTTCGATGACTGCGCTTATGGCTTCTGCGTGAGTGGGGAGAGAAATATCTTCGTCGTAGACAGGTTTTCCGTTTGCTTCGGGTTTATGCTTGAGATGACCGTCGAGGCCGATTCTGTCACATAGACCTTTTGCGAGGATTTTTTCATTATCCATGTTGAATAGTTGGTACTTGAGAGAAGAGCTTCCTGCATTGATTACTAACACGTTCATTTAACATACCCCTTGAAAAGTTTTTTTTTTTAGGCTATAGTGGTCTATAAAGTCTAAAAACTTACCATACAGACTAATAGTTATTTTATACTATTTTTGAATAAAATTCAAGGGGGTAAATTGTGAAAATTGTTGGGGTTATTTGCGAATATAATCCTTTCCATCTGGGACATGCCGCACATATTGAAAATACACGTTTTTTATTGGGTGGCGACGCGGGTGTGATCTGTGTTATGAGTCCTAATTTTGTTCAGCGCGGTGATTTTGCGGTGTTTAACAAACATGCAAGGGCAAAAATGGCGATTTTAAGTGGGGCGGATTTGGTACTGGAGCTTCCGACTCCGTTTGCGCTTTCTTCGGCTGAAAGTTTTGCGATGGGTGGAGTTTATATTTTGGAAAAGCTCGGAATTTGTGATTATATTTCTTTTAGCAGTGAGTCGGGAAATGTGGAGTCTCTAAAAACCGCAGCGCAGGTAGCTTTGTCCGATGATTTTAGGGAAAATTTGCGACCATGGCTGAGTAGGGGGGTATCATATGCAACTGCCTTGCAAAAGGCGGCAGAGGCGGTGATGGGCGCAGATGCCGATGTCTTTAGCACACCGAATAATGTTTTGGGCATTGAATATATAAAGGCAATCAATGAGTTATCTTCAAAAATGGAGCCGATTACTATGAGGCGAGTGGGCGGCGAGCATGACAGTGACACCGGGTTTAGCGCTTCTGCTGTGAGGTTAAGACTTCGTGAGGCAGGAGCGGAGACAGGGTGTAAGACAGGGCAGAGGAACCGTCCCCCTGTTTTGCTTGATCTTCTGCCTGAGTCATCTCTTTCTGTGTGTGAAGATGAAATCCGATTGGGGCGGGGGCCTGTTTTTATTGAAAGTGCGGAACAGGCTGTTCTCTCGCGCCTACGTGCCGTTGAGGATTTTTCCGAGATTTTAAATACTTCCGGTGGATTGGAGCATAAATTTGCTAAACTTGCAAAAACCGAACCGACCATTGAGGATATTCTCAGGGGAGCTAAGTCAAAAAGATTTGTTATGTCAAGGCTTCGCCGTATTTTGATATGTGCCGCTCTCGGCATAACGAAGGAGTACACAGAAAATCCGCCGCCATACATTAGAGTTCTGGCCGCGTCAAAAGTTGGCACGGATATGTTAGGCTCCATGCGAAAAAAGGCAAGTCTCCCGATTATCACGAAACCTGCTTCGGTTTATAAGCTCGGCGGTTTTGCGGAGCAGATGTTCAAGTTTGAAGCCTCCGCAACGGATTTGTATAGTCTTGCCTATCAAGATGTGCCAGGCCGTGCGGGTGGGAGCGAGTGGAGGGTTTCTCCGTTTATATCCAGCTAGTGTTATATCACAGAGATTTTTGCAATTTTGCATTAATCCCTAAAATTTTTATGTCTGTCTTGGATTATCCCTTGCTTTGCTTCTCTGATTCTGCGTCTGCGATTTGCACGGATTACGTGATGCCTGACAACCAGTCCGATGTATAATAATACGAGTATAGCTAAAATAAGCATAATGTTGCGAGCTGTTGTTGATGTGAGCATTTCAATAACTTGAATCCTGATGTATTCAAGCCCGCTAAGCTCTACTGTGGTGTTTGCCACAAGGGCGATTCTTGCATATTCGTTGCCTTCGTGCATTATTACAACTTCACCTAATGGATGACCGACTTGGACGGGGGCGGCTATGGGATTCTCTTCGTCATAGAAAAGAGTTATGCGTCTTTCAAAAGCATCGTCGGGGGTGGAGTGTGCTATAAGGAGAGTCAGCGAATCTTCAGGGCGGGCGTTGACAAAATCTGTTCCTGAGCCGTGTATAACAGGCACATTGTCAAGCAAGTCTGTTGTCCTTAAAATATCTCGCCAACCAAATTGATGATAGCCCCAAAGGAACAGCCTATGAGTTTCCGACAGGCTCTTAATATCTGCACTGCCATCGTCGAATACTTCAACATAAGAGCCAAGTATAACGGATATTAGGAACATGTTGTTTTCTTCGGCTGATGCGACCAGGCTGTGACCACCTTCAAATGTCGCACTGTCGATACCGGATAGGGCATATCTGTAGTGATAGATACTGCCGGGTACTATGAGAGAATTTGATGTGGTGAACGTGCGTGATTCAAATTCATCAATTGTTTCGGTGGTGTGCCTAAATGTGCCGGATACTTCGTTAAAGAGCATACTTCTTGATGCGTGAGAGTAGAGCAGGTACATGTCAAATGCAGTGGTGACTTGAGCGGGGTGATGGTCGCCGTGAGGGTTGACAAAGTTAGTGTTTATGGCACCTAATTCACGAGCCATCTCATTCATCTGTGAGACGAAATTACCTATGCTTCCCGCAAGCCTGAGTGCAATCATGTTGCTTGCTTCGTTTGCTTTGCCGACATATGCCATATATATAAGGTCGATAAATGTCACGATTTCACCGGGAACAATATTAAGTGACGAGCTACCTTCCGCAACGTCATGCCATGCGGCTTCAGTCATTTCTACAAATTCGTTGTCGCTGATTTCGTCGTTTTCTACTGCTCTTGCGGCAAGATAGAGTGTCATGATATTTGCCAGATTATCGGCAGGGTGGATTGCGTGTGCATTGTGCTGAAACAAAATTTGTCCGGTTTCTCGCTCAACCAAAATAGCCGACTGTGCCGCAAGGTCGCGAAACGGTTCAAGCGCAACGGCAGAGGGGGTCGGAATAAACTGAAGTGCGATAATTAAAATAAGAAAAATCGATGTAGCTCGACTTATTTTTTTACTAAAAGACATTGTAAAATCCATTCCTTTAAGTAATCTTTAGGCACAAATAGCCCATGAAAAGGCATGGATTTTTTGTGCATCATTTGCGGTTCCCCGTAGGGGGAGCAAATCGTACATTCCCACGTTAGCGTGATTTTTCACGCTAATCTCTCCAAAGTTTAATCTGTGAAACAACATTTAGTATACCACAAAAATCATTTCTGTAAACCCTGATTGTACAATTTTTAGTGATGGTTGCGGGAAGTTTTTGGTTTGCATCGGTTTGATTAACTCTTGATTGTGCTATGCGGTCTGATTTCCAAAATACCTGCGCAATGTGAAATTTGACGGTATGTTAAAAGACACCATTTTTTCAAATTTTCTTCCAATTCAGTGAATACAAAGTAAAATTCATCATCATCCCATTCGTCTCCGCATGATTGCTTACAGTTTTCTAAATCATTCCTACTGCAAAAACTGACATCTCCTATGATAATCACTCCGTCATCATTTAGTTGATTCAGTAAACGTAGGATAAAAGCTGCTTTTTCGTCATCTGTGAGATGGTGCAAGGCGTATGTGCTTATTATTAAGTCATATCTTTTATTCTGCACTTCTAAGGGCAAGTCATTTGTAAAGTCATGCTCAATCAGTGTGGCTTTTGGCATTTTTTCCTTTGCTATATCGAGCATTTCCTTAGAGAAATCAATCCCGGTTAGTTGTATGCCGTTTTCGTACAGTTTGTATGCTAAAGTTCCGGTACCTATGCCGATATCTAGTACAGTTTCGGGCTTTTCATTCATAGCTTTGTTAAAAATATCATTCATCAGCTCCTTGTAGCCCGCAAAAGGGTATTCGTTATCATCATCGGTAACATTGACCGATTTATCATAATTCCCCGCCCACAAGTTAAAACCATGACTATCCATCATATAAATAACCTCCGAAATTTTTATTTTCTCGTGTGAGATAATATGCACGCCATATTGCTGTTGCAGTAAGCTAACGCAGAGAATAAAATTACTCTATCCTAAATAATAACACACCTATTTTCTCGATTTCAAGCTTTAAATTTGTTCTAACCATTTCATCTGTTTGGTCTTGAAACTTGCAAAAACTTGTGTTAGGCTGTAACTGTACAGAGATAGGCGGCACGTCTTAATGAAATCAAGGAGGTACTTCAATGCAAGCATATGAATTTTATGCTAAACCTAAAAATGGTGCAATTCCAATACCTGAGCAATACAGAAATGTGATTACGGATGATGTAATGGTTATTGTTTTAGAAAAAAAACCATGGACGTTTAATCGCGAGGAAATGAATGTCCGCAAAAAAACTGATTTGTTGCCGCCTCCCATAACGAAAACAAAAGGTTTCAAGTTTAACAGGGAGGAAGCCAATGAGCGATAGATTTTTTCTTGACACCAATGTGATAATCTACCTGTACTCGGAAGACGAAGCAGAAAAGCGCACCTCAATTTACGAATATGTAAACAAGTATTGTTGCATTACAAGCACGCAAGCACTAAATGAGGCCGGTAATGTTTGGATTAAGAAATATAAATGGAACAATGACACAATAATCCAATACTTAGACGGCATTGAATCTATTTGTGATGAGATAATGTTGATTAGACGAAAAACCATTGACCAAGCACTAAAAATAAAAAGCTCTTACGGATATTCATATTATGATTGTCTTATGATTTCATCTGCATTGGAGAGTAATTGCAAAACCATTTTGACTGAGGATATGAACGATGGTCAACTTATTTATGATACGCTGACAATTACTAACCCTTTTATAAACACATAGAAACTGAGCTTTGCATGAAAAATCAAAACAGCTTGACACCGAGAATTCAGAGCGCAAATAATCCGAACACTTCTTCTGATGTAAAATCATCGGAGATGGTTCGGATTATTGCTTGCAGGAGACGCCCGGTGCGCTCCCTATATTTGATTATCCACGCGAGCAATATTCGTTAATTGCATCACGGAAGAACTCTGCGCAGCCGGGGGCTATTTTTTCGTATGTTGCCTTGAATCGCTCGTCGGATACATACATCTCGCCGAGTCCTTTGTGGTATTCCTTGCTGTAGTCGGGGTAGAACACGCAGAGCCATTTTCGGTGTAAGTCGCAGGCGGACTGCGCCAAATCGCCTGTGGGGTCGCCTGATTTTACTGCTTCAGCGAGCTCTTTTTCGTAGGCAATCCGTAGCTTTTCACCCTCGTCGTACTGCATTTTAGATAATCCTTTTAGCTTGGCATTAGAGCTATCAACGGCTGTGTCGCCATACTTGGCTCGAATTTCTTCACCGTATTTTTGCTCGTTTTCATCTATGAGGTTTTGTTTGAAACCTTCAAATTTTTCACTATCCATTATAATAGTTTCTCCTTTCATTGCGGACATGGAGCTTTTGACGTTTTTAATCAACATATCCAGTCTTTTTCGTTTTTCGTCTAATTTTGCAAGGTGGTGCTCAAACGATTTTTCTTTGTCAAACTCGGGTGCATACAAAATGCTTTTGATTTCGTCCAGAGGAAAACCAAGTTCTCGATAAAATAAAATCTGTTGCAACATATCGAGTTCGTTTTTGCCGTAGAGACGATAGCCTGATGATGCAACCCGCACAGGCTTGAGTAGTCCGATTTCATCATAGTATCGAAGAGTGCGCGCGCTCACTCCCGACATTTTTGATAACTTGTTGACAGTGTATTCCATATGATTTTCACCTCACAATACCAGTATAAACTATTCCGTAGCGTCAAAGTCAATAGTTTTTTGAAAAAAGTTTTCATTGCGACGCTGTTTCGTGTATAATGGCATCAAAATCAAAATAATTCACAGGGGCGGATGTTATGAAAATTCTGGTAATAGATGGAATGGGTGGCGGAATTGGTAAGGCTATAATTGAGCATATCAGAGGTGAGTACGCTGATATTGAAATAACTGCTGTGGGTACAAACGCTATCGCAACAACTGCTATGCTAAAAGCCGGAGCTTCAAATGGTGCAACCGGTGAAAATGCACTTTTGTTTAACTCTAAAAAAGCGGATTGCATTATAGGGGTTGTGGGGATTATTATTGCCAATTCAATGCACGGCGAAATAAGCCCTAAAATGGCGAAAGCCGTATCTTCAAGCTCGGCGCACAAGATACTTGTGCCTATTGATAAGTGTGGCGTGACTATATTGGGGTTAGCCGAAAAATCAGTTTCAACGTATGTCGGAGAAATAAACAGCGTGCTGAAAAGTTTTATTTGACAAGTTTGTCTATTTAGTGTAAAACTGTAGGCGAAAGCGCATCATGAAGGTGCGCACATGTTTGCGCTTAAGTGACAGCGGTACTGAATAGTTACGTATTTACAAATAAGAAATTGCTCAAATTAGATGCCTTGAAGGTATTTTGCACGGCAGAAGCTGTGCGGATATTTTTGGGCATTTTATACTAGCGAGCGAAAATATTTTCAAGCCTAGGCCGGTCTTTTTGCCGCCATGCAAAGCGGTAAAACCTTGAAAGGCCACTGGCATTACTGCGGTTTTTCCATTTTGCCTGACGACAAAAATCCTCGACCTATTTCTCGCAAATATTTCCGCTCACTAGTATATGTTGCTTTGAATTTGGAGGAAAAATGAAAGCTATAAAAATTTTAATTGTTTTGGCGACTCTATTCGCCATACTTACTCTCACCGCATGTGCAGGCGAGCAACTTCCCGGCGGTGCTGATACACGAACGGTTACAGATGTTTGGGGACGAGAAGTGGAAATCCCTGTGAATGTGGAAACGATTATTACACTCGGGTCGGGTGCGCCTCGCATAGCAAGCTATCTTGATGTAATGGACATGTTGGTTGGTGCTGAGGAATACAGCATACGTGACGATGTTTTTATTTTGCGAGATTATCACCCTGTTCATCACGGCAGATTTTTAACACTCCCCGTGGTTGGTTCGGGCGGTGGCTCAGGGAACAACAACGGTTTCCCGGAGGAAATAATTGCAGTTTCACCCGATGTGATACTTGCGGGCTTTGATGCGGAAGCCGCAGACGAATTGCAGTCACAGACAGGTATACCCGTTGTATCGGTTCGCCACAGCACGGGTTTAGCTCCCGACGATTTTTATACAGCGATGAGAGTTTTTGCTGAAGTTGTTGGAGCGCAGGAGCGTGCAGAGTTTGTTTTGGCATTTATTGACTCGATGAAAGAAGATTTGCACAACAGAACATATAGTGTTCCTGAAAGCGACAAGCTCAGAGCATATGCAGGGGCGGTTACGTGGAACGGCAGGCGGGGAATTTCGGGGACTTACTCGGTTTTTGGTATATTCGATGCAATCAATGCTGTCAATGTTGCACACGTTCCCGCAATACCCGGCTTTTTTGAAGCTGATCTTGAGAGCATAATAATATGGGACCCTGATGTCATATTTCTTGACCCCGGCAATATGGATTTGGTAAACGATGAATATAGAGTAAATCCCGGATTTTTTAATTCATTGCGTGCGGTTCAAGAGGGGCGTGTCTATACTATGCCCGCGTTTAATTTTGCGGGAACAAACATGACATATGCGTTTATGAGTACATATTTTGCGGGAATAGTTTTGTTCCCTGAGCAATTTGCCGATGTTGACATTGTGGAAAAATCGGCAGAAATCCTGACAACTTTTCTTGGCGTAAACACGTTTGACATTATGGTTGAAAACGGACTATTTTTTGGGAACTTAACAATAGGGGAGTAAAGGCAACCTCCAAAAACCTACTACCCGCCATCTTGGCGAATCTTTTTCCCCCACTTTTTGTCTATTTTCTTGAAATACCGTGGGTATTCCTGCGAAAATAGCCTTCAACTGGTGAAAAAATCTCCACCAATCTGTCAGGTATTAGGTTTCCGGAGGTTACCTGGAGGTATCATTTTTATGGCGGAAGCTAGAAAGTTATCAAATAAAAATCACGAATATGTTCGATATGTAGGCAAAAAATGGCTGGTTCTTTTTGTGCTCGTTATCACTTTGTTTATCGCTGTTTTAGCTTCACTTTCGGCGGGTTCGGCGGGGCTTCCGCTGTCTGAGATAGTACAGGTTATTTTTGGAGGGGGCGAAGCGGCGAGTAGGACAATCATTTTCAATATCCGTATGCCGCGCATTGCTACGGGTATTGCTGTGGGAATCGCACTTGCAATGTCGGGGTGCATAATGCAAAATGTTCTCCGCAACCCACTTGCCGCCGCTTCGACACTTGGCATAACACAGGGGGCATCTTTTGGTGCCGCACTGGCTCTGATGTATTTTCAAGCCGGAACAACTCTGGGGCACGCATCTATCAATGCAGTCACTTTCACAAATCCATATACCGTGGTTATTTTTGCCTTTTTAGGAGGCATAACCACGACTGTTTTGATTTTATTTTTATCCCGTGTGACAGGTGTTACACCGACCGTGATGATACTTGCGGGGGTGGCGATAAGTGCGTTATTTTCGGGTGCAACGGCGTTAATACAGTATTTTGGTGATGATGACAGGATTGCCGCTGTTGTGCATTGGACTTTCGGAAATCTGGGTAGGGCAGGGTGGCGAGAAATTTCAATCATCTTTTCACTCAGCATGGCGGCATTTGTGTATTTTATGCTAAACCGCTGGAATTATAATGCAATGGAAAGTGGCACTAATACTGCCAAAAGCCTAGGCGTAAACGTAGATAGGCTAATACTTGTCGGCATGATTGTATCCACTCTCATTTCTGCGACAGCCATAGCATTCGTCGGAACAATCAACTTCATCGGTTTGATTGCACCTCATATTGTCAGGCGGTTTGTCGGCAGTGATTACCGCTTTTTGATACCCTGCTCGGCACTCATGGGTGCAATAGTTATGATAGTTGCGGATGTTGCGTCACGAATGACGGCATCACCCGCCATTTTGCCGATAGGCGCACTCACGTCATTCCTCGGTGCGCCGCTGTTTTTGTATTTGATTATTAGGCAGGGGAAGAGACGATAGCATGGTTGAAATTAAAAATATTTCATTTGCATATGGAAAAAAAGATGTGGTAAAAAATATCAGCTTTGATATTTCACCGGGTAAGTGTGTTGGAGTTTTGGGTAATAATGGTTCGGGCAAAAGCACTTTGATTACGTGCCTGAATAAAATTCGGACACCAAAAGCAGGGAGTGTTTTCATCGACAATCAAGACACGCTAAAAATGAGCCGCATTGAGACGGCTCGGCGTATATCCTATGTAGCACAAAAAAACGAAATAAGCCAAATTACGGTGTTTGATTCTGTACTTTTGGGGCGAAAGCCTTACATAAAATGGGCTGTGTCACAAGAGGATATAGATATTTGTGATGATACAATAGAAAAAACAGGTTTGACCCCATTTAGGCTACGATACATCGACGAGCTATCGGGCGGGGAGCTACAGAAGGTAATGCTCGCAAGGGCGCTTGTTCAGCAACCTAGATTATTGCTCTTAGACGAGCCGACAAGTAATCTTGACCCAAAAAATCAATATGAAATGTTAGAGCTTGTGCGAAACCAAACAGCCTTGCGCCAAATTTGCTCTATAATAGTGCTACACGACATCAGCCTCGCACTCCGCTATTGTGATAGATTTCTGTTTCTGAGAGATGGCGAGGTGTATGGTTATGGGGATGAGTCAATAGTAACATCCGAAATGCTTGAGGCTGTTTACGGGGTTTCGTCTACGATAGAAGTAATCAATGGGCGGAAGATTGTTGTTGTGGATTAATAGAAGGGATGATAATGTAGCCGCCTTGCGAAAGCACCTTAAGTCCTTTGTTAAAGCTGTCCGATTTAAGGAGGATATAGTCTGTATTAAAGGTTGAAACGACGAAAATGCTGATTTCTGCCGCCGCCAGTATGCCTGAAATTTTCGACACTACTCCAACAAGTCCAAAATCCAGAGTTCCTGATACCTTCAACATTTTCCAATCGCTTTCAACGTTTATGGCTTTTACAGGCACGTGAGCAGACTCGCAGACCAGAGATAGTTCGTCAGGGGTCTTGGCGAAAAACAATAATTCTCTCGAAAAGTCAACTTGCTCGATGCTATCAAGTCTGCACACGCTAAAATCACCGTCGATTATTTGTAGTTCCATGATTGTGGTTTTCATGCTATTACCCCACAACCACCTTGCAGTAGCTCTTTTTGCCGCGGCGTATAACGAGGCCTTCTCCTTGGCATGAAGATTTTGCGAACTTTCTGCTTATCAGAGTTACTGCGTGTCCGTCAACTTCTACGCCGCCTTGGTCGACATTTCGGCGTGCTTCGGCTCTGGAGGGGCATAGTCCTGATTTTACTAAAAGAGTGAGAATGTCGATGTAGTCGTCCTCAAAATCGTTCTCGGCCAGCTCTACTGTTGGCATATCAGCCGCACCGCCGGACTCAAACAGTTTTTTTGAAGTGTCATGCACCTGCTCTGCGATTTCTGTGCCGTGGACAAGTGCGGTCAGTTCAAAGGCGAGCGACTCCTTTGCAGCATTTAACTTTGCGCCGGTCCAAGTGTCCATTTCCCAAATTAAATCCATGGGTAGGAATGTGAGAAGTTTCAGGCAGTTGATAACATCGGCATCTGCAACATTCCTCCAGTATTGGTAAAAATCGTATGGGGTTGTTTTGTTCGGGTCAAGCCACACAGCACCTCTTGCAGTTTTACCCATCTTGTCACCCTCTGAATTGAGTAGCAGGGTGATAGTCAGAGCGTGGGCATCTTCGCCGAGCTTTCTGCGTATAAGCTCAGTTCCCGCAAGCATGTTTGACCATTGGTCGTCACCGCCAAACTGCATGTTACAATTATACCTTTGAAAAAGTTCTAAGAAGTCATAGCTCTGCAAAATCATGTAATTAAACTCAAGGAACGACAGTCCTTTTTCCATGCGGCTTTTGTAGCAATCTGCGGCGAGCATACGGTTTACGGAAAAATGTCTGCCGTATTCGCGCAAAAACTCCATGTAATTGAGATCCATCAGCCAGTCGGCATTGTTTACCATCATGGCTTTGCCGTCAGAAAAATCAATGAATTTTTCCATTTGCTTTTTCATACACTCGCAATTATGCTCAATAGTCTCCATTGTCATCATATCACGAAGATCAGTCCTGCCGGACGGGTCGCCAACAACTCCCGTGCCGCCACCGACAAGGGCTATTGGTTTATTGCCTGCCATTTGAAGCCTTTTCATAAATGAGAGTGCCATGAAGTGCCCGACATGCAAAGAATCCGCAGTGGGGTCAAAGCCGATATAGAACGTTGCTTTGCCTTCGTTTATCATTTTACTGATTTCTTCTTCGTTTGTGACCTGCGCGACCAGTCCTCTGGCTTTTAATTCTTCATATAGTGTCATTGTAAACCTCCACATTCCTCTGCTTTATTTGCTTCTTCGGGTTTCCTCAGTGATATAACCAAATCTCTCAGTACTAAAATAATCGCCAGTCCCATCACTATGGCAAGATATCTGCGCTCAAATAAAATTACCCAGTTCATCAGGAAAAATACATATGTCATATAGGAGCTGAAAATAACCATAACCGGTATATACCATCGTCGTTTGTCAAATAGAAATATTATAAGTGCAAGTACGTCTGCCATAAAAAAGAATCTGTCATGCATCTGCGGGAGCAAAAACGGTGCAATTGCCGCAAAAACAAATGCAAGTCTAACATAGTCGACGTTATGCTTAAATTTTTCTCTGTGAATGTATACGAAGTAAAGGAGTGAGAGAACTGCCAGCCCGCAAAGGGCAAATCCAACGATTCTGAAAGCGGGGAAATATACATCGCCGACAAGTTGCCAGACATTCATAGCATTTAGTGTGAGTACATGGAAAGAATCCGCTTGCGTGAAGTACATAAACAGTGAATCTTCGATAGGCATTCCGGCAATTATTGCGGGCAACATCAGGGAGATATAGACAATGAAGAACATATAGCAATCTCTGAATCGAATCTTTTTTGTCATAATACATACAAGGAAAATCGGGAAAATGAAAGCCGCCTGCAATTTAAAGCTCAGACTGAGTGCCATAAAGGTGTAGGATAATTTACTTTTGCCGCTGAGTGCAAAATATAGTGCACCGAGTGCAAATGCTGAGTAGATAGAGTCGCATTGTCCCCACATCGCAGAGTTGAGCATAACGGTGGGAATTGCGAGTGTCAGCACAAATGTTAATAACCTAAAGTTTAAATTTTCTGTCTTGAGTGATACAATTTTCATGGCAAAATATGCGAGCAGAAAATCAAAAATCACCGAGACTATTTTGATGAGATATAGGTCAGAAATTGGAATTCTGGCTATGATATTGAGCAGATACATGTAGGGTGGGTTATAATTTCCAACGTTAGTGCCAAGTGCCTGCCAAAATGACATGCCTCGATATTCCTCAACCCAAACACTCAAAAAAATGACATAATCAGCCGATTCAAAATAGAACAGAGCAAATCGGGCAATCAGCAAAAGAAGTGCGGCAGTCAGTGCAAATACATACGCCATCATTTTTTCATTGTTGGTGTTACTTTGCATAAAAGTGTCCTTAATTAGTAAAATTATTAACGCCCATATTACCACAAAAAATTTATTAACGCAATTATTGTTGACAAATGCTTTTTTGTTTGTTATTATTCCATTTGCACTGAATTTTGTGATTCCTTTTTGAGAGCGGTTTGCCGACACTGAAATCAGATGATCTGTTTTCAAAAATCAGATAGTGCAAAACCTTGAAACCGTTGCAAACACTAAGAAAAATGCGCTGGTGTAGCTCAGTTGGTAGAGCAGCTGATTTGTAATCAGCAGGTCGGGGGTTCGAGTCCGTCCACCAGCTCCAAAATATTTCGTCGGTTGTGCAAAGCTCCGGTTTTGTATCATCGGTGAGGTTAATATGTGGGAGGTTACCCAAGTGGCCAAAGGGGGCAGACTGTAAATCTGTTGTCAGTGACTTCAGTGGTTCAAATCCACTACCTCCCACCAAAGTGGACAAATGCGAACACAAACCGATGTTTTTTCGTCGGTGAGACGTTCGCATTTATCTTTCCGTGGGGCGGAAATTGATTTAATGGAACAGGCGGCTTGCTTCGCTACTTGCCAGTTCCACTAAATTCGTCTCGTCAAGGGCGGCGCAGGCCGTTCATTAGGTGAAGCGAGCTTCACCTAACCCTTGCACGACGCATAAAAAGTATAATATTCTGTGGCTGTTCGGCACACCGTGCCGAATGGCCTTGACGACCCTTTTTCCGCCGCTATAAAATTTAAGATGATATTCAGAATAAAACAATATCAATCATTCAACATCATCTGCCACTTCTTTGAGTTCAACGCTATTCTCAAACTCCTCAATCCATTCTTCCAACTTACTTTGCAATGTTGATTTATAAAAGAGGAATTGTAATTTGATTTCCTATGTGTCGTAACAATTCGTTTCATTCACCCTGACTTACTTTATTTTCAAATCCTTAGCCATAAGCCTACCTTTTCGCTCCTCAAAACTCTGCGACTCTGTCGGCATTCCATACTTAGAGTAATATATTATGGCATCATCACATATCTTTATTGCCTTATCGAATTGTTTCTGTTTATCATATATGATTGCTAAACGTTCAAACGCAGGAATTTTCCCTAAAAAATGCGTTGCATCCACCAGCTGGTGGGACTGGCTTTCCTCGCGTCTATGCTCATCTTGTAATTGACCTAATAATGCAATGTCTTCTATGCAGCATTTTATGCATAACTCTAAATACCGTTCATCTTCAGATCGGCTCTTATAATACAAGTTCTGCAGCTCTATAAAATAAAAATGTCTATCGGTAACCCTTTTACACTTTTCAATAACTTCCAACAACTCCTTTTCCCGTGCGGAATCAAATGTGTGAATAATGCCTGATTTGGGTTTTGGCATTGTAGATTTCTCTATATTATGTATTTCACCGCTCTTGCGTTTTTTGGCAAGCTGCGCTTTGATTTGTTCATGAGTAATATCAAGTAGATTAAACATCGCACTTTGAAATTTAGGAATCCCCGCTATTAACGGTATTTGAAGATCTCGTGTCTCAATAGACACATTAGCGAAAAGTATTCGGATTTCCTTTGGTGCTCGATTAAAATCACCTTTATCAACAAAAGAACTTACGTTAATATCGGAACATTGAAATTTCTGTTGGATATTAAGATCCAATGCTTTTTCAAATAAATCGGGATAATTCTTTATGTAGTTTGTTTTCGTGAAACCGAATATCTTAGAAAATTTCATGATATCTTTTGAAGTTAAAGGGTCATTTATAAGGAGTTTACAAAGCAACAATATATCATGTGAAATGTTTAGTTTGTATGGCTTATCAAGAGATTCTAAAAATTTATTAAGTATATCCAGCCTATTGCGAATCATGCTGGTCAGCATAATTGCAGATGCTGAGTAAGATTGAAACGAACTATTATCATGGACATCTCTTAGCTTGAGAATAACATCAACTGCTTTCTCATAATCGCCAGACAAGATATGTCGCTCTAACCCATAATATAAAATGAAAACAAATCCAATATTAATATTAGGATTATACGGATTGCCAAGCAAATGCCAGTAAACACCTCTTTGCTCCGGTGTTAATTCTGAATATCGCGGGAAGTAGGGAGGTCGTTCTACACTTTTGATATTGCTTACTTGTGCAATAGGCATCTTAGTATATATTGCACTTGGTTCTGCTTCTGTTCTGAATGTAAATGCAATATCTATACCATAACAATCAAATGTGTACTGTTCAGGGGGAGCTTCTGTATAATTTTTAAGCGGTCCATCAGCAATCCATAACATTCCAGTAAGATCGTTATGTACAATAAGGTCACTGCCATCTGACAATGCATTTGTAGGTCGTAAACTAAGTGCAGTTACTTTCTCTGATTGTTTTCTTAATTTATCTAATAACCCCACATTCTGCTCTCCTACTTGTATTTTCATTATATTTTGCATTCAGAAGTAAAGACGTTAGTATAAATACTGACCAGTGTGCAGATTCTAGCCTTCATAAATCTATACTTTCTTTTTTCGATATTTCAAAGACAAAATAACAGACAAGCAGGACGCAATAGCAAAAATCGTAACCAAAACTACATGGTTTTCGCTAAAATTGACCCATATCATGACTACGTAAAAAGCACATATTGCGAAATAGATTGCATTTGCCATATACTTTATTACACGGTATTTTGACTCCCTTGATAAAAACACGCGAAAGAAAAAGAGCGTAGGTAAAACAATTAACATTCCCACATAAAACACTATGTCACTTTCGTAAAAATCATAGCGAACGATTAAAATTGATAGAGATATTATCGCAACCAATCCCAAAAGCAACGCAACACCACGCCCTCCATTTTGTAGCATTTGTTCTTCGTCATCACCTGCTGTTTCCTGTGCATTCTGTCTTCGTTTCAGGTGTTTTTGGTTTGTTGCATTATACTTTTCAACCTTCTCAAAAATATCATCGATTTCTTCGGAAGCCTTATCAACTTTTTTTCCAAACTCGTCAACATCCTTCCCGAGTTCATCAATCTCTCTCATCAAATCAGCATGTTCAAGAGCTTCTAAAGCCGCATCAGCATACTTAACACGTTTATCAGTGCGTTTGATCAGTTTTTCAATCTGATTAAATTTACCCTTATCGATAAGGTCGTAAACCTTGTCAACGAACTTATCAACTTCCCTTTCCAGTTCATCATTTGCTTCACTTGTCGCATCTGGCGGGGTTTTTGCAACACTTGTTGGCTCGACAACACTTTTTTTCTGCTGATGCTTTTCGTCCGGAATTCTTAGTCGCTCAATTAGTGAAGTTATTGAGCCATCGTCAATCCAACAACCTTGAATACGCTCCGGTGCCTGCTGTCCAACAGGATAATAGAGCATATCACCCTTTCCCAGTAAATTTTCTGCGCCCTCCTCATCTAAAATTATTCGACTATCCGCTTTTGCCCTTACCATGAAAGCTATGCGAGACGGGATGTTTGCTTTGATAAGTCCAGTTATAACAGCTCGCTCCGGACGTTGTGTTGCTACTATCAGATGTATACCGCAGGCTCTTGCTTTCTGAGCAATGCGAATAATGTAGTTTTCAACATCCTTCCCACTGGTCATCATTAGGTCTGCCATTTCATCAACTATGACAACCAACCTCGACATCTTTACAACATTATTAAGATTATTATAGCTCTCAATATTTCGCGCTTCTGTTTGCATCAATTTAGAATAACGGTCTTCCATTATATCCACAACTGCTTCTAGTGCAGCTCCTGCTAGCCTCACGTCCGTGACTACAGGCATAATTAAGTGAGGTATTCCGTTATAGCCACTCAGTTCTACCATCTTTGGATCTATCATCACAAACTGTAGTTCTTCCGGAGTGTTTCTTATGAGCAAAGTGAAAATAATTGAGTTTAAACAAACTGATTTACCTGACCCTGTTGTTCCGGCTATTAGTAGGTGAGGCATTTTCACGATATCCGCCATAATTATTTTACCGTACATGTTTTTACCCAATCCAAAAGCAGTCTTTGAGGCTTCTTTGGCAATCGGTGATGTTAATATTGCAGGCAGAGGCACGGTCTCCTGCTCGGCGTTTGGTACATCCATAGCAAGCAGCAATGGTGTTCCTACCACCGGCGTAATTGTCACACTTTTTGCGCCAAGATATAGGGCAAGATCAGTTGCTTTACTGACATATGATTTTAATGTTGACCCAGACGGGATTTTTATGTGGTATCGAGTAACCGCCGGTCCAACGATTTCATCAACAATTTCACCCTTAATTGAAAGATCTTTAAACACTTGTATTATTTCATCTATCATAACATATCCTCGCATAAAAATGACTATACTTTATGTGCTACTGCATTAATTTACTCAGTAACATTATTGCCTCATAAGCGACTTCTCTTAGTGTTAAGTTCGGGTTGTCCTCTGTTTTGCACACCCATAGGGATATGGGTCTAAATTTTTTCTTTTCAGGAATTATGCTTTCATCTTTATTATAATTTATTCCTTTCTCGCGAAGCCATGCGCAAGAATCCTGTTCATTATGGGATTTTTTCAGACCAATAAACAACTCCCATCCTTTCAATGTTCGATAAATATAAAAAGCATCGTATTTTTCACCAAACGAAGATTTCCAATATAAACAGGTAGCAATAAGTTTCGGGCTATGGGATTTATCGAAATCTTGATTATATTTATCGCCTAGTTCATTTTCAATAAATTTTAGCACTTCATTTAACTCTCTTTTGAAATATCCAGCTATTTCATGGATACAACTTTGTAAATTAAAATAGCGTTCATCAGTTTTCACTAGCTCTGCGATTTCTCGAGATTGTATTAGTTTTCGATATATTTCATAGTTATTGTCAAAAAACATAATAGTTTCCCTATAGTCGTTGTAGCTAAGACGGTTATCTCCCCTCAAGGTACTCACATTGTTGATAAAATGTTTCAGGAAAATAAGCCACTCACCATCTGCATCTTCCAAGTATTCACCAAAGTATGCTTTTACATTGTCAAAGAAATCTTGATATGTAATATGTATATAGTTGCTCTTACTTATTTTCTCCATTTCGATATCATCTAATTCGCATTTCAAAGTCAAAACAATGGGGATAATTTCCTTATGTTCATTATTTTCATTTTTCCTTTTTCTTTTAACTACGGAGAGATATTTCGTCAAGTCATTATGGAGTATTGCAAATATTTTGTTTTCAATAATAATGTAATGCGAATCGGTTTCAATTAGAATATCTATTTTTTTGTACTCCCTGCTCACACTTGTACTAGTGTATTCTGTCTCAAATCCGCAATCCTCGGGGATTAGTGTAACCAATGATTTAAGAAAGAGGTCATTCATGCCGTGTTGCTCAGACACCTCAAAGAAAAAACTAAAAATATTACTACACACATTTTCATAATGCGGATATCCGGACACCTCGAAAAAGGATTTCTTTTTTATGGTAAACTTCGGCAGTTTGTTGAACTCATCTATAAATTTTCTCAGATTATCTTTTGCCACCACAAGTCTCCTACTCCGAATATCGAAATAATAAATCTGTTATCTCTAAATGAAAAGAATATTATCGCTTTCTTTTATTTGGCTCAATATGACTACGAATTATATCATTATTTCTGCCATCTGTAAATATTTCATTTTTATTTGAGTTCCCAAAAATAACATATCATCTTTCCCAACCATTTTTTTCGACACTGCTTCTACTACTCTCAGTATTTTGCCCTGCTACTTTTAATTTCGCAAGTGCCAGTTTTTCACGTATTGAAAGTTTCTTCTCTTGCGGTTTGGGATTTTGCATTTTATCCGCAGATGATTTCAAAGTTTCGTGTGGCGATTTTTCTGCAATTTCTAAACGCTCCATAGTTGAAACAATTCTGCGTTTAACCATCTCGGCATCTTTTATCGTACCCCGCATATTGTAATATTGCTCTAACAAATTAACACGTTCACCAACAAGCGACTTCTGCTCTTTTTGCCATTTCGCAGAGGGGATTTCCGTCCTACCATTCAAAACATTCTTAAAATAGTTTCGAGCCTCTGTGTATGCCTGCAACTTGGACTTGTATTTTTCTGCATATGATATTTTATCTTTCCCGCTGAGAGTCTTGTACTTTTTGAAGTATTTTCTTGTGCTTTCCAAAGTATCAACCATTTCAAGATGTTTCTCTAAAGTTCCAAGCCGTCTATCAACTTTCTTTACTTCTTCGGCAAGTCCATATGTCTGATGATACATACTTTCAGCTTTTTCAACAAATGCAGTGAAGTCATATATATTATGCTCAATTAAAAAGTTATGCGTTGCTACCATTTCCTTGAGGTGCTTTATCTTCTGCCACTTGGTAGCCGTTTCTCCCCAGCCTTTAGAAAACGTAACAACATCTGTCATTGACGGAGCTGTATCCTCAATCGGGAACGCAAATAATTCATCTTTCAATTTCCGAGAGCGGACTTTGAGCTGGCGCAACTCGTTATTTATCTCATTTATTTTTCTATTTCTATCGCCGAGCGTTGTACGGATTCCACGTTTCTCCATTTGATGAGTCTCTTGCCCTAAATGAACTGTTGGGATTTGTTCTTTACCCTGACGCTTATAACTCCTATGGTCTATGCGCTGCTCATGATTATATTTTTCAAGATACTCATTAACAGACTCAGCCCATTTTTTTCGCCACTGCTCAGCTTTATGCTGTTCGTTCCAATCAACAGTCGGCACTTTTTGCCTGTTGATAGAAGCCGATTTATTCATCCAGTTCCCATTATCATCAATCGCCCTCATTGTAAGCATTACATGAGCGTGAGGATTTCCGTCACCTTTATCATGAACACAAATATCCGCACACATTCCCTCATCAACAAAGTTATCCCTGACATACTCCCGCACAAGCGAAATATTCTGCGACTGCGTAAGTTCAATCGGTAACGCAAGTTCAATCTCTCTCGCAAGCTGAGCCGTTTTATACCTTTCAACTTTTTCGAC
>WQSX01000039.1 GCA_009787625.1 Oscillospiraceae bacterium
TTGAAGATGGAGTTAAGTACAGTAGCAAAAAAGAAAAGAAGAAAAAAAGGTACAGGGTCTGTGTTTCA
This sequence comes from Oscillospiraceae bacterium, assembly GCA_009787625.1. Classification (GTDB taxonomy): domain Bacteria; phylum Bacillota; class Clostridia; order Oscillospirales; family Oscillospiraceae; genus WRMH01. The sequence goes on from WQSX01000039.1 coordinate 69, forward strand.
GTTTTCCTCTAATCAATGGCGAGGAAAAATTGTGAAGTGACCCCAAAAAGTTGGATAATTTTTATGCAGCTTTAAAATATTGCTTTTTGTACTCCACCGACTACTGCAATTGCTGTTGCCCATTCAGCTTGGTCCTGTTTCTCCTTCTGCTTTCTTTTTGCTTCAACGTCAGCGGTCGTTGGCGCTTTTTTCCAGACGTGTTCAAAATCCCCAAAACATTATTGCAGTTCCTTTCTTTGTTTAACTTGTATTATAAAGTCAAAATGCGTCGTTGATATTTTCACTGCCCGCATTAAGTAACATTTCGTTTACCTCAACTTGTTTTTTAGCATAGGCTTAAATCAGAAAAACCTTAATTGGCATTATAGCCAAATTCTCCTTTTGTCTGCAAGGCTTTTTTCCAATGGATTTCTCGCTCAAGAGCCTTCCTCTTTCCGGGCTCAGTCTTGGGAAAAATTTCTAATAGAGTGTACTGAAAATATTCTTGCACATATCCTATGCCTTTTTTTTCGACTAACTCCCTCAATTTTTTGTTTGGATATTCGCCTGTTTCATTTCTAAATTTATCATAACCCTTTTCAAGATAGACAGTCCAACGCCCAGCTACGCCATCATCACCGTAAGCAGAACCAACATATTGCTTCCCTGTTGCTCTGTCGGTAATAACATAGACTCCATAGATTTCTCTAAGCGGATTCCACCACTCCGAGGTGTTTAAAATTCGCTTGAGTACCCCATAGGACTTGCTTACATTATCATACCCAGAAAATGTTTCTGCACTTTCGAGGTATGTTTTAGAAAGTACCTCTGTTACAGCAACTTTATCCGTTATAGCAGGTTCAACATAAAAAGAGTTACGATCGTTTTGCTTATCTACAATTACTCGCCCTAAGTATGACTCATATTCAGCCAGCGAATTTGCTTTTGCATAAAACCAATCATCTTTTTTGCATCCGGCAAAATCGACGATTATGCCGACTTCTACCAGCAACCATGATTTCGGTTTTATTTCGATGAACTGAAAAACAATATCATTATCCAGAAACCTTCTATCACCACTGTTATCGTATGTTGCATATAACTGCTCATAGAAGCCTTCACCCTTAAGCCCTTCATTTTCGTATTCTTTAGCAAAACTATACGTTCCGAAATCTTTGTTGTAACGTAGCTTAATACGTTTATCCGGATAGCGTTCACGTAAGCATTTGAAATTCAGAATCTCACATAAGAGTATTTTATTTGTCATTATAGTCCACCGTTGCTTTCTCCATATTTCTCCGACATCCCCATAATAGCAAACTTCACTTCTTCGCGCAAGTGAGGAGGTTAAATCGATTCCCCATTTTCCAAAAGAGCGTTAAGAACATTTACATTTACTCTGCCTGAAACAATTGCCTTGACCGCTCCCTCAGACAATACAAACTGACCAATTTCATAACTCTTTTGGCTCGTAATTTCTGTCAATCCAAGTAAATAATCGGCTGATACATTAAGTGCTATTGAGAGTTTAATCAAAACATCGCTACCTACAACTTGGTACGAAGAAAAGATTTTCCATCGGTCAAACTCGGCAGAGAATATAGAGTGTTATCGGACAAGTTACAAGACTGGCTCGTTAAACAACAACGGAATAAATAATCAACTGCAAAGTCCCTCAAAGTATTACATCAGTAAACGAGAGGGACTTTGCTTTACTTGACAAAATCACTGATTCTGTTATAATTAGTGGTATCAAAACAGGGCTAAATGAACTGCAAGGAGCGTGATAGTATGATACAGACATATCAAGGTTACTTCGTTGATGATGGGCAATTTATAGCTGATGGCACTTCGGTCAGGCTTCCCACCAGACGGCGAGCAGTAGTTAATATTTTTGAAGATGACATCGCTGACAGCGATGTCGCTCTTGTTGATTCGGCTCGAGAACAAAAAATAGCAAGAATTCAAGACGCATTAGCCAAAGCACAAGCGGCTGAAGATGAATTATCGGAAGAAGATTGGGAAGAGTTCAAAAACTTGCGGCTGAATAATGACAAAAAGGCTATTCACGATATAGAGTATGCAAGTCTCAATAATACAGGATTTTGGGATAACCCTGATGATGAGGTGTGGGACAAGGTCTAAGTGTGGAGAAGTTGATTTATGAGGTGACTATGAATTACGATGTTTCGGACTTACAAGAAATTTGGCGTAAGGGCGATGGTGAAATGCCGAAAGAACTTCAGCGTGTTGTCAATGCGGCTAGGGAGGAAAGTCTCCTTAGGTCATTACAATTATCCGAATGATGCAAAAAATACCATCAGATACAACGCAGGCAAAAATCATCAGACGGTCACTGAATATATTTCCCTAGTGTTAAGCAACCTCCAACCTGCTATCTAGACCTAATTATCCCTACCACCTCCGAATCAATAGGGGTCACAAACAAAACAAATAAACATGAGGTTATTGTGGAACATTTAACTATTCTTGAATCGGCGAGAAAACATCGAATATCAGACGAGGATATAATGTTTGTTCTTGAAAACACATACGTTATTAAAGAAATGCGAATTAATACTGAAAAGCTTATGTTTTTAGGATTCGACTCTAAAGCAAGAGCTATAGAGGTAATCACAGATACCGGCTCAGATGGACATGTGTATGTAATACATGCCGACTTAATAACAAGGCAAAACGAAAAACTATTGAAAGAGGTGCTATAATGAGCGATGAATATGATGTAATCTGGCGCAAGGGTGATGGAGAGATGCCGGACAAAGCGAAACACGTTGTAAATGCTGCCAAAGAGGAAAGACTTCTGAGGTCGTTACAATTGTCCATTGATGCGCAAAACACTATCAGATATAATGCCGATAAAAGCAATAAAACAGTTACCGAGTACATATCAGGACTGGTGATGTCGAGCATCCACTCTTCCTAGTTTATTAAGGTGCATAGCTAATCAATTCATTATTCTCTTGATAACCTCCTTAATCTCATCCGATGCAACGAGTTTCCCTCGCACAATGCACTGTGCAATTGTTTTTTCAAAAAGTTCTGCACTAATATTCTTAGGAACAATGAACACTCCAACTGCACTTATATTTAGCTTTTCGTTGCGCTCGACTAAATCTTCAAGCACACTTTTTTCAACACCCCCAATGCCGACCATCCAATCCCACTCCTTTTTGTATCCGCTTGGATGGTTATTGGAGTCATTTTAGTGCAACAAAAACAACATGTCAAGAAAAATATTCTATTTGCACTCCATTTGGAGTGCGTGGTCTTTCTTGACAAAAACACTGATTCTGCTATAATAATTTTAAAAGAGCAACCTGCTATATAGACCCGATTATCCCTACCATCTCCGAAACAACATGGGTCGTATTGACGTAATTTGCAAAAAATTGAGATAAGAAAACTCGAGGAGGGATTTTATGTACCTCGAAACTGACAGAATGGTTTTGCGTGATTTTGTAATGGACGATTTAAACGATTTGCATGAAATATTTGGCGACCCCGAAGTAATGAAGTTTATAGAACCACCTTACGATATAAAGCAAGCTGAGGACTTCTTGAAGAGTTTTTGTATTGAGCGTGACCCAAAAGGTGCCTATGCCGCTGTTTTGAAAGAATCGAACAAAGTAATTGGGTATGTACTGTTTAAACCAGTTGACGAAAACGATATTTATGAAGCAGGATGGATTTTTAACAAAGATTACTGGAGCAAAGGTTATGCGTCCGAAATATGCGGCAAATTAATTCAACATGGTTTTGAAGATATGGGTCTGCATAAAATCTGTGCTGAGGCAACAGACGAGTCAAAATCTGTTCCACTCATGAAAAAATTAGGTATGCAACTTGAAGGTGTGCAAAGAAAGCACACTAAAGATAACGACGGAAAATGGGCTGACCTGTTTTGGTGTGCAATCTTAGCAGATGATTATTTCGCGACTGATAGATTAAAGTAATCACGAAAAACCGGCAAACAAATGCAAATGGACTTGTCCATTTTGCAAGGATTTTTGCTTGACAGCAATACTTCTCTTTGCATATGACTCTTGAAGATTATCGTGCAGAAAGGCGAGAAAAATATGAGCGTGTTAATTGATACAAATTAGATTTGTATCAATGTGGGATGACTTGGAGTACTTAGATTGTTCGCATAAATATTGTTTCCATTGTTCCCCACGGCGCAAGTTTTTCATCAATCTTGAAAAATCCATATTTCTCATAGAGATTCACATGGTCGCTGATAAGATATACGCACTCAAACCCGATTGACTTAGCGTATTCAAGGGCACGAGAACATAATTTTTCGCTAATCCTGTTTCCTCTGAATAATTCATCTACGAATATAAAGCTGATGTAAGGGGTATAGGGAACATTTGGAATGCAGTCTGATTCAGATAAAGTACAGTACCCTGCGATATCGTCACCGGAAAAAACTACAAATACCCTTTCCAAATCTGAAAAGCCATTATTTTTCATCAACTTAGATAATGTTGCACCAGCTTTCCACGAACAGTTCTTTGCATAATCAGCAACCTTATCCCAGAGCAAATCATTGTGTGATAATTCTTTAATCTCAATATTATCCACAGGGTACTAATCCTCTCTCTTTTTGTTAAAAACCGACAATATTATTTCCGGGAATATTTTGCGCCTTGTGAATTCACGGTATTCCATCTCTTCGTTTGACCTTCCGCTTACTAAAGATTTTTTTGTTATCACATTATCAGAAACGCTGAAAATAGCAGTCATAGCAATATTCATGAGACTTGCCGTTCTGAAAGCAACTGCCGTTTCCATTTCTATTACGTTGCAGTCCATTCTGAGAATTGCATCAATGTGGGCAAACTCTGCGGTGATCGTGTCACTGCTGAAATTTTTAGCTATATGCCACTTCACATCATATTCATTGCATATTCGCTTTGTTTCGGAGACTGTATCATCAAACATACTTAAATTCGGATATACTTTCTCTCCAAACACATCATGAGACAAATCCTCAGATGCGATATATCTACTCGCACCATCACCACATACCGAATACTCAGGGATAACAATGTCACCGATATTTATGTTTGGATCTAATGAACCGACAGAACCTATAAAAATAACCCGCTTGCATTTTGTCAAACCTAATGGCAACAATCCTTCTAAAAACTGAGGCGCACCAAGTCCGGTTCTTATATATGTCATTACTCTATCAGCGTTTTCAATATTCCACACAGCTATCCCAAGCTTGGCTACATTAGTTAATAGCTTCGCCTCCCCAAGTTTTGGCAAAACACTTGGCTTCCACCACGGCGCAATGATAACGTCCTCATTTATCTGCTCAGACGTTACGCCTAATCCATGTCCGCAAATATCTTGCTCGGTACTGCCAAACTTTCTAAGACTTGAAATTATCTTGGTATAATCCATTTTGGTACTCCTTCGAATCTTTATTGTTGCAAACTGCAATTAATTGTTCAAACAGATTTTCATTCATCAAGTCCACCAAACTATTTTTGCAAAAATAATCAACAGAACACATCATAGCACACAATACAGATAAAAACAATTTTGACAGTAACACCCTGCGTAGTCTGAGTTAGCACAAATCAACAAACTCCTCAATGTGTTATTATTTTAACATGTTCTGGGGTTTTAATGCTTTTTAGAACATGATACAATGTTAGCAAGTAAAATCAAAAAACGCTATGCCATATCCGGTATAATTCCTATAGGACAGAAATGAGGTTAGAAAATGTACGAATGGCACAGGCAAATTCAGATTATCGTGGACGAAATAGATGAGTGCATCAAGCATCGCGATGATGAAGCGTTGACTTTACGCTTTCTATCACGAAAGATGGGCTACTCTGAATTTCACACAACCCGTAAGTTCAAGGAAATATCGGGTATGCAATTTCGCAATTATCTGCGTTTGCGGAGGCTTGCCTTTGCTCTGATTGAGGTTAGGGATAGCAGTAGGAGTTTTTTGGATATAGCCGTTGACTATGGCTTTTCATCGCATGAAGCTTTTACGAGAGCGTTTAAGCAGACATACGGCATCACTCCAAAATCCTACCGCAAACACCCCAAGCCCGTTATTCTTCGCACAAAAATAAAGCCTTTTGACTGTTACTTATTAGGAATTGGAGAAATTGGAATGATTAAATCCACAGAGGAAGTAAAAATCTATTACGTCACTATCCCCGCTCACAAGTTTATGCACATCAAAAACTATGAAAGCGATGGCTATTTTGACTTTTGGGAGAAACAATCACAGATTCCCGGTCAAGACGGCGAAACCATTGAGGGGCTTTTAGACAGTATAACCGGCAAGCTTGATGGCAAGGACGATATCATCGGACTTTACAGCGGCCAAATAATGGCTCACATCAATGAATCTGACGGCAGAGTGCCCGAATGCTACGGTATACGGCTCGCACCTGATTACAACAGCGATGTGCCAAAACCGCTCACTATGGTTGATGTACCCGAAGCTGAATACATTGTTTTTGAGCATGGGCCTTTCAGCCATGATGGAGAAGGTGAAACCGTAGGAAACAAAACCCTTGAAGCCATCGCAAACTACGACTATACCGAAACAGCGCATGAACTTGACAATTCACCCGGAAGAATGGCGTACTTCTACTACGAGCCGGACAAGTTTTATAAGCACATTAAACCTGTGCGTAAAAAATAGTTATGCAGTGTATGCAAAAAAGCGCCTGTCACATTAACGATGGGCGCTTTTCTTTTCAAAGCCGCCGGCTTTGTTATAATTATCGAGCTCATAATGCAAAAACGCCTATCACTGTCCCTCTTCCACAACCGAAACACGCCACTTGGTTATATCAGCTATAAGCTCATAATCAATCGGCTTATTGTACGGAAACTGTATTGCTCCCTTTGTGGTTTTATAGCCGTCAAGCCTCCGGCGTATTTCATCCGATAGATTTTCGATCGCTCCCGGATATATGCCGAGATGCTTCGTTTGAGCACAAAAATGCACTAAGTTTTCACCTTGCCAAAAGGTGGGCATTTTCCACGATATTTTTTCTTTGGCATTCGGAGCGGCTTTACGGATAACTTCCCTGACTTTTTCGAGTACAGGCCGCACCTCTTCCGCCTGCTCTGCGATATAATCGTCAATTGATTCCGACTTCTCAGCTTCACAGAAGTGATTTTGGTTCGTATTTTTGAATGTTCTCGCGCATTTTGGACATTCCCACATGGTAAATCCTCCCTTTTGTTATTACATGTTTTCTTTATTTTTGGCAGTCTGATCTTGTTGATATCATCTATATTACCCAAATGTAGGAGTAAATAACATTTCTATTTCCCCACTATCCTCGTCAAGTAAGTCTATGTAATCAGAGCTTTGCCATTCTTCATCAACCCATATCTGAATATTCGCTACTATGCCATTACTTTCACTGTAATAAGTATAAGCTACAGCTTCTGCATCCCAAAAACGAGCGTAAAACCCGAAATCCTCAAGAGTTATAATATGCCCATCGAGGTTAATAAGAATGCTCGATGAAAATAATAGTTCATCAATTTTAAAAACAGCGCTAATACTTGCTGCAATTGGAGTGTCGTCCTCTGTGACTACCGCCAGCACTCCGGAAAAGTATCCTTCACCTATGTAGTATACATCCTCACCGTCTTGACCTGTTATATACGCACTTAGCGGCAGAGATGTTAAGTTTTCCATGTATTTATTGCCGATTTGAACTCTAAACAAGTCGCGAATTTCATCAAAATCAGTGAACTCTAAAACATAATTTGCTTCTAATCGGCGGGTATTCAGAGGATTCCCATCGGTATAGATGTAAAACTCACCTATTTCCCATCTTTCTCCGCCACGGCTAAGAAATTCGTCAAAGTCAATGTCACTCAGCACTGCGGCCAAAGCCGTTGCGACTGACAACACACATAACACTGCTGCAATTAAGCCGACTCTGAATATCCGCTTGCTCTTTTTTGAAGTGGCTCTGATACAATCTGTTTTCTACTTCTTTTACAGGAAGGGACATAACGTTTGCAATAACCGCTGGCTTTTCGTCGAGGAAATAACGGCGAGTGAGAATTTCTCTGTCAGGGTGGTTTAGCATAATTATCGCTTTGTGCAAGTCATTAAACTTGTCCTTTTTGATGATATAATCAATTAAATCGTTGTCCTCAGACGGCAGATGTTCGTCAAGCTCTATAGTCTGAACTTTTGACAATTGTCTATAGCGGTCAATAGCCTTATTCCTTGCCACAACAGTAAGAAATGATTTTATTGACCCCTTCTCAGGGTCAAATAGTTCAGGTTTTTTCCAAAGTTCAAGATAAACATCGCTGACGCAATCCTCTATATCCTCATATGTGCCCACATTCCCCAGCACACTGCCGGCAACAATCCATAATAGTTTATTATATTTTTCCATGATTGCATAAAATGATTCAGGATTATCTCTGTTAAGTTGTGTCACCAACTTTTCATCACCCACGGCAATACCTCCGTAATGGGACTTATAAGCGCTTATACTTAATATAACGAACAGTTTATGAAAAACACTTAATCGCTCCAACTCTCACCGCATTTACTACAAATTATAGCATGAGAGAGGCGCAAATATCAACTTAATTCAGAGTGTTGCTATATAAAAATATCCCACACAGAAAAAATATTCTCTGCCGGGATATTTCTCTATATAAGTGAGAGTTGATTTTCGACTATAACAATTACCCTCGCTTAAAATATTACCAACAAATCTATCCCGCCGAATCGCCTTGTTCGCTTTTATTGACTACGGTAAATCCAAAAACTCTGCCGCTTTCATAATGCGTGGCGTTTTAAGTCCTGATTGCAAGAAATCGCTATCGCCCGTCATTAGGATATCCGCTTTCGCATGGAGTGCCGCACGGAGTATAGGTCGGTCGTTTTTATCAGAAATTTTATCCTCGTCTGCGTGTTTTACAGCCGGCACCGGTGCAATTTCCACAATCGGAATTGCCTCGGCAAGAAAACGCTCTAAATGAGGAATGCGTTGTGGAAATTTCCTATTAAACACTCGTCGCAGTTCTTCCAGCGAAAAAGTGCAAATCAGCCCTTGATATGGCGCCTCAACTGCCTTTTTATACGCCTGATGTGGAATGCTGTTCGGCGAATAGATTGCAGAGATGAGAATGTTGCTGTCAATGAGAACTCTCATATTCGCCCTCTACTTCTTCGCGAACTTCATACATCAATGCATCTAAATCTTCTTGGGAATGTATCCCTGCTTTTGCCCATTCTCCTGCCATGGATTCCTGTAATTGCTCCATTGCATATATGGCAGGGTTCATTAAAATAACACGGTTGTTTTCGTAAATCAACGCAACACGATCACCTGTTGAAAGACGCATGTTTCGGCGTATGTCAATCGGCAAAGTAATTTGCCCTTTTGACATGACTTTTGCAGTATTAAAAATCATAGTCCGCACCTCTTTCTTTTTTGACTAAGTAGGGTATACCCTACCTAATCTAACTATACGTCATAAGAAGAAAAAAATCAATCAAAACTTCAGTTTCATGTCAAAAGAAATCCGTTACTCACCCTTGCTTTTTAAACAGCTTTTCATTCCCTCGCTTAAAATTGCCGGTAGCTTTCGCCATAATTAACTGTGCATCTTTTCCTCCGGCTTTGCTGATTTTAGCAATAAAATCAGTAGCTCTTTTTCCACTGAGCACAGTCACCTGTTTCCCCTCGTAGGAGATAAAAACTTTATTATCTTTTGTGATTCTATATGTAAAAATTTCCTCATCGAGAATACCTCGTTTATCTATAGAGCTACCCATTGTTACCTCCGCTTAATATAATTTCTACCCACAATTTTACTCCGCCAAACTGCCTTTCTTCCTCAACATCCAGACAACACCTACGAGCTGGTTATCAAGGTCGCTGTATTCGCTCTGCTGAGAACGAATATAACCCTCAAACATTGCTTTTTTGTCGGGGTGCTTTTCTATTAGCTCGTTTGCCCTTTGGGTTATTGCCACCATTTCAGTATCACTATCCATACTTCCGCTTTCATCTTCTGAAACACTAAAGGTCTCTGCAAGCTCCAAGCCTGACTCCTCAAACAACTTAAGCCACTGTGTTCCTGTAAGATATTCATAATTATTGTAAGCCACATCTTCCTGAGAGCCGCCATCCTTGAGGTACGCTTCGTCAATCATAATATAGCCGCCTGCTTTAACCGTTTGCTTCAGCTTTTGCAGAGTTTCGGCAGGACTGCCTAAAGCATCGCCCGCCGCACCCATTATAACAACATCATAGCCTCTCGCCGTCTCTACTACGGCGTTAATATCACCGACTTCAAAACTACATAAATCCGCAACACCGTGCTGATTCGCTTTTTGCACAGCAAAATCAATAAACTCCGAAATCAGGTCAACGCCTTTTACTTTAACTCGCAATTTTTCAGCAACCGCAACCGACACAGCGCCCTTACCACAGGCTAAATCCAATACGGTCGTATTTTCTGATGTCGTAATATGCTTTTCAATCAGCTCTACCATTACGGTCGGGTCACTTCCGAGTTCCCAAAAATCTTGCAACAGATATGGCAAATACGGCAGTAAGTCCGTAGTTTCAGCAGTCAGTGAACCTGCCAGTTTTTCCTCTATTGTTTTGTCCATTAGATCAACCCCTAATCTCAATAGCTTTCATATGACTCGCAAAGTCGCTCATCTTTTTCACTATTATTTTAAACTCAACGTTTTCACTCAGCGATTCAAACATAGGGTCACTGAAATACTTCACCATGTCATTTACAACTGCCGCTTCATTTCTTGGTGCGAGATCTGCATTTTCTGCAAGAAAAGTCTCCAACTTATCAAAAAAGCTATCTGTTTTAAGCGCAATCGGGAAAAAATCATTTATGCAGACATCTGCAAATTTACTCAGCAGACCTATAGCCTTTTCAGGTAACGCACAAAGCTGATACATCTGTGCCCCCAAGAAATACATCATGGCGACATTATTTACATTTAGATGTTTCATATTAAAAGTGTCTGCTATTATTTCCGCTCTGAGATATATCGGCTCGGCTTTTTCAAAATTACTGAGATTGTTTTGCAGATTTACCATCATCGATTGGAAAAGAGTCATTAAATTTTGAAATAAATCAGCTTGCAGGGCCTCTTGCGATTTTTCTTCATTTCCCAATAATTTATAGGCTTGTGAAATGAGCGTTACATCGGGCGTGGGAACTATCAATGCTTCACCAAGTAGTTCCAAAACCGTCGCTCCGTCACCAAGTGTTAAATAGCACATTGCCTCTATATTGGTTGTGCTCACAACCATGCTATGATCTTTGCTGTTTAATCTGACTCTTTCGCACAGCCTTATTGCATCCTTAATAATCTCTTCGGTTCGCTCTGCACTACCTGCCATTCCGGCATGGTTTAGGTATAAAACTGCCATTCTTGTCAGCAAAATATAACAGGAATAGTATTTCTTAATAATCCCCTCACTCTCAGCTATGACTTCCTCAAAAGACTTTTTTGTAAAGTCTGATGCGAGCCGCTGATATATTTTTGAAATGTCACCCTCTGTCATTTGCGGTGTATAATCCATCAAAGTATCAATACTGATGTCAAAATAAGAGGCAAGCATTGGAAGAAACGCAATATCAGGATAACTTACACCTGTCTCCCATTTTGATATAGATGCCTTCGTAACACCGAGATATGCCGCAAGCTCTTCCTGCGTCACACCTTTCTCACGTCGCTTCTGCGTAATAATCGCCGCACAGTTTATATCTTTCATGTTCTCACTCACCATCCTATACCCTTTTCTTATTAAAAACAGCAATTGAGCCAAGTATCAGCAAGGCAATCATTACTCCGCAAATTGCCATAGCCAAAGTAAAATCTGAGGGCTCGCCCGTTCCGTTCAGAAGAGAAAGTGTTCCGCTTAAAAGTGAAATCGGGTTAAATCTCGCCGCATTTGACACAATCGAAATAATATTGAGGGTTATTACCACAGCGAGACAACTGAGCAGACTTCCAAATATGTTGCCGAAAAGAGTGCCGCCAAAAATCAGCAAAGATATCATCAATATTCCAAACAACCACGGCGCACCAAAGACTATAAAGGCATTGTCAATCGTACCGATTTCCCAAAAATGTGCTGTGTACAAGTAGCATAGCACAAGGCAAAGCAGGTAAGCGGCTGTCCACATGAGACTTGAACTTAAAAATTTAGAAAGTATCACAGTATGTCGCTTTAATCCCTTTGTCAACAAATTTACCAGAGTGCCCTTGCTAAATTCGTTTGACATGATTCCACTAAATATTATTACAAGAACAATCATGCCCATCTGACCAACATTGTTGAAAAATTGACCCCATGAGTCAAATGCAGTTGGCTCGGCCATGATTATTGTTATGCCACCCATATCCCCCATGCTGTTTAATATCTCCGGTGCCAGTCTTGCAAAAAGCGGACTCATCATCCCGAAAATCGCAAAAACTGCAAGTAAGATATAAAAACGGTAAGTCGCAACGCTTTCGTAAAATTCTTTTTTCGTTATTGCAAAAAACTGATTCAACTCGACACCTCCAAAAACAAATTTTCGATGGATACGTCTGCCGCTTCACATCTTGCAGGAATAATATTATCTTTCCTAAGCGTCTGTAATATTTCGCTTGAATCAATTTCATGGTCAAATTCAAGAGTTATCGTTTTTGATTTATGTTTAACTTTTAAGTCGCTGATTGTACTTTCAAGAACTATTTTCCCTTTGTTTATAACTGCCACTGCGTCACAAATCCTCTCCACATCTGAAAGTATATGCGTTGAAAATACAACGGTTGTTTTGCCTTTGATTCGTGTTAAAATTTCTAAGATTTCTTTTCTCCCGATAGGATCAAGTGCGGAAGTCGGTTCATCACAAATCAAGAGCTTTGGCTCGCTAATCAATGCTTGCGCCATGCCAAGCCTTTGCTTCATCCCCCTCGAAAAACCACCAATTTTTCTGTTTACATCAGCCAGACCAACGAGCTCAAGCAACTCCGCAGTTCGATTTTTTATAACCTTATCACTCAGCCCTGTAATTTCTCCGCAAAGTCGCAGATATTCCTTCGGGCGCATATAGTTATAAAACTCAGGAACATCAGGTAAGTAGCCGACAAGCCGATTTGTTTTCGTCGCACCGAAACAGACGCGCTCACCGCAAATATCAATTTCGCCGCTGTCCGCCTCCAGTAAACCCAAAGCCATTTTCATTGTAGTGGTCTTCCCTGCTCCATTTGCTCCGATAAAACCGAAAATGCAATTTTCGGGAACAGAAAACGAAACGTCATCGACAGCTTTCCGACCGTTAAAACTTTTTGTCAAATTACGTATTTCGAGCGTATTAATCTTACTCATCTCCTTTTCCCAGCGTAAAATAAAGCACCGGGCCTATAATGCTGATAAAGCTGACAATAACCCAAAGAACCCGACTGCCCCGCCGATATGTTTTGTGTCTCAAAACATGGACTAAAGCAGCAATCATCAACCCAAACTGGACTACAACTAACGGTATCAAAAAAGGTATAAATTCAGAAATGTTTTCAAGCATTTTCGTTCCCTCACTTTCATATAATATTCCAATGTCAACAGGTTAAGGATACTCATCCTAACTCGTCATTGCGGGCTTGACCCGCAATCCCCTCAGAAATGCGCACTATTCGTGGGATTCCGCGTCAAGCGCGGAATGACGATAATATTTTGCTTTTCTTAACCGGTTGACATTATATAATAATCTATTATACACGAAACAAAATCAACCATCAATCGACTTGTGGTTGACTTTGTGAAAAAATGTATCTTGTAGGGAAACTTTACTGAACAGTTCCTAAGCATGGCACAATCTGAATAAGCGCTGAATACAACTTGTTCACCTCAGACAATCGGCTCTAAGTGTGCCTGAAAATGCCTGAGTATCTCAGGTTCCCAAGTGATGCGGTAGCCTCTTTTGATACTGCTTGCATAATCTTTAATCGCCACAAGAGCGTCAACAACTACATCCAAATGAGCTTGCGTGTACACTCTTCGAGGTATGGCAAGGCGGGTAAATTCAAATTCTGACTCTAATTGCTTCCCGCTATCGGGGTCATTGCCGAGCATGAAAGAGCCAATATCGCAACACCGTATGCCTGCCTCTTTGTACAGCTCCAGAGCCAAAATCTGCGCAGGAAACTCGTGGTAAGGAATATGCGGAAACATAGCCTTAGCGTCAACAAAAATTCCGTGCCCACCAACGGGCGCTTGATAAATGACACCATTTTCATCGAGCTTAGAAGCCATGTACTCCATCTGACCAATGCGGTACCGTAAATAATCCTCTTCGATACCCTCATAAAGACCGATGGCTAACGCTTCCATCTCACGACCCGAAAGCCCTCCGTATGAGTAAAAACCTTCATAGCTTATGCAATTTGCCTTTACCTTTGGGACAAGCTCGGAGCTTCCGTCTTTAACACCTACAATGCCACCCATGTTGACAATCCCATCTTTTTTAGATGAAATTGTGCATGTGTCAGCGTAGGTAAATTGCTCAGCAACAATGTCTTTGATTGATTTATCTTCATACCCTGCTTCATCACGCTTGATAAAGTAGGCATTCTCTGCATAACGTGCGGCATCTAGATTTAGATGAATATTGTACTTTTTGCAAATCAGCGCAACATCACGCATATTCTGCATTGAAACAGGTTGTCCGCCGGCGGAGTTGTTTGTAATTGTCATAACAACTACTCCAACATTTTCTGCGCCAAGCTCATTTATAAGGGCTTCAAGTCTCGTAATGTCCATGTTGCCTTTAAATTTGGCACGGACACCGGGGTTTCTCGCCTCTTCAACTACACAATCAATGGCACGCCCTCCCGCAAGCTCAACATGAGCACGAGTGGTGTCAAAGAACATATTGGAGATAGCAAACTTGCCTTCGCAAAGCAACAGCGGAAACAAAACCTTTTCAGCCGCACGCCCTTGGTGTACAGGCTGAACATAGTCATAACCGAAAATATCCCGGGCGGCGGCTTCAAGTTTCGTATAACTCGATGCTCCCGCATAGGCCTCATCCCCACTCATAATCCCCGCCCACTGACCGACACTCATAGCATTTGTACCCGAATCGGTCAAAAGGTCGATGTAGACATCTTCACTCTTTAGCTGAAAAACATTAAACTTTGCCTGTTTAATCTTAGCCTCTCGTTCCTCTCGGCTGAGAATGCGAATCGGCTCCACAGACCTAATGCGAAACGGTTCCGCGACATACTTAATCGACACGATTATTCCTCCACTACGCTTTCTTTAAGACAGCGACTGCTTCGACTTCAACTAAAACATTCTTGGGGAGCTGCCTCACAGCGACAGTAGACCTTGCGGGTTTATCATCAGCAAAATACAATGCATAAACATCATTAAAATCGGCAAAATGAGCCATATCAGTGATAAAACAAGTGGTTTTTAGAACTAGAGATAAATCACTACCTGAATCTTCAACAAGTGCTTTTAAGTTCTTCATAACTTGCTCAGTCTGTGATTTTACATCATCGCCCACAATTTCTCCCGTCTCAGGCGACAGAGGAATTTGCCCCGAAGTGTAGACGAGATTTCCAAAAACTGTAGCTTGGCAGTACGGCCCAATAGCCGCAGGTGCATTTTTAGTCTCAACTCTGTTAATCATAATGTTTTTCCTCCAAAATTAATTTTATAATATTTGTGCAAAGGTAGCAGGTGATGGGCTGTTTGCGGAGTCTTTTTTGCGAGAACAGCGGTGTAGATCCCGATGGCTCGCAAAAAAGCGTAGCAAATTGCCAATCATCTGCGGAATGTTTAGCAATAGTCAATCAGGATAGTACTAAAACTCATGAATCAAGGCACTTCAGCAACGCAAAGCCTTGCTTTTCGCACATTCTACCACACTAACCACAAAAAAGAAACCAACAAAACAAAAAAACTCTTGACAATTTGGTTTAATGACGTTAAACTATATTTGCGTTAACGTCATTAAACCTCTATTCATTTTAGTTGGGAGTGATAATAATTGGACGATTATAAATTAGGTGTTCAAGAATCAAAGTTCGCAGATATTATATGGAGCGCTGAGCCTGTCGGTTCCGCTAAGCTCGTGAAACTCGCTGAAGACGCTTTAAACTGGAAAAAATCCACAACATTTACAATGCTGCGGAGATTATGCGAGCGAGGGATATTTAAAAATGAAAATGCGGTTGTAACTGCTCTTATGAGTCGGGATGAATTTTACTCAGGGCAGAGCCGCCATTATGTCGAGGACACCTTTGGTGGGTCGTTACCTCGGTTTATTGCTTCATTTTTCGGTGGTAAGGAGATGACAGAAGAACACATAGCAGAGTTAAATCGTATGATAGACGAATATGAAGGAAAAGGTGACGATAATGGATAGTTTGTTTTTATCTATACTAAACATGAGCTTAACGGGTGCGCTTGTTATAGCTGTTATCTGCTTTACGCGACTGTTTTTAAAGCGAGTTCCGAAAATTATTTCATATTGTCTCTGGGCTGTTGCAGGGATTCGTCTCATATTGCCTATAACAATTGAAAGCATTGTTGGACTAATTCCGTCATTCGGTTTTGAAATTTTTAGTGCAGCTCAGCAGTTAAACGATTTTGCATCTGCCGGTAATTACGCAGGTGCCGGATTGACTGCATCATTTACAGAAGTAGCTCCTACGCAGCTTGCTCAGCCGTCAACAGCTACGCTATATACCGGCATCACAAACGCTGCAAATCCTGCTATACCGTGGGTTTCAGTTGGGGCTTATGTTTGGCTATTAGGTCTTTGTGTTATGGCACTTTATGGTGTGGTGTCTTATCTTATGTTAAAACAAAAACTCCGTGATTACACACATATTGAAGATAATATTTATGAGTCACAGCAGATTAAATCTCCGTTTGTACTTGGAATTATACGTCCGAAAATATTTTTGCCGCATGGCTTGTCGGCGGATGAATATGATTATATCGTATTACACGAGCAAACACATATAAAACGTTTTGACCACATTGTGAAATTTGCAGCATACTTTATCTTGGCGGTACATTGGTTTAATCCGCTTGCGTGGGTCGCTTTTCTTCTGATGTGTGCAGATATGGAAATGTCATGTGATGAGCGAGTTCTTAAAGGCATGGGTGATGAGCTGAAATTCAGTTATACACGCTCACTCGTAACATTTGCAGGAAAGCGAAGTCTTATTGGTACAATTCCTCTCGCTTTTGGTGAGGGTGGCATGAAAGAAAGGGTGAAAAATGTGCTGAAATTTAAGAAGTGCTCTAAAATCGCAATCGCTTGTGCAGTGGTTTTGGTACTTGCACTGAGTGCCGGACTTTTGATGAACAGCTCGGTTGCACAAGGGGAAGAAACAACTATTGGCGACACAGTGCTTTCCTTTAGAGTAACCGAAGTGGATGACGAGGGAAATGTTAAAGCTTTTGAAGTTAGCCGTCGCGGTACTGATGATTTATATGGCATTGATTTTATCGATCCGGATGTTTTACAGCAACTTTTGAATTTGGACTATTTAGAAGAGGACGCTCCGCCTTCACACAGTGCAGGTATTTATTCGAATGAAAAAAACATAGGTCAATACCTAGCAGTCCCTGAGCTCACTGAGGAATTGGACGAAGAAGATGTTGTCACATGGGAAGAAGAACTACAGCTTTTAAGAAGCAATGAACTTAGTACATGGAGAGAAATGAGCGATGCAGCAGAAGAAATGTCTTTACACATCGAATTTCCGTCATATTCATCTGAAGTAATTGTTGATACTCGTGAGTATTTTTTATGGACACCCGAAGGATATGAGCGTGATGAGGCGCTTGAAATTATATTCTCGCTCCCTTTGCCGGCAGCAAATTGGCAACTTGAAGATGTGCGTCTTGGTGACAAATTTTTAGATTACGGACCGCATGTATATTCAATAAGGATATTCTACACCATACCCGAAATTCGCATTGGGCTCATTCCGGAGGCGCATGGAAATCTCTTGGTAATTGCTGCGTACTTGTTTGAGCGTTTTAGTGATTTGAATACGGTCACCTTTTTCAGCACCGGAGGCGGTGATTGGGTTAGTATACATAGAGGTCAGTAGCAGCTATTTGCGTAGTCTTTTTGCCACCCCTCGCCGCACAGCGACGGGGGGTGGCTCTCGAGTCTCGCAATTCTCTACGGTTCCATTAATCGCAATAATCAAACCTAGCGTTAAAGAATCGAAGCATGGGTGGCTCGTATATGAACTTAAGCCCACGTATTGAATCCCTGTTTTTGTAAAGATTTATAATCGCATCAGCCGTCACATCCATGTGTGCGTAGGTGTAGACACGGCGGGGAATTGTCAGCCTGACTGTTTCGAGTTTTGGTTTATGGTTCTCCCCTGTTTTCTTGTCACGCCCTGCGGAGACAAAACCACGCTCCATTGAACGAACGCCCGACTCAATATAGAGGTGAGCCGCCAAAGTCTGAGCAGGCAACTGCTCTTGCTCTAAGTGCGGCAAAAATGCGCGTGCATCAAGGAAAACACCGTGTCCGCCAATAGGTTTGACGACAGGGACACCCGCCTCTATAAGTTTATCACCGAGATAAGCCACCTGCTCTACCCTATGGCGAATATATTCATACTGACAGCTCTCTTTGATACCAATAGCAAACGCTTCCATATCACGCCCCGACATACCGCCGTATGAGGGCATACCTTCAAAGACAACGACCATTTCACGTGAACGTGTGTACATATCATCATCGTTCATAGCCAAAAATCCGCCCATGTTGACAATGCCGTCTTTTTTTCCGCTCATGGTCGCTCCATCGGCATAGCTGAACATCTCTTTTATTATAGCCTTTATAGTCTTATCGGCATAACCATCTTCACGTGATTTTATGAAGTAAGCATTCTCAGCGTAGCGAGTTGCATCGTAGAAAACTTTGATGCCGTGTTTACTGCAAAGAGCGTGGACATCACGCATATTTGCCATAGAAACAGGTTGCCCGCCCGCTAAGTTTACCGTGACAGCCAAACAGACATACGGAATCTTATCTGCACCGACCTCATTTATTAAAGATTCCAGTTTTTTAAGGTCGATATTACCTTTAAACGGCAAGTCGATCTCAGGGTCATGTGCTTCGTCCACGACAATATCTCTGAAAATAGCGCCGTTTGCCTCCTGATGATAGCGTGTTGTGGTAAAGTACATATTGCCGGGAACATAATCGCCGGGCTTTATGAGAAGTGTGGACAAAATGTTTTCAGCACCTCTACCTTGGTGTGTTGGAATAACATGTTTAAACCCGAAATGATCTTTAACGGTTTCTTCCAAATGCAGCCAGTTACGAGAACCTGCATACGCCTCGTCGCCAATCATCATACCTGCCCACTGGCGGTCACTCATGGCATTGGTACCACTGTCGGTGAGCAGGTCGATGTAGCAATCCTCAGATTTGAGCAAAAACGTGTTAAACCCCGCTTCTTTGATAGCTTCGACGCGCTCCTCACGTGTCAAAATGTTTGGTGTCTCTACTACTTTAATGCGATAGGGCTCTGCCGGATATTGTTTCATGATGTTTCTCCTAAAATAAAATTGTGGTTTATAACTGTTCTTCCGACTAGCAGATGATGAGCAGTTTGCACTGGTTTTTCGGGAGAACAGCGGTGTAGATCCCGATGGCTCCCGAAAAACCAGGGTGAACTGTTCATCATCTGCGAGAATTTTGAACAGTTTCGATAGTTTATTAAAACGTCTGTAATAACGTTCCTTTGTCAAGAAATGTAAGCGCAGAAAATGCCTTGTACATCTCATAGTCAAATTCTTTCGTCTGAGCGAGTGCTTCTGTTATGTCAATGTCGATATACTTATCCCCCTGCATGGTCACAACACGTGATTTCTGACCTGAGGCGAGAAGAGTAACTGCCTTGTAGCCCATTGAAGTTCCCACAACACGGTCGCGCACATGTGGAGAACCGCCCCGCTGTATATGACCAAGTGCAGTAAGTCTGGTTTCAATGCCAGTTGCTTCTGCGATTTTATCTGCTACCCCATAAGCAGGCTCAGCACCCTCTGCGACAATGACACAAAAATTGTTGCGCCCCGCAAGGCGAGCAGCCCTTATGCGTTCAATGACATCTTTTTCAAAATCATACTTAACTTCAGGGACTAAGATAATGGTCGCGCCCGTTGCAATCCCAACAGCGAGAGCTAAATGCCCCGCATGACGGCCCATAACCTCAACGACGGAGCAACGCTCATGAGACTGCATAGTGTCGTTGAGCCTGTCAACAGCGTCAATGGCTGTATTACAAGCAGTATCAAATCCGATAGTATAAGAGGTGCATCCAATGTCATTGTCAATAGTACAAGGTATACCTATAACAGAAATGCCATGCTGGGAAAGATCCAGTGCACCTCGAAAAGTACCATCGCCACCTATGACAACAATCCCCTCAATTCCCATATGCTTACAAGTGTCGGCAGCTTTCTGCACTCCCTCCGGTGTGATAAATTCTTTTGACCTTGCAGTGTAGAGTATAGTTCCGCCTCTAACAGTTATGCCTTTTACACCTGATTGGTTGAGGCTGACAAAATCTCCTGAAATAAGCCCTGCATAGCCGTGTTTTACGCCGATGCATTCAATTCCGAGACACTCGCATGTCCTCACAACACTCCTTATTGCGGCATTCATGCCCGGAGCATCACCACCCGAGGTTAAAACCCCAATCCTCTTTACAACACTTTCAGTCGCCATTTTAAAATTCATTCCTTTCTTTCAACTCGAAGCATAATAAAATCCATGAAAAGGTATGGATTTTTTGTACATCAATTGCGGTTCCCCGTAGGGAGAGCAATTCATACATTCCCTCGTTAGCGTGATTTTCACGCTAACTTCATTCCTTTCTCTACCGTTTCAACAATGCATTAACCAAAGCCTTAGCGAAAATTGTTCAATCTATCTAAATTCTAACATATTACCATCATATATTTCAATCCGTTTTAGTAAAAAAATACTTGGAGTTTTAATTTTTTCATCTAATCCAAGAATAGTAAGAAAATCATTCTGTGAAACTGTTGGGTTCTGGGCGGATATAATCGCGCTAATCTCTATCTTAGAACCACTCAAAACACGAACATACTCGTACTTTATGTGAGGTGCAATATCTATTTTGTTCACGCCACTTTTAGTTTTCTTTGAAATACTTAGATGTTCCTTAGCAAACAAATCTCCTGCTAATAGGGCAGTTTCTTCAAGTGTTTCTTTACTTTTACTACTTCCATCAACGCTTGCATTCTCCTCATCAAAATAATGTAATATACAGCTTACTTTAACCCATTTGATATTGCTAAACTTACGCTCAGGTGAATACACCTCTAAAATACTGAGTCCCTCTGGCAGAAACTCATTTATATTTTTGGGAAATCCCTTACCCGAAAAACCTACGTCAATAATTTCACAAACACTCTCACACCCAACAGAAAGTGGCAATGCCACCGATATATAAGGGTGTGGATTAAATCCCTCAGAATATGTGAGCTTCACACCTGCTCTTAGAAAAGAGCGTTTAAAAGTCTCCATCAAATCGAGATGTGAAATGAACTTTGCTCTACCTGTCTTAGTGTAGAGGCATCTAATTTTAATCATATCCACCTCCACGCACGTTTATTATGCTCCATGGCAAAACTTCATCACCTGAGCGCTCGCGTGTTGCATAATCATCAGGGCTTAGACCACACTCACTAAAAGCACTGAGCCACCTGTCAAGTGAAAAATGCTCACTCCATGAGTCAAATTTTGCGCCGCTTCGCCATGCTATTTCAATGACCTTACCTAATTTTCTATCGCCGCGCGAAAGAGCCGCCTCAATAAGACCCTGTTCAGGTGAATGATAGTTGTAAGTAATCTTCTTAGATTTAATAGCACCTTTGAGCAAGTTTACACGCCTGAGATATTCGGAAATGCTTATTTGCCCCTCCCTTTCAAACGGGGTATGGGGCTTTGGTATAAAGCAAGATGTGGAAACAGTTAGGCGAACACCTCTGCGCTCGTTATATGTGTGCTGTTTCCATGTATCAAGCACTTTATGGGCAAGATTTGCGATTTCAATGACATCATCATCAGTCTCGGTTGGTAAACCCAGCATAAAATATAGTTTTACGGTGTTATACCCACCACTAAATGCCACGGCACACGCACCTAGTAGCTCTTCTTCAGTTATGTTCTTGTTTATATGGTCGCGAAGTCTCTGACTCCCCGCTTCCGGTGCAAATGTCAGCCCCGATTTCCTTACTTTCTGCACGCGTTGCATCAAATCAATGCTGAAATTATCCGCCCTGAGTGAAGGTAAACTCAGATTTATTTTTCTCGGCTCACACCACTCTAAAAGGCTGTCACACAGCTCATCTAAATGCGGATAGTCGCTGGTGCTGAGTGATAATAGCGCAAGCTCATCATAGCCTGAGTTCAGAAGCGATGCTGTCCCCTGCTCCTTTAGTTTTTCTGGAGAGCGCACCCTAAACGGCCCCGTCGTGTACCCGGCAGAACAAAACTTGCACCCTCTGCGGCAACCACGAAACAGTTCAATCATCGCCCTGTCATGCACTATTGATGCTGACGGGATAATTGGATTTGTTGGAAAAAAAGAACTGTCTAAGTCTTTAACAATCCGCTTACTTATCGGAGGTGAATTTTCGGTATATACGCTAGGCACATATGAACCTATGACTTTACTTGCACTGAGCAGAAAATCCGCCTTGCTCTCACTTTTCATGTATAGCGACACAAGCTCAGGCGCTATTTCCTCACCCTCGCCGACAACGAACAAATCCACAAAATCAGACATAGGCAGAGGATTATAGCTACATGACCCACCTGCGATGATAATCGGGTCAGTATCGCTACGCTCCTCACTTCTCACCGCAATGCCTGCAAGGTCAAGCATATTTAACATGTTTGTGTATGACAGTTCATATCCGAGTGAAAACGCAATTATATCAAAATCGCGTATAGCTTCGTGGCTTTCAAGCGCAAAAAGCGGTATATCCACATTTCGGAGTTCTTCTTCCATATCAGTCCACGGCGCAAAAACTCTCTGGCACCACACGCCATCGATCCCATTGAGAACACCATATAAAATCCGAATCCCAAGATTGGACATTCCAATCTCGTATGTGTCCGGAAAACACAGCGCTATTTTGAGTTTCACGTCATTTTCACTCTTGGAAATTTGACCGTATTCCCCACCGATATATCCGGCAGGCTTACGAACTTTGTTTAGTATCTGCTCAATTTTCTCCAATCAGGCACCTCAAAACTTATTACTATGGTGACTATTCAGGACCTTATCGTCATTCTGCGCGTAGTCGCAGAATCCGGTACACATTCTATCAAAATCGCCCAAATTGTTCAAAATATGTCGTGTTTTCTAAGTGGATTCTGCGACTTCGCGCAGAATGACACTAGTACTGAATAGTTAAATTAATATTTATACCTGCCCAATTAATTTTATTGATTCTGTAACAAGTGCTTTAAACTGCGGTGCAGACTTGTCTGCCATCTCCTGAACCTCGTCATGTGTAAGTGGTGTCGGAGATATGCCTGCCGCAAGATTAGAAACACATGAAATACCGCAGACTTTCAGCCCCATATGGTTTGCCGCAACTGCCTCGCAAGCTGTGCTCATCCCCACAACATCGCCACCAACCGCCGCACTCAGCCGAATATCCGCAGGAGTTTCAAATGAAGGCCCTGAAAACTGCATGTAAACACCTTTTTGCAGTTTTATATTAAGAGCTTTCGCCGCAGATTTAATTTTTTTACGCAAGTCCTTTTTATAAATCTCACTCATATCAGGGAATCTTGTTCCAAGTTCTTCAATATTTTCGCCAATCAGCGGATTTGGCACATTGAACATAATTGAGTCATTTATAAGCATAAAATCACCCGCTGAAAACGAAGGATTTACTCCGCCGCAGGCATTTGTTAAGAAAAGCACTTCTGCACCCAAAAGACCCATCAGACGAATCGGCAAAACCACGTCATTCATCGAATAACCTTCGTAGTAGTGGACACGCCCTTGCATAACAACAACAGGCACATCTCCTACATTGCCAAAAACAAACCGCCCCTGATGTCCGGGAACTGTACTCACGGGAAAACCTTCAATTTCAGTGTAACTGACTGTCGCTTTCACATCAATTTCATCAGCATATCCGCCTAAACCTGAGCCGAGTACCAACGCCACCTTAGGCACAAAATCAGTCTTACTCCGCACTATATCACGGCATTTAAGTAGTTTTTCATAAGTTGCGTTCATTCGCTACCTCCAAAATTTGTTAATATACTAAGTATATAGTATGTAAGCTACTCTGTAAAGGAAAAGTACGGTTGCGATGAAATATATTTTTTGATAAAATATACTCCCTAGGATAACTAAACCACTGCATAAGGAGAAAGGTGCAATGATAGGCGAAGTTTATGAAACAACCATCACAGGATATGGGTCAAGTGGTGAAGGTGTCGGGCGGCTTTCGGACGGAAGAGTCATCTTCGTGCGTAACTCCGCACAGGGTGATGTTCTGAGTGTTAGAGTAACAAAGGCGCAAAAGAGATTTGCATTCGGAGAAATCGTGGATATTATGTCCCCTTCCGGCCACCGCATAAAACTTGATTGCCCACACTATCCACTCTGTGGTGGGTGCGATTTTCGGCATATATCGTATGAGCATGAGCTCGAAGTCAAACTTAAACGTGTCAATGATGCACTTGAGCGGATATCAGGAATCAGTATCAAGGCTGATGAAATTCTATCTACCGGAAAACCTGATGGCTATCGCAATAAAGCTGTCTTACATAGCGATGGCAAAAATTGGGGATTTTATTCGGCAGGCAGCCATGATATTGTGCCAATTGAGATTTGCAAACTCTTGCGAGATGAAATAAATCACGCAATTGCAAACCTCTCACCTGATAATACAAAACGCAAAATTGAAGTTCGCTCTGCCCGAGACGGACTAACTCCGCCTTTCGTGGAGGAGCTGGACGGTCTTACATTTGAGGTGTCCGGTTTCTTTCAGGTCAACACTGAAGCCGCCATATTACTGCTAAATAAAGCACGCGAGTATGCCGCAATGAATAAGAATGAGACTCTACTCGATCTCTATTGTGGAGTTGGTGTTTTTACAATCTTTGTCGGCAGAGATGCCCAAAAAGCCTTAGGCGTAGAAATAAATGCCGACGCAATCAAATCCGCCAAGAAAAACGCCCGCTATAATGCACTTCCGAATATTGAGTTTATTTCCGCCGATGCGGCAAAGTGGGATACGGATATTTCACCGGACTGTATAATCATAGACCCCCCAAGAAGCGGGCTGTCAAAGGGTGTGACAAGTAAAATCATAAAGCTGTCCCCCAAGCGAATTGTCTATGTATCCTGCGACCCCGCAACCATGGCACGGGATATAAAGGCTCTTGATGGTTTTTCGGTCACTCAAGTCTGTGCAGTAGACATGTTTCCGCGCACAGCGAATGTTGAGAGTTGTTGCTTGTTGGTTAAGAGTTAATTTTGTCGCATTTCCTCTCTAAGCTCCACTCACTAATCCGTTGTAAATTTCGCTTTGGGAGTTTAATAAAATTTTATTTTCGACAATTTTCTATTGACAATTTTTCCTTTTAAAGTGTATAATCGTTTGGCTCTAAAAATATGCGCCCGTAGCTCAGCAGGATAGAGCAACGGCCTTCTAAGCCGTGGGTCAGGGGTTCGAATCCCTTCGGGCGTGCCACTGCGGGTGTTCTTACAGCATTT